>NZ_QOSD01000020.1:0-689896 GCF_008368905.1 Bacillus sp. SH5-2
ACAAAGGGTACAGATTATAATGAGGCATCTCTTTTTTCGTTTGTGGATACAATAAGATAATGACTTTGAAATGAAAAAATGGAAGAAAGTGGTGGTATTATCGCTGTTTTTGTTAAACTAAAAAGATAGGTTAAGAAAAGAAGGGATTTTAATTATGGAAAAAGATGAACGTTTTAAACAGGCCGAGTTTGGTGCTATTGTCGGGATCGTTGGTAATATTATATTAGCAATTATAAAGGCGGTAATTGGTTATATCGGGAACAGTAAAGCGCTATTAGCAGATGCTGTGCATTCTGCATCAGATGTAATTGGTTCGCTTGCTGTACTTTTTGGATTGCGAGCAGCAAAGCAGCCGCCCGATGAAGATCATCCGTATGGTCATGGTAAAGCGGAATCGATTTCAGCGATTATTGTTGCGGTATTATTATTTATTGTGGGAATTGAAATCGCGATTTCGTCTATAAAAGCTTTTTCACAAGAACTAGAGCCACCGAAAGGAATTACGATTTTTGCTGTTATTCTTTCAATTGTAGTAAAAGAAGGGATGTTTCAATATAAATTCCGATTAGGGAAGAGAGTAAATAGTGATGCAATTATTGCAAATGCATATGAGCACCGGTCGGATGTATTTTCTTCAATTGCAGCTTTAATCGGTATTTGTGCAGCTATTATCGGTGGGAAGCTCGGGTTAGATTGGCTTGTATATGCTGATCCAATTGCGGGATTATTCGTTTCGATTCTTGTTGTGAAAATGGCGTGGAGTATTGGAGCGGAGGCAATTCATGCAACGCTGGACCACGTTCTTCACGAAGAGGATGTTATTCCGCTTAGAGAAGCAGTTCTTCAAGTGAATGGCGTAAAAAAAATCGGTTCTTTATATGCGAGAGAACATGGTCATTATGTTATTGTTGATATTAAGGTTTCTGTAGATCCATACATTACTGTAGAAGAAGGTCATAGTATTGGAAAGCATGTGAAAGAAACGCTTATGGAACAAGATAACGTACAAAATGTGTTTGTACATATAAATCCGTATTCTCCAAATTAAACATTGTTAACATTTTAGTATGCAGATATTGCATCGTAGTTTGCATTATATTGTCACCCCTTAATCTGTCTTGTATAATGAACAGGTTAAGGGGTGATTTCGTGTTACAACCGAAGACGCGTTGGAAAGAAAAAGAATATAATGAAGAGCGAGTGAGTGAATTAGCAAGTAAATTGCAATTATCACCTCTTGTTATCTCTTTATTCCTCGGTAGAGGACTAGATACAGAAGATAAGATTTTAGATTTTTTAAATACAGAAAATCAAGAATTTCATGATCCATTTTTATTAGAAGGAATGGACCGAACGGTAGAACGTGTAAATAAGGCAATTCAAAATGGAGAGCAAATATTAATATTTGGTGATTATGATGCGGACGGAGTAAGTAGTACGACGGTATTATATCTTGCTCTGCAAGAATTAGGTGCAGATGTAGAATTTTACATTCCGAACCGTTTTACAGAAGGCTATGGACCGAATGAAGAAGCATTTCGTTGGGCACATAGTGCGGGGTTCTCATTAATTATTACTGTTGATACTGGTATCGCAGCGGTACATGAAGCAAAGGTAGCGAAGGAGCTCGGAATAGATCTTATTATTACAGATCACCATGAGCCACCGCCAGAGTTACCAGAGGCACTTGCGATTATTCATCCAAAACTAGATGGTGGTGTGTATCCATTTCACTATTTAGCGGGTGTAGGTGTTGCGTTTAAAGTGGCACATGCACTACTAGGCCGTGTGCCAGAACATTTATTAGAAATTGCAGTAATTGGTACAGTAGCCGATTTAGTGTCACTTCATGGTGAAAATAGGTTGCTAGTGAAGCGCGGTTTAAAGCATATGCGCATGACGAAAAATATCGGTTTAAAGGCATTGTTTAAAGTTGCTAACGTTTCGCAAAGTGAAATTACAGAGGAAAGCATTGGCTTCTCAATTGCGCCACGTATTAACGCGGTTGGACGTTTAGAAGATGCAGCGCCAGCTGTACACCTTTTATTATCAGATGATCCAGAGGAAGCGAAAGAACTGGCTGAAGAAATTGATGAGCTGAATAAACTACGAAAAGACATTGTAAAACAAATTACAGAAGAAGCTATCGCTGAAGTTGAAAATCATTTCCCGCCAGAAGACAATAAAGTGTTAGTGCTTGCAAAAGAGGGTTGGAATCCAGGAGTAATTGGGATTGTTGCTTCTAAATTAGTTGAGCGCTTTTATCGCCCAACAATTGTATTAAGTATTGATCCTGTAAAAGAAACAGCGAAGGGTTCAGCACGTAGTATTGCGGGATTTGATTTATTTGCAAACTTGTCAGATTGTAGAGAGTTATTACCGCACTTTGGAGGGCATCCAATGGCGGCGGGAATGACGCTTCATATGAATGATGTGGAGGAATTGCGCCGTCGTTTAAATGAACAAGCAGATGCAATTTTAACAGAAGCAGACTTCATTCCAATTACAGCCGTTGATGCTTTTTGTAAAGTGGAGGATGTAACGCTTGCGGCAATTGAGGATATGCAAAAGTTAGCACCGTTTGGTGTTGGAAATCCGAAACCGCGTATTGCAGTGAAAGATGCTGAGCTAGAAAGTATTCGTGCAATTGGATCAGACGGTTCGCATTTGAAAATGGCTCTTCGTGATGGACAAGCAACACTAGACACGATTGGATTTGGATTTGGTGCGTATGCGAAAGAAATTTCTCCAGTTGCAAAGGTATCTGTAATAGGAGAGGCATCCATCAATGAATGGAATAATTTTAAGAAGCCACAATTAATGGTACAAGATATTGCTGTAGAGGCGTGGCAATTATTTGATTGGCGTAGTATGCGTAATGTAGAAGCGAATTTAGCAGAACTTCCGAAAGAAAAAATAACAATGGTGTATTTTTCAGAAGATGTATTGAATAAATTTTCTCTAGAAGACTATAAGGAGCAGCTCATGCATGCATCCGAAGTAACGCATTTAGATGATCAATATATTGTGTTACTCGACTTACCAAAAGGAACAGATGAATTACGTGAGTTATTTAAAGCGGGATTCCCATCGCGAATTTATGCGTTATTTTATCAAGAGAATAATCATTTATTTAGTACAATCCCAACGAGGGAACACTTTAAATGGTACTATTCTTTCTTGAACCAAAAAACACCATTTTCTTTAAGACAATATGGCGAACAGCTATGTCGTCATAAAGGTTGGTCAAAAGATACAGTAAATTTCATGACACAGGTGTTTTTTGAGTTAGAATTTGTTACAATAAAAGATGGCGTCATTTTTATGGCAGACAAAAAACAAAAGCGTGATTTAATTGAATCGAACACATATCGTGAGAAAATGAACCACTTACAGTTAGAAAAAGAATTGGTTTATAGCACATATCAGCAATTATATACATGGTTTGAAACGATTCGTAATCATAAAGAAGTAGAACAGTTAGGGTAAAGGTTTTGTATTTACAAACCTTTTAGATCTGAGGAGGATTCAGAAATATGGATTTCAAGCAACATATCGCAATTGTACCGGATTATCCGAAAGAAGGTATTGTGTTTAAAGACATTACACCTTTAATGAACGACGGTAAAGCATACAAAGCAGCAACAGATGCAATCGTTGAATATGCAAAAGAAAGAGATATTGACCTTGTAGTAGGGCCAGAAGCACGTGGCTTTATTATCGGTTGCCCAGTTTCTTATGCGTTAGAAGTAGGTTTTGCACCAGTTCGTAAATTAGGGAAATTACCACGTGAAGTAATTACAGTTGACTACGGTAAAGAATATGGTAAAGATGTTTTAACAATCCATAAAGATGCAATTAAGCCAGGCCAACGCGTATTAATTACAGATGACCTATTAGCTACAGGTGGAACAATCGAAGCGACAATTAAGCTAGTTGAAGAGCTAGGCGGAGTTGTAGCAGGAATTGCATTCTTAGTAGAGCTTACTTACTTAGATGGTCGTAAAATGTTAGATGGTTACGATGTATTAGTATTAGAAAAATACTAATCACTATATAGGTAAAACTACGGTGATAAGAAGTACCCGTGAATCTCTTGGAGAGGAGCGGGTACTTTTGTATAATTGCACAAAAAAATAAGGTGAAATGTCAGTAAAATCTTTTCCTTTTCACAATTCACAATCATTAGGTTATAATGATAGAATATAATTTATTCTACTTAATAAAGATAAAGTCAATTTTCAATAAAAGGTGATTCGATGGCAAATGAGCAGGTACTAACAGCTGAACAGGTACTCGAGAAAGCAAGTCAATATTTAGCGAATGAAGATATTGAGCTAGTGGCACGTGCCTATGAATATGCACGTGATGCGCATAGTGAACAATATAGAAAATCGGGTGAACCGTACATTATTCATCCAATTCAAGTTGCTGGTATTTTAGTGGATTTACACATGGATCCAGCAACCGTGTCGGCAGGTTTCTTACATGATGTAGTGGAAGATACAGAGGTTACATTAGAAGATATTGAACGGGAATTTAATAAAGAAATTGCTATGCTTGTCGATGGTGTGACGAAGCTCGGAAAGATTAAATATAAATCTCATGAGCAGCAACAAGCAGAAAACCATCGCAAAATGTTTATTGCAATGGCTCAAGATATTCGAGTTATTTTAATTAAACTAGCTGACCGTCTTCATAACATGCGTACATTGAAACATTTGCCCCAAGAGAAGCAGCGTCGCATTGCAAATGAGACATTAGAAATCTTTGCACCTTTAGCGCATAGACTCGGAATTAATACTATTAAATGGGAGCTAGAGGATACGTCACTTCGCTATTTAAATCCACAGCAATATTACCGTATTGTAAATTTAATGAAGCGTAAACGTGCAGAGCGTGAAGAATATTTAGATGAAGTAATGACTGGCATTCGCGAGAAATTAAAAGAAGTTGCAATTCAACCTGAGATTTCTGGCAGACCAAAGCATATTTACAGTATTTATCGTAAAATGGCTCTGCAAAATAAACAGTTCAATGAAATTTACGATTTATTAGCTGTACGTGTCGTTGTAAATAGTATTAAAGATTGTTATGCGGTGCTTGGAATTATCCATACGTGTTGGAAGCCAATGCCAGGTCGTTTTAAAGATTATATTGCAATGCCGAAAGCAAATCTATATCAATCTCTTCATACGACAGTAATTGGACCAAAAGGAGATCCACTTGAAGTGCAAATTCGTACGAAAGAAATGCACGAAATTGCAGAGTTCGGGATCGCGGCACACTGGGCGTATAAAGAAGGAAAAGCAGCAGAAACAACAGGTACATTAGAGAAGAAACTTACATGGTTCCGTCAAATATTAGAATGGCAAAATGAAGCTTCTAATGCAGAAGAGTTTATGGAGTCATTAAAAATTGATTTATTCTCTGATATGGTATTTGTCTTTACACCGAAAGGCGATGTAATGGAATTACCACTCGGATCTGTTCCGATTGATTTTGCGTATCGTGTCCATTCGGAAATTGGCAATAAAACAATTGGTGCAAAAGTAAACGGGAAAATGGTGACACTTGATTATAAATTAAAAACGGGTGACATCATTGAAATTTTAACATCGAAACATTCGTATGGACCAAGTCAAGACTGGGTAAAACTCGCTCAAACATCTCATGCGAAAAATAAAATACGTCAATTCTTTAAGAAGCAACGTAGAGATGAAAATATTGAAAAAGGCCGTGAGCTTGTTGAAAAAGAAGTACGTGGTCTAGAGTACGAGATGAAAGAAGTATTAGCGCTTGATAATTTAAAACGTGTTGCTGAGAAGTTTAACTTCGCAAATGAAGAAGATATGTTTGCAGCAGTAGGTTATAACGGAATTACAGCCGCGCAAATTGTTACGCGACTAACGGACAAGTTCCGCAAACAACGCGAAGAAGAAGAAATCGTTGAAGTTAAAGAAGTTCGTAAACCGATGAAAATTCGAAAATGGGATTCTGGTGTAAAGGTAAGCGGTGCTGATAATTTATTAATTCGTTTATCAAAATGCTGTAACCCAGTTCCCGGTGATGATATCGTTGGGTATATTACGAAAGGACGAGGCGTATCGATTCACCGTCGTGATTGTGTAAATGTTCATACAGAAGAAGCGGTAGAACGTTTATTAGAAGTGGAGTGGGAAGGTAGCCCTGAAAAAGAAATTGAATATAACGTTGATATTGAAATTTCAGGTTACGATCGCCGTGGTTTATTAAATGAAGTACTGCAAGCCGTTACAGAGACGAAAACATATATTTCAGCTGTTTCTGGTAGAAGTGATCGTAATAAGATGGCGACAATTAATATGTCAATCTCTATTCGTAACTTACAACACTTGAAAAAAGTAGTGGAGCGCATTAAGCGTGTTCCAGAAATTTATGCAGTACGACGCATGATGCATTAATAGGGAGTGTAGAAAAAATGAGAGTTGTTTTACAACGATCAAAAGAAGCGTCTGTCACAGTAGACGGTGAGATCGTAGGACAAATTCCGTTCGGTTTAACATTACTAGTTGGCATTACGCATGAAGATACAGAGAAAGATGCAACTTACATTGCAGAAAAAATTGCGAACTTACGTATTTTTGAAGACGAGAGCGGAAAGATGAACCATTCAGTACTTGATGTAGAAGGACAAGTTCTATCTATTTCGCAATTCACATTATACGGAGATTGCCGTAAAGGAAGACGTCCAAACTTTATGGATGCTGCGAAACCTGACTATGCAGAGCGTTTATACGATTTCTTTAATGAAGAGGTTCGTAAACAAGGTTTGCATGTCGAAACAGGGAAGTTCGGAGCGATGATGGACGTTTCTTTAATCAATGATGGTCCGGTGACCTTAATTGTGGAAAGTAAATAGTGTTGCTTAAAAAGAGAGGATGATATAATCCTCTCTTTTTTATACTTTGTTGTATGTTTTGTTCATTTATCCCGTTATATGTGGGAATCGGGCTACCCGTAAAAGCCTGATTAAATTTTCACTTGTTTTGAAATCAATAGCTGTTTTAGTTATGTATAACTCTCTAATCAATATGGAACAATAAAAAGTAAAACATCCATATTGAATGTGAGGGATATACGTATGCGTATGAATGAAAAAGGGCATTCTGTTACAAATGGTGCAAATCAACTGTTTAACGTAAATTTACATGATTTTATTTCGAAAGAACAAAACAATACTTCAATGGAGCTTGCTTCTGAGTTTGGTATTTCGCTACAAGATGTAAAGCGCCTAAAGAAGCAAATTGAACGTTCTTAGAGCACTTGACAATCCTACTCAACAAACGTATAGTAATTTTATATTTACATATGAATATAACCGTTGATGGAGAAGAGTAAATGAGACACACATGGAAAGAGAAGAAATGTCTTAGGCTGAAAACATTTCTACATGATGACTGATTGAATGACACTCTAGAGGTTTCAACTTGAACGGCATATATGCTTAGTAGGGATGAACGCACATTTAAGCGTTATTAAAAAAGTGGAAGCATACGTGCTTCAATTAGGGTGGCACCACGGGTATAATACTCTCGTCCCTACTGTTTATACAGTAGAGGCGGGAGTTTTTTTATTTTTATTAAGATTAAAACAATTTGAGGAGGAACTGAATATGTCTATTCAAATCCCACGCGGAACGCAAGATATTCTTCCAGGCACTGTTGAGTTATGGCAGTATATCGAAGGGCAAGCACGCGAAATTTGCCGTCGTTACAACTATAAAGAAATTCGTACACCAATTTTTGAACACACTGAGCTATTTTTACGCGGTGTTGGTGATACGACAGATATCGTACAAAAAGAAATGTACTCATTCCAAGATCGTGGAGAGCGTAGTTTAACGTTACGTCCAGAAGGTACTGCACCTGTTGTACGTTCTTACGTTGAAAATAAAATGTTCGGTGATGCAACACAACCAACGAAATTATACTATATCGGTCAAATGTTCCGTTACGAAAGACCGCAAGCAGGTCGCTATCGTCAATTCGTACAATTTGGTATTGAAGCAATCGGTAGTAACGATCCTGCAATTGATGCAGAAGTAATTGCACTTGCTGTAGAGTTTTACCGCGGCATGGGCTTAAAAAATATTAAAGTTGTATTAAACAGTTTAGGTGATGCAGCGAGCCGTCAAGCGCATCGCGATGCATTAATCGCTCATTTCGAGCCACGCATTGGCGAGTTCTGCTCTGATTGCCAATCTCGATTAGAAAAGAACCCACTTCGTATTTTAGACTGTAAGAAGGATCGTAACCATGAATTAATGGGTACAGCACCATCTATTACAGAATACTTAAACGAAGATTCAGCAGTATACTACGACAAAGTTCAAGAACTATTAACGATGATGGATGTTCCATTTGAAAAAGATCCAAACTTAGTGCGTGGTTTAGACTACTATCAACACACTGTATTTGAAATTATGAGTGAGGCAGAAGGTTTCGGTGCTATCACTACATTAAGCGGTGGTGGCCGTTATAACGGACTTGTACAAGAAATCGGTGGACCAGAAATGCCAGGTATCGGTTTTGCGATGAGTATTGAACGTCTAATTATGGCGCTAAAAGCTGAAAACATTGAGTTGCCAATTGAACATAGTATCGATTGTTACGTTGTAGCTCTTGGTGAAAAAGCGAAAGACCATGCTGCAAAAGTTGCATTCGATCTTCGTAAAGCTGGCTTATCAGTTGAAAAAGATTATTTAGATCGCAAAATGAAAGCACAATTTAAATCAGCAGATCGTTTAAATGCGAAGTTTGTAGCTGTATTAGGGGAAGATGAGCTAGATAAAGGCGTCATTAACTTAAAAGATATGGCAACAGGCGGACAAGAAGAAGTCGCACTAGATGTATTTGCTTCATATGTAGCAGAGAAATTAATATAGGGGGAACTTACAGTGGCTGAAAGAACACATGCATGTGGAAAAGTAACAGTAGAAGCAGTTGGACAAACAGTTCAATTAAAAGGTTGGGTACAAAAACGCCGTGACTTAGGTGGATTAATCTTTATTGACTTACGTGACCGTACAGGTATCGTACAAGTTGTATTTAACCCAGAAACATCAAAAGAAGCGCTAGAAGTAGCAGAAACAATTCGTAGCGAATACGTATTACACGTAGAAGGTACAGTTGTTGAACGTGGTGAAGGTGCAATTAATGACAATATGGCAACTGGTCGTATTGAAGTACAAGCAACGAAAGTAAATGTATTAAACGCAGCGAAAACAACGCCAATCATTATTGCTGATGATACAGATGCATCAGAAGATGTGCGTTTAAAATATCGTTATTTAGACTTACGTCGTCCGGTAATGTTCAATACATTCAAAATGCGTCACGACGTAACAAAAACAATTCGTAACTTCCTAGATACAGAAGAGTTCTTAGAAGTTGAAACACCAATTTTAACGAAGAGCACGCCAGAAGGGGCTCGTGACTATTTAGTACCAAGTCGTGTACATGATGGTGAGTTTTATGCATTACCACAGTCTCCACAGCTATTTAAACAGCTTCTTATGGTCGGCGGATTTGAGCGTTACTATCAAGTAGCACGTTGTTTCCGTGACGAAGATTTACGTGCGGACCGTCAACCAGAATTCACGCAAATCGATATCGAAGCTTCATTCTTAACACAAGATGAAATTTTAGATATGATGGAGCGCATGATGACGAAAGTTATGAAGGATGCGAAAGGTGTAGAAGTGAGTGCACCATTCCCTCGTATGAAATATGCTGATGCAATGTCTCGCTACGGTTCTGATAAGCCAGATACACGCTTTGAAATGGAACTAACAGACCTTTCTGAATTCGCAGCAGGTTGTGGCTTTAAAGTATTTACAAGTGCTGTAGAAAGCGGCGGACAAGTAAAAGCAATTAATGCAAAAGGTGCTGCGAGCAAATACTCTCGTAAAGACATCGATGCATTAACTGAATTCGTAAAAGTATACGGTGCAAAAGGTCTAGCTTGGCTTAAAGTGGAAGAAGACGGCCTAAAAGGACCGATTGCGAAATTCTTCGGTGAAGAAGATGCAAACGTGTTAATGACTACATTAGAAGCTACTGCTGGCGACTTATTACTATTCGTAGCAGATAAGAAGAGCGTTGTTGCAGATAGCTTAGGTGCACTTCGTTTACGTCTAGGTAAAGAACTTGAGCTAATTGATGAAAGTAAATTTAACTTCCTATGGGTAACAGATTGGCCACTTCTTGAGTACGATGAAGATGCAGATCGTTACTTCGCAGCTCACCATCCATTCACAATGCCATTCCGTGAAGATGTTGAACTATTAGAAACAGCACCAGAAAAAGCACGCGCACAAGCATATGACCTTGTATTAAACGGTTATGAGCTTGGTGGCGGATCACTTCGTATTTACGAGCGTGACGTACAAGAAAAAATGTTCAAGGCACTTGGATTCTCACAAGAAGAAGCACAAGAGCAATTCGGATTCTTATTAGAAGCATTCGAATACGGTACACCACCACACGGCGGAATCGCATTAGGTTTAGACCGTCTTGTTATGTTACTTGCAGGTCGTACAAACCTTCGTGATACAATTGCATTCCCGAAAACAGCAAGTGCAAGCTGTCTATTAACAGAAGCTCCAAGCCCAGTTGCAGAAGCTCAGCTTGAAGAGTTAAGCTTGAAATTACGCTTAAAAGAAGAGAAGTAAGAATAGGGTCTAGATGGTTATACTAATACCATCTAGGCTTTTTTAATGGATGATTAAGAGAAGAGGTAAAGACAGGTTTACATTGTATGTTCCTTCTTGAAATATGTATTTTTAGGAATTCTATAACTTTTTCTATACAAATAGTCGGAAAAACGCTAGAATACATGGTAGACCATTTTTGTAATAGGAGTGTAGAGCTGAATGTTACATCAATTTTCACGTAATGAATTAGCCTTCGGTAAAGAAGGACTTGAAATATTAAAAAATAGTACAGTCGGTATTTTAGGAATTGGCGGCGTAGGGTCATTTTCGGCTGAAGCGTTAGCACGTTCTGGCGTAGGACGTCTCGTATTAGTTGATAAAGACGTTGTAGATATTACAAACGTAAACCGTCAAATTCATGCTTTAGTATCTACTGTAGGACGTTCAAAAGTAGAATTAATGAAAGAGCGTATTGCAGATATTAATCCAGAGTGTGAAGTAATTGGACTAGAAATGTTTTATACGGATGAAACATATGAAGAGTTCTTTAAGCACGGCTTAGATTTCGTAGTGGATGCATCTGATACGATTACGTTCAAAATTCATTTAATTAAACAATGTTTACGTCGTAAAATTAAAATTATCTCAAGCATGGGTGCAGCAAATAAAATGGACCCAACTCGTTTCCGTATTGCGGATATCTCTAAAACACATACAGATCCAATTGCGAAAGTCATTCGTACGAAGCTTCGTAAAGAGGGTATTAAAAAAGGTGTAAAAGTTGTCTTCTCTGACGAAAACCCAATCGTAATTCGTGAAGAAGTACGTAAAGAAATTGTACCAGATGAAAATGCAAAAATTCGTAAAGCGAAATTACCGCCTTCATCAAATGCATTCGTACCATCTGTGGCCGGCTTAATTATGGCAAGTCACGTTGTGCGTGAGCGTATTAAAAACGTAGAAGTGAAGCGTGTAGGGCAAGAATAAAAAGGAAAGCATATATCCGTCTAGGGTATATGCTTTTTCTATTATGTTTTAAAGTATTGCTGAGATTTGCAATGCTAATAATTCAAATGTAAGTAATCCTAATAAAAAATAATCGTATTTGTCCGAATTATAGGCGGAAGTCTTTTTTAAACTATGAATGGTAAAAAGTCCTAACGTTAGAACGAGAATACCGAGCGTTATTTTGAAGATTATTAATGAAATAGCGATCAGCTCCTTTTAATCGTATATGTTTATAGTAACGTTTTAGTAAAATATATCCAATTAATTTTGTGAGCTCTTTGTATAGTAGTTCTACTTATTTTGTAAATATTTGTCGGTAAATCGATATTCCTTGTCGAATCGTCGATATAATTAAAAAATCGTTGATATATTGTAAGTTACGATAGATATATTTGGAAAATCGTCGATATAATTTCATTTACCAATACGCTGTCCACCGAAGAAACAAAAAAGGATGTCACTTAGCCGGAAAATTAGGCTAGGTGACATCCTTTTTAATTCTCTGCAGAATATATAATATCTAAATTGCCATTTTGATCTGTTTTGAAAATTGGAGCAATCTGTTCTTCTTGTTCTTCAACTGAAACGAGTTTTCGAGCGCGGTCCATAATTCTAACAAGCATGGCGTAATCTTCTTCGATTGCTTGTTGTTTTTTTGTGAGTACAGCTAATTTTGTTTCGAGTTCATGGTTCGTTTTTTTCAAGGAAGTGAGCTGATCTTGTAATACGTCATTTTCAGTTTGTAATTTCGCAAGTGAAGGGTTATTGTGCTCCAAATTTTTCAGAAATGCGATGACATTTTGCATTGTAAGTTCTTGTTTGCTTGGCGTAATATCTTCTGAAAACTCAGCATCGATTACGAGTTGATGAGTTTTTGTAAATTGCTCTTTTTCTATTTTAGCTTCAGAACGTTTTAACTCTTTGCGCTGTTTTTTTGCAAGTTGTACTGCATCTTCGTAATTTTGTCTTACCTCAGCGTTCCATCTAAAACCACAAGCTGCGGAAGTACGGTTTAAAGCATCGCCAACTTCATCAAACGCTTTAATTTGTGTACTTCCGCTGCGAATATGTCGCAAAACAGTTTCTGCTAAAAGGAGATCGTCTTCTTTTGTCCATGCATCTTGACGTGTTTTCATAAGCGAAGCCTCCGTAATGGTGACGTTTTCGTTTATGTTACCCTTTATTTTTTTGTTTTATTCGAACTTTGTAATCTTTCATACACGGTAGAAAGTGCTTGTTCAAATTTCCCTGTCGTTTTCGGTTTATAATATTGCTTGTTTTTAATTTTGTCAGGTAAGTATTGTTGTTGTACCCAGCCGTTTGGCTGATCGTGTGGGTATAAGTATCCAATGCCTCTTCCAAGTGATTCGGCGCCTTTGTAATGACTATCTTTTAAGTGACTAGGAATATCACCTGTTTGTCCGTTACGTAGATCGTGTAATGCGGCATCAAGTGCTTTATAAGCTGAGTTTGATTTTGGTGATAGGCAAAGCTCGATAACGGCATTTGCAAGTGGTATGCGTGCCTCTGGGAACCCAACTCGTTCAGCTGATTCAATTGCTGCTAGTGTACGTGGTCCAGCCTGCGGGCTAGCGAGTCCAACATCTTCATATGCCATAATGAGTAGACGTCTACCAATACTTTGTAAGTCACCAGCTTCAATAAGACGTGCTAAATAATGGAGTGCTGCATTCACGTCACTTCCGCGTACTGATTTTTGGAATGCTGATAATACGTCATAATGAGCATCTCCACCTTTATCGTGAACGAAGCTCTTTTTTTGCAAGCATTCTTCTGCGATTTCTAGTGTAATTTCCGCAGCTTTGTCATCAGTTGTAAAGCTAGATAAAACAGCTAGTTCAAGTGCATTATAAGCGGAACGCATATCTCCGCCTGATGCATTTGCAAAGTGATGTAATGCTTCAGGCGTAACAGTTACATCATATTCTCCAAGACCTTTTTCTTTATCTTCAAGTGCTCGTTTTAAGCCAATTAAAAGATCGTCTTCTGTTAGGGCGTGTAACTCGAAAATTTGACATCTGCTCCGAATAGCAGAGTTTATCGCATGAAATGGATTACTCGTCGTTGCACCAATTAAAGTAAGAAGCCCACTTTCTAAATGAGGTAATAGAAAGTCCTGTTTTGCTTTATCTAGACGGTGTACTTCATCTAAAATTAAAACGAGGTGTCGATGCATCTTTGCCTCTTGTACGACAACTTCCATATCTTTTTTATTGTGAGTAACAGCGTTTAATAGGCGGAAAGGGGTTCCGGTACTTCCTGCAATTGCGCTCGCGATGGATGTTTTTCCAGTGCCTGGAGGGCCATATAAAATCATAGATTGAAAATGATTCGCTTGGACCATTCGCCATAAAATTTTTCCTTCACCAACTAAATGTTGTTGTCCGATAATTTCTTGAATATTTGTAGGGCGCATGCGATGTGCGAGTGGTTGTTTCATTTTTACCGTCTCCCTTAATGTATAATCTCTTTCTATCGTATCATTTTTTTTAGTGGAATTTGAAATAGGATGCTGTTTTGTGGGAAAAATGAATATAAATATTTTCATTTTTCTTTCAATTGTAATAATTTCCGAGTTTTTCAATGTGATTTTATGTTATCATTTTGATACACAAGTTGAAATTTCTTATAATACTATATTATGCTATAATTTCATAGGATTTTAAATTGTGTTCTTTTATAAATAAGATATAACCAATAGAAGTGAAAATTTGAAAAGAGGTGCAAAATAGATGAAGATTTCAACGAAAGGCCGCTACGGCTTAACAATTATGATCGATCTTGCAAAAAAGTTTGGTGAAGGTCCAATTTCATTAAAATCAATCGCGCAGGCACATGACTTATCGGAACATTACTTAGAGCAATTAATTTCACCGCTTCGTAACGCTCGTCTTGTAAAGAGTACGCGTGGTGCATATGGCGGGTATGTGTTATCTGATCAGCCAGCTAACATTACAGCTGGAGATGTAATCCGTGTATTAGAGGGTCCAATTAGTGTTGTCGAAATGATCGAAGAAGAAGAACCAGCACAACGCCAATTATGGATGCGTGTTCGTGATGCGGTGCAAGAAGTGTTAGATAGTACAACGTTAGAAGATTTAGTACGTTATGAGGAAGAAAATCACGGGGGCTATATGTTTTACATTTAATTCCTTGTGAAACGATTTGGAAAGAAGGAGATTTAATGGAACGCATTTACTTAGATCATGCTGCGACATCTCCGACTCACCCAGAAGTGGTCGAAAAGATGATTCCATATATGACAGAAACATTTGGAAACCCGTCTAGCATACACTTTTATGGGCGTCAAACGCGCCATGCGGTAGATGAGGCAAGACGCGCGTGTGCACGTAGTATTCACGCGAATCCGAATGAAATTATATTTACGAGCGGCGGTACAGAAGCTGATAATTTAGCGCTTATCGGTGTAGCGCGTGCAAACCGTCATAAAGGTAACCATATTATAACGACACAAATCGAACATCATGCGATTTTGCATACGTGTGAATTGTTAGAGCGTGAAGGGTTTGAAGTGACATATTTACCTGTTGATGAAACAGGACGCGTTCAAGTTTCTGACATACAAAAGGCATTAACAGAAGAGACAATTCTTGTATCTGTTATGTTTGGGAATAATGAAGTTGGGACGATGCAACCAATTGCGGAAATAGGTAAGCTGCTAAAAGAGCATCAAGCTTATTTCCATACAGATGCGGTACAAGCTTACGGTTTAGTAGAAATTAATGTGAAAGAGTTTGGCATTGATTTATTATCCATTTCAGCTCATAAAATTAACGGACCAAAAGGTGTCGGGTTCCTATACGCTGGTACAAATGTGAAATTTGAACCGTTATTAATAGGTGGAGAGCAAGAAAGAAAACGCCGTGCTGGTACGGAAAATGTACCTAGTATTGCTGGGCTTCAGCATGCAATTTTTATAGCTGAAAAAACTCGTGAGCAAAAAAATGCCCAATATGAAGAGTTTAAAGATATAATGGTATCTGTCTTCAAAAATGAAGGCATTACTTTCGAGGTAAACGGAAACTTGGAATATCGATTACCACATGTGTTGAATATAAGTTTTACAGGGATGAATATTGAACCGTTTCTTGTGAACTTAGACTTAGTTGGCATTGCAGTATCAAGCGGTTCAGCTTGTACAGCCGGTTCAATTGATCCATCACATGTATTAGTGGCGATGTTCGGAAAAGACTCCGATCAAATACGTTCATCCGTACGCTTTAGTTTCGGACTTGGAAATACGAAAGAGCAAATTGAGAAAGCGGCGTACGAAACAGTGAAAATCGTGAAGCGATTAACACAAAATTAGCATGGGAGGTGACATGATGAACAAACTACCTCACGAAACACGCGTTGTCATCGGGATGTCCGGTGGCGTCGATTCATCTGTAGCAGCTCTTTTATTAAAAGAGCAAGGTTATGATGTAATCGGAATTTTTATGAAAAACTGGGATGATACGGATGAGAATGGTGTCTGCACAGCAACCGAAGATTACAATGATGTAATTGAAGTGTGTAACCAAATTGGTATTCCGTATTATGCAGTAAACTTTGAAAAACAATACTGGGATAAAGTATTTACGTACTTCTTAGATGAATACCGAGCTGGTCGTACACCAAACCCAGATGTAATGTGTAATAAAGAAATTAAATTTAAAGCATTTTTAGAGCATGCAATTGCGCTTGGTGCTGATTATGTAGCGACAGGCCATTATGCACGTGTTGCTTATATGGACGGCGAATATAAAATGCTTCGCGGCGTCGATGACAATAAAGACCAAACGTATTTCTTAAATCAATTAAGCCAAGAGCAATTATCAAAAACAATGTTCCCATTAGGCGAATTAAAGAAACCACAAATTCGTGAAATGGCGACTGCAGCTGGTTTAGCAACAGCAGCGAAGAAAGATAGTACTGGTATTTGCTTTATTGGTGAGCGTAACTTTAAAGAGTTCTTAAGTAACTATTTACCAGCACAACCAGGTGTGATGCAAACATTATCTGGCGAAGTGAAAGGGAAGCATGACGGTTTAATGTACTATACAATTGGACAACGTCATGGTCTTGGTATCGGCGGTAACGGTGATCCGTGGTTTGCTGTTGGGAAAAACTTGAAAGAAAACATTTTATATGTTGACCAAGGATTCCATAACGAACTTTTATATGGAGATGAAGTTGTTGCTACGAATGTAGGATGGGTAAGTAACAAAGCAAAAGAAACAGAATTTAAATGCACGGCGAAATTCCGTTATCGTCAAGAAGACAATAAAGTAACGGTTCAAATCGTTGATGAAAATACAGTTCGTATTCTTTGTGATGAGCCAATTCGTGCAATTACACCAGGACAAGCAGTCGTTTTCTATGATGGAGATGAGTGCTTAGGCGGTGCTACAATTGATGAAGTATACCGTAGTGGTAAGAAATTGGATTATTTAGGATAAATGAGAAGCCTCTGCCGATTAGCGGTTAGAGGTTTCTTTTACATAAAGCGAATTTTTGTTCGCTTGGAAAATACATTCTTTGTTATAATTTGTTGTAGAGGTGAAGGACATGTCAAACAAACTTGAAACAGGTATTCAATATATGCAAGAAGGAAACTGGGAAGAAGCAGCTAAAAATTTCACAGAAGCAATCGAAGAAAATCCGAAAGATGCGCTTGGCTACATTAACTTTGCGAATTTATTAGATGTATTAGGCGATAGTGAAAGAGCAATTTTATTTTATAAACGTGCATTAGAGTTAGATGATAAATCCGCAGCTGCTTATTATGGCTTAGGAAACGTATATTACGGTCAAGAGCAATTTGCAGAGGCTAAAACTGTATTTGAACAAGCAATGCAAGCGGGATTACAATCAGCTGATGTAACATTTATGCTAGGTATCACACATGTGCAACTTGGAAATGATCGTCTTGCACTACCTTTCTTACAAAGAGCAACTGAATTAGATGAAAATGATGTAGAAGCTGTATTCCAATGTGGACTTTGCTTCGCACGATTAGAGCACATTCAAGAGGCGAAACCTTATTTTGAAAAGGTATTAGAAATGGATGAAGAGCATGCAGATGCGTATTATAATTTAGGTGTTGCTTACGTATTTGAAGAAAATAATGAGAAGGCCCTTGCTTTATTTAAGAAAGCAACAGAAATTCAACCAGATCACTTTTTAGCTGGTAATGGTATTCGTTTATTAGAGCAAGAAGCTGAATAAGATGAATATATAGTTTAATGGGTAGTTATCCCTCATCTAAAAAGGTGGGGGATGTACTGCTCATTAAAGTGAAAATATCGGGAAGGAGAGGAAAGATGGGAAATCAACATGCAATGGATTTGTTCGAGGAAGAGAAAAAATTTATAAAAGCGCAAGTTCTTCATACCATTTTCCACAACGAAGAAAACCTCTATTCCGTTGTCAGTATGAAAATCATTGAAACAAATGAAACGTACGATGAAAAAAAAGTAATGATAAACGGTCATTTTCCCCGCATGCATGAAGATGAAGTGTTTACATTGACAGGTCATTTTAAAGATCATCCAAAGTATGGGAAACAATATTTGGTTGAAACATTTAAAAAAGAATTGCCGCAAACAAAAGCCGGTATGGTGCAATATTTAGCGAGTGATTTATTTAAAGGTATAGGAAAGCGTACAGCTGAAAAAATTGTGGACCATCTTGGGGAACATGCTATTTCTAAAATTATGGATGATCCTGATGCGTTAAATGGTGTTGTCAACAAGCAAAAAGCGCAGGAAATATATGAGACAATCGTTGAGCATCAAGGATTAGAGAAAGTAATGAGCTTTTTAAATGGTTACGGTTTTGGAACGAAGCTTTCTATTAAAATTTATCAGCAATATAAAGAGATGACATTAGAAGTGATTCGGAATAATCCATATCAACTTATCGAAGAGGTTGACGGGATTGGATTTGGAAGAGCGGATGATATAGGACGTGCGTTAGGGATATCGGGTAATCATGATGACCGTGTGCGTGCGGGATGTTTTTATACGTTAGAGAATGTATCCTTGCAACTCGGCCACGTTTATATGGGAAAAGATCAACTTGTAAGAGAAACGATGTCACTTTTAAATAATCAAGAAGGAAGAGTGACGGAGGAAGATATTATAGCCTGCGTTGAAATGATGCAAAGTGAAGGGAAAGTCATCATAGAAGAAGAACGAGTGTATTTAGCATCGTTGTTCTACTCTGAAAAAGGTGTTGTAAAGTCTATTCGCAGGCTCATGAATCAAGAAGAGACACCTTCATTCCCTGAAGCGGAAGTGTTAAAGACATTAGGTGAAATTGAAGAACAGCTGAATGTACAGTATGCACCATTTCAGCAAGAAGCAATTCAAACGGCGCTTCATAAGCCGATGATGCTATTAACAGGTGGACCAGGAACAGGAAAAACAACTGTTATTAAAGGTATTGTTGAAATGTATG
This sequence comes from Bacillus sp. SH5-2, assembly GCF_008368905.1. NCBI lineage: Bacteria > Bacillati > Bacillota > Bacilli > Caryophanales > Bacillaceae > Bacillus > Bacillus sp. SH5-2. Next base: position 19,190 of record NZ_QOSD01000020.1, read on the forward strand.
CGTCACTTCATGGGTTATCTTTAAATCCGAATGAATATAGTGATGATAATCCATTTCCGATATTATTAACGGCTCCAACAGGAAGAGCAGCGAAGCGAATGAGCGAATCAACAGGACTTCCTGCTTGCACAATTCATCGTTTGCTGGGCTGGACGCCAGAAGGGTCTTTTCAGCGCAATGAAACGGATCCAGTTCAAGGGAAGTTACTCATTATTGACGAGTTTTCGATGGTTGATATTTGGCTTGCAAATCAGCTATTTAAGTCACTGCCGACAAACATTCAAGTTATCGTTGTAGGTGATGAAGATCAGTTACCATCTGTAGGGCCTGGACAAGTGTTAAAAGATTTATTAAATGCAGGTGCAGTTCCGACAGTAAAGCTTACAGAAATTTATCGTCAAGCAGAAGGTTCATCTGTTATTCAACTTGCCCATGCAATAAAAGACGGCACGCTTCCGCCAGATTTAGCGCAAAATAAAAAAGATCGTTCATTTATTAGCTGTACAGGGGCTCAAATTGTTGAGGTTGTCAAAAAGGTTTGTGAAAACGCTAAGACAAAAGGTTTTAGCGCAAGGGATGTACAAGTATTAGCACCGATGTACCGCGGGCCTGCTGGTATTAATGTACTGAATGAAGCACTGCAACAAGTATTTAATCCGAAAAGGGAAAAGAGTAAAGAAATTGCTTACGGTGATGTTGTATACCGAAGAGGCGATAAAGTACTGCAACTCGTTAATCAGCCGGAGAGCCAAGTGTTTAATGGTGATATTGGAGAAATTGTTTCGGTATTTTATGCGAAAGAAAATGTTGAACAACAAGATATGATTATCGTTTCATTTGATGGAATTGAAGTTACGTATACGAAACCAGATTTAAATCAAATTACACATGCATATTGCTGTTCCATTCATAAATCACAAGGTAGTGAATTTCCGATTGTGATTATGCCGATTGTAAAAAGTTACAACCGTATGTTACGTCGTAATTTAATTTACACTGGCATTACAAGAAGTAAGAAATTCCTTATTATTTGCGGGGAGGAAGCTGCTTTCCAGTCTGGTGTAAATCGCCTTGATGATGCAATGCGTCAAACGACTTTAGCTAGTCGATTGCAGGAATCACAAGGAGAAGTACAGATGGTAACGGTTAATGGCGAAGAAATGGACGTGGAAAACATTTCACCGTATGATTTCATGTAACAAGGTGAAATTATATAGTGAAACTTTCAAACGTATAACGTTGAAAGGCTCCAAGCAATGTATAAATGAATGCGGTTTGGACATAATGGCGAATAGAATCTGGGAGACTGTAAGGAGATGAAAGCCATATGTTCATTTGTCCAAATTGCAAAGGGAAAGACATTGGGAAAATAGGTGTCAACCAATTTTATTGCTGGAATTGTTATATCGAACTATCGGTTTCAAAGGGGAAAATCCATACGCATCAAGTAGAAGAAGATGGTTCATTAAGCTCTCTTGATGATTTATTTGATGAGAATGAAAGAACGATCGGATAACGAAAAGGGGGATTTACTTTGAATCTACGCAATTCATTAATCGCATTAGGTGTTGGAGCGGCAGCGTATCAATATGCTCGCAAACAAGATGTATTTTCAAAACGTAATATGAAAAAAGCACGTAAGATGATTAAATCTTATTTATAAGCGTAAAAAACTCCCTTCATGATAAGGGAGTTTTTTTATGCACTTGTATGCAAATATAAAAGTCCAATTTCAGAGAAGAGATAAGATAGACCGTAACAGCCAACGCCAAGCATGCCGTAATGAAATAATTGCTTCGCTCTTTCTTTTCGTGAGGAACGAATAAAGAAACCTTTCCAAATACCAAACCCGATACAAACCCATTCAAGAATCATAAAAAGCGCAGATAATATGAGCATAAATAAAACCATTATTAATCCTCCTGATTATATTGTTTCATGCTGTATTCTCAGGGGTGGTTGTCCTTATTATGTTATGTATATGTACGTCTTTACAAAACAGTATGGTCTGTAAGAAAAGATTTTAAAACTTTTGCACATAACCTACCCTATTTATTTTCAAAATAAAGGTGGAGGAGGTTTTTCGTGTGAAGAATCTTAAAATCATTTGGATATATCGTTTAGGGTTATTGTTACTTGTATTTCTTTGTTTGCTTGTCTTTTTAAAAATTAAGCCACTATGGGCACCGATTATTTTTGTATTTAAAGTGGCAATTACACCGTTTCTTATTGCATGTTTTATTGCGTATTTATTGCATCCTTTAATTGAAAAAATTCATAAGGAAGGGATGCCACGCACACTCGCTATTTTGCTCATTTACATCCTTTTCTTTGGCGGAATTGGTTATGGAATTTATAAAGGAACACCGGTTGTTATTAAGCAGTTACAAGAAATTAATGAACAATTTCCGCAGTTTACAAAAATGTATGATTCTTGGATAGATGGCGTTACAGAACAAACAGCAAATTTCCCATCATTTATTCATGAAAAGGTGAAACAAATTTTTGGTGGTGTAGAAACGAAAATTCAAGCGCTTTTAAATAAGGTGATGAGTACAGCTCGTGGTGTACTTGATTCGTTGCTCATCATTTTCTTAATACCGTTCATTGTATTTTACATATTAAAAGATTACGGTGAGTTTTATCATATATTTTGGAAACTAGTCCCAAGTAAATGGCGTAGTACGGGTCAAATGCTTGCGAAAGAAATTGATAAGTCACTCGGAAGTTATATTCGAGGACAGTTATTTGTTTGCTTAGTATTAGGGGGAGTATCTGTTCTTTCTTTTTGGTTTATTGGTATGAAGTATCCATTATTACTCGGCATTATTATTGGGGTAACGGATATAATACCATACTTTGGCCCTATTTTAGGGGCAATCCCGACATTAATGATTGCGGCAACTGTATCAACGAGTTTACTCATTAAGGCGGGGATTACGATTGCTATTTTGCAATTTTTGGAAAGTAACATTTTATCGCCTTATATCGTCGGTAAGTCGCTTCGCATGCATCCTGTTATTATTATGCTTGCATTACTAGTTGGAGGAGAGGTAGCCGGGATTGTTGGCTTGCTAGTATCGGTTCCTATTTTAGCTGTTATTCGTACAGTGATTGTGCATGTGAGACCTCTTTGGAAAAGAAAAGACGTTTAATGTGAAAGCCCTCTATTTATGGAATAGAGGGCTAATAATATATTTATTTAGAGAGCTGTTCGTATATTTTTTGAACGAGTGAGCTCACATCATTTGTTTGAATATGTTTTATTTTTTTCCATTCATTATCATACATAAATACAATTTGATTACTGAAAAGACGCTTCTGCTCTTTTAGATTAGAAATGTTTGCGAAAGAGTACTCTTCAAATATTGGGTTCTGACTTACATCTGGTCCATAAAAAAAGAGTCTTTTGTTCGTTAAAATTAATAGGCCTGGCCTTGCGACGGAACGATATATAAATATATTTAATGAACATGCCGCGTAAAACAGTATTGTTTCGTCAGTCTTTAATATGTTTTTTGCTTTGTTCGATAAGGTTGTCATCGTAATCGCTCCTTTGTTATTAATACTTTAATTGTAACAAAAATAAAAAATTCAGAAAAGTTCATATGAATATTTTTATGAAGATAGTACGATTTATTAATGAATTGCATAATATATGAAAAGGCTGTTAAGAATGAATAGTGGAATAACTATGGTTAGTAAGCAATTGATATAATATAAATGATTATCTACATTGACAAACTTAAGAGAATTCTATTATATTTAGTCATATAATACATTAAATCAATGATGGAACAAGTACGTTACAGTCCATTTATAGAGAGAAGCTTCCATATGGCTGAAAGAAGCTTTAAATGAAGGGTAACAGAAAGCTAATCCTGAGAGCAGCTAATCACTGCCGTCTTGCCACGTTACGGCACCATGAGGTGATGAATTGATTCGTATCGTAATCAATTCATAATTAGGGTGGTATCGCGAGTTAACTCTCGTCCCTTTTATAGGGGCGGGAGTTTTTTATATTTAAGGAGGAAAATACAATGAAACAACTAACAGGCGCACAAATCCGTCAAATGTTTTTAGACTTTTTCCAAGAAAAAGGACATGCAGTAGAACCTAGTGCATCACTAGTTCCACATGAAGATCCATCTCTTTTATGGATTAACAGTGGTGTAGCAACATTAAAAAAATATTTTGATGGACGTGTAATCCCGCAAAATCCACGTATTACAAATGCTCAAAAATCAATTCGTACAAACGATATTGAAAACGTAGGGAAAACAGCTCGTCACCATACATTCTTTGAAATGTTAGGGAACTTCTCAATCGGTGATTACTTTAAAGAAGAAGCAATTACTTGGGCTTGGGAATTCTTAACGAGCGACAAATGGATCGGATTCGATAAGGAATTATTATCCGTTACAATCCATCCAGAAGATGAAGAAGCATTCACAATTTGGAATGAGAAAATGGGTGTTCCGAAAGAGCGCATTATCCGTTTAGAAGAAAACTTCTGGGATATCGGTGAAGGACCAAGTGGACCGAATACAGAGATTTTCTATGACCGCGGAGAAGCTTACGGTAATGACTTTAGTGACCCAGAATTATATCCAGGCGGAGAAAACGAGCGTTACTTAGAAGTATGGAACCTTGTATTCTCTCAATTTAACCATAATCCAGACGGTTCATATACACCGCTTCCTAAGAAAAACATCGATACAGGGATGGGTCTAGAGCGTATGACATCTATCGTTCAAGATGTGCCTACAAACTTTGATACAGACCTATTTATGCCGATGATTGGTGCAACAGAGTCAATTTCTGGTGAGAAATATCGTGATGGCGACTTAGAAAAAGATATGGCATTTAAAGTAATTGCTGACCATATCCGTACTGTAACATTCGCTGTTGGTGATGGTGCTCTTCCATCTAACGAAGGTCGTGGTTATGTATTACGTCGTTTATTACGCCGCGCTGTTCGTTATTCGAAGAAATTAAACATCAACCGTCCATTTATGTTTGAATTAGTACCGGTTGTTGGAGAAGTAATGAAAGACTTCTATCCAGAAGTACTTGAGAAGAAAGATTTCATCGCAAAAGTTGTGAAAAATGAAGAAGAGCGTTTCCACGAAACACTTCATGATGGTGAAGCAATTTTAGCTGAAGTTATCGCAAAAGCAAAAGAAGAAAAAACAACTGTTATTTCTGGAGTAGATGCGTTCCGTCTATATGACACATACGGTTTTCCAATTGAATTAACAGAAGAATATGCAGAAGAAGCTGGTATGACAGTTGATCAAGCAGGTTTTGAAAGTGAAATGGAAAAACAACGTGAGCGCGCACGTGCTGCTCGTCAAGACGTTGATTCTATGCAAGTTCAAGGCGGTGTCCTTGGAGAGGTGAAAGTAGCGAGCGAGTTCGTTGGTTACGGTACAGTTGCAACAGAAGGTAACGTTGTTGCACTTGTGAAAAACGGTGAATACACAGATAGCTTACAAGCAGGTGAAGAAGGACAATTAATGCTTGATGTAACACCATTCTACGCTGAGAGCGGTGGACAAATTGCAGACCGTGGTTACCTTCTTGCTGATGGCGTGAAAGTGCTTGTAAAAGACGTACAAAAAGCACCAAACGGCCAAAACTTGCACAAAGTTGTTGTTGAAGAAGGTACATTAACGAAAGATGCGGCTGTAAAAGCTATTATCGATACGAAAAACCGTAGTAGCGTTGTGAAGAACCATACAGCAACTCACTTACTACACCAAGCATTAAAAGATGTACTTGGAACGCACGTTAACCAAGCGGGTTCTCTTGTAACTTCTGAACGTTTACGCTTTGACTTCTCTCACTTCGGTCAAGTACAAGCTGACGAATTAGAAAAAATTGAGCGTATTGTAAACGAGAAAATTTGGGAAAGTATTGATGTTGAGATTTCTCAAAAAGCAATCGAAGAAGCGAAAGAAATGGGCGCAATGGCATTATTCGGTGAAAAATACGGTGATGTTGTACGCGTTGTACAAGTTGGCGATTACAGCTTAGAGCTTTGCGGTGGTTGTCACGTTGATAACACAGCTTCTATCGGTATTTTCAAAATTGTTGCTGAGTCTGGTATCGGTGCAGGAACTCGTCGTATTGAGGCGGTAACTGGTAAGTCTGCATACGAATTAATGAACGATCAAGTAGGCTTATTAAAAGAAGCAGCTGGAAAAATGAAAACAAATCCGAAAGACATTTTAACAAGAGTAGATGGTTTATTTGCTGAAGTAAAACAACTTCAAAAAGAAAACGAATCTCTTGCAGCAAAATTAAGCAATATTGAAGCTGGAAACTTAACTGATTCAGTAATGACAGTTGATGGCGTGAACGTATTAGCGGCAAAAGTAAATGTTGCGGATATGAACAACTTACGTACGATGATGGATGACCTGAAAAATAAATTAGAGTCAGCAGTTGTCGTATTAGCGTCTGTAAATGATGACAAAGTAAACATCTTAGCTGGCGTAACGAAAGATTTAATTAGCCAAGGATACCATGCTGGTAAACTTGTGAAAGAAGTAGCTTCTCGTTGTGGCGGTGGCGGTGGTGGCCGTCCTGATATGGCACAAGCGGGCGGTAAAAACCCAGCGCAAGTTGAGGAAGCTTTAGCATTTGTACAAGAGTACGTTAAATCTGTTTCAAAATAAAGAGATAGTAGTGTACAATGGTAGGGAGAGGAGAAGTTCTTCTCCCTATACTTACTATATAAGTGAGGTGCTTGAAATGGACGGTTTTGATAAAACAATGAAGTTTAGCATTCAAGATGAAAAACAGAGTGTCCATGTAAACGATGTACTTTTAACTGTGTATGATGCACTTCAAGAAAAAGGTTATAATCCGATTAACCAAATCGTCGGTTATTTATTAAGTGGAGACCCAGCATACATACCTCGCCATAAAGATGCTCGAAGCATTATTCGTAAGCTTGAACGTGATGAGTTAATCGAAGAGCTTGTGAAGTCTTACTTGAAACATCATCGTGAGGAGTAGTTTATGCGGATATTAGGTTTAGATGTAGGTACAAAAACAGTCGGAGTTGCAATTAGCGACGAAATGGGCTGGACAGCACAAGGACTGGAAACAATCAAGATTAACGAAGAACGAGGTCATTTTGGTTTTGATCGTATTTCTGAGTTAGTAAAACAGTACGATGTGGACAAAATAGTAGTAGGTTTACCTAAAAATATGAATGGTACAATTGGCCCGCGTGGTGAAGCTTGCCAGCAATTTGCAGAAAACCTACGAGAGCTGTTACAATTAGAAGTTGTAATGTGGGACGAGCGTTTGTCAACAATGGCAGCGGAACGTCTACTCATTTCAGCTGATGTAAGTCGTAAGAAACGAAAACAAGTAATCGATAAGATGGCTGCAGTCGTAATCTTACAAGGATTTTTAGATAGTAAATAAGAGGTGACCAAAATGGAAGAAAATCAAATTACAATTGTAGACGAAAAAGGTAACGAACATTTATGTGAAATTATTTTCACTTTTGATGCTGAAAAATTTGGCAAAAAATCATACGTAGTCTTCTCTCCAATCGGTGAAGTAGACGAAGATGGAGATCAAATTTATGATGCAATGGCTTATGAGCAAAATGAAGAAGAGGGCGGAACTTTACTTCCAATCGAATCTGAAGAAGAGTGGGAAATGGTACAAGAAATGTTCAACACTCTAGCTGACGAGCAAGAAGCAGAATAATAAGTACTGAAAAGGTGGACGACATATAGTCCATCTTTTTTTATATGTAAAATGAAAGATTTTTTGTCGAAACTGTGTAATCCTTTGTAGTATAATGAGACGGATTGTAAAAAAATAAGGTGTCTATCAAAAAAACGATAGGTAAATTTGTTGTTGTTTTCCATCGTGTTGTATAGAAATATGTACATATGGCCTACAATTGAATAAGGAGGAAGAGTTTTGATAGAGAATCAAGTGAAAAAGAAGCGTAGACGCATTTTTTTATTTTCGATTATTGCACTGCTTTTAGTTTGTGGTTCAGTCTATGCGTATATTTCATCGGCATTAGGACCAGTTGATAGCGGGAATAAAAAAGAGATTGAAGTAGAAATTCCAAAGGGATCATCTACTAGTAAAATTGGTGAGATTTTAGAAGAAAAAGGTGCTGTAAAAAACGGTACAGTTTTTAGTTTTTATACAAAGGCTAAATCTAAAAATTTACAAGCGGGTACATATTTATTAAATCCTTCAATGAGTGCGAAAGATGTTATCGAGCAAATGTCATCTGGTAATGTACATCGTCCAGCTCTTTATAAAGTGACGATAAAAGAAGGTGCACAAGTAACTGAAATTGCAGAAACGGTTGCAAACGAATTAAAGTGGAATAAAGATGATGTCGTACGTCAATTAAACGATAAAGCATTTATTCAAAAAATGCAGCAAAAGTATCCGAAGTTATTAACGGATAAAATCTTTGATAGCAATATTAAATACCCATTAGAAGGGTATTTATACCCTGCGACATATTCTTTCTATAAGAAAGATACGACGCTAGAGGAAGTTGTAATTCCGATGCTTGAGAAAACGAATGCAATCATTGTTCAAAACGAGGAGAAAATGAAAGCGAAGAACTGGGATGTTCATCAGCTTTTAACATTATCTTCCCTTATTGAGGAAGAGGCAACTGGTTTTACAGATCGCCAAAAGATATCTAGTGTGTTCTATAATCGTTTAGCAAAAGGGATGCCGCTTCAAACAGATCCAACGGTATTATACGCACTTGGAAAGCATAAACAACGTGTATTATACGAAGATTTAAAAGTAAACTCACCGTACAATACGTATGTTGTGAAAGGATTGCCAGTGGGACCAATTGCAAACTCTGGTAAACATTCAGTAGAAGCAGCATTAGAACCTGCGCAAACAGATTATTATTATTTCTTAGCTGCACCAACTGGTGAAGTGTACTATGCGAAAACGTTAGAAGAGCATAATGCATTAAAGCAAAAATATATTACGAAAAAACAGTGAAATGGGGAGGGATAGCGAAAAAGGTCGCACATCCCTCTTTTTTGTGGTAAAATATATCGGGTTAAAAACTGGCAGAAGAATCGTTTTTAATATCAAAACGGGACGTACAAGCTAAGGGTGAAGCTGGCTTGTATTTTTATTGCATTCTATGTGTGAAAAGACGTCATAGAGGCACTTCTCCATGTAAATAAGGAGGACCATTTATGGAGGATGCAGTTAACGAGTACCTATTATCATTTATTGATCCGAAAGATAAATTAATTCTGGAAATGGAAGAATATGCAACAGAAAATCATGTGCCGATTATGGATCGACTTGGAATGGAATTTATGCTGCAATTTTTACGTTTAATTGGACCGAAAAGCATTTTAGAGCTTGGTACGGCAATTGGCTATTCTAGTATTCGTATGATGCAAGCTATTCCAAATTCACGTATTGTGACAGTTGAGCGCAATCGTGAACGATATGAAAAAGCACTTGAATATATAGAGCGTTCCCCAGTAAAAGAACGTATTTCAGTTATATACGGTGATGCGTTAGAAACGGGCGAACAAGTAAAAGAACACGGAACATTTGACGTTATTTTTATTGATGCAGCAAAAGGACAATATCGTCGCTTTTTTGACTTATATGAACCGTTATTAAATCCTGGTGGCGTAATTATTTCAGATAATGTTATGTATCATGGACTTGTAACGACTAAAGAGAAGATTGAAAACAGACGTACACGTGGTTTAATCCGTCGTATTAAGACGTACAATGAATGGCTTATGAACCATGAAGGATATGATACAACGATTTTCCCAATTGGTGATGGAGTAGCTGTTAGTAAAAAGAGAGGGTGACCAAGGTATGAAGAAACCTGAATTGTTAGTAACGCCAAAAACATTGGCGGATATCGAATCTCTTGCGAAAGCAGGGGCAGATGCGGTAATGATCGGTGAGCAAAAGTTTGGTTTACGTTTAGCAGGGGAATTTGCACGTGAAGATGTAAAACAAGCTGTTCATATTGCGCATGAAAATGGTGTGAAAGTATACGTAGCAATGAATGCTATGTTCCACAACGATAAAGTAGAAGAGTTAACAGATTATGTTGCATTTTTAAACGAAGTAAATGTAGATGCAATTGTTTTCGGAGATCCAGCGGTATTAATGGCTGTTCGCGAAGTAGCGCCAAATATGCAGTTGCACTGGAATACAGAAACGACAGCAACAAACTGGTTTACTTGTAACTACTGGGGACAAAGAGGAGCAAAACGTGCTGTATTAGCTCGCGAGCTTAGCTTAGATGAAATTGTTGAATTAAAAGAAAATGCTGAAGTGGAGCTTGAAGTACAAATTCACGGTATGACTTGCATGTTCCAATCGAAGCGTTCACTAGTAGGAAACTACTTTGAGTATCAAGGACGTAATCTTGACATTGAAAAGAAAAAATATGAAGAGAATATGTTCTTATATGATCCAGAGCGTAACAATAAATATCCAATTTATGAAGATGAAAATGGTACGCATATTATGAGCCCAAATGATATTTGTTTCATCGATGAATTAGAGGAATTAATCGATGGTGAAGTAGATAGCTTTAAAATCGACGGTGTACTAAAAAGTTCTGAATACATTATCGAAGTAACGAAAAAGTATCGTAAAGCAATTGATTTATGTGTAGAAGATCGTGATGCGTATTATGACGTGAAAGATGACTTATATAAAGAGATAGAAGAAATGCAACCAGTAAATCGTCCGTTAGATACAGGATTCTTCTTTAAAGAAACGGTTTACTAAACGAGGAGGGTGTAGGAAATGACTGTACAAGAAATTTCACGAGTGATCGATGGCAAACGCGTTATTGTGAAGAAACCTGAACTGTTAATCCCTGCGGGTAACTTAGAAAAATTAAAAGTAGCTATCCATTACGGGGCAGATGCTGTATATTTAGGTGGACAAGAATTTGGTCTTCGTTCGAATGCAGGTAACTTTACGCTGGAAGAAATGGCAGAAGGCGTTGAATTTGCAAAGAAATATGGAGCAAAAATATATGTAACAACAAATATCTTTGCACATAATGAGAATATGGACGGGCTAGAGGAATATTTAAAAGGGATTGAAAAAGCTGGCGTAACGGGAATTATCGTTGCCGATCCGCTTATTATTGAGACGTGTAAACGTGTAGCACCTTCTGTTGAGGTGCATTTAAGTACACAACAATCACTATCCAACTGGAAAGCAGCACAGTATTGGAAAGAAGAAGGTTTACATCGTCTTGTATTAGCTCGTGAAGCAAGCTATGAAGAAATGAAAGAAATTAAAGAAAAAGTGGATATTGAAATTGAAGCATTCGTCCATGGTGCAATGTGTATCGCTTATTCAGGAAGATGTACATTAAGTAACCATATGACAGCACGTGACTCTAACCGTGGTGGTTGTTGTCAGTCTTGTCGCTGGGACTACGATTTAGTTCAAACAGTATCACAACATAAAGATGCAAAAGAGCTGCCTCTATTCCAAGAAGAAGATGCTCATTTTGCAATGAGTCCAAAAGATTTAAATTTAATTTTATCAATACCGAAAATGATTGAAATTGGAATTGATAGCTTAAAGGTTGAAGGACGTATGAAATCAATCCATTATGTAGCGACTGTAGCAACTGTATATCGCAAAGTAATTGATGCGTATTGTGCGGATCCAGATAACTTTGAGTTTAAACAAGAATGGTTAGATGAGCTTGATAAATGTGCAAACCGTGATACAGCTCCTGCATTCTTTGAAGGGGTTCCAGGACATCAAGAGCAAATGTTTGGAAATCATAGTAAGAAAACAACGTATGATTTTGCTGGTTTAGTGTTAGATTATAATGAAGAAACGGGCATCGTAACGATTGAACAACGTAATCATTTCAAACCAGGACATGAAGTGGAGTTCTTTGGACCAGAAATAGAAAACTTTACGCAGACGGTGGAGAAAATTTGGGATGAGGATGGAAACGAATTAGATGCAGCGAGACATCCGTTGCAAATCGTGAAATTCAAAGTGGATCAACCAGTGTATGTGAATAATATGATGCGCAAAAGCATACTTCAATAAGAAAGAGTGATAGTCGAATGGGGACGAATAAGCCTGTTGTAATTGGAATTGCTGGTGGTTCAGGATCAGGTAAAACGAGTGTAACGAAAGCGATTTTTGACCATTTTAAAGGTCATTCTATTTTAATCTTAGAGCAAGATTATTATTACAAAGATCAAAGCCATTTACCAATGGAAGAGCGTTTAAAAACAAATTATGATCATCCGCTTGCATTTGATAATGATCTGTTAATTGAACATTTGCAGCAGTTGCTTGCATATGAGCAAATTGATAAGCCTGTATATGACTATACATTGCATACGCGTTCAGAAGAAGTTATTCCAGTTGAGCCGAAAGATGTAATCATTTTAGAAGGAATTCTTATTTTAGAAGACCCACGTCTTTGTGAGTTAATGGACATTAAGCTGTTTGTTGATACAGATGCGGATCTTCGTATCCTGCGCCGCATGCAGCGAGACATTAAAGAGCGTGGTCGTACGATGGATTCAGTTATTGATCAATACGTAAGTGTTGTACGTCCAATGCACAATCAATTTATTGAGCCTTCTAAGAAATTTGCAGATATTATTATTCCTGAAGGTGGACAAAACCACGTTGCAATTGATATTATGGTGACAAAAATTGCAACAATTCTTGAACAAAAAGTAAATTTGTAATAGCATAGTAAAAGATATACGATAGGAAGGGATTTTTTCCCTTCCTATCGAATACAATGAAACATGCAACCTCATCTATATATAGGTGAGGGCATATTTATATCAACTTTCCATACATATCTTCTTTATATAAAGAAGAATTGGAAATACGGGGTTGTATGTGACAACTCCGCTAGTGCAGGCGTGCTAGAAACCTCCGCTCTACATATAAGCGGGGGAGTTTTCATATGGAACTCCTCTTTTTTCGGGGGATTGGTATATAAAAGGAGTGGAAAATATGGCAACAGAAAAAACATACCCTATGACGCAAGAGGGTAAGCAAAAGCTAGAGAACGAACTTGAGGATTTAAAAACGGTAAAACGTAAAGAGGTTGTAGAGCGCATTAAGATTGCACGTAGCTTCGGAGATCTTTCTGAGAACTCTGAGTACGATGCGGCGAAAGATGAGCAAGCGTTCGTAGAAGGACGTATTACACAATTAGAAAACATGATTCGTAATGCAGTTATCATCACAGATAACGGCGAAGAATCTACTGTTGTTACATTAGGTAAAACAGTAACATTTAAAGAGTTACCAGGTGGAGATGAAGAATCTTACACAATCGTAGGTAGCGCAGAAGCAGACCCATTTGAAGGAAGAATTTCTAACGATTCTCCAATCGCAAAAAGCTTATTAGGTAAGCAAATTGGTGAAAAAGTAGCAATTCAAACACCAGGTGGAGAAATGCAGTAGAGATTTTATCTGTAAAATGGAAAAATGTATGAACATTTGAACGATTCGACAGGAAATGTCAAAAAGTTACTTTAAGCTTTGATATCATAATTAAGAACTATAGGTTTTAATAGGGAAAAGGGGCTAATTATGAAACATAAAATCTTTACAGGACTGGTTTGTAGTATATCCATATTAGGGCTCGTTGCATGTGGAACGAATGAGGAAACTACATCATCAAAGGGCGAAAAAATAAAGCAAGAAGAAAAAAAGGATACTAGAGCAACTGAGGGTTCAAAAAACGTAGAAAATCCACAAGATAAAAAGGAATTTGATGATTTTGATGTAGCATATCAATTAGCTATTGTGATGAAAATGTTTCAAAATGTAACAATTAAGTATGATTATGCGATTGGAAATCCAGATTATTTATTGCGAGACTCAATGGACCAAAAAACAATAGATGACATGAAGAATATGTTGCAAGAACAGGCGAAGAATAATGATAAAATTTTAAAGGATGAAGTAAATCAAGCATATACATATTTGAAACAATCGAAAGTAAGTAATAAAGATGATATTCAAAAAATAATAGATGCAGAAAATAATTACTTACAAATTGTAGATAAAATGATTGCTTGTATTGATTCTGTAACAGTCGAGAATGCTAAAGAAAAAAGAAGTGAAATGAATAATTTAAGTGAGGAATATTTAAAAGTAGCGGCTAACGTAACACCTACTGTAATTGAAGCTGCCAAAAACACTGGGGTGAATGAAACAGAATTTAAATCGCTTCTTATGAAATTTCTAGAGCAGCCAAAGAAGCAATAACAGCTTATGTAATATGTATTTTTGTTTTGTAGCTTGTATAAATAAAATGGTACCTCGTCTAAACTACAATAGACGAGGTGTTTTTTATGGAAATAAAACGGAGAATTACAATTGTATTAATTTGTTTTATATGTGTTATGTTTTTATTACTTTGTCGTTTAATTCAAATACAAATTATAGATACAGAATCATTTACAGATCGCAAGATTAATTTAATTGAAAAAAGTGTTACACAACGGACGCAATCTATTACGATAGATGATGGAAGAGGGCGTTTTATATATCAGAACGGTAAGGAAATAGATGAGGAAAAGTATCCGGTGTTAATTATTTTTCCGTTTTTACAAATAAAAAACGGCATGTTAGAGAAAATTGCGCATATCATTGGTTTGTCGAGACAAGAGATCGAAAATCAAATGAAAGATAAGAAAAATGCCTTTGTATTGCAAAGAGGAAATGGTCCATTTCGATTGACACAAGAGCACATGGAGAAGGTGAATCAATTAAATGTATTAGGTGTTGTAGCAGCCGAAGTGCGATTAAAACAAACTGGAGCGATGAATCATTTAATTGGTGATGTGGGAGAGAATGAACAAGAATTTCAAAAGCGATACGGAGAAGTGAAAAAAATTTCAAAGCAAACACCAATCGGCATTTCTGGGTTACAGCAATCATTTGATGAATTTCTATTGACTGATGGAGAGGCAAAAGTATTGTATCAAGTGGATCGACAAGGGGAACCGATTTTTGGAAAACAAGCGAAATATACTTCACCAGGAAATCCATTTTATCCAGTTACGATTCAAACTACGTTACATAAAGAATTGCAGCAAAAAGCAGAAGAGGTAATTGAAGAAAGTGAAATAAAGAAGGGGGGATTAGTATTACTTGATGTAAAGAAGAATGAAATTTTGGCGATGGTCAGCAAACCATTTGTACAGATGAAAGACGAGAATTTATATAAGGCTACACTTGAGAATCAAATGTTAACACCGCACTTTCCGGGCTCTGTTTTTAAAACAGTAGTTGCAGCGGCAGTGATTGATCAAAATGTGAATGTGTTTAACCGCACATTCAATTGTGATAAAGATTTATATGGTGAAAATCGTTCACAAGTTATGATGGGCACAATCAGTTTTAAAGAGAGCTTTGCTAGAAGCTGTAATAGGACATTTTCAGAGCTAGGTAATGAGCTAATGCAAAAGGATAGGGCGGTGCTAGAAACTTACGTAGCGGCTTTAGGGGGCGCTGAAAAGGTTGGGTGGAAAGGTTCAGTGTTTCATACAGCGCATTTTGAGCAAATGCCTGAGGAGAAGGGTGCTACTATTTGGGGGAATGAAGTAAATAAGAATAGTAATAAAGCGATAGCACAAACAGCAATTGGACAGAAAGATGTACGTATATCACCTTTAGCGATTGCAAATATGATGGCGACGATTGCTAGAAATGGAGAAAAGATGGAAGTGAAAGCTGTTGAGAAAATAGTGTATAAAAATGGAACGGATTTTTTTACATTTGGAAACCATACATTAAATGGAAAACAGCTTTCGCATGAAACAGTGAAAACATTACAAGATTTATTAAGGAGTGTTGTAACGACAGAGAAAGGAACAGGAGCAGCATTCAGGTCGTTACCATTAAGTGTCGCTGGAAAATCTGGGACAGCACAAACAGGAAAGGGAACGAAAGTGAATCGTTGGTTTGCAGGTTATTTTCCATATGAAAATCCAAGATATGCTTTAGTTGTCGTTGATATAGAAACTGATAGTAATGTAAATAAAGTTACACCTGTTTTTAAAGATATTGTAGAGGCAATCTATCGATTAGAGAATGAAAAGTAATCTTGCAATTTATAGTAAAATGTTTTCATTTCATGAAAATATTATTGTAAATGTTCAACCTTTCTAGATTTAATGTTACAATAGCAAGTATGAAAAACTGCATGGAGGTTTGAAGAATGGCAGGAGGATCTAGATTCCAACAGAAACAACAAAAACGTCGTCAAAACGGTGTTTTAAATATTGCAATTGCTATTGTGTTACTATTAGTAGCTATTGTAGCATATCAATTGTTTGTTCCTAATACGAAAGAGCAAGCATCTTCTACTGAAAAGAAAGTATCTCAGCAAACAACAAAGAATGAGAAATCTGGAAAATCAGAAGATAAAGAAGCTACTAAGAAAAAAGAGCAAGCAGAAGCTAAACAAAAGGCTGAAGAAGAGAAGTTAAAAGCTGAGGAAGAAAAGAAACAAGCTGAAGAAGAAGCTAAATCTAATGAAAAAGTACCAGCTGAAAAAACACAGCCAAAGGCAACAGATGCTTATACGAAATCTTCTTGGAAGCCAGTAGGTACAGAGCAAGGTGCAACACCTGCGATGACGTTTAAAAAAGGTACAGCAGATTGGAATGAGATGAATCAAGCGATTTCAGCTGCAATTGATGTTCCGGTAGAGCAATTAGTTATTCATAGAATCGGAAATAACGGTAAGAATAAAGCTTACGGCAACGTACAAGATAAGCAATCAGGTAAAAAATATTATGTAAATATTGATTGGGTAGACAATGAGGGCTGGAAACCAGTACTTGTAAAAAAGAGAAGCTCTTTAGGAGTTCTCTTTTTTAGTTTAGCGTAATTTTTTTAACTTAAAATGAACAACGGCGCTATAATACGGCCTTTTGCTTTCGGGATCCATAACCATTTGATGTGAGATATGATGAACTTCAAGCATAAGTGCTTTATTATTATCGATTTGTTCACTAATTTTTCGTTCTAAAGAAGCCAAGTCTCCCGCTTCAAAAAATTCTACTTTATCTTCTAACATTTCAAAGGTAAATGACACGAAGACGACCCCTCTCCTATGTAATCACCTATAGTGTAACAAAGAAAAGAAGGAAATACCATGTGCATTTTAATTGACATTTTAATTGACATTTTTAGAAAGAGGGCATATTATACTGATAAAACCGATAAGAAAAAGGGGAATTTTTATGGGTACAGAATTTAATGGTTTATTTGATGAGTGGGCTCATACGTACGACTCATTCGTACAAGGTGAAGATATACAATATAAAGAAGTTTTCGCCCGTTATGAGGACATTCTAGAGGATGTAGTTAACAAGTCATTTGGTAATGTATTAGAATTTGGTGTTGGTACTGGTAATTTAACAAATAAATTATTACTTGCTGGCCGCACAGTTTACGGTATAGAACCGTCACGTGAAATGCGTATGATTGCAAAAGAGAAATTGCCGAAAGAGTTTTCCATTACAGAAGGTGATTTTCTTTCGTTTGAAGTCCCAAATTCAATTGATACCATAGTAAGCACCTATGCATTTCATCATTTAACAGATGATGAAAAAAATGTAGCGATTGCGAAGTATAGTCAATTGCTAAACAAAGGTGGTAAAATAGTGTTTGCTGATACGATATTTGCAGATCAAGATGCATATGATAAAACTGTTGAAACAGCAAAACAAAGAGGTTTTCATCAGTTAGCGAACGATTTGCAAACGGAATACTATACACGTATTCCAGTCATGCAGTCTATTTTTGAAAACAATGGCTTCCATGTAACGTTTACGAGATTAAATCATTTCGTTTGGGTAATGGAGGCAACTAAGCAATAGAAAGAGGGATTAGATTGAGAATTGCTGTAATTGGAGCAATGGAAGAAGAAGTACGTATTTTACGTGACAAATTAGAACAAGCAGAAACAGAAACGGTTGCGGGTTGTGAATTTACGAAAGGACTATTAGCAGGACATGAAGTAATCTTGTTAAAGTCTGGTATTGGTAAAGTAAATGCAGCGATGTCAACGACAATTTTATTAGAAAGATATAAGCCTGAAAAAGTAATCAATACTGGTTCAGCTGGTGGATTCCATCACTCTCTAAATGTTGGAGATGTCGTTATTTCAACAGAAGTTCGTCACCATGACGTAGACGTAACAGCATTTAACTATGAATATGGTCAAGTACCAGGAATGCCGCCTGGATTCAAGGCTGATGAGGCATTAGTTGCATTAGCTGAGAAATGTATGCAGGCAGAAGAAAATATTCAAGTTGTAAAAGGTATGATTGCAACAGGCGATTCATTTATGAGTGATCCGGACCGCGTTGCAGCCATTCGTGATAAATTTGAAGATCTTTATGCAGTAGAAATGGAAGCAGCAGCTGTTGCACAAGTATGCCACCAATATGAAGTTCCGTTTGTTATCATTCGTGCACTTTCTGATATTGCTGGTAAAGAATCAAATGTTTCATTTGATCAATTTTTAGATCAAGCAGCTCTTCATTCTACAAACTTTATCGTAAAAGTATTAGAAGAGTTAAAGTAATGTAACAAAAAGGCAACTGTCTCATATAAAGAAAATACATACAGTTGCCTTTTCTTTATTGGCAAATAAGGGGGAGAACACGATGAATGTATATCGTGGAGTTCATGAGCTAATTGGTCATACACCAATTGTAGAAATTACTCGTTTTTCACTTCCGGAAGGGGTCCGTTTATTTGCAAAGCTTGAATTTTATAACCCAGGTGGAAGCGTTAAGGATCGTTTAGGAAGAGAATTAATTGAAGATGCGTTAGAAAAAGGGCTTGTTACCCAGGGCGGAACAATTATTGAACCGACTGCTGGAAATACTGGTATTGGACTGGCACTTGCAGCGTTAGAACATGATTTACGCGTTATTGTTTGTGTACCAGAGAAATTTAGTATTGAAAAACAAGAATTAATGAAAGCATTAGGCGCAACGGTTGTGCATACACCGACTGAGCAAGGAATGACCGGTGCAATTGCAAAAGCGAAAGAGTTAGTAAATGAAATACCGAATTCATACTCTCCAAGTCAGTTTGCGAATGAAGCAAACCCTCGTGCTTATTTCAAAACACTAGGACCTGAACTTTGGTCGGCACTTAACGGAGAGATTAACATATTTGTTGCGGGAGCAGGAACTGGTGGTACATTCATGGGGACTGCATCTTATTTGAAAGAAAAAAATATAGATATAAAAACGGTTATTGTGGAACCAGAAGGATCCATTTTAAATGGTGGTAAAGCTGGTTCGCATGAAACAGAAGGGATTGGCCTGGAATTCATCCCGCCATTTTTAAAAACATCTTATTTTGATGCGATTCATACAATCTCTGATCGAAATGCATTTTTACGCGTGAAAGAATTAGCGCAAAAAGAAGGTCTTCTCGTTGGGAGTTCTTCAGGAGCAGCATTTCATGCAAGCTTACTTGAGGCGGAGAAGGCGAAACCAGGTACAAATATTGTAACGATTTTTCCTGACAGTAGTGAGCGCTATTTAAGTAAAGACATATACAAAGGATGGGAATAAAAAATGAGAGCAAAGACAAAGTTAATTCATGGTATTCGCATAGGAGAACCTTCAACTGGATCTGTAAATGTACCGATTTATCAAACGAGTACGTACAAACAAGAAGCAGTTGGTAAGCACCAAGGATATGAATATTCACGTACAGGAAATCCAACACGTGCAGCTTTAGAAGAAATGATTGCTGTATTAGAAAATGGTCATGCTGGCTTTGCATTTGGTTCAGGAATGGCTGCTATTACAGCGACAATTATGTTGTTCTCAAAAGGTGACCACGTTATTTTAACAGATGATGTGTATGGTGGAACGTACCGCGTTATTACGAAAGTATTAAACCGCTTCGGTATTGAGCATACATTTGTAGATACAACAAACTTAGAGGAAGTTGCAGAAGCAATTCGTCCAAATACGAAAGCGATTTATGTGGAAACACCAACGAACCCATTACTGAAAATTACTGATATTAAAAAAATATCTACTCTTGCGAAAGAGAACGATTTATTAACGATTATTGATAATACATTCATGACGCCATATTGGCAGTCGCCGATTTCTTTAGGAGCAGACATTGTACTTCACAGTGCAACGAAATATTTAGGAGGTCATAGTGACGTAGTTGCAGGTCTAGTAGTTGTAAATAGCCAGCAATTAGCAGAAGACCTTCACTTTGTACAAAACTCAACAGGAGGAATTCTTGGCCCGCAAGATAGCTTCTTACTACTTCGTGGTTTAAAAACATTAGGAATTCGTATGGAAGAACATGAAACGAATTCACGCGCAATTGCTGAGTTTTTAAATAATCACCCAAAAGTAAAAAAAGTATATTATCCAGGTCTTGAGTCACATCAAAACCATGCATTAGCAACAGAACAAGCAAATGGATTTGGTGCTATTATCTCATTTGATGTAGATAGTGAAGAAACATTAAATAAAGTACTTGAGAAATTACAATACTTTACACTGGCTGAAAGTTTAGGAGCAGTGGAAAGTTTAATTTCTATCCCATCTCAAATGACACATGCATCAATCCCAGCAGATCGTCGCAAAGAATTAGGAATTACAGATACATTAATTCGAATTTCTGTCGGTATTGAAGACGGCGAAGATTTAATTGAAGATTTAGCACAAGCGTTAGCATAAAAAAATGCACTGCTAATATAGAGCAGTGCATTTTTTTATATTTTTTTGTGAGATATTTCACAAAATAGACATACACAAATGAAATAATTTCGTGTATATTAAGTTCATGAAATGTTACTCACGAACAAACTTGTGAAATATTTCACAAACAATGAGGTTCATGTAGGAAAGCAACTCTATTTTTTTTGTGCTAATCGGGACTTGTTATGACCTATAGGGTCTAATTCAGTCCAAGATAGCAGAATAGGAGGAATTTACATGGTAGTCAAAGAGAAAGTTGTAAATGAAATGCAGGAAGTAAAAGAGATGATTGATACGTTAGTGAATAACGGTCGGAAGGCTTTACAAGCATTAGAAAGTTTTACACAAGAGCAAATTGACAGCATTGTTCATGAAATGGCATTAGCAGGTGTTGATCAACATATGCCACTTGCGAAGTTGGCTGTTGAAGAAACAGGTCGTGGTGTGTACGAAGATAAATGCATTAAAAATATTTTTGCTACTGAATATATTTGGCATAGCATAAAGAAAGATAAAACAGTAGGGATTATTCACGAAGACCCTCATGAAGAGATAATAGAAATTGCTGAACCTGTTGGTGTAGTAGCTGGGGTAACGCCGGTAACGAATCCAACGTCGACAACAATGTTTAAAGCATTAATCGCGATAAAAACGAGAAATCCAATTATTTTCGCATTTCATCCTTCAGCACAAAACTGTTCCATTGCAGCGGCAAAAACAGTATATGATGCAGCGGTGAAGGCGGGGGCACCAAAACATTGTATTCAGTGGATTGAAAAACCTTCTGTCGAAGCAACGAAACAATTAATGAACCATGAAGGTGTTGCGCTTGTTTTGGCAACTGGAGGTGCTGGTATGGTGAAATCAGCTTATTCTACTGGAAAACCAGCGCTAGGTGTAGGTCCTGGTAACGTACCATGTTATATAGAAAAATCAGCGCATATAAAACGAGCGATTAATGATTTGATTTTATCAAAAACATTTGATAACGGTATGATTTGTGCATCAGAACAAGCAATCATTGTAGACAGAGAAATTTATGATGATGTGAAAACAGAAATGATTGCAAATGATTGTTACTTTGTAACTGAGGAAGAGAGAAGTAAATTAGAAAAACTTGTTATTAATGAAAATACATGTGCAGTAAATAGTGATATTGTAGGGAAATCCGCACAGTATATTGCCGAATTAGTTGGAATTACTGTACCTAAAAATACAAAAATGCTTGTAGCTGAAATACAAGGCATCGGAGCCGCATATCCACTATCTCGTGAGAAGTTAAGTCCAGTATTAGCTTGTGTAAAAGCAAATTCATTAGAAGAAGGATTTACATATTGTGAAGAAATGTTAAACCTCGGTGGTTTAGGCCATTCAGCAGTCATCCATTCTGTAAATAAAGAAGTGCAAAAGCAATTTGGATTACGTATGAAAGCTTGCCGCCTTATTGTAAATGCCCCTTCATCACAAGGTGGAATCGGTGACATATATAATGGATTTATTCCATCACTTACGCTTGGCTGTGGTTCCTACGGGAAAAACTCAGTTTCTCAAAATGTAACAGCGACACATTTATTAAATATAAAAAGGTTGGCAAATAGAAAAAAGAATATGCAGTGGTTCAAATTACCACCAAAAATTTATTTTGAAAAACATGCGACAGCATATTTAGCAAATATGCCTAACATTTCACGTGCATTTATTGTAACGGATCCAGGAATGGTTGAGCACGGATATGTAGATACGGTCGCGCATTATTTACGTAAACATGCAAATGATGTGAAAGTTGAAGTTTTCTTTGAGGTTGAGCCAGATCCATCAGATGAAACTGTGTTTAAAGGTGCGGAAATGATGAGAAGTTTTCAGCCAGATGTAATTATCGCACTTGGTGGTGGTTCAGCTATGGATGCAGCGAAAGGGATGTGGCTTTTCTATGAGCATCCAGAAACAACATTCTATGGAATTAAACAGAAGTTTTTAGATATAAGAAAACGCACATGTAAATATCCGGAATTAGGAAGTAAAGCGCAGTTTGTTGCCATTCCAACAACATCTGGAACAGGATCAGAAGTGACACCATTCGCGGTTATTACAGATAAGAAAAATAATATAAAGTATCCACTTGCGGATTATGAATTAACGCCAGATGTAGCAATTGTTGATCCGCAATTTGTAATGACAGTACCGCCACATGTAACAGCAGACACTGGGATGGACGTATTAACGCATGCAATCGAGGCGTATGTGTCTGTTCTGGCAAATGACTATACAGATGGATTAGCATTAAAGGCCATTGATCTCGTATTTAAATATTTACCAAGGGCATTTAAAGATGGAAATGATGAAGAAGCACGAGAAAAAATGCATAATGCTTCTGCAATCGCAGGAATGGCATTTGCAAATGCTTTTCTAGGTATTAATCACAGTTTAGCACATAAAATTGGACCAGAATTCCATATTCCGCATGGGCGTGCGAATGCAATTCTTATGCCGCACGTAGTTCGCTATAATGCTATTAAGCCAAGAAAACACGCATTGTTCCCAAAATATGAGCACTTTGTAGCTGATGAACGATATGCACATATTGCGAGAATGCTCGGGCTTCCAGCAAGTTCGGCAGCAGAAGGTGTGGAATCACTCGTTCAAGCAATTATTGTACTTGGAAAAAGCTTGAATATTAATATGAGTATTGCTGGACAAGGAGTCGATAAAGAGCAATTTGAAGGTGCTGTTGGAGTATTAGCAGAAAGAGCTTTTGAAGATCAATGTACAACTGCGAACCCAAAATTACCGCTCATTTCAGAACTAAAAGAAATTTATATGGAAGCATATAAAGGTGTGTAATAGATATGAAAGAGTCGCAATGACGCGACTCTTTTTCTTTTGGAAAACATCCCCCTCACTGGCTGTATTTACTTGTCTTTAAGTTTAATAGAATATGATACAGTGAAATGGAGGAGTGAGAGTATAATGAAAGAATTACAAGAAAAAATAGAAGATTACACAAGGTTTGGGCAAATCCTTCTCGCTGTAAGTACATTGTTAATGGTTGGCTTATTGATTCCAAATGGAGCAAAAGAAACGATACAATCTTTTGTTATGATGGGGAGCATCGCTATATTTTTAAGTTTATCTTTCTTTTTCTTTCAGCGTGTGAAAGTGATGCGAGACGAGTTAGAGGGAAACGAATGTGAATAATATTGATAAATAGAGCGTTACAAAAAGAAGGAATCTTTTTTGTAACGCTTTTTGTTTTTTTTAGAAAATGTATACGTTTTATATTGACAATGATAATCTTTATCAATTAAAGTAGAATAGTAGTTGGTGATTATCATTATCAATTAGAGGTGGAAGAATGAAAAAATCTATTACGCTATTCACAGCGATTTTATCTGTTTTTTTCTTATTAATAGGTTGCAGTGCAAAAGGAGACGAAAAAGCATCTGTAACAAAAACAGAAAAAGGAAAAGAGAAAATCGAAGTTACCGACCTGTCAGGGAGAAAGGTAACATTCGATAAAGTGCCAGAGAGTTTTGCAACATTAAGTATGGGAGACATGAATATTATTCATGCTTTAGGCGGAAAAATAGTAGGCCGTCCGGATGCAAAAATAACTCTTCCAGAGGATATAAAGAAAGTACAAGTAATCGGGAATGCACATCAGCCGAATTTTGAGCAAATTGCTAGCTTAAAGCCTGACGTACTTATTGCTAACAATGGGTTCCAAAAGAATGTTCCAACGGTTGAAGGACGAGGAACGAAAGTAATGATTTCTTCTGCGAATTCTATACAAGATATTCAAAAAAATATTGAACTATATGGAACGATAATGAAGAAAGAAGATAAGGCGAAAGCACTTAACCAAAAAATTAATGATCAAATGAAGAAATATGAGAAAAAGAGCGATGTGAAAGCACTGCTAGTGTATGGAGCACCAGGTACTTATTTAGCAGCATTACCAACATCTTTATCAGGTGATATTTTAGAAAAAACAGGCGGGAAAAATATTGCTGCTGATTTTCCAGAAATGAAGGAATATCCGCAATATGCGCAGCTAAGTGTAGAACGCATTATTGAGGCGAATCCTGATGTAATTTATTTAATTACACATGGAGATCCAAATAGTGTGAAAAAAGCATTCGAAGGCGAAATGATGAAAAATGAGGCGTGGAAAAATTTAGACGCAGTAAAACAAAATCGCGTAGTAATATTGCCACCTGACTTATTTGGGTCAAATCCAGGAACAAAAGTTACAGAAGCGATGGACTTTATGTATAAAAGTATACAAGATGTAAGGAAATGATAAGTATGGAGAGTAGTGAAGTAGTAAGAGAAAAGGAACATCCTTTTGCGAAAAAAAGATGGATCATGGCAGTTACTTTAGTGCTATTAACGATTCTAGGTCTTTTTTACGGTCTTTTCGCAGGAAGTTTATCCTTTTCTTTACGAGATATTTTGGTAGGGATGCAAGATGAGGGTTCGACAGTTCATCGAATTGTATGGGACCTTCGTATACCGAGAGTGCTCGTTGGATTTATAGTAGGAACATGTTTAGCGGCATCCGGTGCATTACTGCAAGGGGTTATGAGAAACCCTCTTGCAGACCCTGGTATTATAGGGGTTTCATCTGGAGCCGGTCTTGTAGCAATTGTAATTATGATTCTATTTCCTCAGCATATGGCCTTTTTACCGCTAGGAGCATTTTTAGGAGCTTTCATCACAGCGATGATTATTTATGCTTTATCATGGCAAAAAGGGGCACCGCCTTCAAGAATTGTTTTAGTGGGTGTGTCAATTAATGTGTTAATTGGTGCAGCAACGTCAGCATTAATGTTACTACATAGTGATAAGGTACAATCCGTGTTACCATGGTTAGCTGGTGGTATTGGTGGGGTAAGTTGGGCACATTTAAATATGATTATTTATTACGCTATGTTTGCCATTATATTAGCCTTCTTTGGTATTAAACATATTCGAGTATTAATGCTTGGAGATGAAATGGCGAAATTATTAGGTTATAACGTGGAAAGAAGTCGGTTTTATTTAATAGTAGTAAGTACATTGTTAGCTGGAATTGCGGTTAGTGTTTCTGGACTTATTGGATTTGTCGGCCTTGTTGTACCGCATATGCTACGTTTATTAGTCGGAAATGATTATAGGTATTTGCTACCATTGTCATGTCTTGGTGGTGGGATATTACTTGTTTTCGCAGATGCGATAGCTCGAAGTTGGTTCGATCCAATCGAATTGCCTGTTGGTATTTTATTGTCCTTCTTGGGTGGTCCGTTCTTCTTATATTTAATTCATAGAGGAGGCAAACAACGTGATTTCCGTTGAAAAAGTATTTTACGCACATTCCGAAAGATTTCAAATGCAAAATACGAATGTACATATTAAAGTTGGCGAAGTCGTTAGTTTAATTGGACCGAATGGATCGGGGAAATCTACTTTGCTCCGTTTAATGGCAAGGCTACTTAAACAAAGCGAAGGGGATATCATTTTAGATGGGAAAAATATTCATACGATGAAGAGCGCTGATGTAGCGAAGCAATTAGCGATGTTACCACAAATGCATGATCATCAATTAGATTTAACAGTAAGAGAATTAATCGAATTTGGAAGAGGGCCGCATAAATCATGGAGTGGACGCTTAAATAAAGAAGATGAAGAAATTGTTGATTGGGCATTGTCCGTTACAAATCTTGAAGGGTATGAATATCGCCTTTTACAATCTTTATCAGGAGGAGAAAGACAACGTGCTTGGATTGCAATGACGCTAGCACAACGTACGAATATCTTATTATTAGATGAACCAACAACCTTTTTGGATATCGTTCACCAGTTGGAAGTAATGGAACTTGTGAAACGATTAAACGAGGAGTTTGGGATGACAATTATAATGGTTTTACATGACATTAACCAAGCTGCTCAATATAGTGATCGTTTACTTGTATTGAAGCGAGGGAAGATTCAGTATGATGGTGTACCAGAAGAAGTACTATGTCATCAAATGTTTCAACATGTATTTGGTATAGAAGTAGATATTTTTCAGGGAAGCGACAAGCCATTTTTTACACCGAAACGAATTTCTAAAAAAGGAGAATCGAGATGCAAACAGAAGAGCGTATTACCACTGAATTAGTAAGAGAATTTGTTATGGCAGCTCACGGGAATTTAGAAAAAGTACAGGAAATGTTGGCTGAATCACCAAGCTTACTTCATGCCTCTTATAATTGGGGTGGGGCAGATTGGGAAAGTGCATTAGGGGCATCGGCACATGTAGGCCGCAAAGATATTGCTCTTTATTTACTGGAGAAGGGTGCTCGAATGGATATTTTTGCAGCAGCTATGCTTGGAGAGTTAGAAGTTGTACAAGCTATTTTAGTAGCACAACCAGAAGCATTACGTGCATCTGGTCCACATGGTATTTCTCTTCTTCAACATGCGCGAATGGGTGGAGAAAAAGCACAGCCTGTATTTGACTACTTAACAGTGCTCTCTTAATGAACGCAAAAGTTCTTATGTGCGGTAAACTTTTCACTTTCATATAATTGGAAAGTTTACCGCCCGTTAGAACGGGATAAGTATCTAGTGTATTTGAAAATCCTACACCCCCCTCAATTGTAGTTTTCTTTATGCTAGTTATGATATGGATGCAGTAGATAATATTTGTCTACTGCTTTTTTTGTTTTTAAAGATTGAATATTCTGCGCTTTACGGCTGATTCATTTATAATAAATAGTAACATTTAGTATACATGCAAAATATGATCGTGTAATAAAGAACAGAATGTTGGGAAGGAGTTTAAAATGTTTCATACAGATCGCTTACAATTTCGTAAATATACAATGGATGATTTACAGTTCTATGCTTCACTATGGGGGAATGAAAAGGTGATGCGCTATATTGGAAATGGGGCGTTAAAAACGTATATGCAATGTAAAAAAAGTTTGGAGGAGTGGGTGATTCCTAGTTATAAAAGTGGTCTCGGTTTATTCGTACTGATTGAAAAGGAAACAGGAATACGAATTGGTCATGCAGGGTTAGTAAAGCAGAATATAGATGGGAAAGAGGAAATTGAAATTGGGTATTGGTTACTTCCGCAGTATTGGGGAAAAGGATATGCGAAAGAAGCAGCGGCAGCATTTCGAGACTACGGTTTCCAAGCATTGCGAATAAATAGATTAATTTCTCTTATTAACCCGAACCATCCCGCTTCAATATTTGTTGCTAGAAAAACAGGGCTTAGTTATGAAAAAACAACTTCATTTCATGGGATGGATGTTTTGGTCTATTCCATTAAGCGAGTTGGATGAAAAAAATATTTTTTAAAAGGTAAATTGCATCTTTTGAAGAATGGTATATAAAAATAAAGGGGGGATTAAATGTACATTTATCACAATGGATTGATTATTCGTGAGGGAACGAGTGGTGTACCAGCATATGCAATTAAAGCTTTGTTTGAAGATGCTGGTTGGAGCAATCATAATATCCCTTCTTGGCAAATTGAGAAATTCACGATAGCATTTGAAAATTCAACATGGGCTTTTACAATTTGGGATGAAGAAGAGATGATTGCTATGGTTAGAGTTATTTCTGATCAAATTATGGTCGCGAACATAGTAAATTTAGTTGTAAAGTGTGAGTATAGAGGAAAGGGACTAGGTAAGAAGCTTGTAGCTCTTTGCTTGCAAAAACTTCCTCACGGTGATTGGTTCGCACATACATCTGCGAATAATTTTGATTTTTATAGAAGTTGTGGTTTTGAAGTGAGAGAGTTATCAAGAAATGGCACATGTGCGTACTATGGATATCAAGTTGCAAAAAAAGACGGTCATCGATAACGGAGTGGAATATAAAAAAATGACAGTCGAGTAATTCTAATTTTTTCATAATAGAAAATGAATTGAGACTCATTTTATGATAAAATAAAAGAAAATTCTGTTTATTATTAGGGGGATAAAAATGAGTATAACAATTGGGGATGTGTTTAAATATGAAAGAAGATTTACCGAGGAAGAAGTTTTCGAGTTTGCAAATATTACAGGTGATAAAGGTAGGCATCATATGGAATATGATGAGAATGGACGATTAATGGTACATGGTTTATTGACTGCTAGCATTGGGACGAAAGTAGGCGAAGAGTTACATTACATAGCAAGAGAATTAGTAAGTGAGTTTATTAGACCAGTTTTTACAGGAGATACAATCACTTGTGAATTAACTTTAACAAGTATTGAACAAATGGAAGGATATAAAAAAGTTTCAATTGAATCAGTTTATCGCAATCAACATGAAAAGACTGTGCTAGTTGGGACAAGTTACGGGATAATACGCGAATAAAAAAAGAAGCCTGTTTGAAGCAGGCTTCTTTTTTTATCGTTTAGTAAACGCGTTTTCGGTTTTCTGCATGACTAGAGATAAGTAATAATGCAGATTCTTCCCCTATATTACGAACAATATGAGGAACACATGCATTCCAGGAGAAAGAATCACCTTCTTCTACAATTGCAATGTCTTCTCCATGTTGAACTTCTAGTTTTCCACGTAATACAAGGTGACATTCTTCCCCTTCATGGGCATTTGGTGTGTTTTCTTTCGGAAACCCAGCAGGAATTTCTACGAGATTTAGGCGAAGGCCACCTTGCTCTGCAACATGTTCAATTCTTTGCTCATCTTTTCCATATACACTATATTTACGCTCTACCTTTTTGACAACTTTCAATCGATCTTTTTGTTCTAACAATAAATAGGGAAGGGGAACGTTTAAAAAATGAGAGATTGTTTCTAAAGTCGAGATAGATGGTGACGTTTTATTATTTTCAACCTGACTCATAAATCCTTTAGAAAGGCCCGTTCCTTCACAAATTTGGGCAATCGTAATACCTTTACGTTGGCGTATTTCACGAATTGCAGAACCGATATTCATAAAATCATGCTCCTTTTTGTAAACAACTATTTGTATCATAGCAAAAAAAATATATTTTTTCTCATAAAAAATGAATTGACGAATAAAAAAAATTAGTGTATGTTTTGTAATGTAAATAAAAGTTTTGTATAAGAAAACTATAAAGGAGAGAAAGAAATGAATCAACATATCGGTAACTTAATTATTCGCATCGTGTTAGGAGTAACATTCTTTATGCACGGTTTAACAAAATTCCAATCTGGAATTGACAATATCGCAGGGTGGTTTACAAGCATTGGTTTACCAGGAGGACTTGCATATGGTGTAGCAACAGCTGAATTAGTTGGTGGTATATTGTTAATTCTAGGTTTAGGTGTAAGATATATCGGATTATTATTTGCACTTGTTATGGTTGGAGCAATTGTAAAAGTAAAATGGTCAGCTGGCTTATTAGGAGATGGAAAAAATCCTGGCTTCGAATTAGAACTTGCATTACTAGCAATGGGTGCGTACTTATTTGTTGCGAAAGCAGACGGTTTTGTAGATAATTTCTTAAAAGAGAAAATGTCAAAGAAGAACTAAATTAAATGGGGGCTAACAAGATGAGTTTTCGACTTCATCCCGACACAACAATTGGTGTTGTTCATTTATACGTATCAAATATAAAGAAATCACTAGAGTTTTATACAGAAGTACTAAGCATGAAAGTACTAAAAGAAGATGAAATGGTCGTTACATTTGGGAATGAAAATAACGAACCACTCCTTATTATTGAAGAAAAGAAAGAAGCCTTACCAAAGCAAAGAGGGAGAACGGGGTTATATCATTACGCAATTTTATTACCAAACAGACAGGATTTAGCGAATATTCTTCGTCATCTTGTAGAAATGGTATATCCACTTCACGGCGGAGCCGACCATTATTTTAGTGAGGCCCTTTATTTAGCTGATCCGGATGGAAACGGGATTGAAATTTATCATGATCGCCAAAAAGAAGTTTGGCTTGATGAGAATGGAGAACTACCATTTGTTAGTAACCCGTTAGCTGGTGAAGAATTATTGCAGCAAGGAAGTGCGTGGAATGGGTTCCCAGCTGGTACTGTGATGGGGCATATTCATTTACATGTGGCTGACTTAGAAGAAGCAAAACGTTTCTATGCTGATGGTCTTGGTTTTGATGTAACAATCCCAGCTCGTAATGGAGCGCTGTTCGTATCCGCAGGTGGTTATCACCACCATATCGGCTTAAATACATGGCAAGGTGAAGGGATACCAGCGCAAATGCCAAATTCCGTTGGCTTGAAGTATTTCACAATTGTACTAGCGGATGAAAAACAAAAAGAGCAAGTATGTGAAAGTTTAAAAAATATTGGCACAATCGCTACGTACAAAGATGGTGTATTACAAACCAACGATCCATTTGGACATTGTATCCATTTCAAAATAAAAGGAGAAGCCTAAAAAGGCTTCTCCTTTTATTTTCTTATAATTGCTTTTTCGTTTTGTAAAAATAGTTCATCAAATTGCTTCGCAAGGTCAAAATCTAGCTTTGTTAAACCTTTTGCATTCCAAGACGACAACGTAATAATAACTGCTTTATACTGGATAAGGATAAATGGGTGATGATTATGTTCTTCTGATAGTTTGGCAGCTTCAGAGACAAATTCGACTCCTTTTAAGTAATCGGAAAACATGTATTTTCGTTCAATCCATTTTTCATCTTTTATCATCCATTTATCTACCTTCAATAATTCCTCTTGAACTTGTTCTTCAGTTAATCGGAGCATCATTTTTCACATCCTTTACGTTCAGTAACGCAAGACCATTGTTAATCAGACGTGTTACAGGTTCGTCCGTTGTGAAAGTAGAAAGTTGTTGTAATAATGCTGCTGACGTTTCGTGACCTTTGTTATGCGCTAAAAGTAATTCTAATATTTCAAGGCGAAGTAGCCATTCTTTCGGATAAAATGTATTTAATACCTCTTGAATTGCTATTAATTGATCCACATGGGCATCGTGTAAAATACCTTCATTACGAATATCGCGAACTGTTTGATACAGACGATCTAGTTCAGTTAATGTAAGAGGTACTGGAGTTTCTTCTATTTCTTCATCCGCTGGGAAAAACGATGCTGCATCTGCTGCACCTGGGAATACGGAAGTGATTGTTGAACCAACCGCCATATCAAATGCTCCCCATGAAGCATCAAATAAAACGCGTTCGTTATAAGTAACGGTGCAATTGATAAAGGAAATAAGCGCAATTTTTTTATCGTTTTTTACAATATCTGTTACTGTTCCTTTTACATGAATACCACTTGCAAAAGTAAATGCTGCTTTATTTCCGATTGTAATTCCTAATGATTGTAATTGTTCATCTGTACAATTTTCTAATGCAGTATTTTCAGTGAGTAATCCAATTGGTGTTCCAAACCCGTCACTGTGTACAGACGTAGAATGATTCGCTAGCTGTTTATTGTGAATTGCTAATGCTGTTGGCGAACTCGTTCGCATGTAAATCAATTCACCTGCATCGTTTTCAATTGTCTCGGTAAATGTACCTGTAATTTGTAATCCGCTATTTAATTCAGCAGTTGCATGATTTTCAGAGCGAATCGCTTTTTCTAGCCCTTCTTTACCACCTGTTTTAAAGGCCATTGTTTCAGAGAATTTCTCAAGTGCTTCTGTTAATTCTTCAAATGATTCACATACAAATAGTTGTGGTTGCATTTTTGTTACGTCATAAGTTGTCCCTGTACATGCTTTGATGGAAAATGGAACTTTTTCTACAGCATCTGTTAAGCAATGTTTGCTTTCACCGACGGAGGAAAGGAGACCAGCACCGTAGATTTTTGGATTGTCTATATGTCCGATTAATCCATATTCTACAGTCCACCAGAAAAGACGTGAAATTTGTTCAGCTTCTGATAAACCAGAAACTAAGCTTTGCTTTTCAATTACAGCATTTTCAGCAGCTTCAACTTCTTCAGGAGTAGAAGTAGGGCTTTCTTTTACAATCGTTAATGTACGAACAGCTTCAAATGCATCATGCTCTTCTTTTGTAGAGAAAGCTTTTGCACCAATTTGTCCAAAGCGTTTTACATATTGTGCATATGTAGGGTCAAGTAGAATTGGTGCGTGCCCTGCAGCTTCATGAACGATATCAGGAGCAGGTGTATACTCGATATTTTCTATTTTGCGAATATCTGTTGCAATTGGTAATAATCCGTGACCTTGAAAATCAAAGAATGCTACGCCGGGAATGAGACCGTCAATCGTTACAGCTCCCCATCCGCTTGGTGCTAAACATTCATTCATTTCTTCTACCTTTGGAATTGCATCTATATTTATGCCAGATGATTGTAATCCGTTCACATAGGCTGGATGGGCAACGTCTTTTAAGAAACTATGATTTTGTCTCATAATATAACGCCATACAGCGTGGTTCACCGGTGTGTATTGATCATAATGTTGTGTGGATACGAATGGTTTTAAATGCGATGGAATTTTTGTTTTCTTTGTCATTTAAACATCCTCCTTGTTTTCTATAAAATTGAATATCTGATTTGTATAGCTCGTACTAACCCCTTTTAAAATTGTAAGCGCTTATAATTTTATCATAAAATTCTGAATTATTTAATATTTGTTTGCGTGAGAAATAGAAAAAGCCCCTATCGGAACATCCGATAGGGGCGGAAGAATCGGGGTACTACCTTATTTCACTTCTAAATCAACATTTAACTTAGATGTATTTCCAGCTGCATCAGTTGCTACAATATGAATTGTATTCTTTCCTTCTTGCAATTGACTACGATCGAAATAAATGTCATAGCTTTTCTCCCAAGAGTTCAGGAATGCCTGTTCCCATACACCATTTCCGTTGATTTCATACTGTAGTCTCACTGGAATTCCAGGTGCTACCCAACCAGATTCTGTCATCCAATCTAGTAGGATATCATCAACTTTTCCTGTAATTACAAGATTTTCTTGGTCAACTTCGTATGTTAATTTAGGTGCAGTTCTATCAAGAAATACAGCAGCTGTTTGTTTTGTTTCCCCACCAGAATTAGAGGCAACTGCTTCGATTTGGTATAGACCGTCAGCTAACGGAGTACCATCCGCTTTTGTACCATTCCATTTGAAAGGTTTGTATCCAGCTGTTTCATTTTTAGCTTGATGGATAATCCCTTGGTATGTTACACGTTCTTTTGTAACTAAATTTGCATGTAATGTTACATCATCCACAGGTGCAACTAAATAGTAGTTGATGAGATTATCGTCTAATATTTGGTCACCATTTGGACTAAACGTAGAATTAATAATTTCGAGTCCATCTATACGTTTGTAATCTTTAGGGTCGATACTAAATGTAAATGGAATGCGAGTTTCTTCCTTCGTTCCTTGGTCTTTTACATACACATTCCCAGTATATACACCTTGAGGTAGCGAACTATCGACAGTGATAGTAAATGGTTTTTCGGTACTACTATTTGGCTGTATGCTAATCGATGAAGGTACAGAAGTTTTTACTTTTGTGTTTGTGTTTGCATCTAGCAATTCCACACGAGTTGAAAAACTTTTCTTTTTATTAGATAGATTTTGTAATGTAATATTCTGCGTCAGTTTTATTTTTCCGCTATTTGGCTTGATAAGACCGAAGCTGACATTGTTAGGTTTGACTAATACATCTGTTTGAGCTGCTTTCGGGATGTTAATTAGACCAGATCCTTGCGTCATAACAGGATATGTATTTTCATTCACATCTTTTAACGTTTTTGCGGTATTGGCAAGGGAGGCTTTCAATTGCTCTGTCGTCCAATCCGGATGCATTTGACGCAAGAGGGCAACCGCTCCAGCTACTTGAGGCGCAGCCATACTTGTCCCATTATGGGATTCATAGCCGCCTCTCGGTACGGTACTAGTAATTTGTACGCCAGGTGCAATTATATCTGGTTTTATAAGCCAACTTCCTTGTGACGGACCTCTGGAACTGAAGTTAGCAATCAATTCGGTTGGATTTGGTTGGCCAATTTTTATATTTTTCTTACGTTTTGTAATTAAGTTTTTTAACTCTTCGCCATTTGTATTTGATAATTGCATAACTGGAAGAGCTAGGTTTTCACGTGTGAAGTATTCAGGCATAATATTGATTTCTTTTTCATTAGAAATTAATAGTACACCAAGTGCACCAGCTTGCTTCGCTTGTTCTGTTTTTACTAACGTGCTTGAAGTTCCTTGTAGGACAAGAGCGAATTTGCCTTTTACATCTTGTTTTGCATAATCACTTGGATTACCGTAGCCAACGTATACAAGAGGGGAATCATTTCCTATTGGGAAATCAGATTTTGATAATGGTAACCCTTGATATGTTTTGCTAGAACCGGCTACTTGGAATGTTGGGAACGGGATAGAAACGGTAGATGCTCCAACTGATATAACGCTACTTGCATTACCGGGTGCATCAACAGACCAAGGGTGTGGTCCATCATTTCCATTTGAAACAACTGCAGTAACTCCAAGCTTTGCCGCACGCTCAAGCGTTAATGTTACAGGCTGATCAGGTGTATTTAAACTTTGCCCAAGAGATAAATTTAAAACGTCAGCACCGTCTTGAATTGCTCGTTCAATACCTTGAATAATATCTTCTGTTGTACCAGTCCCACCATCATTCATTACACGATAGGCTAAAATGGAAGCATTTGGAGCAACGCCTTTAATTTTTCCGTTACCAGCAATAATTCCAGCTACATGAGTACCATGTACGTTACCATCCATCGGATCGTCATCTTCATCGACTGTGTCATATCCACCAATATAATTTGCTTTTAAGTCAGGATGTGTATAGTCTACGCCAGAATCGATAATTGCTACTTTCATCCCTTTTCCATCAAGTGGTTTGCCAGACGGATCTTTTAAATTCCATGCTTCAGGAGCACCAATTGTCGGTCCACCGATGTTTGGTGCTTCTTCATTAGTAGCACTTTTTGATGTTTCATGTAGTTTATATGTTAAGTTCGGGTAGACTGCTTTTACTTCAGGTAAAGAAGCGAGAGCGGTAATTTGATCTCCAGGAACTGAAATAGAGAATCCAGAAAATAAAGTATTATAAACTTCTTTAATTTTTGCACCAGGTGCTTTTTCTTTTATTTTTTTAGTCGTATCTTCTTGTGCTTTTTTTAGCTCAGCATGATAAGACTGCGCGTTACTATTTTGTAAATCTGGAGCATGCTGAATATTACCTTGTGCTGCGAGAGGCGCATGTTGCAATTCTACAATGACTGAAATTTCTTTTGCTGTTTTTGTTTCAACATTTTGAGCAATTTTATTTTCGCCCCACTGCTCAATTGTTGTTTTAAGTTGTGGACTAAATTGCTTTTCCTTTTGCAGTGATTCAGCATGAGCGCTTAAAGCTCCAAAACTTGAAAAAACGAGCGCCATACTTAATAGTGTAGATGTAGTTTTTTTCATTGAAACTCCCCTTAGTAAAAAGTGCCAATATTCCGAAAAGTAATCTTACAAATTTATTTCAAATTACATAATCGGATGTTAGCTAAACTATATTTTCGACATAATTCATACCAATCCTCTTTGAATTGAAAATTTCTTGGGAAATTTTTTCTGATTATGTCGAATGGGGGTTTTTCACATATTGTAGGTGGGAAGTGAGGAATGCTATGAGGAAATGGAGGGGTGTTATGAAAAGGTTCATAGTAAGTGGTAGTGCAGTGTTACTCATGTTTTTATGTTCAATCACTATTGTTAGTGCAGAAAATAATGAAGCGAAAATAGCTTTTATTCGTCATCATGACCTTTGGATAAAGGTTGGTGGGAAAGAAAAACAACTTACAAAAGGAGAGTACATAACAGGGCCAAAGTGGTCTTATGACGGAGAATGGCTTGCATATGCGAAAGGCGAGAAACAACAACAACTGGAATTGTATCGTTTGAGAGACGGTAAGAAGATTAGAACATTTCCATCTGAAATATCAAATTATCAATGGTCACCGACTGAGAACATAATTGCATTTGTATTTGCACGTACATTACATACGTTTGATGTCCAAAAAAAGAATGCAGATTTTGAAAATATGTCGCCTGGTGTAGGTGATTATGCATGGTATCCTGATGGAAAGAAGTTTCTTGTATCCTCTGAAGCATATTTACTTCCAACAGGATGGACAGGAGCTCAGTTATATGAAGTGCAAAAAGATGCCCATATGAATCCTCATAAAATGAAGCATTTGTATGCATTACCAAATGAGCATGATGATTTTTTAGCGTTAGTTGCAAGTGGATTTAGGTGGTCACCAAATCGAAAGTGGATTTCATTTTTAGCAGTACCGACAGCTTCATGGTCAGCTGATAGTAATACGCTTTGCTTAGTTCGTGCAGATGGCAGCCGGTTTGAAAAAGTAGATCAAATGTTATTAAACACACAATGGTTCCAATGGGCACCATCAAAGAATATATTAGCCTATATTGAAGGAAGCGGGAGAGTGGCGTTAGAGAATAAACATTTAAAATTAAAAGAATTACCAGCACTTCAGCAGAGCACATTTACACCGAAAGGATATGTCGATTGGGATTTCACATGGAAGAATGATCAAGTTATTATCGTTTCAAGAGCAAAAGAGGCAGGGATAGAAACTCCGCCAGAAAAAAGGCCACTACCATCTTTATATGAGGTCGATAGTACAAGTGAAAAGCAGCACCAAATTACAAAGCTATCTAATAAGCAAGGTGATTATCACCCCATCTTCTTGAAGAAGAGCAATCAATTAATATGGATACGTTCAGACCGTAAAAAAGCTGACATATGGATAGCTCATAGCGATGGAAAACTTGAAAAGAAGTGGATTGAAAATATAGATGTGCCAGAGTGGTATTATGAGAGATGGAATTGGGAAAATGTTATCTCGGTGAAAGAAGAGTAGAAAACCTGCCTAAAAGATAATTTTAGGCAGGTTTTCTATTGTTATTTATGTGTTTTATTTGGCTTCTTTTTCGCGGGGTTTCCGTTCCCCTGACGTTTTCTATTTTGTTCGTCTTTTGCTTGTTTTTCATGCAGTGTATCTAAAAAGTCATTCGAGTTACTCATTTTTCTATCGCTCCTTTCATTTCGTCCTAATTACTATAACCATTTAGGAGGATAATCATGAGGTAAAAAGTTAAGCACTTAATTTTCTTCGGTAGTATATGTAAAAGATGCCATACGTAATAAATAGCATAAATAAAATTTGTAACTCTACATTTTCTTTTAAAATAGTTGCGATAGAAGATGGTAAGTAAGGTGATGTATTGTTTGTTTCTACACCTAACCATTTGTTTAAGAGGTTAATGATACAAAACATAAAAACACCAGACCAGCTTGCAATAATTGCTTTCTGCTTAATTTTTGTTTCCCGTTCATCATCTTTAATCCAAGGGTTAGCAGTTTTATCACTACTAAAAAATCCGTTTATATATCCCCATATAATCATTCCAATTAAGATGGTTAGCCATTTCATATTTATAATTCCCCTCTCCCTTGTAAAAAGTATTTTACACATACAATTGTAATGTTTTCCAATTTATTGTGTCAAATCTTTTTTACATAACGGTTTTTCATATAGCAGGAATAATGGATGAGATAGGGAAGAAATTATGTTGAAGGATTTCATGGAGAGAGGAGGATGGGTATGAAACTCGTCTTTGTTCGGCACGGTGAAGGAGAACATACAAAAGATTTGCCGGCAAGTTTACAAATGTTGAATCCATCATTAACGGATGAGGGAAGGGATCAGGCTGGATTAATTCAATACAATGTACCATTACAGGAAACGGATGTATTAATCGCTAGCCCTACACTTAGAACTTTACAAACGGCGGCGATATGGAGTGAGAAAGTAGCTTGTCAAAAAATCGTCCATCCCTATGCATCCCCACGTATTTTTCCTTATCGAGAAGGAGCGAGAACATTACCATGTGATCACATAGTAGATCAGGGGGTAATAACAAATTTATTTCCGCATTTTTCGATAGAGAAAAGTACAAATAAACAGCTATGGACGGAAGGTATAAATACTATTTCAGAGAATCGTTTTCAGCAAATAGTAGATGAATTTCTTCTTTGGTGTTATAAGCTGGGGGCGGAAAAAATTTGCATTGTATCTCACGACGGGACAATTACAGCGTATCGGCAATATTTACAGAAAGCCGTTTTAACTAGATCTGATTTTTTGAAAGAAACGGGTATATATGAAATGGATGTATCCCTTAAAAGTTTGATTGAGGAGATCTAATTATAGGATGGAGGGTGTATGTTGAATGTTGCACTAGTAGTTGGCTTTAATTCTGATTTAGAGGCGCAATCAATCCGAGCATCACTTGAATATTTGGGAGCGAAAGTTATAACATACTGGATTGGTAGACCGAAAGAATTCATCGATATTCTTTCTGGAAAGGGTTTATATAATGATATTAATTATGTTGTCTTTTGCTTTCATGGTGATGAAGGAAAGTTTGTCATGGAAGAGTTAGGTGAAGATGTATATGAACAAGATGAACCGCGGGGATACTTTGGTTCAGCAGAAATTTATAAATATGCAAAATTGCATAATACAAATATTGTAAATAGTGGGTGTACGTTAGGGGAGCAAAAACTAGCAGAATCTTTTTTACGTAGTGGAGCAAAATCGTATATTGGATCAATAGATTATGTAGATGGGAATGCAGCACTTATGTTTACAATACGCTTATTTTACGGGGTTATTAACCATAAAAAAACGTTAGAAGAAGCATTTCAAGAAGCGAGTTTAATTGATGAGGAGACACGTACATTTCGATTCTATAAGTAGTATGAAACACATTTATTCTATATTCGAATAAATGTGTTTCATATTTAACTCACACTTTTTTTACATTTTTTTCAATGAAAATGATTATCACTTATGGTATGATATGTTCAAGTTTTTACAGGTAATAAAAGTTACTATATAAACGTTAGATTGTAATATCTCATACGTATGTCACAAATTATTAATAATTAACGTTTATAAAATAAGTAACTAATGTTATTATATTAACTGTAACTAACTTAATTACAACTTTAGGAGGAAGATATGGTTATTCAATTTTTAAGAGAAAACAAAGCAGTTTCTTTTGTGCTAGCAGTAATCCGAGTGTATCTTGGTTACACATGGTTAATGGCTGGAATTGGTAAACTACAAGGAAAAGGATTCGATGCAACGGGTTATTTACAAGGTGCGATTGAAAAATCTAAAGGAGCACAACCGGCTGTTCAATCCTGGTGGGCATCATTTTTACAAGATTTCGCAATTCCAAATGTCGATCTATTTAATACACTTGTAATGTGGGGAGAAATTTTAGTCGGAATTGGTTTAATTGTGGGCTGTTTAACAAAAACAGCGGT
The DNA here is from genome assembly GCF_008368905.1 of Bacillus sp. SH5-2. Taxonomy (NCBI): domain Bacteria; kingdom Bacillati; phylum Bacillota; class Bacilli; order Caryophanales; family Bacillaceae; genus Bacillus; species Bacillus sp. SH5-2. The sequence goes on from NZ_QOSD01000020.1 coordinate 59,309, forward strand.
CTTTTTTGGCCTTGTAATGAACTTTTCCTATATGTTTAGTGGGTCAATTGGTGTGAACCCTGAAATGGTTATCTTATCTATGTTCGTTATTGTTTCTGGTATGAATGCTGGAAAACTTGGACTTGACGGCTTTGTTATCCCAAAAGTTTTAGGATCAAAAACTCAAAAACGCCAAAAGCAAGCTGCTTAATATATGAAAGCGGGTATCTCAAAATGAGATACCCGCTTATGTTATTTTTCAGATTGAATTGGATTGTTTTTAAAGAAATCTTTCACATACCCTACAAACTCCTGTGGTTCTTGACGAAATGGTGCATGATAACCTTTTTCGATAATATGGAAAGTACTATTTTTTAAGAATTGATGATACGTTTCTCCTTCTTTCCAAGAAACGCTACTATCATTTCTTCCCCATATAATTAAGGTTGGTTGTTTCATTTCATTTGCATTGATTTGAAGACGTCTAGGCCATAATTTCATTTTATTGTAATGCTCTTCATCATTACGTTTAAATTTCACTTTGCTCTCATCATAGTCTGCAGCAGCAGAAACAGTATTTAAATCAGTTGATAATTGTGGCTTAGGAGAACCTTGTTTATTAACGAGTGTATGAGGCCCGCCTGTAGCATCAGTTAAAATAAGGTGGGTAACTGCTTCAGGATATAAATATGTTAAATTAAGAGAAATTTCTCCGCCCATTGAATGCCCCAGTATTGCGAATGAATCATAACCTAGTTTTTTCATTAACTTATAATACAAATTTGCATGATTGGGGAAAGAATAATAAAAATCCATCGGCTTTGATGAGCGTCCGAAGCCTAAAGCATCTACAGAAATAATTGTATGATCTTTTGCTAAGTCTGAGTAAATCTTTTGAAAACCATCTGAGGATCCTCCAAATCCATGGATCATAAGTAAAGGTGGTTTTTCATTACCGATCTTTTTAAAGTAAATGGTTTGACCATCTATTTCTACCATTTTTTCCTCGGTAGCTAGTTTTGCTGTAAGTGTATTTTTAACTTGTTTTACTTGTTCTACTGGCTTTTCTGCTGCACTACATCCTACTAATAGTGTAAGAGTAAGACAACCTACCATAAAATAGCTAAATCGCTTCAATTAGGTGTCCCCTTTCTAACATAACGCTGTATCTATCATAGCAAATAGCATCTTACGATTTCCAGGAAGTTGGCTACCATTTTTTATCATAAGAGGTGAAAGGAGCGTTTCTTGGAAATTTTCTGTTTGAAGAAATTTGCGGAATGAAAATTGTGAATGTGGGACATCAATCCTTACTGTGCCATTCCAACATTCACATATGTTTTGTAGTAATTGAATAGCATCTTCTTCTCGTTTGGCGATAAGTGGATTGATACATAATATATTACCTTTTTGTATGCATAAGGAAAAAGCTTCTATACAGTTATGTCTCTCAATTTTAAAAGAGTGGCTGGTTCTTGGTAATAGTAATGAATAAAGTAAAGAACGATCGGTACCAGTTGTAATTTGATCGAGAGAAATAAGCGATATAAGGTCTTTTTCTTTTACTTGTTGTGTATGAGTGATATGTGTCTTAGTAGTTTGTTTTTCAAAACGATGAATCGTCGTTACTGTTTGAAATCCGCATGATGTATAAAGAGGCTCGCCAGCTTTTGTTGCAATAAGTGCAATTGGTTGTTTTGCGTGAGTATGTTCTAAGCAGTGATTAAGCAAAATACGCCCGATGCCTCGGCCTTGAAAATTAGGATGGACGATTAACATGCCAATAGTAGAAAAACTATTTTTAAAAGGAAATACTCCTCCAGCTGCAATCAGTTTATTTTCATGTATATAACCGATAAGTGTGCCGAGAGAAAGATACATTTCGAATTGTTTTTTCATAAATGCTTTATCTTGTAACCATCCAATAGCTTTACAAAGGTCGAGTAAATCAAAAATAAAAGATTCATCTAGCTTTATTGTTTTCATAAATTTTCACCACATTTCTATTAATTTTCATAAAAGTAGATTGAAAATGTTAAATAAGAGATTTACGTTAAATGAAATCCAACTTGTTTATATTTGGATTGTAAAGGGGAGGATGGTTGATATGAATAGACAAACTTATACAAATTATAACTGATATTTACATAAGTTAACAAAAAATTTACATATAACTAATTTTCTCTTAATAGTCTTCTATTAAATTTGATAGTGGGAAATGAATAACCTAATTAGGGGGACAATACAGTGAAAAAGTTTGTAAAAAAGGCATGGCCATTTGCAGTTGTGGCATCATTAGCAGTTACTTCGGTAGCAACATGGAATTTTACTCGTTCTAGTGAGGTAAATGCGGATGAGAATGGAAGCAATGCAAAGATTAAGAATGTTATCGTATTAATTGGGGATGGTATGGGTCCTTCGTATATGACGGCTCATCGTTATATGAAAGATAATCCAAAAACATTCGAGATGGAATCTACAGAATTTGATAAGCATCTTGTAGGAACACAAAAAACATATCCAGAAGATGAACATGAAAATATTACGGACTCTGCATCAGCAGCAACAGCTATGTCTGCAGGGATTAAAACATATAACGCGGCAATTGCGGTTGATAACGATAAAGCGGAAGTGAAAACTGTTCTTGAGCAAGCGAAAGAAAAAGGAAAATCAACAGGATTAGTTGCAACTTCTGAAATTACACATGCAACACCAGCTGCTTTCGGTGCGCATGACATTAGTCGTAAAAATATGGACGCAATTGCAAATGATTATTTTGATGAAAAAATTAAAGGGAAGCATAAAGTAGATGTTATGCTTGGCGGCGGCGTAAATAACTTTGTTAGAAAAGATCGTAATCTTACAGAAGAATTTAAGAAATCTGGTTATAGCTATGTAACAGATCGAAATCAATTGTTAAATGATAAAAATGATCAAATTCTTGGTTTATTCGCACCAGGCGGATTAGATAAAATGATTGACCGTAATGAGAAAACACCTTCATTAGAAGAAATGACAAATGCAGCAATTGAGCGTTTGAACAAAAATAAAAATGGTTTCTTCTTAATGGTTGAAGGAAGTCAAATTGACTGGGCTGGACACGATAATGATATTGTTGGTGCAATGAGTGAAATGGAAGACTTCGAAAAAGCTTTCAAAGCAGCGATTGAGTTTGCGAAAAAGGATAAAAATACATTAGTTGTTGCAACTGCAGACCACGCTACAGGTGGATTATCTCTAGGTGCCAATGGCGAGTATAACTTTAAAGTAGATCCAATTAAAGCTGCAAAACGCACACCAGACTTTATGGCAAATGAGATTGCAAAAGGTGCAAATGTAGAAGAAACATTGAAAAAATATATTGATTTACAATTAACACCAGAAGAAATTAAAGCTGTAAATGATATAGCTCCATCAAAAGATGTAACAAAGATTGATAATGCGATTGAAGATATTTTCAATAAGCGCTCGGTTACAGGCTGGACAACTGGTGGACATACAGGGGAAGATGTAAACGTGTATGCATTTGGCCCTGGTAAATACTTGTTCTCTGGCGTTCAAGAGAATACCAATATCGCTAAACGTGTCTTTGATATTGTTGGCGGCGGTGATCCAAATAAAGGAAGACGCTAATTATAAATGAAAGTGAGGCGAAATGCCTCACTTTTCTTTTTAGGAGATGGGAAGATGAGAGCTTTTTTCAAAGGGATAGGATTCCTTCTAATAGGTGTATTATTGCTAGTTGGATGTCAATCCAAAGAGAATCAGATAGAACAAAAATCTACTACTACAAAAGCTGAGGAAAAGGTACAAATAACGAAAGAAGAAGAGAAATCAATTCAAGATGTTATGGAGAAATTTGTACGGACGACAAATGAAAAAAATCTTGCTGAACATATGGAGTTATTTTCAAAGAAGATGCCTAGTACTGAAGACTTAAAAACGCAAAAAGAAGCAGCTTTTCAAAAGGGAAATAAGAAAATTGAATTGGAACATATAGACATAAAAGCTAGTAAAGCAGGGTATGTTGTTGTTGAAACAAAAGAAAAGGAAATAGATGGGGAGGTCACTCTTCAGAAGAAAGTACAGTATGCACTTGGAAAAGAAGAGGATGGATGGAAAATTGAAGAGGTTCGTACGATAGAGAAGAAATAAAGTGAAAATCCCTGTAAATAGTGCAAAAAAGGTTCTCATTGGCGAGAACCTTTTTTTATAGTGGTAACATAATTTGATTTGAGCATGCTTCGATATCATCAATATCTTGGCGAATGGTTGCCATTTTATTATCAAGATCTTCAGCTTTCATTGCGGCATCATGTAGTTCATCTTTTAAATACTCAGGTATTTTCCCTTCATATTTATAATAAAGTTTATGCTCTAAGCTTGCCCAAAAGTCCATTGCAAGCGTACGTAACTGAATTTCTGCAAAGACTTCTTTTGTACCAGAATTTAGTGATAAAGGATATTTAATAATCATGTGTAAACTTTTATATCCATTTTGTTTTGGGTTAGCGATATAATCTTTTACTTCTATGATTTCCATATCTTCACGTTTTTGAATGACATTTTTCAAATGATAGATATCTTCTACGAAGCAACATGTAATACGAATGCCGATGATGTCTTGTAAATGCGTTTGCGCATTTTCAACTGTCGGTAATAAATTTTTACGCTCAAGTTTTTTAATAATACTTTCAGGTTGTTTCAGTCTTGTTTTTATATGTTCAAACGGGTTGTAATCCTCTAGAAATTGAGCTTCCCGGTTCATAATTTCAAATTTAGTTTTTAACTCTTCTAAAGCAAATGTATACGGTAATACAAAAGCTTTCCAATAGTTAACTGTTGATTGATTATATTCCATTTATATACACACCTTTTCCTATTTACAAGTGAGGTTACTATACTAAATACCAAATCATATAAGCGCAAGCAGCAAATGATGAAATCATAAAACGATATTTAGTTTTCATACTTTCAACTCCTTTCGAATGAGATTCTATATGAATAAACGTGATTGTTAATAAGTTCACTATGTACAAGTTCTATAGTAATAGATTCGTGTGAATTTCGTATGAACTAATTGTTTCAGCTTTTTGTCTTTTGCTTGCAATTGACAAATTAAGTGAAATTGTATAATATTTAAATCGTAATCATTACGTTTTAGTTGCAATCTTTGCATGAAAGGAGAATGACATATGCGTGTAAATATTACATTAGCTTGTACGGAGTGTGGTGATCGTAATTATATTTCTAAAAAGAATAAACGAAACAATCCAGAGCGCATCGAACTAAAAAAATATTGTCCACGATTAAAGCGAGTAACGTTACATCGTGAAACGAAGTAAAAGACTAGAGATATCTCTAGTCTTTTTTGCTTATAATCATTTGGTTTTGTTTGTTATAATTACCTTAAATTGTAATGTAAGGAGAGGTATGATGAATCAAAAAGATAAAGAAAGAAAAGAGCGAGTGGCTCATATTATTGACATTCCAGATGAATATAGACTTGTTGTAGATGATCGAGAAGGTGTGAATGACCCGTATCATTTATTATGGTGGGAGCATAAAGAGGATGCGGAGAGAACGATACAAATTACGTTGAATAGACATACTGGTAATTTAATTGAATTTAGGATAGAGGATGAAAATTCTTTTTCAAGTGGTAAGGAAGTGATAGAGGAGAATGAAGCAAGAGAGATTGCAAATACATTCTTAAAAAAATATACAAAAGAAGGATATGAATTTTATACATATGTAACTGTTAAGGACGGCAGGCGCGGTTGCAAAGAAGTAAATTATATGCAAGAAGTGAATAGCTATCCATTGCCGAATACAGGGTGTGTTGTACGAGTGCATCCTTCAGGTAATGTTGTGAATTTCCATCATAATGGACAAAAAGCGATAGAGAAAAAACCGTTATGGCCAAGTGAAATTGTTGAGGAGAACGTCGTGTTAGAAAATTTGAAAGCTAGACAAGATATGAGACTTGTATTTGTAGATTTAACACACTCTTCATGTAAATATGAAAAAGGGGAAGAAGTAAAAGGATACCGTCTCGTATATGAACCAGAGCCTGGTCATGCGTTTATTGATGCAAGTACAGGTAAAGATTTATATGGGCCGGAACACTATAAATTACCTTCTACAGTACTTGTTGATAAACCGTTAAAGAATGGTCACAAAAAAGATCTGTTTGATTTATTTGATTGGGACAAGGGGAAATTTGTCGAATTAGATAAACAAGTAGATGAGGATGAAGTCCGGATAAAATTTGTATTAAAAGAAGAATTACAAAAAGAAGTAGAAGAGAAGGATTCATATTCAATGGATGAGTTCTATAAAAAACATTTTCCGATGTTAAAGCATGATGAATTCGTTGTAATTACTTTAGATAAAGAACAAAATCAATTGCTTTCTTTTTTTATGTGGAAGGACGAGAAAAAAAGGAAAACAATCTTATCAAGAGAGCAATGTTTAGAAAAAGCACTTCAATTTTTGGAGCATAGTATCCCGAATGCAACAAAGTATGTTCGGCTTTGGGATACTTATGAAGAGGAAGAGGGGATTGAGAGATTTTCCTTTTCAATATATGTAAATGACATTCATGTAGAGGGAAAATATATTATGATTAACATTAATACAGAGAATGGTGCAGTGATGCACTACTCTGGAGAGTCTAGCAAATTTATAAAAGAGTTACTTACATATGAAACAACACCAAAAGTAACAAAAGAAGAAGCGTTAGAAGTATATAGAGAGGCCATGAGAGTTAATTTAGAATGGTTTTTAGAAAATGAGGTAGAGGAAACGAATTACGAACTACTGTATAAACAAACAACGAATGAAAATCATAAAGAATTCTTTGAATGTAGTCGAGAAATTCGTTATATTGATGCGCATACTGGGGAGAAAATTTGGAGTGAATATTAGTAAAAGCCAATCGATACGTTTCGATTGGCTTTTACTATGTTCGTAGAATAATTTGTTAATTGCTATTAAGTGGTTGAAGAACACCATCTTGAGCTTTCGACCAGTTATATAGATTTCCATCAGATCCTACTGCAAAATTTAGAGCACGAGAGTTCTCAGGAGATTCGCGTACGTATAAGACGTCGTATAGTTTAATGCCATTTATTGTGCCAATTAGTTTGTCTTCCCCAGACCCATAACGAATTTCCTCTGAGCGAGCTCCCATTCTTTTCTCGAGAACTCTCACAGCGTCTTCACTTGTGAATTTAATAGTATCGGCTTGTTTATTTGGTTGTTTAGCTGGTTGTTGATCTTTCTGCGTGTTTTTAGATGCTGCTTCAGTTTTTCCGCTATTTGTAGCTGCTGTATTGTTCTCAGTCTTTGTGTTGTTATTGTTTTTAGTTGTTGTGTTGTTTTCAGTTTTTGCGTTGTTCTCGCGTTTTGTTCTCTGTTTTTGCGTTGTTCTCAGTTTTCGCGTTGTTCTCAGTTTTTGCGTTGTTCTCAGTTTTTGCGTTGTTCTCAGTTTTTGTGTTGTTCTCAGTTTTTGCGTTGTTCTCAGTTTTTGCGTTGTTCTCAGTTTTTACGTTGTTCTCAGTTTTTGCGTTGTTCTCAGCTTTTACGTTGTTCTCGTTTTTTGCATTGTCTTCAGTTTTTTGGCTATCTTCCGTTTTTGTACTGTCTTTTGATGCGGCAGTATCCTGTTTAGTAGCCTCAGTTTTTGTAGGAGACGTTTGTTGTCCACAAGCTGAAAGTAAGAAAAATGATAATGTGAGTACTACAAGGTTTCTGATTTGTGACGTAGCGTATCGCATGAAAACACCTCTTTCAAAATTTTGGAACTTAACATATTGTAATACATTGGAAAAAATATGCAAGGTATGAAAGACTTATTTCGTTCGACAAAAAGCTAAGGATTCCATATTTATATCGTACAGACACAAATAACCTCACGCCCACATACACTTAGTAAAGACCACTATTTTGGCGGAGGTGAAAGGTTTGAGTCTATTCGCCGCAATTGGATATATGGTTCGAGAAGTATTTGTATTTGTTTCTTATGTGAAGAATAATGCTTTTCCGCAGCCGTTATCATCAGATGATGAGAGAAAGTACTTAGAGTTAATGGAGCAAGGTGATGCTCAAGCGAGAAATCTTTTAATTGAACATAATTTACGGCTTGTAGCTCATATCGTTAAAAAATTTGAAAACACGGGTGAAGATGCAGAAGATTTAATTTCAATTGGTACAATTGGGCTTATTAAAGCGATTGAGAGTTATTCAGCAGGAAAAGGAACAAAGCTCGCAACGTATGCAGCACGCTGTATTGAAAATGAAATTTTGATGCATTTACGTGTGCTGAAAAAAACGAAAAAAGACGTTTCACTTCATGATCCGATCGGGCAAGATAAAGAGGGGAATGAAATATCGCTTATTGATATATTAAAATCAGAGTCTGAAGATGTAATTGATATGATTCAGCTTAGTATGGAGTTAGAAAAGATTAAAGAGTATATCGATATTTTAGATGAACGAGAGAAAGAAGTAATCGTGAAGCGTTTTGGGCTTGGACTGGATAAAGAAAAAACGCAGCGGGAAATTGCTAAGGCACTTGGTATTTCAAGAAGCTACGTATCAAGAATTGAAAAGCGCGCCTTAATGAAAATGTTCCATGAATTTGTGCGAGCTGAGAAAGAGAAGAAAGCGAAAGAATAATATATATTACAAGCAGCCATATTTTAAAATTGGCTGCTTTTCTTTGTAAATAAGGAAAGAAAACGAGTTGTCATAAGAAGAAATGCATGTTCACTGTTGAAAATGAAGGATTCTATCTGTAATATTAGAAGGTGCTAAACAATTTAAGGATAATACCATACTTAGTTTTCTATATGTATAATGAGACAGCTCTATATGATATGTGGGAATAAGAACCAATTTTACATATGATATAGAAAGAAAAGAAGGGGAAACTAAAGTTATAGACTGATTAGGAGGTTTCGCAATTTGCGACGTACATTATATCGACTTATGATCGAACTTACAAATGGTCGCTTTACTTCTTATATATTACGTAAATTTGCACAATCTCGTTTGAGCTCTATCATTATTCCGTCATATGCGAAGGTTTTTCAACTTAATCAAGATGAGATGGAAAAGGGTTTGAAGGAATATAGAACATTGCATGAATTATTTACACGTAAGCTAAAAGAAGGAAAGCGTAGTATTGATACAGATGAACTGAGTATCGTTAGCCCTGTTGATGGTGTTTTTGCTGATCACGGTCCGATTGAGGACACAAAAACATTTAATATTAAAGGTAAGCGTTATTCAATTGTGGATATGCTAGGTAATGAAGAACGTGCAAAGCGATATGCAGGCGGTACATATATGGTTATTTATTTGAGCCCAAGTCATTATCATCGCATTCATAGCCCGCTTTCTGGTTCTGTGACTGAAAGATTTGTACTCGGTAGAAAATCGTATCCGGTAAATGCTGCGGGTATGGAATACGGGAAAGAACCACTGTCAAAAAATTATCGTTCTGTTACAGAAGTGAATAGCGATGGCGAGCATATGGCGCTTGTGAAAGTAGGTGCTATGTTTGTGAATAGTATTGAGCTTTTGCATGAAAGAAGTACTGTTCAAAAAGGTGAAGAAATGGCATACTTTACATTTGGTTCAACAGTTGTGTTATTGTTTGAAAAAGATATGATAGAAGTAGTGCAGGAATTGAAAAGTGGACAAGAACTTCGTCTTGGTGAAAAAATTGCTACTCGATTAGCTCATAAGTAAACATGTTATTACCATAAGTAAGCGTTATGGATGAAGGTGCTTAATGATGAAAACCCCCTAGATGGGAGTACTTGTTTATTCGAGAGCCATCGCAGGATGGCTCTTTTTACAGGTGCGGACTGATAATCAGTGAGGAATGGACAAAATCCCCACTGATTAAAGTTATCACTTTATATGTAATCAAGACGTTTTGACAAGCTTGTCCTCTAATGAGCGTCTAATAATTTCTTGTTTTATAAGTAAAATGAAGTCGGGATTTAATTTTAGTTCTTTTGCTTTATAATAAGACTCAGTGAGTAACTCAGTAGATAACTGTTCCATATGTTTTGTTTTCAAGGTGAGTCACCTCCTAATAATATAAGGATTGATTCGTTGTTGCATTTAATGTACCAAAAAAATATGACAGTCACAAATAAGGGGTTATCCACATACCTAGGTGGATAAAGTGTGTATAGATTGTTAGTAAATTCCAAATTGACTGAAAAATTAACGTGGAAAATGTGTACAATTTTATCCACAGGTTCTATATCGAAAAATGTTGTCGAAAAATTTTATGAAAACTCCTCAAAGAGGTGAAAGAAATTGAAGTTATTTTTACCAAATGAATATGTGAAAAATGTATATCATGTTCAACCAGAAGATTTGAAAAAACGTGGAATTAAAGGCGTTATTACAGATTTAGATAACACTTTAATTGAGTGGGATCGTCCAAATGCAACGCCACAACTTGAAGAGTGGTTTTTGAAAATGAAAGAGCAAGGCATTCAAGTAACGGTCGTTTCAAATAATAATGAACAACGTGTGAAAGACTTTGCTGATCCATTAGGTATTCCATTTATTCATAGCGCTCGTAAACCATTTGTTCGCGCATTTAAGCGTGCGATGCAAGAGATGAGTTTACAACCAGATGAAGTTGTAGTGATTGGGGATCAATTACTAACGGATGTGCTTGGTGGAAATCGAGTGGGACTTCATACAATTTTAGTTGTACCGGTAGCACAAACGGACGGGTTAGTGACGCGCTTTAATCGAAAAATTGAACGACGAATTATGAGAAATATGAAGAAAAAAGGTTTAATCAACTGGGAGGAATAAAGTTTGACTGAAACAATTAAATGTATTGGTTGCGGAGTAGAAATTCAAACAGAAAATAAAAATGAAGTGGGATATGCTCCTACTTCATCTTTAGAGAAAGAACAAGTGATTTGTCAACGTTGTTTTCGCTTGAAGCATTACAATGAAATTCAAGACGTATCATTAACGGACGATGACTTCCTACGTATTCTAAATGGAATTGGAAAATCGGATGCACTAGTAGTTAAGATTGTAGACATTTTTGATTTTAATGGTAGCTGGTTACCTGGTTTACATCGTTTCGTAGGAAATAATAAAGTATTACTTGTTGGAAATAAAGCGGATTTAATTCCTAAATCAGTAAAACATGATAAAGTAAAGCATTGGATGCGATATAGTGCAAAGCAGCTAGGATTAAAGCCAGAAGATGTCTTTTTAATTAGTGCAGCGAAGGGACAAGGGATTGCTGAGCTTGCGGATGCTATTGAGTATTATCGCGGTGGCAAAGATGTTTATGTTGTTGGATGTACAAATGTAGGGAAATCAACATTTATTAATCGTATGATTAAAGAATTCAGTGATGAGACTGAAAATGTAATTACAACATCTCATTTCCCAGGAACAACACTTGATTTAATTGATATTCCATTAGACGAAGAATCTTCTTTATATGATACACCAGGTATTATTAATCACCATCAAATGGCTCATTATGTGGGAAAACAAAGTTTAAAGCTTATTACACCAACAAAAGAAATTAAACCAATGGTGTTCCAATTAAATGAAGAACAAACGTTATTCTTTAGTGGGTTGGCACGTTTTGATTATGTAAGTGGTGGTCGTCGTGCGTTTACTTGTCACTTCTCAAATCGTTTAACAATTCATCGTACAAAGCTTGAGAAAGCAGACGAATTGTATAAAAATCATGCTGGGGATTTACTAAGCCCGCCAACACCAGAAGAATTAGCAAATATGCCAGAGCTAGTGAAATACGAGTTTAATATTCGTGAACCAAAAACGGATGTTGTATTTTCTGGATTAGGATGGGTTACTGTGAACGAACCAGGAGCAAAAATTGTTGCACACGTACCAAAAGGAGTAAGTGTTTCATTGCGTAAATCTTTAATTTAATATGGAGAGGGATTTATGAAACAATTATATGGTGTAATCGGAAATCCAATTGGACATTCATTATCACCCGTTATGCATAACGATGCATTTGAACACTTGAATATGGATGCCCATTATCATGCATTTCTTGTTGAAGAAGAAGTGCTAGGGGAAGCAGTAAGAGGTTTAAAAGCATTAGGTATTTCAGGATTTAATGTAACAACTCCGCACAAAGTTGCTATTATGGAATATTTGGATGAGATTGATCCATTAGCAATGCAAATCGGTGCAGTAAATACAGTGGTTCATAAAGACGGGAAATTAATTGGCTACAATACAGATGGAATTGGTTTTGTTCGAGCACTGCAATCCATTAGTAGTGAACCACTTCAAGGGAAACGTATTTTATTACTTGGCGCAGGTGGTGCTAGCCGAGCTATTTATTTTTCTCTTGCTGATATAGGTGTGAAAGAGATTGATGTAGCCAATCGTACAGTAGATAAGGCGGAAGAGCTTATTGCCGCATGTACGGCTCATGTTACCTCTGTTGCTTTATCGCTAGAAAAAGCAACAGAGGAATATGGGGATTATGATATTATCATTCAGACGACAACAATAGGTATGCATCCATACGTCGAACATACGCCATTACAAATTTGTTCGTTAAAAAAAGGAACGATTGTATCAGATATAATTTATAATCCATTTGAAACGAAAATTTTATGTGAGGCAAAAGCGCAAGGTGCAATTATTCAAAATGGCATTGATATGTTTGTTTATCAAGGGGCACTTGCATTTGAAATGTGGACAGGACGTGTACCAAATATTGAGAGAATGAAACAATTAGTTATAAAAAAGCTTGGAGGCTAACATATATGTTAACAGGAAAACAAAAAAGATTTTTACGTGCACAAGCACATCATTTAACACCAATTTTTCAAGTAGGAAAAGGCGGAGTAAATGAAAATATGATTAAACAAATCGCAGATACTTTAGAAGCTCGTGAGTTATTTAAAGTAAGTGTGCTACAAAACTGTGAATTCGATCGCCGTGAAGTTGCAGAAGAACTTGCAAAAGGTGCACGTGCTGAAATCGTTCAAGTAATTGGAAGCACAATTGTGTTATACAAAGAATCAAGAGAAAATAAACAAATTAAGCTTCCTCGATAAAAAAGGTTAGCATGCGCTATTTTATCGCTGGTGCGTAATGATGTAGAGAGCGAAACCAATTGAACTTTTATTAACAGTGAACTCTCTTCGGATAGGAATGAAGAGAGTTACTGTATGTAAAAGGAAGGGGCGTTTCTTTTGAGAAAAATTGGCATCATTGGCGGTACATTTGATCCGCCTCATTATGGGCATTTACTAATTGCGAATGAAGTGTATCACGCTTTGAATCTGGAGGAGGTATGGTTCTTACCAAACCAAATTCCACCGCATAAACAAGGGCGAAATATTACAAGTGTAGAAAGTCGCTTACATATGTTAGAGCTTGCGACTGAGGAAGAAACACACTTTTCTATTTGTTTAGAAGAGCTAAATAGGAAGGGCCCATCTTATACATATGACACTATGTTACAATTGACGAAGAAGTATCCGGATGTGCAGTTTCACTTTATTATTGGTGGAGATATGGTTGAGTATTTACCGAAATGGTATAACATTGAAGCGTTACTCGATCTAGTTACGTTTGTTGGTGTTGCAAGACCTGGTTATACATTGCATACGCCTTATAATATCACTACGGTGGAAATTCCGGAGTTTGCAGTTTCTTCATCTTTATTACGTGAGAGATATAAAGAGAAGAAAACATGTAAATATTTACTTCCTGAAAAAGTACAGGTATATATCGAGAGGAATGGGTTGTATGAATCGTGAGAATGCACTTCATATTGTCAAACAACAAATGCATGAAAAACGTTATATACACACAATTGGTGTAATGGAGACAGCGATTGAGCTCGCTAAATTATACGGTGTGGATGAGAAGAAAGCAGAAGTGGCAGCTATATTCCATGATTATGCGAAATGTAGAGCAATTTCAGAGATGGAAGAGATTATTAAACGTGAAGATTTGCCGAAAGATCTACTTTGTTATAACAAAGAGTTATGGCATGCACCTGTTGGGGCATACTTAGTAGAAAAAGAAGTAGGCATTACGGATCCTGAAATCCTGCAAGCTATTACATATCATACAAGTGGTCATGAGAAAATGACGATGTTAGATAAAGTGATTTATGTAGCTGATTACATTGAGCCTGGGCGAAAGTTTCCAGGGGTGGAAGAAGCTCGTAAACTCGCATATACAGATATAAATCAAGCTTTATTATTTGCGTTAAAGCGAACAATTCAATTTTTAATGGAAAAAGATCAAACGATTTATCCATTAACATTCCAAACATATAATGCAGTTATCAAGGAGGAAATTATTAAATGAAAGATAAAGATTTATTAGTATTAGCAGCGAAAGCAGCTGATGATAAGAGAGCAGAAGATATGGTTGTCCTAAATATGCAAGGTATTTCACCAATTGCAGATTATTTCATTATTTGTCACGGTAACTCAGATAAACAAGTGCAAGCAATTGCGCGTGAAATTAAATCAAAAGCACACGAGTTCCAAATCGACGTACAACGTATGGAAGGTTTTGACGAAGCGCGCTGGGTATTAGTTGATCTTGGAGATGTAGTTGCTCATGTATTCCATAAGGATGAGCGTAATCACTATAATTTAGAACGTCTATGGGGCGATGTGCCACGTGAAGATATTACAGACGAGCTAGACCAATGAAATACGAACAATTTGCATTGTTGTACGACGAACTAATGAATGATGTCCCTTATGAAAAGTGGGTAGAATTCACAGAGGAAAGCCTGCAGCAAGCGGATATGAAAGAGGCAAAGATTCTTGACGTAGCATGCGGTACTGGTAATGTAACCCTTCCGCTCGTACAAAAGGGTTACGATTTAATCGGTGTCGATCTTTCGGAAGAAATGTTAACAGTCGCTCAGCAAAAGTTAGGAGGAGAGGGATACTTTATTCCTTTTTACCAACAAGACATGCGAGAGCTTGATGTTCCAGGTGAATTCGATTGCGTAACCATCTTTTGTGATTCATTAAATTATGTATTGCAAGAAGAGGGAGTACAAGAAACGTTTAGAAGAGTGTTCCACCATTTACGTCAAGATGGTTTGTTTTTATTTGATGTACATTCTTTATATAAAATACATCATGTATTTCAAAATGAAACATACACAGTGAATGGAGAAGAAATATCTCTTATTTGGAATTGCTTCCCCGGTGAAGAATCAAATAGTGTAGAGCATGATTTAACATTCTTTGTTCAAGATCCAGAAGAAGATGTGTACCATCGTTTTGACGAATGTCACGTGCAACGTGCATATCAGGTTGAAGAGTTGACGAAATGGCTTGAAGAGGCTGGTTTCACAGTGCTTCGCGTGACGGGTGACTTTGAGAGACTTGAAGTTACAGAACAAACAGAGCGTATTTTCTTCATGGCGAAGAAAAACGGGTAAAACAAAAGCAACCGAGAAGGTTGCTTTTGTTTTATAAAGAAGATGTAATTTTTGATTTAGAATTATACGGAAATGATCTGTATAAAGTGTGAAAATACTTGTGTAAGTGGACGTGTAGTATAAAAAAGCAAGTATTTATAAAAAGGATTTGGAATGATAGTGACGTATTTATTATGTGTGTTTATTGAATTGCTGATCAACGCATTTTAAATCCTCATCAAATTTCTCGTGTGTCCGTTCGATTAATTTATGAAACATATCCCCAACATGTTCTTCTAAAACACGAATACCTTCTCCTGTAACGCCGCCTTTCACACATACCTTTTCTTGTAAAGTAGGTAGTGTGAAAATCTCTTTTTCAAGTAATTTCCCCATTCCAACGACCATTTCACTTACTAAAGTAGTGGCTTCTTCATGTGTAATATTTGTTTTATCTACAGCAGCGTTAATAAAACATTGTAATAAATAACTAAAAAATGCAGGGCCGCAGCTTGCTATATCAGATGAAACGCGCGTTATATCTTCTTCTATTACAAGGGGAGTGGAAATATTTTTGAATAGACGTAGTAGTTTTTGTTGCCACTCTTCAGAGCATTTACTTCCGAATGTAAATAGTGATGCACCAGATAAGGCGCGATTTGTAATGCTCGGAATAATACGTGCGACGTGGCATGGTACAAGTGTCTCTAATTGTGATGGAGATATCGGACTTGTGATAGAAACTAAGCACTTTTCATCAGAAAAATGTTCAGCATATTTTTGTAGGATAGGGTAAATATCTATCGGTTTTACACAAATAAAAATAAGATGTGACCGTTCAATTACTTCATCAATAGTTTTGGCTATATGAACAGAAGGGTATTTTTCTTTTATATGATATGCTTTGGCGGGCGTTCGATTAATGATTGTAAGGCACGAAGGTTTGACAGCACGGGTTTCTAAAAATGCATCGATTAGTATATTCCCCATGTTTCCTGTCCCTATAATTCCTATGTTCAATGTTTCATCCCTCCTTCGTAACAGCTTTCTCCTAAACAATATGAATGATGTTATAAATTTATGATTAGAGGTGTAAAATGATGTGGGATTTTCCGAAAAAGTGGTTGGGATTAGTAGCTATTATTGGTATTGTACCTTTTCTATTTTTCTGGAAAACGAACCAGCATACAGAGCAATCAGTCATTGCAACGGATGTTCAAACGAAAGATATAGAGAAAAAAAGTAAACCGAAAATATCGGATGCAAAGGAACAGAAAAAAATAATTGTAATTGATTTGAAAGGAGCGGTTAGTAAAGAAGGGGTATATGAAATGAAGGAAGGGGACCGGGTAAAGGATGTAGTTCAAAAGGCTGGTGGTTTTTTGCCAGAGGTAGATATGAAAAAAGTAAATTTGGCACAAATTGTACAAGATCAAATGATCCTTTATATACCGAGTAAAGATGAAACGGGGCAGGGAACTGCTATTCCTTCTAGGGAAGAAGGTAAGATTCAAATAAATTCAGCATCGAAAGAGCAACTTGAAAAAATCACGGGTATTGGCTCTCGAAAAGCAGAAAGTATTTTGAAATATCGAGAGGAACATGGTCCGTTTCAAAAGATAGAAGATTTATTAGAGATTGATGGGATTGGGGCGAAGTCTCTGGAGAAAATAAAAGATCAAATTATTATTCCGTAAAAGATTGACGAAGTTTTTCTTCATTCGCTACACTACAAGTAGACAAAAAAGTAGGTGAAGAATATGGAACGAATTTCATGGGATCAATATTTTATGACACAAAGCCATCTGTTATCTTTACGTAGTACATGTACAAGGTTGGCAGTAGGGGCGACAATCGTTCGTGATAAACGAATTATCGCTGGTGGATATAATGGTTCAATTAAAGGTGGCGTACATTGTATAGATGATGGATGCTACGTGATTGATAATCATTGTGTTCGCACAATTCATGCTGAAATGAATGCTTTGTTACAATGTGCAAAGTTTGGTGTGAAAACAGAGGAAGCGGAAATTTATGTTACGCATTTCCCTTGTTTACAATGCTGTAAGGCGATTATTCAAAGTGGTATTACAGCGGTTTATTATGCGCAGGATTATAAAAACCATCCGTATGCCGTAGAGTTATTTGAAAAAGCGAATGTCACAGTGAAGCACGTTCCGCTAGAATATGATATTGCAGCATTAGAAGAACAAAAACGTCATATGGAGTTAAAAGAACTATTTGCATCTTTAGAAAAAGAGAACTTATCAATGGAAGAATTACAACATGTATTCACACAAGCGAAAATGATGCTATAAGGAGTGAGTATGAGTTGCATGGACAATGGGGCTATGTTGCAATCTCATTTGTGATGGGGATTGCAACTACCTTTTCCACGTCGGCTTTGTTGATTATTTGTTGTCTAGCTTCCTACGTTTTATTCTGTTTATATCGAACTTCCCGTAAAACCTTCCTTTTATGCGTTATAGCGTGTTTTAGCGGCGCTATGCACACTTCCTATGTTCAAGAAGAAAACAGGCCTCTAGGAGAGTCCTACGATGTTACAAGAGGAGTGATACAAAACACACCTCTTATTAATGGTGATCGTCTATCATTTCAAGTTGAAGATCAAAATAAAAATATAGTGCAGTTAAGTTACAAAATTAAATCATCCTTGGAAAAGAAACAATTGCAACAATTATATGCAGGGGTATCATGTGTATTCAAAGGTGAGAGGAAAGAACCACAAACAGCCAGAAATTTTCACGGTTTTAATTACCGTGATTATTTATATGAGCAAAATATTCATTTCATATTTGATGCTACAAATATTTCTGAATGTCATAAAACATCATTATCACTGATGCAATGGATCCTGCTTTTGAGGCAGCAAGCAATTTCCAAAGTTACTGAAATGTTCCCAGAACAATCAGGTGCTTTTATGAATGCATTGTTATTTGGTGATAGACAACAAATGACGTTTGAAGTTGAAGAGCAATATCAACAATTTGGACTTGTACATTTATTGGCAATTTCAGGTTCGCATATTGTATTGTTAATGGTGATCGTGTACTTTATTTTGCTGAGGAGTGGTGTGACGAGAGAGGTAGCAACCGTATGTCTTATCGTATGCCTTCCTTTGTATATGATTTTAGCAGGGGCGTCACCTTCTGTTATAAGGGCTTCTATAACAGGGGTTTTATTGCTGATCGCTTTCATGTGCTCTATTCGTATATCTAGCTTAGATGCTTTAAGTGTAACGGCTATATGTATGCTTATATATGATCCGTATCTTGTTTTTAATATTGGATTTCAGTTTTCTTTTGTAGGCAGTTTTGCTTTACTTTTATCTGCTCCGTTATTACTAGGGAGTAGCAACGGAGTAATCCGAAACTCGATTTACATTTCTATTATTTCACAGCTCGTTAGTACGCCAATTTTGTTATATCATTTCGGTTATTTTTCTCCATATAGTATTCTCCTCAATCTCCTATACGTTCCGTTTTTATCTATAATTGTATTACCGTGTAGTATTATTATTCTGATTTGTATGCCGATTATCCCGTTTCTCGCAAAAGGACTTGCGAATGTACTTTCAGTAGGTTTAAGTATTTCTAATGATTTTCTAAGTTACTGTGAAAGTTTACCATTTACCCGGCTTGTTTTTGGACAAACATCTATACTTCTTGTAGCTGTATATTTTGTAATTATTGTTAGTATATTGATAGTTTTGGAAAGGGGAATGCCAAAAAGGATTGTGCCCATAGGTGTGGGTGTATTTCTTTGCGTTTGTACGTGTCATTATGCCTATCCATATTTTCGTGAAAGTGGCAGCGTTACATTTATTGATGTTGGACAAGGTGATGCAATCTTAATTCGCCTTCCGTATGATAAGGGTGTTTATCTTATTGACACAGGTGGAACACTTCAACTCAATAAAGAAGAATGGCAACGGAAAAAACATGAATTTTCGATTGGAAAAGATATTTTAATCCCTTTTTTACAAAAAGAAGGCATCAAAACAATTGATAAATTAATCGTAACGCATGGAGATGCGGATCATATAGGTGCTGCGCAAGATTTATTGTCATATGTAACTGTAAAGGAAGTTGTATTTGGCTGGAAAGAACAAGATGCAATATTAGAAAAAGTATTAAAGAAAAAGGCGTTAGAAAAGAATGTGAAAATAAGTGAAGTGGCGGAAGGGGAAAGCTGGAGTGTAAATGGAGCGGAGTTTTTTGTGCTAGCTCCAAATGGAAAGAAATCTAATGAAAATGATTCCTCAATTGTAATATGGGCGAAATTTGGAGGGGTAACGTGGTTGTTTACAGGAGATTTAGAAGAGGGTGGAGAGAATCGTTTAGTATCAAACTATCCTGCATTGCGAGCGGATGTATTAAAAGTTGCTCATCATGGGAGTAATACGTCATCTATATCCTCTTTTTTAAGCCTTATACAGCCTAGTGTAGCGATTATTTCTGTAGGAGAACGTAATAAATATGGGCACCCGCATAAGGAAGTTATAGAGCGTTTTGAGAAGATGGGTATTGAAATATGGCGCACAGATCAACAAGGTGCTATTTCTTATGTTTTTAAAGGGGGAAATGGAACCTTTAAAAGTAAAATCACATATGATGAAACACATACTAGATGAAAAAGAGAAGACTGCCATGAAGTGGCAGTCTTTAGGAACCAATAAATTTAATAACTGTGGCAATAATGAAAAGTGTTGCGAAAAAACCAAATGAGACGATAAATCCTACCCCTGAATCAATAGCGTCATTACGTTTGCTTTGAACATTTTGTTCAAAATTATTCATTTAGAATCCCTCCCCAACATTCCACTTTAGTATAAAATATTGTCAGAAAAAAATCTACAATTTCCATGTGAAGAGAAATAGAGTATTTTTACTACTTTTAGTTCGCTAAGTAACGTGAGTTTTTTATTTCCAAGCATGTTAACAGTTGGCACTTATACTCGGATTTTTATTGTGAACAATAAAGGGAAGGTGATTACCGCACACCAATAAGAAACCCGGGGCTTATTGCGTGGCGTTTAATATAAATAAAGGGACGGGTTATAAAGCCTGTTCCTTTGTACTTGTAAAACAAAAGCTAGGGCATTAGTATAAATATATATTGCCAAGTTAGGGAGTAGGAAAAAGTATGAGTGATATACATAAAAAAATTAAAAAGAAACAGTTTGCTCCGTTGTATTTACTGTATGGAACGGAAGCATTTTTTATAAATGAAACGATTAAGCTTATTACAACAGAAGCGCTTGAAGAGGAAGACCGGGAGTTTAATGTTGTGACATATGATTTGGAAGAGGCTTATTTAGAAGATGTGATTGAAGATGCGCGTACACTTCCCTTTTTCGGAGAACGTAAAGTGTTATTAATAAAATCACCATTATTTTTAACTTCGCAAAAGGAAAAGTTAGAACAAAATATAAAAATTTTAGAAGAATATATTGGGGAGCCTTCTCCATTTTCTATTCTTGTTTTTGTTGCGCCTTACGAAAAACTTGATGAACGAAAAAAAATTACAAAACTATTAAAGAAAACAGCAGATATAGTAGAAGCGAATGCGATGCAAGTGCAGGATGTTCAGAAATGGATTGTCGCTCGTGCAGATGAAGTGCATGTGCATATTGATAATGCAGCTGTTAGTTTGTTGTTAGAGCTTGTGGGAAGTAATGTAACGATGTTGGCGAAGGAAATGGACAAGTTAACGTTATACGTTGGTATGGGCGGAGAGATTACACCGAAGCTTGTTGCGGAACTTGTGCCAAAATCAGTAGAACAAAATGTGTTTGCTTTAACGGAAAAAGTGGTAAAAAAAGATATCGCGGGTGCGATGGAAATATTAGATGGGTTATTTACGCAACAGGAAGAACCGATTAAACTGCTTGCGTTGTTAGTGAGTCAATTCCGCTTGCTACATCAAGTGAAAGAGTTACAACAGCGCGGTTATGGACAAAATCAAATCGCGTCTCATATCGGTGTACATCCGTATCGTGTAAAGTTAGCGATGAATCAAACGAAGTTTTTCTCTTTTGAAGAATTAAAAAAAGTGATTATAGAATTAGCGGAAGCTGATTATAGTATGAAAACGGGGAAAATGGATAAGAAACTTGTGCTTGAGTTTTTCTTAATGCGGTTAAATCATATGTGATGAAACGAAAAGTTCACGTGCTTAGCACGTGAACTTTTTGTATATAAAAAAACGATCCAAATGGATCGTTTTTTAAACGCCTTACGCGTTTACTTGTTTCGCTAAGCGAGATTTTTGACGAGCTGCAGCGTTTTGGTGGATAAGACCTTTACGAGCTGCTTTGTCAAGTTTTTTAGAAGCAGTTTTGAAAGCTTCTTTAGCATTTTCAAGATCGTTATTAGTAACTAAAGCTTCTACAGTTTTAACAGCAGAACGCATGTCAGACTTGATAGAAGCGTTATGTGAACGACGCTCTTCGCTAAGTTTAGCGCGTTTGATAGCAGATTTGATGTTTGCCATACTTTTCACCTCCCTGGTGCAATCGAATGACTCGATTCTTAACATAGAACAAGTGATATTCTATCAAACGGTGAAGAGAATTGCAATAGTATATCAATGAAATTTCACGTAAAGGAAAGAATGACCTTATATAACTTTGGGAAATCTAACGATATTTACTATGAATTACGGAGGAGATACGATGAAAGAACCATTAGATTTAAGTAAATATAGCGTTAGAACTGACCTTGCTGTAGAGGCGCATCAAATGTTGCAAGAGCGCCAAGAAGAACAAAATGGAATACAAGGAGTTATTGTAAAAGAGAGGGAAGAAGAAGGTGTTACCATTACGAAGGTAACGATTGATGAAGTTGCCTCTGAATCGATGGGGAAAAAACCTGGAAATTATTTAACGCTTGAAGTGCAAGGTATACGTCAACAAGATACGGAACTGCAACAAAAAGTAGAGCGTATTTTTGCAAAAGAATTTTCTTATTTTTTAGAAGAAGTTGGCGTTACGAAAGAAGCGAGTTGTTTAATCGTCGGTCTTGGGAATTGGAATGTAACGCCAGATGCACTTGGGCCGATAGTTGTAGAAAATGTATTGGTAACGAGACATTTGTTTCAATTGCAGCCTGAAAGTGTGGAAGAAGGATTTAGGCCTGTTAGTGCAATCAGGCCGGGTGTAATGGGGATTACGGGGATTGAAACAAGCGATGTTATTTATGGAATCATTGAGAAGACAAAGCCGGACTTTGTCATTGCAATCGATGCATTAGCTGCTCGTTCTATTGAAAGGGTCAATAGTACGATACAAATTTCTGATACAGGAATTCATCCAGGGTCTGGTGTTGGGAATAAACGTAAGGAACTTAGTAAAGAAACGTTAGGTATTCCTGTTATTGCAATTGGTGTTCCAACTGTAGTTGATGCCGTTTCAATTACAAGCGATACAATTGATTTTATTTTGAAGCATTTTGGAAGAGAAATGAAAGAGGGGCATAAGCCGTCACGATCTTTATTACCTGCGGGATTTTCATTTGGAGAAAAGAAAAAACTAGCAGAAGAGGATATGCCGGATGAAAAGAGCCGGAATATGTTTTTAGGTGCTGTTGGTACGTTGGAAGATGAAGAGAAGAGGAAATTAATTTATGAGGTGCTATCTCCTCTTGGTCATAATTTAATGGTGACTCCAAAAGAGGTAGATGCCTTTATAGAGGATATGGCAAATGTAATAGCGAGTGGTTTAAATGCAGCGTTGCATCATCAAATTGACCAAGATAATACAGGGGCATATACACATTGATGGGAAGAGACGATAACAGTTTAAGTCGTTTTACACTTTTGTGTATATGTAGTACATCCTTATGCTTACTTATGATGATAGCGGGGGTGGCGCTTGCTAATCATGGTTTGAAAAGTATGAAAGGCTATCAGCAGCTGTCGTACGAACAAATAGCTCATATGACAGGGACGGAAGGTGAGGCTGCTGAATCAGAAATTTTGGGAAGTTCGTTTTCAACTGTTGAAAAACAAAAACAATTAGAAAGTT
Source organism: Bacillus sp. SH5-2 (assembly GCF_008368905.1). Lineage (NCBI taxonomy): Bacteria > Bacillati > Bacillota > Bacilli > Caryophanales > Bacillaceae > Bacillus > Bacillus sp. SH5-2. Next base: position 82,792 of record NZ_QOSD01000020.1, read on the forward strand.
TAAGAAGTTTTAATGTCGTAGAAGGAATGGGTATGGCAATAGCGAGTGTTACTTATGAAATGACAAAGTTTGGGACAGATATAGTTGTCGGGAAAGTAAAAGAAATTTTTAGTTAAGAGTCAAACGGAGGACGGTTGTTTTACATATTTGTAAGACAGCCGTTTTTTAATTTGAAAAAGGTTTGTCTCTTATGGTTTGTTCGCATAAGATATAGATAGAATGATTTGTATTGTAAGCAGCACGAGTTTTCATTGAATCTTTGCTGCTCTATTGATATAATCAGTGCTAGTGTATATTGGCGAGACTATTAGGAGTTGAGAACATAGATGAACAAAGAAGAAAGAGCAAAAAGACAGTCCAAAATCCGTAATTTCTCTATCATTGCTCATATTGACCACGGAAAGTCAACGTTAGCAGACCGTATTTTAGAGAAAACAAACGCGTTAACACAACGTGAAATGAAAGCTCAATTGCTTGACTCTATGGATTTAGAGCGTGAGCGTGGTATTACAATTAAATTAAACGCAGTACAATTAAACTATACAGCAAAAGACGGTGAAGAGTATATTCTTCACTTAATTGATACACCAGGACACGTCGACTTTACGTACGAAGTATCTCGTAGTTTAGCGGCTTGTGAAGGCGCGATTCTTGTAGTAGATGCAGCGCAAGGTATTGAAGCACAAACGTTAGCAAACGTATACTTAGCGCTTGATAATAATTTAGAAATTTTACCAGTTATTAACAAAATAGACTTACCAAGTGCAGACCCAGAACGTGTGCGCCAAGAGGTAGAAGATGTAATTGGTTTAGATGCATCAGAAGCAGTACTTGCTTCAGCAAAAGCTGGAATCGGTATTGAAGAAATTTTAGAACAAATCGTTGAAAAAGTACCAGCTCCGGCGGGTAATTCGGAAGATCCGTTACAATGTATGATTTTCGACTCTTTATATGACCCATACCGCGGTGTAATTGCTTACATCCGTGTTGTAAATGGAACGGTAAAAGTTGGCGATAAAGTACGTATGATGGCAACGGGTAAAGAATTTGAAGTAACAGAAGTAGGTGTATTTACACCGAAAACAACGCAGCGTGAAGAATTAACGGTAGGAGATGTAGGTTTCTTAGCAGCGTCGATTAAAAACGTTGGAGACACACGCGTTGGTGATACGATTACACATGCGAAACGTCCAGCTGCAGAGCCGTTAGCAGGATATCGTAAATTAAACCCAATGGTATTCTGTGGTTTATATCCGATTGATTCTGCGCGTTATAACGACTTACGTGATGCGTTAGAAAAATTAGAGTTAAACGATTCTGCCCTTGAGTTTGAACCAGAAACATCTCAAGCGTTAGGATTTGGTTTCCGTTGTGGTTTCTTAGGACTTCTTCACATGGAAATCATTCAAGAACGTATTGAACGTGAATTTAAGATTGATTTAATTACAACAGCACCAAGTGTTATTTATAAAGTTTATTTAACAAACGGTGAAGATGTTATTGTTGATAACCCATCTAATATGCCAGATCCACAGTCTATCGATCGTGTAGAGGAGCCATTTGTTAAGGCTTCAATTATGGTTCCGAATGACTATGTTGGAGCTGTAATGGAAATTTGCCAAGGGAAACGTGGAACGTTCATTGATATGCAATATTTAGATGAAACACGTGTTACGTTAACGTATGAAATCCCATTATCGGAAATCGTATATGATTTCTTCGATCAGTTGAAATCAAATACGAAAGGGTATGCATCATTTGACTATGAGTTAATTGGTTATAAACCATCTAAACTTGTGAAAATGGATATTCTTTTAAATAATGAACAAGTTGATGCTTTATCATTTATCGTACACCGTGATTCAGCGTATGACCGTGGTAAAGTAATTGTAGAGAAATTAAAAGAATTAATTCCGAGACAACAGTTCGAAGTGCCAATTCAGGCGACTATCGGAAACAAAGTTGTAGCGCGTTCTACAATTAAGGCGATGCGTAAAAACGTACTTGCGAAATGTTACGGCGGTGACATTTCTCGTAAGCGTAAACTTCTTGATAAGCAAAAAGAAGGTAAAAAACGTATGAAGTCTGTTGGTTCTGTAGAAGTACCGCAAGAGGCATTCATGGCTGTACTGAAAATGGATGACAACTAATATTTGAAGTGAAAAAAGAAGTCGTTTATGCGGCTTCTTTTTTCTGTATAATTACTTTTTAGACATCTTAGCATCTCTCATTTACAATAGTGAGAGAGCTTTTAGTTCATACAGAGTTAGGAGATTGTTAATGTCCGAAAATATTCGAAAAGATATTCAAGAGAAAATACAAAATGGTAATTTTAATTGTGAAAAGGAATTGACGCTTTCTATTATTAGTGGAAAGTGGAAAGTTGTGATACTGTGGCATCTTGGTGTAGAAGGGCCTCATCGTTTCAGTGAATTGCAACGATTATTCCCAAGCATTTCTCATAAAGTTTTGTCGAATCAATTAAAAGAGTTAATGGAGGATGGGATTGTTGATCGAACAGTGTATCCTGAAATTCCTCCTCGCGTTGAGTATTATATGACGGAACTAGGCATGTCACTGTTACCAATCGTTGAAATGATGTATGATTGGGGAAAAATGCGAATGGAACAAATTCGTAATACGTTAGAGAAGTAAAGAATCCTCCGGAGTGCGGAGGTTTTCTTTTTAGAAAGGTAGGAGTTATATTTGGTGCAAGCTGCATATATTCATATTCCGTTTTGTCAGCACATTTGTCACTATTGTGATTTTAATAAAGTGTTTATTGAACGCCAACCGGTTGATCAATATTTAGAGTATTTAGAGAAGGAAATAATAAACACGGTTCAAAAAGTACCGTTTGATAGTATGAAAACGATTTTTGTTGGCGGGGGAACTCCGACAGCGTTAAATATGGAACAGACAAAAAAATTACTCGATATTATTAACCGTTGTTTACGTCCGTTTGCTCCGAATTGTGAACTAACATTTGAAGCGAATCCAGGTGATTTACCGAAAGAGAAGTTAAACGTATTGTTAGAAGGTGGAGTGAACAGAATTAGTTTTGGTGTACAAACGTTCCGTGATGAGCTGCTTGAGAAAATTGGGCGCAAGCATACGAGGGAAGATGCGTTTGTAGCAATTCGAGAAGCGCAGGAAGTGGGCTTCAAAAATATAAATGTAGATATTATCTATGCTTTGCCAGGACAGACGATAGAAGATGTAAAAGAAACATTAGACATTGCTTTTACGCTTGGTGTACAACATTTCTCGGCATATTCATTAATTGTGGAACCGAAAACTGTATTTTATAATTTAATGAATAAAGGGAAATTAAGACTTCCAGGTGAAGACCATGAAGCGAAAATGTACGAAATGGTAATGGATGAAATGGAGAAACATGGCTATATCCAGTATGAAATTAGTAATTTCTCAAAAGGTGATAATGAAAGTAGACATAACCTCACATACTGGAATAATGAAGAATATTATGGATTTGGAGCTGGAGCGCATAGTTATGTAAATGGAGAACGTATCCAAAATGTAGGGCCGCTCAAGCAATATTTCAATAAGATCGATGAAACCGGATTTCCATATTTAGATGTTCACGTGGTGACGGAGAAAGAAAAAATGGAAGAAGAGTTGTTCTTAGGGCTTCGAAAAACAAAAGGTGTATCTAAAATAGCATTTCAAAAGAAATTTAATATGGAGATGAATCAAGTTTTCGCGAAACAGTTGCAAAACAACCAAGAACAAGGATTGCTTGAAGAGAGCGATGGATATGTTCGTTTAACGCGAAAAGGAAAGTTATTAGGGAATGAAGTATTCCAATCATTTTTGATTGACTAATTAAATGCTCCATTAACGTGAAAAAGTTTCATTATTTCGTGACGTTTCCGTTGACAATTGAATGTCAATTTTGGTAAGTTATTAATAGATTTAGCACTCGAAGACAAAGAGTGCTAACAGAGGTGATGATGAGATGCTTACGGAACGTCAGCTCTTAATTTTACAAACAATTATTGATGACTTTATTGGATCAGCGCAACCTGTTGGGTCGAGGACGTTGGCTAAGAAAGATGAAATTACGTTTAGTTCAGCTACTATTCGAAATGAAATGGCTGATTTAGAGGAGCTAGGATTTATTGAGAAAACACACAGTTCTTCTGGACGTGTTCCTTCTGAGAAAGGATACCGATTTTATGTAGACCATCTTTTAGCGCCGCAAAACTTACCAAACGATGAAATTGTACAAATTAAAGATTTATTTGCTGAAAGAATTTTTGAAGCGGAAAAGATTGCACAGCAATCGGCTCAAATTTTATCAGAGCTTACAAATTATACGGCCATTGTTCTTGGACCGAAGTTAAGCACAAATAAACTTAAAAACGTACAAATTGTTCCGCTTGATCATCAAACTGCAGTCGCTATCATTGTAACGGATACAGGGCATGTACAAAGCAAAACGATTACCGTTCCGGAATCTGTTGATTTATCAGATTTAGAAAAAATGGTTAATATTTTAAATGAAAAGCTATCAGGCGTACCAATGTCAGAACTCCATAATAAAATCTTTAAGGAGATTGTTACGGTATTGCGTGGGTATGTTCATAATTACGATAGTGCAATAAAAATGTTAGATGGTACATTTCAAGTTCCTTTATCGGAAAAGATATACTTTGGAGGAAAAGCAAATATGCTTTCACAACCAGAGTTCCATGACATTCACAAAGTAAGATCCTTGCTGACGATGATTGATAACGAAGCTGAGTTTTATGATATTTTGCGTCATAAACAAGTAGGTATTCAAGTGAAAATTGGTAGGGAAAACTCTGCGACAGCCATGGAAGATTGTAGTTTAATTTCTGCAACATATTCGATTGGTGAAGAACAGCTTGGAACAATTGCTATTTTAGGTCCGACAAGAATGCAATACTCTCGGGTAATTAGTTTGTTACAGTTATTTACGAGACAATTTACAGATGGACTTAAAAAGTAAATGAGAGTAATACATTCGCTCAAGTGATGAACTTTTCATTGCTGTGTGTAATATATAATGCTTAGGTAATCATGCTATGCATGGTACCTAATACCTTTTAAGGAGGTGAATATTGTGGAAGAGCGTAACGAACAAGTGGTAGAAGAAGTAAAAGAAGCGCAAGTTGAAGAAGCTGTCACGCCAGAAAACAGTGAAGAAACTGTAGAAGCAAAAAGTGAGGCTGCTCTTTTACAAGAAAAAGTAGATGAGTTACAAGCGAAACTAACGGAAACGGAAGGTCGCACATTACGTCTACAAGCTGATTTTGAAAATTATAAGCGCCGTGTTCAAATGGATAAACAGGCTGCTGAAAAATATAGAGCACAAAGTCTAGTGTCAGATATTTTGCCAGCTCTTGATAATTTTGAAAGAGCAATGCAAGTGGAAGCAACTGATGAGCAAACGAAGTCCTTATTACAAGGTATGGAAATGGTGCATCGTCAATTGCTAGAAGCGCTGACTAAAGAAGGTGTTGAAGTGATTGAGGCTGTTGGAAAACAGTTTGATCCTAATGAGCACCAAGCTATTATGCAAGTGGAAGACAGTGAATTTGAATCAAACGCGGTTGTGGAGGAATTCCAAAAAGGTTATAAACTAAAAGATCGTGTGATTCGCCCATCAATGGTAAAAGTAAATCAATAATTTACATAAAAGTAGGAGGATTCGCCATGAGTAAAATTATCGGTATTGACTTAGGTACAACAAACTCTTGTGTAGCTGTTATGGAAGGTGGAGAACCAAAGGTTATCCCAAATCCAGAAGGAAACCGTACAACACCTTCTGTTGTAGCTTTCAAAAATGAAGAGCGTCAAGTTGGGGAAGTTGCAAAGCGTCAAGCAATTACAAACCCAAATACAATCATGTCTGTTAAACGTCATATGGGTACAGACTACAAAGTAGAAGTTGAAGGTAAAGATTATACACCTCAAGAAATTTCTGCAATCATTTTACAAAACCTAAAAGCTTCTGCTGAAGCATACTTAGGTGAAACAGTAACGAAAGCTGTTATTACAGTACCTGCATACTTCAACGATGCAGAACGTCAAGCAACAAAAGATGCTGGTCGTATCGCTGGTTTAGAAGTTGAGCGTATCATTAACGAACCAACAGCAGCAGCGCTTGCTTACGGTTTAGAAAAACAAGATGAAGAGCAAAAAATCTTAGTATATGACTTAGGTGGCGGTACATTTGACGTATCTATCCTTGAGTTAGCAGATGGAACATTCGAAGTTATTTCAACTGCTGGTGACAACCGTCTTGGTGGAGATGACTTTGACCAAGTTATTATTGACCACTTAGTGGCTGAGTTCAAAAAAGAAAATAACATTGATTTAAGCCAAGATAAAATGGCACTTCAACGTTTGAAAGATGCAGCTGAAAAAGCGAAAAAAGATCTTTCTGGCGTAACACAAACACAAATTTCATTACCATTCATTAGTGCTGGAGCTGCTGGTCCATTACACTTAGAATTAACATTAACAAGAGCGAAATTCGAAGAGCTTTCAGCAGGTCTTGTTGAAAGAACATTAGAGCCAACTCGTCGTGCATTAAAAGACGCTGGTTTTGCTCCAAGCGAATTAGATAAAGTTATCCTTGTTGGTGGATCTACTCGTATCCCAGCTGTACAAGAAGCTATTAAACGTGAAACTGGTAAAGAACCATATAAAGGTGTAAACCCTGATGAAGTTGTAGCATTAGGTGCTGCAGTTCAAGGTGGCGTACTTACTGGTGATGTAGAAGGCGTACTATTATTAGACGTAACTCCACTTTCTTTAGGTATTGAAACTATGGGTGGTGTGTTCACGAAATTAATCGAGCGTAACACTACAATTCCAACAAGTAAGTCACAAGTATTCTCTACAGCTGCTGACAACCAACCAGCTGTAGACATTCACGTATTACAAGGTGAGCGTCCAATGTCAGCTGACAACAAAACGCTAGGTCGTTTCCAATTAACAGACCTTCCACCAGCACCACGTGGTATTCCGCAAATCGAAGTAACATTCGATATTGATGCGAACGGTATCGTTAACGTACGTGCAAAAGATTTAGGAACAAGCAAAGAGCAAGCTATTACAATCCAATCTTCTTCAGGTCTTTCTGATGAAGAAGTAGATCGTATGGTACAAGAAGCAGAAGCAAATGCTGACGCTGACCAAAAACGTAAGGAAGAAGTTGAACTTCGTAACGAAGCTGATCAACTTGTATTCCAAACAGATAAAGTTGTAAAAGATTTAGAAGGTAAAGTAGATGCGGCTGAAGTAGCAAAAGCAACAGAAGCAAAAGAAGCATTACAAGCGGCAATCGAGAAAAACGAACTTGAAGAAATCCGTGCGAAAAAAGACGCTTTACAAGAAATCGTACAACAATTAAGTGTTAAATTATACGAGCAAGCTCAAGCAGCTGCAGGGCAAGCAGAAGGTGCACAAGACGCTGGTGCGAAGAAAGACAATGTAGTTGATGCTGAGTTTGAAGAAGTAAAAGAAGACAAGTAATTCAACTGTAAACATAATAAGTAAGATGACAAAAAGTCAAAGTCAAGCGTGCCTTGGCTTTGGCTTTTTTCATGAATGAGGAGAAATGTGTGAGGAGCTTAAGTTTTTTATTTTGCATACTGTAAGTGAGGAAACTTTGTTGCAAAGCACTTTCTTTCGGTGTTAAAATTACGTTTATGTGAAAGATTCGGGGGTTGCAAATTTATGAGTAAACGAGATTATTATGAGGTCCTTGGACTTAGCAAGGGCGCTTCAAAAGATGAAATTAAAAAAGCGTATCGTCGTTTGGCTAAAAAATACCATCCAGACGTAAGTAAAGAAGAGAATGCTATTGAAAAGTTTAAAGAAGTACAAGAAGCATATGAAGTATTAAGTGATGATCAAAAGCGTGCGCAGTACGATCAATTTGGTCATGCTGGTGCGAATCAAGGTTTCGGCGGCGGAGACTTCGGTGGTGGCTTCGGTTTTGAAGATATCTTTAGTTCGTTCTTTGGCGGAGGGGGCGGCAGACGTCGTGATCCAAATGCTCCGCGCCAAGGTGATGACTTACAATATCAAGTTACTTTAGAGTTTGAAGAAGCTATTTTTGGTAAAGAGCTAAATGTCGAGATTCCAGTAGAAGATCCATGTGATACTTGTAAAGGTAGTGGAGCAAAACCAGGAACTTCAAAAGAAACATGTAAACATTGTTCAGGATCAGGGCAAGTAAGTGTAGAACAAAATACACCGTTTGGTCGTATTGTGAACCGTCAGGCTTGTGGTCATTGTTCAGGAACTGGTCAAATGATTAAAGAAAAATGTACGACATGTCACGGTTCTGGTAAAGTGCGTAAACGTAAAAAAATTAACGTTAAAATTCCAGCGGGTATCGATAACGGTCAACAAATTCGTGTGACTGGAAAAGGTGAAGCGGGCGTAAATGGCGGACCAGCAGGAGATTTATATGTTGTTGTTCATGTAAGAAATCATGAATTCTTCGAGCGTGAAGGAGATCACATTATTTGCGAAATGCCATTAACATTTGCGCAAATGGCACTTGGTGCAGAAGTGGAAGTTCCTACTGTTCATGGTAAAGTGAAGCTGAAAATTCCAGCGGGAACACAAACAGGAACAGAATTCCGCTTAAAAGGAAAAGGAGCTCCGAACGTACGTGGTTACGGTCAAGGGGATCAATATGTAGTCGTTCGTGTTGTTGTACCAACGAAATTAACTTCACATCAAAAAGATTTATTACGTGAATTCGCAGGACAAGAAGAGCAGGATGATAGTTTATTCGGAAAGCTTAAACGTGCTTTCAAAGGGGAATAATGGAAATAAAAAATGGAGTTGGTAAATTGTGAAATGGTCAGAAATTAGTATTCATACAACAGAAGAAGCAGTAGAAGCTGTCTCTCATATTTTACATGAAGCTGGTGCTAGCGGAGTTGCGATTGAGGACCCAGCGGAATTGACGAAAGAACGCGAGCAACAATACGGTGAAATTTATGCATTGAATCCAGATGAGTATCCGGCAGAAGGTGTATTAATAAAAGCATACTTCCCGCAAACGGATTCTTTACATGAAACGATTGCAGGTGTAAAATCATCTATTGATGTGCTTCCATCTTACGACATCGAAATTGGTACTGGAAATATTACCGTAAACGAAGTCAATGAAGAAGATTGGGCTACTGCTTGGAAAAAATATTACCATCCAGTACAAATTTCTGATACATTCACAATTGTGCCAACGTGGGAAGAATATACACCGTCTTCTCCGGATGAAAAAATTATTGAATTAGATCCAGGTATGGCGTTTGGAACAGGAACGCATCCAACAACAACGATGTGTATTCGTGCTTTAGAAAAAACAGTTCAGCCAGGTGACACTATCATTGATGTAGGAACAGGTTCTGGTGTACTTAGTATTGCAGCAGCAAAATTAGGTGCGTCTGCTGTTCAAGCATATGATTTAGATCCAGTTGCAGTGGAAAGTGCAGAAATGAATGTGCGTTTAAACAAAACAGATGACATCGTGTCTGTTGGGCAAAATAGTCTTTTAGAGGGCATTGAAGGTCCTGTTGATTTAATCGTAGCTAATTTACTAGCAGAAATTATTCTTTTATTCCCTGAAGATGCAGCGCGAGTTGTGAAGTCAGGCGGATTATTTATTACATCGGGCATTATTGCTGCGAAAGAAAAAGTGATTTCTGAAGCATTAGAAAAAGCTGGATTTACAATTGAAGAAGTGTTACGAATGGAAGATTGGGTAGCAATTATTGCACGAAATGCGTAATATAGATTTTAGTTTATAATGAAAAGGGGAGTCTCTCACTATAAGGTGAGGGACTTGCCGTTTGTTATATGAAAAATGATAACGTTTCGTTCTTTTCGTAAGTGTTGGCTTACGAAAGGAACGAAACTCTACTAAGGTGATTATATGCAACGTTATTTTGTAGAAGAGAAATATGTAAATGAGACAAGTATTCGTATTGTAGGTGATGACGTCCATCATATCGCAAGAGTGATGCGTATGTCAGCTGGTGATCATATTTATTGCTGTGTAAACGGAAAAACAGCAGTATGTTCAATTGATGAAATTACCAGTGAATTTATTAATACAGCTATTGTAGAATGGGTAGAGGCGTCAAGTGAACTTCCTGTTTTCGTGACGATTGCAAGTGGACTGCCAAAAGGAGACAAGTTAGAGTTAATTTTTCAAAAAGGAACTGAGCTTGGGGCAGCTGCATTCTTACCATTTCAAGCATCTCGTTCTATCGTAAAATGGGATGCAAAAAAAGCTGATAAAAAAGTTGAGCGTTTGAAAAAAATTGTGAAAGAAGCTGCGGAACAGTCGCATAGAAGTGAAGTTCCAGAAGTACATGCTCCGGCATCGTTTAAGCAATTGCTTTCAATGAGTAATGAGTATGATGTTTGTCTTGTTGCCTATGAAGAGGAAGCAAAGCAAGGTGAGAAATCCAATTTTGCGAAAGCTTTAACGACGATGAAACCAGGCCAAAAACTATTAATTGTATTTGGACCAGAAGGTGGCTTAGCGGATGAAGAAATTGCTATGCTTCGTGAACATAAATTTGTACCATGTAGTTTAGGACCGAGAATTTTAAGAACAGAGACAGCGCCGCTATATGCGCTAAGTGCTGCTTCGTATCATTTTGAATTGATGGGGTGATGATCAATGTCAACTGTTGCGTTCCATACGTTAGGTTGTAAAGTAAACCACTATGAAACAGAAGCCATTTGGCAATTGTTTAAACAAGGTGGTTATGAAAGAACTGAATATGAAAAGAAAGCTGATGTATATGTTATTAACACATGTACAGTAACGAATACTGGAGACAAGAAAAGCCGTCAAGTAATTAGACGTGCTGTGCGTCAAAATCCGGATGCGGTTATTTGTGTAACAGGATGTTACGCACAAACATCTCCAGCGGAAATTATGGCGATTCCAGGTGTAGATATTGTAGTTGGTACACAAGATCGTGAAAAAATGTTAGGTTACATCGAAGAGTTCCGCCAAGAGCGTCAACCAATTAATGCTGTCCGCAACATTATGAAAACACGTGTATACGAAGAACTTGATGTACCTTATTTCACGGATCGTACACGTGCGTCTTTAAAAATACAAGAGGGTTGCAATAACTTCTGTACATTCTGTATCATTCCTTGGGCGCGTGGTTTAATGCGTTCTCGTGATGGAAAAGAAGTTATTAAACAAGCGCAGCAATTAGTAGATGCAGGCTATAAAGAAATCGTATTAACAGGTATTCATACAGGTGGATACGGTGAAGATATTAAAGATTATAATTTAGCTGGATTACTTCGTGATATGGAAGCGGAAGTAGGCGGATTAAAACGTCTTCGTATTTCTTCTATTGAAGCGAGTCAAATATCAGATGAAGTAATTGAAGTGTTAGATAAGTCTGAAGTAGTTGTACGCCATTTACACATTCCATTGCAATCAGGATCTAATACTGTATTAAAACGTATGCGTCGTAAGTATACGATGGAATTTTTCCAAGAGCGTTTAGATCGTTTGAAAGAAGCATTACCAGGTCTTGCGATTACATCAGACGTAATCGTTGGTTTCCCAGGTGAAACAGAAGAAGAGTTTATGGAAACATATAATTTCATTAAAGAGAATCGCTTCTCAGAGTTACACGTGTTCCCTTATTCAAAACGTACAGGAACACCTGCAGCACGTATGGAAGATCAAGTACCTGAAGATGTGAAGAACGATCGTGTCCATCGTTTAATTGAATTATCTAATCAATTAGCGAAAGAGTATGCGTCAGAATTTGAAGGTGAAGTGCTTGAAATTATTCCGGAAGAGCAATTTAAAGAGGGCGACCGTGAAGGTTTATATGTAGGCTATACAGATAACTACTTGAAAATTGTATTTGAAGGATCAGAAGACTTAATTGGTAAGCTAGTGAAAGTGAAAATTACGAAAGCTGGTTATCCATATAACGAAGCGCAATTTGTTCGTGTTCTTGAAGATGATGTCAAAAAAGAATCAGCAAGCGCATAAAGTGAAACTTTAATCAGTGGGCGGCGTACTGCCCGGAAAATAGTGGGATAAAAAGCATGCAAATGGAGACAGTTTGCATGCTTCTTTTTTTTTGAAAAAGTTAAATGTTTACAAGATGAGTTTGTTAAGTGAATAGTTTTTTAGTGAATTCTTGTATTAAAAACGATGTAATGATAAAAATATGGTTGTCTTCAAGGGAAAAGAATAACGGCTATTTTAAAAAGGAAGGGCATCTATTCTTCTTTTATTCTGTCAAATAGTTGACCTGAAGTGATAAAATGTATTATAATCGTAAAAGACATGCTGAAGAAGTGTTTCTTTTTGCATGCTGAAGTTAGTATGTAAGTGTGATGTTTCGGAGGGAGGGAAAGAGAATGTCAAAAACAGTCGTTCGTAAAAACGAGTCTTTGGAGGATGCACTTCGCCGTTTTAAAAGATCGGTTTCTAAAACTGGTACACTTGCTGAAGCAAGAAAGCGCGAGTTTTATGAAAAACCAAGTGTAAAACGTAAGAAGAAATCTGAAGCGGCAAGAAAGCGTAAATTCTAAGAGAGGGTGTAAGTTATGAGTCTTCTCGGTCGTTTAAACGATGATATGAAACAAGCGATGAAGAATAAACAAAAAGAAAAATTAACCGTTATTCGTATGGTTAAGGCTGCTTTACAAAATGAAAGCATTAAACTGCAACATACTCTTACTGATGAAGAGGAATTAACAGTTTTAGCTCGTGAAGTAAAACAGTATAAGGACTCCCTCCTTGAATTTAAAAAAGCTGGTCGTGAAGACCTTGTTGATAAACTGCAAAGTGAAATTCAGATTTTAAGCACATATTTGCCGGAGCAATTAACGGAAGAAGAATTAGCGAATGTAATTAAGCAAGTTATTTCTGAAGTTGGTGCTACATCTAAAGCAGATATGGGTAAAGTGATGACTGCTGTTATGCCGAAAGTAAAAGGTAAAACAGACGGATCACTAGTGAATAAGCTGGTTATCCAGCTATTAGCATAAAAAAACGTCTCATTTCGTATGAGACGTTTTTTTATGCTTTTTTTCAGTTTGGACGTGATATTGCAAGCTCTTTTTTCATACATATGGGATGAGAGGAGGTCTTTTGAGATGAAAAAATTAGAACAAATGAAGAATTGGTTAACGAAGCAAATAGACCTGCCAGTGGATGTGCTAATGGATCTACCTCGGATTACGCTTGTTGGGCAAGTGCATATCTATATAGAAAATCATCGAGGTTTATTAGTATTTTCAGATAAAGAAGTGAGATTGTTGTTAAAGCATGGTCAGTTATTAATTAAGGGAAAATCCTTTGTTATTAAAACAATCCTTCCAGAAGAACTTTTGCTTGAAGGGATAATTGAACAAGTGACTTTTTTAGAAAACGAAAAGAAAGAAGAGTGAGGGAAACTTCCGTATGTGAAGTTTTTCTTCTTATTCTTGTGAGTCGACTTTCCTATTCAGTTTATTGTTTTATGTAGGGGCGGTAAAATTCTTTATTTCATTTTCGTACGAGCTATTTTTTTAATTAACGTGAAAAGTAGTGTGTCTACTTTTGGAAAGGTAGTGAAGGTAGTAGATGAAAAACAAATGGTTTATAAAGTGGCTTGGATATGTGAAAGTACGAATTGAAGGTAGAGGAGCGGAACGGTTCGTTAACGAATGTGTGCGTAGAAAATTATTAGTTTGGGATGTTAGGAAGATTGCTGATGAAACGTTAGTCTTTTGTATGTTATTACGAGATGTGAAAAAAATAAAACCAATTTATAGAAAAAATGAATGTAAATTATACTTTATTGGACGTTACGGTTTTCCTTTTTGGAATAAGCGTTTAATTAAAAATAGTGGATTTTTAATTGGGTTTCTAATTTTCTTTTTTGGTATGATTGCATTATCAAATATGGTTTGGAAAATTGAAATTACAGGGGCGAAACCTGAAACAGAATATATATTGATGAAAGAATTGGACAAAATGGGTATTAAAAAAGGGAAATTACAGTTTCAAATGCCTAGTGTAGAAGATGTGCAACGTCATTTGACAGATAATATTAATGCAATTACATGGGCAGGGTTAGAAATAAGAGGAACGACATACCATTTTAAAATTGTTGAAAAAAATGAGCCGAAAAAAGAAAAAGAACAACAAGCACAAAATTTAGTGGCAAAAAAAGAAGCGATTGTTACAAAAACGTTTGTTGAAGTTGGAAAACCAGTCGTCCTGAAAAATGATCATGTAGAAAAGGGACAGCTTCTTGTATCGGGAATATATGGTAATGAAGAGAATCCGAAGATTGTTTCAGCGAAAGGTATTGTATATGGAGAAACGTGGTACACATCTCAGGTGAATGTCCCGTTAAAGACGCAATTTCAAGTATATACAGGTAATGCATATAATGAATATTTTCTTAAATTTGGGAGTGCGAAAATAAAAATATGGGGATTTCAACATGATAAGTATAAACGTTCTCGTACGGAAAATGTAAAACATGATGTGAAATTATTTGGTTTTACATTACCGATTGCATACGAAAAAGATGTAGTGCGAGAAGAGGAAGAGGCGAATCGAGAATATACAGAAAAACAAGCGATGAAAGTAGCGAAAGAGATGGCAGAAAAAGAACTAAAGAAAAAATTGGATGAACATGCTATGATTGTAAGTGATAAGATTTTGAGTAAAGAGGTTGAGGCGGATCAACTAAAAGTTACATTGCATTATACGGTAATCGAAAATATTGCAGAGCCACAACCAATATCTGAATCCGATATTCAAGGAGACTGAGTAATGGCAGAACAATTAGTAGAAATGAACCAACAACTGGAAAATTCTAACGAAGCAATCGCTCTTTTTGGAGTAAATGATGCTCATTTAAAAGTAATTGAAAGAGAACTTAATGTATCGATTGTAACTAGAGGAGAAACTGTTCATGTATCTGGAGCAGATGAAACTGTGACGCTCGTAGAAAAAATCTTACAGCAATTACTTGTTGTGATCCGTAAAGGAGTATCAATTACGGAAAGAGATGTCGCATATGCGATCCAGCTCGCGCAACAAGGGAAAATTGCTCAATTTGAAGAGTTATATGAAGAAGAAATCTTTAAAACTGCAAAAGGGAAATCGATTCGTGTAAAAACGATGGGGCAAAGACGATATATTCATGCAATGAAGAAGAATGATATTGTATTTGGGATAGGACCTGCTGGAACTGGTAAAACATACTTAGCTGTAGTAATGGCTGTTAGAGCTTTAAAGCAAGGGTATGTAAAGAAAATTATTTTAACGAGACCTGCTGTAGAAGCTGGGGAGAGCTTAGGTTTTTTACCAGGGGATTTAAAAGAGAAGGTAGATCCGTATTTACGTCCATTGTATGATGCACTACACGACATTCTTGGACAAGAATATACGCAACGTATGATGGAGCGTGGAGTAATTGAAATCGCACCTCTTGCTTATATGAGAGGGCGTACGCTCGATGATTCATTTGTTATTTTAGATGAAGCACAAAATACAACGGGTGCCCAAATAAAAATGTTTTTAACAAGATTAGGTTTTAGTTCTAAAATGGTTATTACGGGAGACCCTTCACAAGTAGACTTGCCAAAAGGGGTAAAATCAGGACTTTCTCTTGCTTCTAACATTTTATCTGGTGTATCAGGGCTTTCATTCATTACATTAGAACAAACGGACGTTGTAAGGCATCCACTGGTGCAACGTATTATTGAGGCATATGATAAAATGGAATGATCCTATTTGTCAGGATCATTTCTTTTTGTATGATAAGGTTGGCGAATGGCCAATTTTTTACTATCATGAAAGAAGAAGAAAATAAGCGATAGATGACGTGTTAGTTCGAAAGCGTCGTTGGCTACAAGAAATGAAAGCTATAAATAGTTTCACTTTATTTCTGGAGAGGAGAAGGTATTGAAATCATGTCAAGATCTCAAGAAATTTCTAAGTGGTTTCGTAATTTACAACATTCGAAAAAACTAAGTTGGATTTCTTACGTTGTATTAGGAGCGGTGCTGTTTTTTGCACTTATGAATAATGTAAAACCGGAGCAATTAGATGTTGAAATATATTCTATTGCGAAAAAGACAATCCATTCTCCTATAAAAATTGAAGATAAAGTTACAACAGACAAAAAGAAAAAAGAAGCGGCTACAAAAGTTGAAGATCAATATACATATAAAAGTGAGTACAAACAAAATAAAGTGGATATTGTGAATGACGTCTTTGCAAAAGTAGATGAAGTGGTGCAAGAGATAAAAGCTATTGGACCAGATGAACAAAAGAAGATAACTGATCCTGAGAAAGTGGACAAGCTGAAAAAGAAATTACCTGTTGAATTAACGAAGGAGTTATCTGATTCAAATTTACTGAACTTGATTAATGCGGATCCGAGCCAGTTAGTATTAGCGAAAGATGCAGCGGTTACAGCTATTAATAGTATTATGAGCGGGCATATTAAAATGGACGAATTGAAGGATGCGAAAGATCGATATGTAAGTGAGATGAATAGTGTTAATGTCGATAATGGTTTAAAGGAATCTATTAAGGCATTAGGGAAGTATGCGATCTCAGCGAACTATTTTTATGATCCGACTTTAACAAAAGAGAAGAGAAAAGCGGAGGAAGACTTAGTTCCGCCCGTTTATATTCTTCAAGGACAAGTTCTTGTTAGAGAAGGTGAAACGATTTCAAGTGATATGTATAATCAGTTGAAATTAGTTGGCTTGTTAGAGAAAGGTAATAGCTTTCAACCTTATGTTGGTTTAGTGGTACTAATCGGTGTGCTACTATACTTTATGCATAAGCAATTTGAAGTGTTTTTACAGAGGAAACGAGAAGATAGACCGTACATTTTAGCGTATATTACGATTTTGTCTATCACGATTGTTTTAATGAAGATCATTAGTTTATTTCAAAAGCTTGAATATGCAGGAATCGCATATGTTGTTCCAGTTGCGATGGGGACAATACTTGTAAAACTAATGATTGGTGATCGGTTTGTATTTTTAACAAGTATGATTTTTTCTGTGTGCGGAAGCATTATGTTTAATGAAGGAGTAACAAGTACACTGAATTATAGTGTAGGTATTTATGTGTTATTAAGTTCTTTATCAGTGAGTATTTTCTTGAGAGAGAAAAATCGTCGTACGATGATTTTGCAAGCTGGTATACTCGTTTCTGTATTAAATGTGGTCGTATTGGCGGCGCTATTATTATTACGTAATGGGAATTTTTCACCTCTTGAAATTGGTACGCAATTATTAATGGCATCCCTTTCAGGAATTATCTCTTCAGTTCTTGCGATGGGAATTTTACCATATTTAGAGAGTGGGCTTGGAATTGTATCAAGTATGAAGCTGATGGAGCTATCCAGTCCGAATCATCCACTTTTGCGTAAAATTTTGTTAGAAGCGCCAGGGACATATCACCATAGTGTAATGGTAGCGAACTTGTCTGAATCGGCTTGTGAAGCAGTTGGAGCAAATGGTGTATTAGCCCGCGTAGGGGCATATTATCATGATGTAGGGAAAACAGTGCAACCACGGTTCTTTATTGAAAATCAGATGGGAATTGAAAACCCGCATGATAAATTAGATCCTGTAACGAGTAAAGATATTATCATTGCTCATGTAACGGATGGGGTGAAGATGCTCGAAGAATACCATATTCCGCAAGAAATTATTGATATTGCGGGACAGCATCATGGTACAACGTTACTTAAATATTTTTATTATAAAGCGATTAAAGAAGATAAAGAAAAATATACAGAAGAGATGTTCCGTTATCCAGGATCAAAAGCAACTTCTAAAGAGTCGGCAATTGTTGGTATAGCTGATAGCGTAGAGGCTGCGGTACGTTCCATGAATCACCCTACGCCAGATCAAATTAATAATTTAGTGCAAAGTATTATTAAAGATCGTCTGCAAGATGGCCAATTTAGTGAATGTGATTTGACATTTAAGGAACTACAAATCGTTGGAAAAACGTTATGTGAAACGTTAAATGGTATTTTCCATTCGCGTATTACATATCCGGAACCACCGGAAGAAAAGGAGAAAGAATGAGTTTATTAATCGATTTTATTGATGAAACAGAAGAAGTGAAAGAGGAATATGTGAATTTAATTCGTCAGATATTAGAAAAAGCGGCTCAAATGGAAGAAATAGAGGATGGCACGGAGTTATCAGTGACATTTGTAGATAACGAACGCATTCGTGAGATTAATCGTGATTATCGAGATAAAGATCAGCCTACTGATGTCATTTCCTTTGCAATGGAAGAATTGGGAGAAGGAGAAATGGAAATTGTAGGTGCAGAAATGCCACGCATGCTAGGTGATCTTATTATTTCTATTCCGAGAGCGAAAGAACAAGCGGAAGAGTATGGACATTCTTTTGATCGTGAACTTGGCTTTTTAGCATTACATGGCTTTTTACATTTGCTTGGTTATGACCACATGACAGAAGAGGATGAAAAAGAAATGTTTGGAAGACAAAAAGAAATTTTAGAAGCATTTGGATTGGGACGATGAAAAAAGGAAAACTTATAGATAGTTTTGGATATGCTATAGCTGGTATATTCTTTTGTCTTCGTCAGGAACGAAATATGAAAATTCATTATTTAGCCGCAGTCATTGTTATATGCTGCGGCTTTTATTTCCATATTACGAAAATAGAATGGATAGTATTACTTATTGTAATAGGAATTGTAATGAGTTTAGAAATGGTAAATACGGCTGTGGAAAAAACAGTAGATTTAGCGACTACCGATATTCATCCGTTTGCAAAAATTGCAAAGGATGTTGCAGCGGGAGCGGTTTTATTGTTTGCAATAATAGCTGTTATAATTGGTGCTATTATCTTTTTACCGTATATGGTATAGTTGCATTCCAAAGCTTTTCTTAAGCCTTGGGAGCGCCATAAAGGCCTGTAATGAAAGAATGTATCTATTCACAGCTGTGAACAGGAAGGATGCGGGAATATGAATAGTAAACAATTAATTCAAGAAGCAATCGAAGCGCGTAAACAAGCGTACGTACCATATTCAAAATTTCAAGTAGGTGCAGCATTATTAACACACGATGGAAAAGTATATCGTGGATGTAATGTTGAGAATGCGTCATATGGCTTATGTAACTGTGCAGAAAGAACAGCTTTATTTAAGGCAGTTTCTGAAGGAGATAAAGAGTTTGTAGCTATTGCGATTGTAGCAGATACAAAGCGTCCAGTACCTCCTTGTGGAGCATGTCGACAAGTTATGGTAGAATTATGTAAACAGGATACGAAAGTATACCTATCAAATTTACATGGTGACGTTCAAGAGACGACAGTTGGAGAATTGTTACCAGGAGCATTTTTAGCGGAGGATTTACATGAATAGAAAAGGTTATAAATCAGGTTTTGTCTCTATTATTGGCAGACCGAATGTTGGAAAATCTACATTTTTAAACCGTATTATCGGCCAAAAAATTGCTATTATGAGTGACAAGCCACAAACGACTCGTAATAAAATTCAAGGCGTATATACAGAAAATGATTCACAAGTAATTTTCATTGATACACCAGGAATACATAAACCTAAACATAAACTAGGTGACTTCATGGTGAAGATGGCTCAAACGACATTAAAAGAAGTTGATATTGTTCTGTTTATGGTTAATGCAGTTGAAGGATTTGGTCGTGGTGAGGAATTCATCATTGAGAAATTAAAAGAAACGAAACAACCAGTATTTTTAGTAATTAATAAAATTGACCAACTTCATCCAGAGCAATTATTAGAGTTAATTGATCAATACCGTAAACTACATGAGTTTGCAGAGATTGTACCAATTTCTGCATTAGACGGTAATAATGTGGACGCTTTAATTGGAACAATTAAAAAGTATTTACCAGAAGGGCCACAATACTATCCAGATAATCAAGTAACGGATCATCCAGAGAGATTTATTATTGCAGAGCTTATTCGTGAGAAAGTACTACATTTAACACGTGAAGAAGTGCCGCATTCTGTGGCTGTTGTAATCGATGCGATTCAAAAGCGTGAGGGCGGTGCAGTTTATATAAATGCAACGATTGTTGTTGAACGTCCATCGCAAAAAGGAATCATCATCGGAAAACAAGGGAAGATGTTAAAAGAAGTCGGTAAGCGCGCTCGTTTCGATATTGAAGCGCTACTTGGTTCTAAAGTATTTTTAGAAGTATGGGTAAAAGTGCAAAAAGATTGGCGTAACAAGATGTCACAGCTTCGTGACCTTGGTTTCCGTGAAGACGAGTACTAAAATAGAGTGAGGCTATAATCAGTGGATGGTTTGTTCGTCCGCTGATTATTGGTTTTTATGAACTTTAATAAATTAGGAAAAATTTTTCTCACATGAAAATGGACAAAATGGGTCAATTTAATAACAACAAAGGAAATTGGTTTATAGGCTACGCTTATTGAGAAAGGTGGATTCTTATGCTAGATTTTACCTGGAAGTTTTTCTCCAAAACAGGAAGCATTGAAACGTACTTGCTTTTGAAAGAGATGGAAAAAGACGTAAACGATGAGATGGATCAACATGAAGAGGAGCTAGCGCATCTAGACTCTCCAATTTCTTGACCCGTTTTGTTCAAACCTTGGATGGTGACGAACATGTTTCAAAAAGTTGAGGGCATCGTTATCCGTACGACAGATTACGGAGAAACGAACAAGATTGTTACAATATTCTCAAGAGAATTGGGTAAGGTAAGTGCAATGGCAAGAGGGGCGAAAAAACCGAAAAGCCGGTTAGCATCTGTTTCGCAACTTATGACACATGGTCATTTTCTTATTCAAATGGGATCTGGACTTGGAACTTTGCAACAAGGCGAGATTATTTCAACTATGAAAGAAATTCGCGAGGATATATTTTTAACTGCTTATGCATCATTTATTGTTGAGTTAACTGATAAAGCAACAGAAGATAAAAAACATAATCCATATTTATTTGAAATGTTATATCAAACGTTGCATTATATGTGTGAGGGTGTTGATCCAGAAGTATTATCATTAATTTATCAAACGAAAATGCTTCCGGTATTAGGGATGCGCCCGTACTTTGATACATGTGCGATTTGTCATCAAGAAACAGATTTTGTCGCCTTCTCTGTTAGGGAGGGCGGTTTTCTGTGCTCACGTCATGCTGAGCAAGATCAGTATCGTATACCAGTGGGAGAAGCCGTTCATAAATTATTGCGCCTTTTCTACCACTTCGATTTACATAGACTTGGTAATGTATCAGTGAAGGATAGCACAAAAAAACAAATGCGTTTAGTATTGAATACATATTATGATGAATATTGCGGGATTTATTTGAAATCAAGACGTTTTTTAGAGCAACTTGATAAGTTTCAAATATAATTTTGGGCCGTATACGGTCCTTTTTACATACTTTCTTTTTCGAATAGCATATTTAGTATATAATATTTAAGAGATAGTATAACTTTTTTCGTTGTGCATTAAAGGTGGTGATTATCATAGAGCTGAATAAACGGCAAGAACATATCATTCAGATTGTAAAAGATCACGGTCCTATTACAGGGGAATCAATTGCAGCGCAATTGGGTTTAACACGTGCAACGCTAAGACCAGACTTAGCAATTTTAACGATGGCTGGTTATTTAGAAGCGCGTCCGCGCGTAGGCTATTTTTATACGGGTAAAACTGGGGGGCAGCTATTATCTGAAGCTGTTAAGAAAATTAAAGTACAAGATTACCAATCTAGACCGGTTGTAATTGATAAAAATGTTTCTGTATACGATGCAATTTGTACAATGTTTTTAGAGGATGTTGGTACATTATTCGTTGTAGATCAATCGACTCTATTAGTTGGTGTTGTATCTCGTAAAGATTTATTAAGAGCTAGCTTAGGGAAGCAGGATTTAACCTCTCTTCCGGTTAATATTATCATGACAAGGATGCCAAACATTGCGATGTGTCGCAGGGAGGATTCTTTATATGATATTGCGATGGAATTAATAGAAAGACAGATTGATGCGATGCCAGTTGTAAAAGATACGAAGCAAGGACTAGAAGTAATTGGACGAATTACAAAAACAAATATTACACGTGCGTTTGTAAACTTAGTAAATAACGAGTAAGTGTAATTTGTTTAAAGTGAGGTAATGTAATGGATAATAAAATCGTATATGTCGTATCTGACTCTGTGGGAGAAACGGCGGATTTAGTTGTTCGAGCAGCAATGGGGCAGTTCCCATTTGCTCCTGATATTAGACGTGTACCGTATGTAGAAGATACAGGGACATTAAAAGAAGTGATTTCAATTGCTAAGAGCAATCAAGCGATTATTTGTTTTACGTTAGTGAAGCCTGAAATGCGTCAGTATTTAGTAGCAGAGGCTGCAAAAGAAGGTGTAGAGGCGTACGATATTATCGGACCTCTAATCGATCAAATTGAAAAAATTACAGGGCAAGTGCCGAGATATGAGCCAGGTGTTGTTCGTAGATTAGATGAAGAATACTTTAAAAAGATTGAAGCAATTGAATTTGCCGTGAAGTACGATGATGGTAGAGATGCACGTGGTATTTTAAAAGCTGATATCGTATTAATTGGAATTTCACGTACGTCGAAAACGCCACTTTCACAATATTTAGCGCATAACAAACGTTTAAAAGTTGCCAATGTACCACTTGTACCGGAAGTGGATCCGCCTGAGGAATTATATCAAGTGGCAAAAGAAAAATGTTTCGGTTTGAAAATTACGCCAGATAAGTTGAATCATATTCGAAAAGAGCGATTAAAGTCACTTGGATTAAGTGACGGAGCGACATATGCAAACATTAATCGTATTAAAGAAGAAATTGATCACTTTGAGAATGTAGTTAGCAAAATAAATTGTCAAGTAATTGATGTATCGAATAAAGCGATTGAAGAAACAGCAAATATTATTGTGAATGCAGTGCAGAACCAAAAAATGTTTTAGCACATTTACCAAAGGTGAATGTGCTTTTTTCGCTCGCGAGAAATGTGATACTTGTTATCTTCGTAATAGATTATGGCAGAGTGGTTATACTTATATTCTTCTGCTTTTTTATTATGTTAAAGATAGGGTTTCGTTATCCTGAAATGTCAGATGAAAAAATAAAGGGATATGTAGCGTAGTTGAAGAAAATATATTATAATAAAAAATTGTGATAAAAACCTATATTTTACGTTTAGACTTTAATTTTTCAGAATAAACTAGGGATAGGATTTACGAAAAGACATGTAATTACGTTAAATCGACAAAATCTATACAAGAAAACGCACATTATGGAAGGATTCACAGAAGGGATGTAGAATACAGAAATATGCAAAACATCAATTAAGATATTAGTTGATGCAGATGCATGTCCCGTGAAGGCTGAAATTGTGTGAGTTGGAACGAAGTTTTATGTCGAGATTTTGTTTGTCACATCGTATGCTCATCACTCTGGAAAACAGCAAGGCGATTGGATCTATGTAGATTCTGAACAATATAAAGTTGATTTTTATATTGATCAACATGTAAAAGTAACAGATCTCGTGATCACACAGGATATGTGGCTTGCTAGTCTTCTTGTAAAAAAGGTGTATATTATTGTCTCCAAGAGGCACATTTGTAACAGATGAGCAAATGAATACAATTTTATATAGTAAGTATGTATCTGCGCAGTTACGCAGATAAGGGACTGATGTGAAAGGTCCAAAATCGTTTATGAAACATAATCGACAACACTTTCTAACAAATTTAGAAAAAATATTGTCGAATTATAAAGGAATTTTTTAATTTATATCGAATACAAAATACGACACGGAGATGGAGTTATGGGGAACAGAATTCCCGAAGAAGTTGTTGAACAGATTCGGACATCATCCGATATTGTTGAAGTAATTGGTGAATACGTTCAACTTAGAAAGCAGGGGCGTAACTATTTCGGCCTTTGTCCATTTCATGGTGAGAATTCTCCTTCGTTCTCTGTTTCATCTGATAAGCAGATTTTTCATTGCTTCGGGTGTGGAGAAGGTGGAAATGTATTTTCCTTTCTAATGAAAATGGAAGGACTGGCTTTTACTGAAGCTGTTCAAAAGCTTGGTGAAAGAAATGGAATTGCGGTTGCAGAATATACATCAGGGCAAGGACAACAAGAAGACATATCTGATGACACTGTCATCATGCAACAGGCTCATGAACTTTTGAAAAAGTATTATCATCATTTATTAGTAAATACAGAAGAGGGAAATGAAGCACTTTCGTATTTGTTAAGACGTGGTATTACGAAAGAGATGATTGAGAAGTTTGAAATTGGTTATGCGTCACCAGCTTGGGATGCGGCAACGAAAATTTTACAAAAAAGAGGTTTATCGCTATCTAGTATGGAACAAGCGGGTCTTCTCATAAGAAGTGAGAAGGATGGGAGTCATTACGATCGCTTCCGTGGAAGAGTTATGTTTCCAATCTATACGTTACAAGGCAAGGTGATAGCGTTTAGTGGAAGGGCGTTAGGAGATGATACTCCGAAATATTTAAATAGCCCTGAGACACCGATTTTTCACAAAAGTAAATTGTTGTATAACTTCCACCAAGCAAGGCCGTTTATTAGAAAACGTGGGCAAGTAGTTCTTTTTGAAGGGTATGCTGACGTACTAGCTGCGGTAAAAAGTGGTGTGGAAGAAGCTGTTGCGACAATGGGAACAGCTTTAACTGAAGAACAAGCAAAACTTCTGCGACGTAACGTTGAAACTGTTGTTCTTTGCTATGATGGTGATAAAGCAGGACGAGAAGCAACGATGAAAGCAGGGCAATTATTATTGCAAGTTGGTTGC
Organism: Bacillus sp. SH5-2; assembly: GCF_008368905.1. NCBI lineage: Bacteria > Bacillati > Bacillota > Bacilli > Caryophanales > Bacillaceae > Bacillus > Bacillus sp. SH5-2. Next base: position 107,684 of record NZ_QOSD01000020.1, read on the forward strand.
CAAGTGAAAGTTACATCTTTGCCAGATAAGCTCGATCCTGATGAATATGTGCAACAATATGGGACTACAGCTTTTGAAAATCTTGTGAAATCAAGTATAAGTTTTGTTGGTTTTAAAATAAATTATTTGCGTTTAGGGAAAAATTTGCAAGATGAGTCTGGCAAAGAAGAATATGTAAAAAGTGTTTTAAAAGAGTTATCGTTGTTACAGGATGCGATGCAGGCGGAATCTTATTTGAAGTCATTATCGCAAGAATTTTCGTATTCAATGGAAACACTTTTGAATCAATTGCACCAATATCGCAAAGAACAAAAGGTACAGCAAAAACAAGTAAAGCAGGTTTCTAAGCCGTCTCAAATTGTTCAAACAAAACCGAAGTTAACAGGTTTTGAAAGGGCAGAAAGAGAAATTATTTATCATATGTTGCAAAGTGCAGAAGTAGCCGTTCGTATGGAACCTCATATAGAAGATTTTCATACAGAAGAACATAAAGGGATTTTATATGAACTATACGCATATTATGAAAAGGGTAATGAACCTTCAGTCGGAACATTTTTAAGTTGGCTCTCTGATGAAAAGTTGAAAAATATTATTACTGATATTTCGACGGATGAATTTATTAATCCAGAATACACAGAAGAAGTGTTACAAGGCCATTTGGAGACGCTCAGCCGTCATCAGGAAAAACTGGAGAAGATGGAAATCATCTTTAAAGTAAAGCAAATGGAAAAAACAGATCCTGTAGAGGCTGCTAAATATTATGTGGCATATTTACAAAATCAAAAAGCGAGAAAATAGCTTTTTTGATAAAGTTTTAGTATAATGAATGTTTGTATCTCGCGTAAGGAGGGGAACAGATGGCTGACAAACCAGCTCGTTCTAAACAAATTGAAACTGAAATGACCCTTGAGCAAGTGAAAGAACAACTCACTGAGCTCGGAAAAAAACGTGGCGTTCTTACATATGAAGAGATTGCAGAACGCATGAATGGATTTGAAATTGAATCCGATCAAATGGATGAATACTATGAATATTTAGGTGAACAAGGGATTGACTTAGTTGGCGACAATGACAACGACGAAGGTCCTAATAATCGCCAAATAGCAAAATCGGAAGAAGAATTCGACCTAAATGATTTAAGTGTACCACCTGGGGTTAAAATCAACGATCCTGTTCGTATGTACTTAAAAGAAATTGGTCGCGTAGACTTACTATCTGCAGAAGAAGAAATTCGACTTGCAACGCGTATTGAAGAAGGCGATGAAGAAGCGAAACGTCGTCTTGCAGAAGCAAACTTACGTCTTGTAGTAAGTATTGCAAAGCGCTACGTGGGTCGTGGTATGCTTTTCTTAGACTTAATCCAAGAAGGGAATATGGGTCTAATTAAAGCGGTTGAAAAGTTCGACTATCGTAAAGGTTTCAAATTTAGTACGTATGCAACTTGGTGGATTCGCCAAGCGATTACACGTGCGATTGCAGACCAAGCGCGAACAATTCGTATCCCAGTTCATATGGTTGAAACGATTAATAAGTTAATTCGTGTACAACGTCAATTATTACAAGATTTAGGACGCGAACCATCTCCAGAAGAGATTGGTGAAGAAATGGATCTTGCACCAGAAAAAGTACGTGAAATCTTAAAAATTGCACAGGAGCCAGTTTCTCTTGAAACACCAATCGGTGAAGAAGACGACTCCCATTTAGGTGACTTTATTGAAGACCAAGAAGCAACATCGCCTGCGGACCATGCAGCGTATGAATTGCTAAAAGAACAATTAGAAGATGTGTTAGATACACTAACAGATCGTGAAGAAAATGTTCTACGTCTTCGCTTTGGTTTAGATGATGGACGAACTCGTACGCTTGAAGAAGTTGGGAAAGTATTCGGCGTAACGAGAGAACGTATTCGTCAAATCGAAGCAAAAGCGCTTCGTAAATTAAGACATCCGAGCCGTAGTAAACGTCTTAAAGATTTCTTAGAATAGGTTCTTTTTAAGTTTACTTCACTTTTGTGAAGTAAACTTTTTTATTTTGTTAATTTTTGTTAAAATTTAGCTATCGGCAACGATTACAATTTCTTGTAATTTATTTTACAGAATTGTCTTTTGATTTGCAAATGCTCATTTTTCGATTTTTCGATTAATTTTGTTTATTCTATACAAAAATATATGTAGAAAAGTGAAAAATATGATGAGAAACGTTAATAATTATCGAAATAATAAGCGATATGACAATAAAAAACAATAAACTGAATTTATGGAATATTTTTAACAAGTGGTAGTTTACTCTTTTCTGATAGAGCGTTTTCAAGTACAATGGAAATGACTGAATCATCTAACTATTTAGGGGTATAGAGGGGGGAGAAGAGATATGAAACGTAATCCGCTGATTCCGTTCGCTCTTATTGCAGCATTGGGTATTATCGTTATGTTTGTATTTTCATTTCAGGGGCTAAATAAATCTAAAGAGTTAGCTGATGCAAAAAATGGCGGGAAGCCAGCACAAACAGCATCAAAACCAGAGGATATTGTGAAGCAAAGCTGTACGAGCTGTCATGGTGATCAGTTACAAGGGGCAGTAGGACCTAATTTACAAAAAGTTGGTGGAAAGCTTTCGAAAGAAGAGATTCAAGAAGTTATTTCGAAAGGAAAAGGAAATATGCCGCCAAATATAGTTCCAGCTGATCAAGCTGCTAAAGTAGCTGATTGGTTATCGAAGAAAAAATAAAGTTCCGTATGACAAGCCTTTTGCTTATGCAAAGGGCTTGTTTTTCTATATTTTCTAAAATACGATGAATGATAGAGAAGTGAATTGTTGTTATGGGCTTGCAACAACTACTATAAATTCATTATCATGGAGACAGACTGACAAGAGAAGGAGTAATGGAAATACATGAATGAAGTAAAGCTTTCAAAACGATTAGAAGAAGTTGTACGTGAAATACCAGTAGGATCTACAGTTGCTGATATTGGATCGGATCATGCGTATTTACCGTGTTATACAATTATAAATAATATTGCTACAAAAGCAGTTGCTGGAGAGGTTGTAGATGGACCATTTCGCTCTGCGCAAGCAACTGTAGCTGAAAGTGGCTTACAAGATAAAGTAGATGTACGTAAAGGGAATGGATTGGCAGTAATCACGCCAGGAGAAGTAGATGTAATTACGGTTGCCGGAATGGGCGGAGCGTTAATTCGTGACATTTTAGAAAGTGGTAAAGAAAAATTAGAAGGTGTAACGCGTTTAATTTTACAGCCGAATATTGCCGCACATCACATTCGTGAATGGTTTATTGAGAATGGTTGGGAGCTTATCCATGAAAAAATCGTAAAAGAAGATGGGAAAATTTACGAGATTTTAGTAGGGGAGCGAGGAAATGTTTCAGCGCCTTACTCTGAAAATAAACAAGCTGAATTGTTTATGGGACCATTTTTAATAACAGAAAAAAGTGAAGCTTTCGTTGAAAAATGGGAAGGAGAATTAAAAAACTTCCAAAATATTTTAAAACAGTTAGAACGTGCGGCTGATTCTGAAGAAACAAAAGCGAAGCGTGCGGAAGTAGAAGCGAAAATGAAAATGATAGGAGAGGTTTTATCATGAGTAAAATTCCAAATGGCCATGAAATTATTTCCTTATTTGAAAGCATGTATCCGAAGCATTTGGCGATGGAAGGAGATAAGATTGGCCTGCAGATTGGAGCGCTTAATAAACCTGTACAGCACGTATTAATTGCGTTAGATGTAACGGAAGAAGTTGTGGATGAAGCAATTCAATTAGGAGCGAATGTCATTATTGCTCATCACCCTTTAATTTTTAACCCGTTAAAAGCGATTCATACAGATAAGGCGTATGGGAAAATTATTGAAAAGTGTATTAAAAATGATATTGCAATCTATGCAGCGCACACAAATGTGGATGTTGCTAAAGGCGGGGTAAATGATTTACTTGCTGAGGCGTTAGGATTGCAAAATACAGAAGTTTTGGCACCGACATACGCAGAAGAAATGAAAAAAATTGTAGTGTTTGTACCTGAAACCCATGTAGAAGAAGTACGAAAAGCATTAGGAGACGCAGGTGCTGGTCATATCGGCAATTACAGCCACTGTACGTTTAGTAGCGAGGGTACAGGCACGTTTGTACCTCAAGAGGGGACAAATCCTTATATCGGGGAAACTGGGCAGTTAGAACGCGTAGAAGAAATGCGAATCGAAACGATCATTCCAGCTTCACTACAGCGAAAAGTGATTAAAGCAATATTAATGGCACATCCATATGAAGAAGTAGCATATGATGTGTATCCACTTGATAATAAAGGCGAAACATTAGGACTTGGAAAAATAGGATATTTACAAGAAGAAATGACACTTGGACAGTTTGCAGAGCATGTAAAGCAATCATTAGATGTAAAGGGTGCGCGCGTTGTTGGGAAATTAGATGATAAAGTGCGCAAAGTAGCTGTACTTGGTGGCGATGGTAACAAATACATCAATCAAGCTAAATTTAAAGGAGCGGATGTATATGTAACAGGGGACATGTATTATCATGTTGCTCATGATGCGATGATGCTCGGTTTAAATATAGTTGATCCAGGACATAACGTTGAAAAAGTAATGAAGCAAGGTGTACAAAAGCAATTACAAGAAAAAGTAGATGTAAAGAAACTTAATGTACACATTCATGCTTCGCAGTTACATACAGATCCATTTACATTTGTATAAAAAAATAAAAACCGTTGCTCATATAGGCAACGGTTTTTATTATTGTTCTTTTTTCACTTTCACGCGAGGTAATATTTTTTGTAACGGTACTTTTCGAACTCTCTCCCATGTTGCGGGATTCATTGGGTCATATTGCTCTAAGAAAGCGATAACCTCTTTTGTAATTGGTGTTGGAGTAGAAGCACCTGCTGTAACAGCTACGTTTTCTACACCTTGTAGCCACTCTAATTGAATCTCACTTACATCTGCCACACGATAAGCCTTTGTACCAGCGATTTCTTGTGATACTTGTGCTAAGCGATTTGAATTGTTACTTTTTGGGTCACCAACAACAATTGTTAAGTCTGCAACATCTGCTTGTTTAGCGACAGCTTCTTGGCGAACTTGAGTTGCTAAGCAAATTTCTTTATGGAATTCTGCTGTTGGGAATTTTTTCTGAATGTCCTCCATTAAATGTTGAACATCCCACTGGCTCATCGTTGTTTGATTCGTAACTAAAATTTTATCAGTTGGAATTTCTAACGTTTTTAAATCATCAGCTCTTTCGATAAGATGAACGATATCAGGTGCAATACCAACCGCGCCTTCTGGTTCGGGATGGTTCTTTTTGCCGATATAAATGACATGGTATCCTTCAGCTTTCTTTGCTTCAATAAGATCATGTGTTTTTGTAACGTCTGGACAAGTTGCATCGATTGTTGTTAAACCTTTTTCTTTTGCACGTTGCTTCACTTCTGGAGAAACACCATGTGCAGTGAAAATAACAGTACCAGAATCAATTTTATCTAAAATTTCTAATCGACTTGGACCATCTAATGTAATAATGCCATCTTCTTCGAACGCATCTGTTACATGTTTGTTGTGAACAATCATACCTAAAATATAAATAGGTCTCGGTAATGATGTATCTAATGCGGCGTTACGTGCAATAACCATCGCGTCAACAACACCGTAGCAATAACCACGAGGGGAAATTTTAACAATTTTCATGTGAGTAATCCTCTCCTTCTAAACAAGGGATACTTTTGTGCATAGTCTTTTACATTATAAAGGAGGAGTGGATAGAAAACAAAGGATTGTTACACATATAGTTTTGGTTTTGTTGCTATTTTTTGAACAGGCTCCTCTCGTACTTCTTTTTCTATGACTGGCTCAATCACCATTTTTTTTCTTTTTCTTTTTTTTTGTGGAGGAGGTGGAGTTGCTACCTCAACCTTTTCTGTTAGGTCTTCAGTTTGATCTTCGGTTGGATCTTCTTCCGTACTTTTTCCAGAGGTGAGGATTTTAACAATGCTTGGTAGGTTACGCATAATGGGACCGTACTGTTCGACGACAGGGCTTACAGATTGAACGACTTGTGATACTTTTTCGATATTATTTATCATATTAGTTGGATTCGAAATTAAATTCGAAAAAAAACTACCGATGCCGCTACTTGACGCAGCTGTAGTTGCTGCACCGCCGCGCGTTTCATTTGATTCATACATTTGAGGGGGAATCATTTGCTCGGGATGATGCTGCATGTATGGTTGATATTGCTGTGAGTATTGCTGCGGGTATTGCTGCGGGTATTGTTGTTGGTATTGCTGTTGATATTGCTGTCGATATTGAGGTGGTGGTTGTTGGTGCATCATTGGCGGCGGTCCTTCCATTTGTCGATAAGGCGGAACCATTTGCATGAAAGGTTCGGTTGGATCGTGTTTTTTAAAGAGTTTAGCAAGAAACCCTTTCTTTTTTTGTGCCATCGGTGGTAGTTGTGGAATTGGATATGGTGTATAAGGTTGCTGCCCTGGATTCGGATACATTTGCCTCATGGGGGATTTTGGAAACATGTGAGAAATCCTCCTTTCTTCAGTTAGGTATACACATACAATATGCAATAAGAGGAAAGAAGGTTAGTTTTTGAAGGAAAAACCTAAACTAAAGATGGATTTTACTTGTAGATTTCGATATAATGTAGACTTGACTGATTTGTGCGCGCAGTAGAAATTTAGAAAGAAGGTGTAACTTATGACACAACAAACTTTTACACAGTATGATTTTAAACCATTTTTAATAGATGCAGTTCGTGAACTACGCTTTACAGAGCCGACAGGAATTCAACAGAAAATTTTCCCGGTCGTGAAAAAAGGTGTAAGTGTAATTGGACAATCCCAAACAGGTTCTGGGAAAACACATGCATACTTACTTCCTACATTGAATAGAATTAACCCGAATCGTGAAGAAGTACAACTTGTTATTACAGCGCCTACTCGTGAGTTAGCACAACAAATTTACGAAGAAATCGTGAAATTAACAAAGTTCTGTGCGGAAGATCAAATGATTACAGCACGTTGTTTAATTGGTGGAACTGATAAACAACGATCAATTGAAAAGTTGAAAAAACAACCTCATATTGTAGTTGGAACACCAGGACGTATTAAAGATTTAGTAGAAGAACAAGCACTATTTGTTCATAAAGCAAATACGATTATTGTCGATGAAGCAGACTTAATGCTTGATATGGGATTCATCCACGATGTAGACAAAATTGCAGCACGCATGCCTAAAAACTTGCAAATGCTAGTTTTCTCTGCAACAATTCCTCAAAAACTAAAACCGTTTCTGAAGAAATACATGGAGAATCCAGAGCATATTCATATCAATCCAAAACAAGTCGCGGCTGGAAATATTGAACATTATTTAGTACCTTCTAAACATCGTAACAAAATCGATTTAGTGAACAGAATGTTGCTACAATTTAAGCCGTATTTAGCAGTTGTTTTTACGAATACGAAGAAGATGGCAGATCAGGTTGCTGACGGATTAATGGAACGTGGCTTAAAAGTTGGACGAATTCACGGAGATTTATCACCGCGTGATCGTAAAAAAATGATGAAACAAATTCGTGACCTTGAATTCCAATATATTGTTGCAACTGATTTAGCAGCACGTGGTATTGATATTGAAGGAATTAGCCATGTTATTAACTATGAGCTTCCATCAGATTTAGATTTCTTCGTTCACCGCGTTGGAAGAACAGCACGTGCAGGTCATTCAGGTATTGCAGTGACGATTTATGATCCAGCAAACGAAGAAGCATTAGATAGCTTAGAAAAACAACGTCATATCGAGTTCAAACATGTAGATTTACGTGGAGATGAGTGGGCAGATTTAGGTGAACGTCGTCGTCGTAAGAGTCGTAAAAAACCAAATGATGAAATGGACGTTATGGCAACAAAAGTTGTTAAAAAGCCGAAAAAAGTAAAACCGAACTATAAACGTAAACTTGCAACAGAACGTGACAAAGTGAAGAGAAAATATAGCAATAAAAAAAGATAAGGGACTTCCCTTATCTTTTTTTATCCCGCTATTTGCAGGGATAATAATCAGTGGGGAATGGAAAAAACAATTCACTACATATTTCTACAAATTATGCTATCATTATATCTATTGTATATTGAAGAGGTGATTGTATGTTAAAGATTGGATCTCATGTTTCCATGAGTGGTAAGAAAATGTTATTAGCAGCAAGTGAAGAGGCTGTTTCATACGGTGCAACGACGTTTATGATTTATACAGGTGCACCGCAAAATACAAGAAGAAAACCAATTGAAGAATTGAACATAGAAGCAGGAAGAAAACATATGGAACTAAACGGTATTGAAGAAATTATCGTACATGCGCCATATATTATTAATGTTGGGAATACGACGAAGCCAGAAACCTTCCAATTAGGTGTAGACTTCCTTCGCATGGAAATTGAAAGAACATCAGCGTTAGGTGTGGCGAAACAAATCGTCCTTCACCCAGGTGCGCACGTTGGTGCAGGAGCGGATGCTGGTATTCAACAAATTATTAAAGGGCTGAATGAAGTATTAACGCCAGACCAGACGGTTAACATTGCATTAGAAACGATGGCAGGAAAAGGAACAGAATGCGGCCGTAGCTTTGAAGAAATTGCAAAAATTATTGATGGTGTAAAATATAATGAAAAGCTATCTGTATGCTTTGATACGTGCCATACGCACGATGCAGGATATGATATTGTAAATGACTTTGACGGTGTATTAAACGAATTTGATAAGATTGTTGGCATTGATCGTTTACAAGTACTTCATATTAATGATAGTAAAAATGTACGCGGCGCAGGAAAGGACCGTCATGAAAATATTGGATTCGGTCATATCGGTTATAAAGCGTTGCATCATATTGTACATCATCCGCAGTTAATGAACGTGCCGAAAATTCTTGAAACACCTTATGTAGGTGAAGATAAAAAAGATAAGAAGCCACCATATAAATTTGAAATCGAAATGCTGAAAAATGGTACGTTTGATGAGGGAATTCTTGAAAAAATTAAAGCACAATAATAAGGAGGGGGACTTTTCCCCTCCTTATTTTAGTAGTTGTTGAAATAAAGTATTTACTTGTTGGGCAGTAGCAGGGGAGGTTACTTTTGCTATTTGCTTTAAGAGCTCTAGTCGTTCGTCATTATCGTAAATGTTAATATTCTTTCCTTTCATAAGTAAAACAATTTGATCGGCTTGGGCAGTCGTAATAGAAACTTCATATTCTTTACTATATTTCAATAACTCTTTTGTAGAAATATGATTTAATTTTTTATTTACAAGTTGTTTAATGAGGTTCATTGAGTTATCCTCCTTCACACGTTCTTCTATCGAAATATATGAGTACGTAGCTTGTACATATTCGTATAGAGTTTCTTTTTTTATGAGAAAAAGAAGCGTATGTTATAATATAAGGACAAAACTATAGAAAAAGAGTATAGGGAGGACTTATGGAGCAAAAGCAACATCGAAAAGAAAGTGTTATCCATCTTATTTATCGTTTAGTTATGATTGTTTTTGGGGCAGCATGTGCGGCGGTAGCAATTGAACTATTTTTAATGCCAAATAAAATTATTGATGGTGGAATTATTGGTATTTCTCTTATTTTAGATTATCTTACTCCTAATATTTGGTGGTTAAGTTTCTCAACTTTGGTTGTTGTTCTCAATATTCCGTTTATGTATTCAGGTTATAAGCAAATCGGAAAAACATTCATGTTATCTTCGGCATTTGGTATTGTAGCTTTAGCATTTATTGAATCAACGTTACATGCTGTGCCGCCGTTTACAACAGAGCCCATTTTAGCGACAGTGTTTGGTGGTCTTATTTTAGGACTTGGTGTAGGGCTTGTTATTCGCCATGGTGGATCAATGGACGGAACAGAAATTATGGGTATTTTATTAACGAAGAAATTGCCTTTTTCAGTTGGCGAATTTGTAATGTTTGTGAACTTATTCATTTTTGCATGGGCAGCATTTGTATTTGGTGTTGAACAAGCTATGTATTCTGTTATGACGTACTACATCGCATTCAAAACAATTGATACAGTCATTCAAGGTTTAGATGAAACGAAAGCCGTTTTAATTGTATCAGATCAATATGAGGAAGTATCAAATGCGATTTTGCATCGTCTTGGTCGTGGAACTACAAAGCTTGTAGCGAAAGGCGGTTACACGGATAAAGAAAAAGAAGTGATCTATGCAGTTGTAACGCGTCTGGAAGTGACAAAGTTAAAATCAATTGTGTATGAAATTGATGCGAATGCGTTTGTCACGATTATGAGTACACAAGAGACAAATGGTGGTAAGTTTAAATCGGCAATTCACTAAAAAATTTATTCAGTAAAAGCCATCACCAATCGGTAGGTGATGGCCTTATCTAATTAAAGTTTCACTTTATAGGAATATTTATCGAAAGCAGAGAATTTTTCTCTGCTTTTTGTTATAATAGTAAGGTTTCTTGAAATAAAAGATATATTTTAGGCAGATTGGTTTACAACTATAATAAGCTGTACTATAATTCAAATAGATATAAATCGGAATCATTCTGAATTAAAATAGGTGAGATGCTATGAATAATATATTGGAAATAGAAGGATTAACGTTTCGATACGAAGATCGCAACGTGTTAGAAGATATTAATTTGCAAGTTCCGAAGGGGGCTTTTTTAGGTTTAGTTGGGCCGAATGGTTCAGGGAAATCGACTTTACTTAAATGTTTATTGGGTGTTTTAAAGCCAAAACAAGGAAGTATTCGATTGTTTGGTATTGATAGTAAGAAGTTTAAAGAATGGAATAAAGTTGGTTATGTATCGCAAAAGGCAAATAGTTTTAACTCAGGTTTCCCAGCAACAGTTTTTGAGGTCGTGTCAATGGGACTTGTTTCGAAAAAAGGTCTTTTTCGCTTTCTTACGAAAGATGATAAGAAAAAAGTAGAAAAAGCAATTGCTGATGTAGGTATGAGTGAATTTCAAGGACGCAATATTGGAGAACTTTCTGGTGGACAACAACAACGTGTATTTATTGCTCGCGCACTTGTAAGTGATCCACAATTGCTTATTTTGGACGAGCCTACTGTTGGGATCGATGTGAAAAATGTAGAAAGCTTTTACGAGATATTAGAGGATTTAAACAAAAGGTTGGGCATTACGTTAGTTCTTGTTACGCACGATATGGGAGCAGTTACCGAGAAGGTAACACATGTTGCATGCTTAAACCAACATCTACATTTCCATGGTAATGTAGAGAAATTCCGAGAGTTAGAAGATGCAGAAATGTCCGTTTTATATGGGCATCATGTTCACCGTTTAGAACACGAACATGAGCATCACGGGAGGATATAATGATACAAGATTTTTTACAATATGACTTTTTACGTCACTCTTTATATGCAGGGATTTTAATAGGACTTGTCGCACCCCTTATCGGTGTGTTTGTTGTAATTCGCCGTATGTCGCTTATTGCAGATGCATTGAGTCATGTGACGTTATCAGGTATTGCGGCAAGTTTATTACTCGAAAAAACAATTTTTACAGGTGGATTTTTAAATCCTCTATATATGGGGATGATTTTCTCGATAGGTGGAGCGTTACTAATTGAGAAGTTACGAACTGTATATAAGCATTATCAAGAATTAGCGATTCCAATTATTCTTTCAGCGGGAATGGGAATCGGTGTTATTTTCATTTCGCTTGCCAATGGATTTAACACAGATTTATTTAGTTATTTATTCGGTAGTGTAAGTGCTGTTACAAGTACGGATTTAATTATTATCGGTATTGTAGCAATTGTTGTTATTGCAACGATTATTTTATTATATAAAGAGTTGTTTTTACTATCATTTGATGAAGAATATGCTGTATCAACTGGTTTGAGTGCAAAGTGGATTCACTTTATTTTTATTATTTTAGTTGCGCTTGTTATCGCGGTCTCAATGCGTGTTGTAGGTGTTCTTCTCGTATCATCTTTAATGACATTACCAGTTGCAGCAAGTATTCGTATTGCGAAAGGATTTAAACAAACCATTTTCTTTTCCATTTTATTTGGTGAAATTGCAGTAATTGGTGGAATGTTTGCTTCGTATCAACTGGATCTAGCACCAGGTGGTACAATTGTTATGATAGCGGTTCTTATTTTAATCGGTGCAATTTTATGGAAGAAGAAAAAAACTGCATAAAGTAGGGATAGGTATGAATCTAACAGAAGCTTTACGCCTAATGAAGGAAAAAGGATACAAACATACGGGGAAAAGGGAAGAGATGCTGAGATTATTCGCAGCTCATAATCGTTATTTAACTGCGAAAGATGTTTTAGAGCATATGAAGGATGATTATCCTGGACTCAGCTTTGATACGATTTATCGTAACTTAACGGTTTTTGCTGAAATTGGTGTTTTAGAGCAAACGGAATTAAATGGTGAAAAACATTTTCGTTTTACATGTTCAATTATGGAACATCATCATCATTTTATTTGTTTAGATTGTGGAGGGACGAAAGAGATTACTTCCTGCCCAATGGATTTTATGAATAAAGATTTTAACGGTTATGAAGTAACGGGTCATAAGTTTGAAATATACGGCCGTTGTCCAAAGTGTGCAAAATAAAAGCTCGTCGGTTATAGAACTGACGAGCTTTTTTGCATAGAAAAGAAGGTTGCTCACAAATGCTGTGGGCAACCTTCTTTTTATTGTTCTTGTGTTTCTTTTTCTTTTTCTTTTTCTCGTTCAGCAGCCATTTCAGCAGCGATTACATCGATTTCTTTTTTCAGTTCTTCTACCATTGTTTCCTCTGGTACTTTACGAACGACTTGCCCTTTACGGAATAATAATCCTTCTCCGCGTGCACCCGCAATACCGATATCAGCTTCACGAGCTTCACCAGGGCCGTTTACAGCGCAACCAAGTACTGCAACTTTAATTGGTACTTGAAGTGTAGAAATATATTCTTCTACTTCATTAGCAATGCTAATTAAATCAATTTCAATACGACCACAAGTTGGACAAGAAATCAGTGTTGCTGCATTAGATGCAAGACCGAATGACTTTAATAGTTCACGCGCAACCTTTACTTCTTCAACTGGATCAGCACTTAATGAAATACGTAGTGTATTTCCGATGCCTTTGCTTAAGATTGCACCAAGACCAGCGGCACTCTTTACAGTTCCAGCAAATAATGTACCGGATTCTGTAATACCTAAATGTAATGGATAATCAAAAGCACGAGAAGCTTTCTCGTATGCTTCGATTGCTAAGTTAACATCAGAGGCTTTCATTGATACGATAATATCATGGAAATCTAGGTCCTCTAAAATTTTAATATGGTGTAGTGCGCTCTCAACCATACCGTCAGCAGTTGGATATCCATACTTCTCTAAAATATGGCGTTCTAATGAACCGGCGTTTACACCGATACGGATTGGAATACCGCGCTCTTTTGCCGCATTTACAACAGCTTCTACTTTATGGCGACGGCCAATGTTACCTGGATTGATACGTACTTTATCAATGCCACCTTCAATTGCTTTTAAAGCAAGGCGATAATCAAAATGAATATCAGCAACAAGTGGAATGTTGATTTGTTTTTTAATATCAGCAATAGCATTTGCTGCGCGTTCATCTGGAACGGCAACACGAACAACTTGACAGCCAGCTTCTTCTAAACGTTTAATTTCAGCAACTGTTGCTTCAACATCATGTGTTTTTGTTGTTGTCATACTTTGTATAATTAATTCATTATTACCGCCAATTGTTAAATTACCGACTTTAACTGGACGTGTTTTTGTACGATGAGTCATTTCATTCACGAATAGATCGCTCTCCTTATAAAAGAAGTTTCTTATTTAGTCCCTCATATCAATGATAGTATACGTGATACAGGGCTATAGAAACCGAAGTGCTCGGTTTCACTTTTACTATTGTATCAGCGCCTTTATGTAATTGACAAGGATTAAGTGATAGCTTATTGATATAACGGGAATTTATAAGACTTTCCAATTTGTATTTTTGTAGCAGTGGTACTTTTATTTAATTGTTTAAAATCATCAATCACTTTTTCAATAGAAGGAATTTTTTTCTTATTAATTTGTTCTGTAATCGAGAGGACTGTTTCACCAGTTTTTACTTCGATTGTTTTATAAGCTACATCAGTTTCTTTTTCTGCTTTGGTATCTTTATCCTGTTTTGTATCTGTGTCTTCTTTTTTTATCGTTTGAGCAGCGGTTGTTTTTTTATATGAACTTAACATCGGTAAAGTGCCGATTTTTATGTCGTAATAAAATATATAGCCGAGAACAAGCACGAATAAGAATATACCTAATCTTTTCATATTCTTCACTCCTTTGCTAGGAATATATGCTTGTCCAAAAAAAAAATGCCTATTTAGGCATTTTTTATTTTTCTTTCGGTTTGGGCACTTCTTTAATCGTTAAGTATAGAACGATTAAAACAACTGCGATATAAATGAACGTTGCCCCAGGTACGACGATTTTGAATAAATCCATAATCATGAAGAAAATGGTTGGGATTGTGTAGCTGTATGCAGTTAGTGTCCAAACTTGTTTATAGGATAGTTTACGTTGACCGCTCATAGCAGAACCGATGAACGCAAGTAAAGTCACGCCTACGAAAGTGATGAATAATTGGAATAGGTACACTAAGAATCCAATAACAAATAATAAAATTGGATAAATATTATCGAATAAAGAAATAAATTCTTGTAGATCTTTTTTCTCAAGAGATGCACCTAACAAATCGTTATAAGAATACGTTTGTGTTTGACCATTTCCCGTAGAGACTACTTTATCTTTTAAAACAAATAAACCTGTTTTATTTTGATATTTTTCTAGGTCTGTTGAATTTGGATCAAATACGAAAAGTGCATTTCCTTCTTCTTTTTCAATAGGTTGATCAATATCGGCTTTTAGTTCGCCATTTTCAATTTTAAAATCAGGTAAATCTTTATCGATGACTTGATTTACCATGCCTACACCATCTTGGATAAAACTACCGTACAAAAAAGTTCTTGGAATAGTAGTAATTAAGCAAAGTAGCATAATATACAAAATGGTTTTACCGATTTTTTGAAAACGGAATAGCGCCATATCTTTAGGCGAGTATACACTTTTTGCAAATTGGGTAAATATGGACATAGATTCACTTCCTTTATGTATGTATAAAATCATTGTAACGTACGAATCTAGGGAATCTCAAGTTATATTATATATAGCCGAGAGAACTGAATTTCTCTTTTATTAATTTTCTACTTTTAAAAGGGAAAAATACAATTGACACTTTTCTTTTGTATATGGTAAATTTATCTTACATTTCTTAAAGAATATATCCGATAGGAATTCAGTTATTTGATATATTGTTACATACATAATCGTGGACCCTTAGCTCAGCTGGTTAGAGCAGACGGCTCATAACCGTCCGGTCGTAGGTTCGAGTCCTACAGGGTCCATATCCATTTCATAAGTTTATTACGTTAGCAGGAAGCTTCCTTGTAGAAGGAAGCTTTTTTTTACGGAATATATGAGCATTTTAATTGAAAAGAAGTGGGAATTTTGCTACTTTAATGGTAGCAAGACAATGTGATTTATTTGTTTGCACCCTATGGCAATTAGGGTAGAATGAAGTTGTATGTCGCAAATTAGTGGCAATACATAAACTGGGAGGAATATAACAATGGCAAAACACGAATTACCAAATTTACCTTATGCGTATGATGCATTAGAGCCTCACTTTGACAAAGAAACAATGAACATCCATCATACAAAACATCACAACACGTATATTACAAACTTAAACGCTGCTTTAGAAGGTCATGCAGAATTAGCTGACAAAAGCGTTGAAGAATTAGTTGCAAACTTAAATGAAGTACCAGAAGCAATCCGTACAGCAGTACGTAACAATGGTGGCGGACATGCGAACCATACATTCTTCTGGACAATCCTATCTCCAAACGGTGGCGGACAACCAGTAGGCGAACTTGCAACTGCAATTGAAGCGAAATTTGGTAGCTTCGATGCGTTCAAAGAAGAATTCGCAAAAGCTGGCGCAACTCGCTTCGGTTCTGGTTGGGCTTGGTTAGTAGTAAATAACGGTGAGATTGAAGTAACAAGCACTCCAAACCAAGATTCTCCTCTAACTGAAGGTAAAACTCCAGTTATCGGTTTAGATGTTTGGGAGCATGCTTACTACTTACATTACCAAAACCGTCGCCCAGACTACATCGGTGCATTCTGGAACGTTGTAGATTGGAACGCTGCTGAAAAACGTTACCAAGAAGCAAAATAATTGTAACAATTATAGAAAAAAGCTAGGAGAATGCTCCTAGCTTTTTTTCTGTGCTTTCCTTTTACATAATTGGGCTTTTCTTTGGAAGACTAGAACATGAAGTAAAGGAGAGTTGTGTATGAAGTGGAAACATATAATTGGTGACGTTGAAGTGAATCGGGATTTAGTGTTATTGCTCCTTATTGGAGGCTTATACACGCTCGCAATTTCTTTGTCGAATACATTTGTTAACATTTATTTATGGAAACAAACACAAAATTATGTGAATCTTGGCTTGTATAACTTGGCCAGCGTTGTATTACAGCCTCTCACATTTCTTGTAGGTGGGAAATTTGCGAAACGTATTGATCGCTCAATCTTGTTACGAATAGGTGTGGGAACGTTAGCTGTATTTTTTATCGTTGTTTTAGTAGCAGGAAAAAGCGCTTCTCACTATATTTTATTAATGGGAGCTCTCTTAGGAGTCGGATATGGTTTTTACTGGTTAGCGTTTAACTTATTGACATTTGAGATTACAGAACCAGAAACAAGAGATTTCTTTAACGGGTTTCTCGGGCTCCTTGCATCCTTCTCTGGAATGATTGGACCAATAGCAGCAGGATATACAATTTCACGTATGGAAAAATGGAGTGGTTATACTGTCATATTCTTTCTTTCATTAGTGTTATTTGCAATTGCAGTCGTTTTAAGCTTTTTTTTATCTAAGAGGGAATGTGAAGGACGTTATGAAGTCGTGCAAGTATTGAAAGAGCGACGGATTGATAAAAATTGGGGGAGAATTACACGGGCTCATTTTTTTCAGGGGTTGAGAGAAGGGACGTTTATTTTTGTCATTTCCGTATATGTTTATTTAGCAACTGATAGTGAGCTCGCATTAGGGAAATACAGCTTAGTAAATTCTACAGTATCATTTATATGTTACTACTTAGTTGCTCGTATGTTAAAGAAAGAGTGGCGAAAAAAAGCAATTTTACTTGGAGGCATTATTTTATATGCTGTCGTATTTTTAGTTATATTCAATGTTACATATACAAAATTACTTATTTATGCGGCATGTATCGCGGTTGCATACCCTATTTTACTCGTTCCGTACGGATCAATGACATATGATGTAATTGGTAGAGCGAAAAATGCGAGAGAGTGGCGTGTAGAATATGTAGTTGTCCGAGAACTATGGTTAAATGCCGGTAGAATTTGTTCTATTTTAAGCTTTTTGTGTGCGGTTCTATTTTTTTCACCTGAAAAAAGCTTGCCTTTCTTATTATGCATTTTAGGTGCTGGACATTTTCTTATATATTTTGCAGTTAAAAATGTCAAATATGAAGAGGGAAATGCGGGGAAAACAAGTGTTGTAGCGCAAGGGAACGCGCAAAATCAAACAGAACCAGAAGGTTAACTTCTCGTTTATTTTATGCTAGAATAGAAAAAGATGTAAGACAGCAGTGAGGACACCTGTATGAAGGTGTCCCTTTCACATTACATAGCTGTTGGTAGAGGGGGTTTGTATGAGTAAGAAGCAGAAGCAACAAAAGAAAAAGACCCACGTTCCATTTCGGTTAAACGTGCTGTTTTTTTGCGTGTTTTTAATGTTTTCCGCGGTTATTGTAAGGCTTGGGTATGTACAAATTGTTCGCGGTGAGGAATATAAGAATGAGGTGGAGAAGAAAGAGAACTCTACAGTAAGTAATCCAGTACCGCGTGGGAAAATATTTGACCGTTATGGGCGACCTGTAGTAGATAATGCAGCCGTTCGTACAATTACATTTACAAAGATGAAGGGATCAACTGCAGAAGATCGCTTGAAAACAGCGGAGAAATTAGCAGAGTTGATTGAAGTACCGACAGATAAATTAACAGATCGTGATAAAAAAGATTATTGGCTTGCTATACACAAAGAGGAAGCGAAAGAAAAAATTACGAATAAAGATCGTCAAGAATTGAAAGATAACAAAATTGATGATAAACAATTAGATGAGCGTCAACGAAGTCGTGTGACAGAAGAAGAAGTGAATCAATTATCCGCAAAAGATCTAGAAATATTAGCGATTAAAAGCAAGATGGACGGCGGATATGCAATGACACCTCAGGTTATTAAAAAAGATGCTACAGAAGAAGAATATGCGATTATTAGTGAAAATCTAGCAACATTACCAGGTGTAGATACGAATGTTGATTGGGAACGAAAATATGCGTATGATGGTGATTTGTTCCGAAGTGTACTTGGGGGCGTAACAACTTCTGACGAAGGTTTACCGAAAGAGCGATTAGATTACTACCTTGTTCGTGATTATAACCGAAATGATAGAGTAGGAAAAAGTTATCTTGAACAGCAGTATGAAGATAGTCTGCACGGTACGAAATCAGAAGTGAAAAATATTACAGATAAAAACGGTAATATTTTAGAAACGATTAATGTATCACAAGGACAACGAGGCAATGATCTGAATTTAACAATTGACATGGAATTACAAAAACGTGTAGAAGAAATTATCACTAAAAATTTATTGAAATATAAAGGCGGACAACCTCTTTTAGATCGTGCATTCGTTGTAATGATGAATCCGAAAAATGGTGAAGTTTTATCTATGGCTGGGAAACAGTTAGTGAATGAAAATGGTGAAACGAAAGTACAAGATTTCGCATTAGGAACGATGACAAGCTCTTATCCGATGGGATCGACAGTAAAAGGTGCGACAGTACTTACAGGATATCAAACAGGCGCGATTCAACCGGGATCAGTTCAACTCGATGAACCGATCGTATTAAAAGGAACGCCGAAAAAATCTTCTTGGAAGACGATGGGATATATTAATGATTTGACAGCATTAAAAATGTCTTCTAACGTATATATGTTTAAAACAGCGATGAATATTGCAGGTGTTCCATATGTAAGAGGTGGTACGTTAGATATACCACAAAAAGCATATGATACGATGCGTTATTATTTTGGACAGTTTGGACTTGGCGTGAAAACAGGTATTGATTTACCGAATGAATCTGCTGGACAAAAAGGTAGAACAGACAATATTCCAGGTTTCTTATTAGATTTATCAATTGGACAGTATGATACGTATACACCGCTTCAATTAGCGCAGTATGTTTCAACAATTGCAAATGGTGGTTACCGTATGCAGCCGCAAGTTGTGAAGGAAATTCGTCAACCATCGGCGAAACCAGAAGAAGTTGGAAAAGTTGTTCAATCTATGGAACCGAAAGTATTAAATCGTGTTGATATGCCTGAATCACAAATTAAACGTGTGCAAGATGGATTTAAGCAAGTGTTTAACAGCCCGGGTGGTACGGCGTTAAGTTACTTCTCGACTGCAAAATATACAGCTGCTGGTAAAACAGGTACAGCTCAAACAGTGTATGGCGGAGATAAAGAGATTGGTAGAAATGCAAAAGGTGAGCGCAAAGAGACATATAACTTAACATTAGTAGGCTATGCGCCAGCTGATGATCCAGAAGTAGCGTTCTCTGTAGTTGTACCTTGGGTAGATGATAAATCAGGTATTAACGGTTATATTAGCCGTGATATTATGGACGCTTACTTTGAGTTGAAGAAGCAAGAAAATGGCGAAGCTCCAAAAGATGAAAAAGATAATAAAAATAAAGAGCAAGATGCTGAATAAAATAGTTGTAAAAAAGCACACTATCTGAAAAGATAGTGTGCTTTTTTTTATAGTTTATGCATATCGTGTAATAAATGTGGACAAGTATAAACGATTAAAAAAAGTACGCAATCTCACAAATGATACTTGTATATTGTGTGATGGGAGGATAACGATTTTACGGGCTAATAATTAGTGTGGATGAACAGTTTGCTATGGATTAAAATTTCACCTTATGTTGGTTCTTGTGGAACTTTACAAAACTTTTACAAACAATTAAAACCGAATTAATAGTTTAGCAGTATTCTTATATCTGTAATCCTGTTATTTCCGGTTACTTCTAGGAGGAAGAACACGTGAAATGGATGAGTACGTCGATTAAAGTTTTCATATTACCGATATGTTTCCTTTGTTTTAGCATGACTACTGCATTTGCTGTGAGTGAAATGGGAGAAGTGAGAGTTGATGGATCCTCAACAGTTTTTCCTATTATAGAAGCAGTAGCGGAGGAGTACACAAAGGTGCATCCAAACGTGAAAATTTCGATCAGTGTATCTGGAACAGGAGGAGGATTTAATCGTTTCAGTAAAGGAGAAGTAGATATAAATAATGCTTCAAGAGTAATGAAACAAGTGGAAGAAAATGAAATGAAGAAAAACTCCGTTCAGTTTACACCGTTTGAAGTCGCTTACGACGGTCTTACGATCGTTGTAAATCGTCAAAATCATTGGGTAGATGATATGTCGGTAGACGAGTTACGTCTACTGTGGAGTGAAGATGGAAGAGAGAAGCGATGGTCACAAATTCATTCATCATGGCCACGTGAACAGGTGAAGTTTTATGCGCCAGGTGTAGATTCTGGTACTTATGATTATTTTCAAAATGTCATCTTACAAAAAAGTCGCATTGTAAAAAAAGTCTCTTTGTCTGAAGATGATCAAGTTATTATGCAAGGAGTAATGAATGATAAAAATGCCATTGCTTTTGTAGGATATGCTTATTATATGGCCAATCGAGATAAGGTGAAAGCGATAAGGGTAAATGGTGTATTTCCGACGAAAGAGACCATTCAATCAGGTAAGTATAAGCCTTTATCTAGATCGCTATTTACTTATGTGAATGATGCATCAATCCGAAATAAAATGAATGTAGCAAGTTATGTTGAGTTTATGATTCAGCATGTTGGTAACCTCGCTGAAGAGGTAGGATATGTAAAATTACCAAAAGAAAAATATAATGAACAGCTGCGAATGTTAACAGAAATAAAAAGGTAATGTCAGGGTGGAAAGGGGTTTTCATCTTTGGCTCATAATGACAAAAGTCAAATTACATTTTCTGTACAACATTTGATTGAAAGAAATACAAAACAAAGAAAAAAAACGCAGCGAATCAATCGAATGGTTCCGTTATTACTAAAAATAATTGCTAGCGTGTCTATTGTGACGACACTTGGAATTATTTTTACGCTCGCCAATGAAACAATGATGTTTTTTCAAAACATACCATTACACTCCTTTTTGACGGAGAAAGAATGGTTACCTTTTTTTGAAGATCCTAAATTCGGTATATTACCACTTATATGTGGAACGGTCCTTGTAACAGTAATCGCTATGTTCGTAGCAATTCCTATTGGTTTAGCTTGTGCCGTATTTTTAAGCGAATATGCTTCAAATGGTGCACGGAAAATATTAAAGCCAATGTTAGAACTATTAGCAGGCATTCCGACAATTGTATATGGCTTTTTTGCATTAACAATTATCACGCCGCTTTTACAACGGATTATACCAGATTTACAATTTTTTAATGCGATTAGTCCAGGGATTGTGATTGGATTTATGCTGATACCTACAATTGCATCTCTGTCTGAAGACGCGATGAGGGCTGTAGCGAAAGGGACAAAAGAAGCTTCGTTAGCACTCGGAGCAACTCGCTTTGAGATGGTAAAACAAGTAGTGTTTCCTTCGGCTTTTACAGGGATTATAGCGGCGATTATATTAGCAGCTTCCAGGGCAATTGGTGAAACGATGATCGTTGTAATTGCAGCCGGATCCACACCGAATATATCGCTCGATCCGACACACTCTATTCAAACGTTAACAGCCTATATTGTGCAAGTGAGTTTAGGTGATGCTCCGCATGGAACGATTACTTATTACAGTATGTACGCTGTAGGCGCAACGTTGTTCTTGTTTACTTTTATAATGAACATCATTTCGCAGTCTATTATGCGCCACTTTAGGAGGGTGACATAATATGCGAATGTTGAATCATAAAAAAATACAAGAAAATATGGCATCACGTTTTTTAAAAGACCGAATTTACAAATTGTCATTTTATATAGCAATTTGGTTTTCAATAGTAATCCTGTTTATTTTGCTTTTTCAAATCTTTGAAAAAGGTATAAGTTATCTTTCAATAGATTTTTTTACAAACTTCGCTTCACGTAATCCGAAAGAAGCTGGGATTGCTGCAGCTTTGTCAGGAACAATATTATTTATGAGTATTGTTATACCAGTCTCCTTTATATTCGGAGTCGGGACTGCTCTTTATTTAGAGCAATATGCGAAGGAATCTATATTTAAAAAGGTAATAGAAATTAATAATCAAACGTTAGCAGGAGTACCTTCCGTTGTATTTGGATTACTCGGCTTAACTATTTTTGTATATGCTCTTCATCTAGGTGAGAGTATCATTGCGGCGGCACTGACGATGAGTTTACTCGTCTTGCCGACAGTTGTTGTAGCGAGTCAAGAAGCGATACGATCTGTACCAAGTTCATTATTAGAAGCTTCTTACGGATTAGGTGCTACGAAGTGGCAAACGATGCATCGGGTTGTATTGCCGTATGCTTTTCCAGGGATTATAACGGGTTGTACGTTAGCCATATCAAGAGCAATTGGTGAAGCGGCACCGCTGTTAGTTATCGGAGCACTTGCATTTGCAAACTATGTTCCATTTAGTATGTTTGACCGGTTTACAGTTTTACCAATTCAAATTTTTAATTGGATGAGTAGACCACAAGAAGAATTTCAGTACGTAGCAGCAGCTGGGATGATTGTTTTATTAGGTTTGTTGCTCTTTATCAATATATTTGTCTTATGGTTACGAAATAGAAAATAAGTTGGAAGTGGATGAAAGGGGAATTCAAATGGTAGCAACAGTAGTAAATGTACAGGTGAAAAACGAAGAGAAAATTGAGACTGCACCAAAGAAAGTAGTATTTGATACGAAAAACTTAAATTTATGGTACGGGGAAGATCATGCTTTAAAAGATATTAACTTAAGTATTCATGAGAATGAAGTTACAGCAATTATCGGTCCAAGTGGTTGTGGTAAATCAACGTACTTAAAAACATTAAATCGTATGGTAGAGTTAGTACCGATCGTTCGAACTACAGGTGTAATTGAATATAGAGAACGCAACATATTTGATAAATCATATCCAGTTGAAGAATTACGAACGCATGTAGGAATGGTATTCCAAAAGCCAAATCCATTTCCAAAATCTATTTATGAAAATGTAGCATACGGACCGAAAATCCATGGTATTCGTGACAAAAAAACATTGGATGAAATTGTTGAAAAAAGTTTACGTGGAGCAGCGATTTGGGATGAGTTGAAAGATCGTTTGCACGATAATGCATATGGTTTATCTGGTGGACAGCAACAACGTTTATGTATTGCACGTTGTTTAGCGATTGAGCCAGACGTTATTTTAATGGATGAGCCAACGTCGGCGTTAGATCCAATCTCAACATTAAAAGTAGAAGAACTAATTCAAGAGTTAAAGAAAGACTTTAGTATTGTTATCGTAACGCATAACATGCAACAAGCAGCTCGTATTTCAGACAAAACTGCTTTCTTCTTAAGTGGAGAAGTTGTGGAATATACAGATACAAACAAATTATTTACGACACCTTCAGATAAACGAACAGAAGATTATATTACAGGCCGATTTGGTTGATGTCGCTAGCAAGGCTAAGAGTAAATGCCCTCTTAACAGAGGGTATTTCTTATTTTTACCTCATTTAAATAGAGAATGAATACTTCTCCTATCTTAAAGCATATTACAGGCGTAAGGGGCTACGTAGGGGATTTATATATAATGGCACATAATATTGAGGGGGAAGAAACAATGGTAAGAGAACAGTTTCAATGGGATTTAAAAACGTTACAGCAAAAGGTAATTGAGCTGGGTGAGCTAGCGAGAGAAGCTTTATTACTTGCGATGGAAGGTTTGCATACAAGAGATGTAGAGAAAGCGTTAGAGGTTATAGACGGTGATTATCGTATGGATAATTTAGAAGAGGAAATAAATGATCTTGCACTTATGCTTATTACGAAGCAACAGCCTGTAGCGAGTGATTTACGAAGAATTTTTATTTCAATTAAAACAGCAACAGATTTAGAGCGTATTGCAGATCATGCTGTAAATATTGCGAAATCTACAATTCGTCTCGGGGAAAAAGAAGTGACAGTTAGTTTGCAAAATCTTGACGAAATGTTTGAGAGTGCTCATAAGATGTTAAATTTGGCATTAGAAGCATATGAGCAAGAAAATTTAACTATTGCAAAACAAATTGCTGAAATGGATGATTCAGTTGATGAAATATATGGAAAGGCAATCCGTGAATTTATATCTTCAATTCCGAAACAACCAGAAACAATTACGCAAATTACACAGTTATCCTTTGTGGCAAGATACATTGAGCGTGTAGCAGATCATATTACGAATATTGCTGAAAATGTATTTTATTTAGTAAAAGGAAAGCATTATTTATTAAATGAATAAATAAAAAAAGCAGGTGAAACATCATCTGCTTTTTTTAGTCAAAACATGACAAAAAAAGCTCGTTGTTTCCTTTAGTTTATGATGATAAGATGTATCATAATGTAATCGAAAAATTAGTACGTATAGGTTGGTTACATAGTGAACATTATTTTACTAAGTTAATAGTAAGCGCTTTCTTTTTTGGTGGAACATAAAAGGTACATTTATATAAGAAGTCTTAATCAGCGTTTTCCCCCAGTGGTGATTCGTTGAAACAATTAAACTTAAGCTAGTTAATGCGGGGTAGAAAATATACATAACGTATATGAAGTTACTGAACATTATATAAGTGGAGGCTGAAGTATATGAAGGGGGTTATTTTAGCTGGAGGAAAAGGAAGACGCCTTAGACCATTAACATGTAATACTCCAAAACCGATGTTGCCATTATTAGAAAAACCAGTATTGGAATACAATATTGAATTATTACGTCAGCATGGTATTCGTGAAATCGCAATTACAGTTCAATATATGAGTACAGCCATTAAGCAATATTTTGGTGATGGTAGTAAATGGGGAGTAAATTTGTACTATTTCGAAGATTCTCCTCCGCTTGGAACTGCCGGAAGTATTAAACAAGCGGAAAAATTTTTAGATGAAACATTTGTTGTGATAAGCGGGGACGCATTAACTGATTTTCAATTATCAGATGGAATTGCGTTTCATGAACAAAAGAAAAGAATGGTAACTATGTTTGTGAAGGAAGTAGAAAATCCACTTTCCTTCGGTTTAGTTGTAATGAACAAAGAACAAGAGGTGACACGATATATAGAAAAACCGAGCTGGAATGAGGTAGTCTCTAATATTGTGAACACAGGGATTTATATTATGGAGCCACATATTTTTTCTTACATACCGCCTAAGCAGTTTTTTGATTTCAGTCAAGATGTGTTTCCGTTATTGGCAAATAAAAACGCGTTATTTGCCTATTTATCAGAAGGTTATTGGTTAGATATCGGTACATTTGATCAATATCGCCAAGCACAATTTGACTTGTTAACGAAAAAATTGCAAGTACCTATTCCGTATACGGAAGTGTTACCGATGGTATGGATGGGAGAAGGTGTGACGATTGGGAAGGGAACGAAAATTCATGGGCCGTCTTTTATTGGTGCAGGAGCAACGATTGGTGCAGGAGCTGTAATTGAGCCCTATTCTATTATCGGAAAAAATAGTGTTATTTCAAGTTATTCTCATCTTCAAAAAAGCATTGTTTTTGCAAATACGCACATTGGAAGGTATTGTGAGCTATTAGAAACGACAATAGGAGAGCACACAATAGTTGAAGATGATGTCACACTGTTTCAACGAAGCATTGTAGCGGATCATTGTCATATAGGGAAAAGTACGATAATTAAGCAAAAGGGAAAACTATGGCCTTATAAGGCGATTGATAGTCATTCGATCGTAGCATCGGCTGGTGTGCAAGAAAGTGAAAAGAGTGCAGGATGGTTACAAAAAAGTCGCATTGTAGGAAGAGGTAATGTTGAGATTACTCCTCAATTCATTGTGAAGGTTGCGATGGCGTATGGATCTCTTTTTGCGAAAGGGGAAAGTATATTAATTGGAAGTCAAGAAAATATCGAGACAACTTCTTATAAAAATTTATTCCTTCATGCTATTCATGGTATCGGGATTCATACGATGGAATGCAAAGAAATGAACGAGTCACTTTTTCAATATAGTATTCAAAATTTGCAATGTGCAGGTGGGGTTTTCGTTCAAGTGGAAAATGAGAATGAGGTTGTTATAAAGTTGTATGGTAAGGATGGAATGCTGTTAACGTATAAGCAGCAAAAGGCGATAGAGCAAGTATATATGTCTGAGTCGTTTTATTACGTATGTGAGAAAGAAATGGGACGAAATAATTTGGTCCACGTTTCGTTACAGGATTATATAGAAGCAGTATTAGAGCACATTGATATTGAGAAAATACAAACACAGAAGTTCCATCTTTTAATTAATAAGAGAAATGATATGTTACAACAGTTACTTATGCTCTTTCTGCAAAGGCTTGGGTGCACAGTTACATGGATTTATGCGGGGGAACAAAAAGATCATGTGAAAGCTTTGATGAAATCAAGTAAAGCAAATATGGCACTTATGTTTTCAGAGCAGGGAAATTATTTTGAGTTATATGATAACCATAGTAATATTTACCAAGGTACAGATTTTGAAGAAGTAGATATTCCAGATTTATTACTTGAATCAACAGGAAATATTTACCCGATGTCTTTGAAATTAGGAGAGTGTTACCTACTATTTTATACGCATGATGAAAACAAGTCTTTTCAAGTAAGATGGAAGCGAGATATTTTATACCGAATTGGAAAATTATTCGAGTTAATAGCACTGCAAGGAAAAACGTTTCGCAGCATAGTAGAGCAATCCCCTCCGCTCTATTTACTTTATGATGAAGTTGTATGTTCATGGAGTGAAAAAGGGAAAGTAATGAGGAAATTATTGGCTGATATGGAAAGGAAGGAAGAAGGGATATTTGAAGGAGTACAATTCAAATATGCAGAAAAAGAGTGGTCGTATATCGTTTCTGACATAAAACAACCAAAATTTTTAGTGTATTCACATGCTAGAAACCCAGTGATAGCAAGGGAAAACATGAAAAATCTTATAGAAAAAATTAGACAATATCAAAAGGTGTAGAATTTTTATTTTAAAAGTGGTATTATAGTATAGTCTGATTTAAGTTATTAGTACTGGAGGGAAATAAGAATGCGTGTGAATATTACTCTAGCATGTACAGAATGCGGAGATCGTAACTATATCTCAAAGAAAAACAAACGTAACAACGCTGAGCGTATCGAGCTTAAAAAGTATTGCAAGCGTGACAAGAAGTCTACGTTACACCGTGAAACAAAGTAAGCAGTAGGAATATTTTCCTACTGTTTCTTTTTTTTATTCGATTCCTAAATTAAAAGTGATACACTATCATCGTAGAGCAAAGTATCACTGTGAGGGGGAGAATGTGTGAAAGAAGAGAAAATACGTTTGCGTAAACAAATAATAGAGCACATGAATTCTTTATCAGAAGAACAGTATACAACTTTATCAGAGCAAATTGCAGTTTCGTTGTATGCGCAAAAAGAGTGGGTTGAAGCTAAAACAATTGGTATCACTCTTTCAATGGAAAATGAAGTGAATACATATCCTATTATCGAAAAAGCTTGGGAAGAAGGAAAGAAAGTTGTTGTTCCGAAGTGTAATAAAGGGACAAGAACAATGACCTTCCGTCAAATTCGTAATTTTGATCAATTAGAAACTGTGTATATGAATTTACGTGAACCGATTCCGGTGCTTACGGAAGAAGTGGATGCGGATGAAATCGACCTTCAAATCGTGCCAGGTGTAGCTTATACAGAGCGAGGAGAGCGGATTGGATATGGCGGTGGCTATTATGATCGTTATCTCTTGCACTATAAAGGGAAAACGCTATCATTAGCTTATGACTTTCAAATGGTACAACGCATTCCAGTAGAGCCATTTGATAAAAATGTAGAAAAAATTATTACAGAAAAAGGAACAATAGTCATAAATGGGCTTGTATAGACAAATAAAAATTGACGAGACTTTTTATTCTTGATTATAATAAAATATGTGAACGTTTTCTTATTATAATTTTTATAGTAAGTGAGCATAGAGGGTGATGAAATGGTATCTATTTATGATATTCAGCAATTGCTAAAGAAATTTGGTACGATTATTTATACGGGTGATCGAATTGCGGATTTACAATTAATGCAAGATGAATTGCGTGAATTAAATCAATCACAGCTAATCGATCCACAGGACTATCAAACAGCTTTATTTTTATTGAAGCAAGAAATTCAAAAAGAGCTAAATAAGAATTAGATAAAGGTAGGTAAGCAACATGGAAGAGAAATGGTTAGTTGGTGTTGACCTTGGTGGTACAACGATTAAATTAGCAATTATTAATGTGTACGGTGAAATTTTACATAAGTGGGAAATCCCTACGAATACAAATGAGCAAGGAAAACATATTACACTTGATGTAGCGAAAGCTATTGATAAGAAGTTAGAAGAGTTAGGCGAATTAAAAAGTAAGTTAATCGGTATTGGTATGGGAGCTCCTGGTCCTGTACATGTGGCATCTGGAATGATTTATGAAGCGGTTAACTTAGGGTGGAAAAACTATCCATTAAAAGATTTATTAGAAGTAGAAACAGGATTACCTGTTGTGATTGATAATGATGCAAACTTAGCAGCGCTTGGTGAAATGTGGAAAGGTGCTGGCGAAGGAGCAAAAGATTTAATTTGTATGACACTTGGCACAGGTGTTGGCGGTGGTGTAATCACTAATGGTGAGATTGTACACGGCATAAGTGGTGCTGCTGGTGAGATTGGACATATTACAGTCGTTACAGAGAATGCTTTCCCATGTAATTGCGGAAAGTCTGGTTGCTTAGAAACAGTAACATCTGCAACAGGTATTGTACGTGTTGCTATGCAAAAAATACAAGAGACTGATAAAGAGAGCATGTTACGTTCTATGTTAGCAGAAGAAGGGCGTATTACATCAAAAGATGTGTTTGAAGCGCATGGCCAAGGTGATGAACTAGCGGGTGAAGTAGTAGAGAAAGTAGCTTCTTATTTAGGATTAGCTGTAGCGAACCTTTCTAGTACGTTGAACCCAGAGAAAATTGTTATTGGTGGAGGCGTATCTAAAGCTGGAGATGCACTATTAGAACCAATTCAACGTTATTTCGAGCAATATGCATTCTCACGCGCTGTAAAGAGCACGAAGTTAGCTATTGCGACACTTGGTAATGATGCAGGTGTTATCGGAGGAGCTTGGCTTGTAAAAAAGCACAAATACGAAGCGAAGATGATATAAGTTGTGAAATATAAAAAGGAAGGGGAAGCCCTTCCTTTTTTTGTGCAAAATCTTGATGAAGAATAACATGTACATGAATTAAGCTGCTGGAGGGTACCCGTTATAGAGAACAGTCATAATCGTAAACCATCCGAAAACGAGTACAGTTGCAATTGCAAAGCCGCCCGCGAAAAAGTTCTTCTCGCGAAGTGTTCTAAGCGTAGCAAATACAGCTAACAGAGTGACAAGCGCAAAAATAATAACAAGGCCCATACTATATCCTCCTCTGTCTACCCATTCCTTAATATGAGTTTTTAGAATATTTACTCTTTTATATTGTACATGTTTTAAAAATGATTGTCGAGATAACATCCTTTCTTTTCCTCAGAGAAAGAAATGTTGTATCATTAAAAGTAAGTTTAATAACTGGAGGAGATTTTCATATGAAATGGACACAAATGCCGTTAGGCCCATTACAAACAAATGCTTATATTTTAACGAACGATCAAAATGAGTGTATTATCTTTGATCCTGGTCACGAAGGAGAAAAGCTCGTGACATATTTGCAAGAAGAACAAATAAAACCGCTTGCGGTTTTATTAACACATGCTCACTTTGATCATATTGGTGCTGTCGATGCGGTAAGAGACGCTTTCCATATTCCTGTATACGTACATAAAGAAGAAGCAGATTGGCTAGGGGATGCAACTGTAAATGGCTCTCAAATTTTTATGATGAACCGCAGTATTACAGCCAAACCAGCCGATCATATTATTGATGCAGAAGGTGCGTTAACAATTGGTTCATTTAGCTTTGAAATCTTTGAGACGCCAGGACATTCTCCAGGAAGTATTTCTTATTATTGTAAAGAAGCGAATGCGGTGTTCTCTGGAGATGTATTATTCCAAATGAGCATCGGAAGAACGGATTTACCTGGTGGAAGTTTTGCTGAATTAATTGGAAGTATTGAAGAGAAATTATTTGTATTACCAGATGAAACAGCGGTGCTATGTGGACACGGTCCTGAGACAAGTATCGGTTTTGAAAAAGAAAATAATCCATTTTTACAATAAGGAGTCATGATGGGGATGGAGCTCATTTTAAGAGAATGGATGGGGAAAGAGAAAGATTATTCCATTTCATATAGTACGTATATGAACCTTGTATTATATACAGAAGGACATGGCTATTATATGAAAGAACGTGAAAAGATTGGAAGACAAGGGGATTTTTTTACAAGTAGCAACGTATCAGCTGTTTTTGCAAAAACCTTTGCTAAGTTTTTTATTCGTCTTGTGGAAAACGGTGAAGTTGCTCCAAATATTTGTGAGATCGGTGGGGGAACAGGAAAGTTTGCCTATGATGTTTTACAAGAATGGAAGCAACTATCTCCAGAAACCTTTATGGATGTAGGCTATTCAATAATCGAAGTGAGCCCTTTTCATAGAAAATTACAGCAGGAAAATCTTCTTTCATTTGATAATGTGTCGTATTATACCTCCTATAATGAAATGGGAGAATCATTTGAAGGGATCCTTTTTTCCAATGAGTTATTTGATGCATTTCCTGTTGAAGTAATTGAGAAGAGAAATGGAATGTTGTATGAAGTACGTATTACATACAATGAAGAAGGGAATCTTGCGGAAGTATGTAGACCTTTAGAGAAAAGAATCGGCCGATATTTACTGAAATATAACATTCATATTGCTGAAGGGCAGCGTTTTGAAGTGCCGATCGCGATGGAAGGGTATATAAAAGAAATTGCGAAATGGTTTCGAAAGGGAATATGTATTACAGTTGATTATGGCTACACAAAAGAAGAATGGATGCACCCTGCACATCGCGAAGGCAGTTTACGAGGGTATTATGAGCATAAGCTAATACGTAATCCTTTAGCATACCCAGGTGAAATGGATCTGACTACTCATATTCATTGGGATGAGCTGAAGGAGATTTTTAGCCTGCAAGGAATGAATGTAGTATGGCATAAAAAGCAATCTGAATTTTTGCTAGCGGCAGGAATATTAGAACAGCTTACGAGTCATCAAGATCTGGATCCTTTTTCAGAAGCTCAAAAACAAAATCGAGCAGTCCGTTCTATGATTTTGAACGGAGGATTAGGGAGTGCTTTTGATGTTGTGATACATACGAAAGATATGCAACATTTACAGTTGAATCAGTATGTGACAATATAAAAAACAAGACACAGTATATATTTCTGTGTCTTGTTTTTTAATACGACCGTTAATTATGTAGCATCATATATTTTCTCTCATGATATATATATATTAAAGATATGAGATGAAAAATATAGAATACGTTCTTTTTCTCTGTCTATTAGTCCCTAACCTAATAATACGCGAACGAGTTGAATAATTGTTTCGTTTTCTACTTTGTAGTAAATTTCTAATCCTTTTCTTTCACTAGAAACGATTTTAGCACTTTTTAACTTTGCTAAATGCTGTGAAATCGTAGATTGTGGCATGTTTAAGCCAGTGTACATTGTAGAAACGTTGCTTGGACCACGCTCGATTAATCCTTTTACGATACATAAACGAACAGGATGAGCAAGTACTTTCAATAATTCTGCGTTGCTTTCATATAGTTCTAATTCTTTTTGAAAGGTTTCTAACATGTTCTTTTCCACCTCCGTGTGAGCTGTTATACCATACTATACATACCAAAAAATTAACGAAAAGAAAACAGTTGTTGCAGAAAAAAATTCCTAAAGTAAAGAAATTGTAAGAAAAGAGACTCGGATGTAAATAAAGTAGATAAAATTGCATGGTTTTGTAAAATGACATTTTTGGGTGAAAATTTCGATGCGTTTTAAAAATTGAAAGATATAGATATATTTGTAACACAATCTTATCATGATTTTCTTATTCTTTCAAATGAATATACTAAATTTTTAAAATAATATGACAAAGGAATTATAATGATATATATAGAATATAAAACAGGTTAAAAGAAAAGAAGCTGAATGTAGTCAGCTTCTTTATAGTGATAATGAAATGTTTGAATGTAGCTGATAAATTTTAAAAGTATTAAGACATTGGGGTTATGTATTTTAGTGTTCATCTTTCATTAATTTTAGAAATCTGAGATTCCACATATTCTCATAAAACTCAATTGTTTCTTTTGCGGACATGAATGGATTATTTAACGTTGAGGTTGTTTTCTGTACCATGAAGTTTTCATATCCCAGTCCGTGAGCAAATTTAATTGTAGCATCCATACAGTACTCTGTTTGGGCACCACAAAACTCAATACGATGTACAGATAATTGATCTAAAATCTCTTTTAAGTTTGTTTTATAAAATGAATTTGCATGTGTTTTTCTTATAAAAAAATCTTTTTCTTGAACATCTAGATCGGCATGTATAGCCCAAATCTCTTTTTCAGGTACTAAATCATCATCACAATGTTGAACGAAAAGAATTGGTTTATTTGAGTTTCTGTATGAAGAAATTCTGTTATTTACTTTTGTAAGTAAGTTTTGTAAGTCAAATAAATGCTCTTCGCTATAACATACCCCATTTTGTAAATCGATAACGATTAAAATATCTGCACAAGTATTCATTATTTTTACCCCTTTTTTAATTCTTAATATATCAATTAATCCATTACTTGGAAATAGATAATGAACTTTTATTTTTTATGAACTATACAGACAGAACAGCATTAAAATGAATATGGTAGATAGCATAAATAGAAGATATGAAAACTTAATTTCATATCTTCTGTTTGTCCTATGCATTTACAGGTTCTTCTACATAAGAAAGGGCATTTTCGAAATCGGATATTAAATCATTAACATTTTCCAGGCCGACGGATAACCGAAGTAATGAATTGGAAATACCTCTTTCATCACGAGCTTCTTGCGACAGTGCTGCATGTGACATTTTAGCTGGGTAGGAAAGGATCGATTCGACAGCTCCTAAACTAACTGCAAAAACAGGTAATTTTACTTTTGATAAAAATTGGCGGAGTGCATCTTCTGACTGCAAAGTAAATGATAAGACCGCTCCAGCTGACGTCGCTTGTGATTGCTGAATATCAAAACCAAGATGTGTTTGTAATCCTGGATAATAGACATTTTGAACTTTAGCGTGATCTTGTAAATAATGTGCAATTTTATTGGCGTTTGCAGCTGAATGCTCGAGACGTACATGCAATGTTTTTAGACCGCGAAGCACGAGAGAGCAATCTTGTGGTCCTAAAATAGCACCAAATGCATTTTGTAAAAATCCAAGTTTTTGAGCGAGTTCAGCATCTTTTACGACTGCTAATCCGGCAGTAACATCACTATGACCAGCAATAAATTTTGTAGCACTATGCAGAACGACATCGGCGCCAAGGTCAAGTGGCTTCTGGAATAAGGGTGTCAAAAATGTATTATCAACAAAAGTGAGAGCGCCAACAGATTTTGCGAGTTTAGAAACTTCGCGAATATCTGTCACTTTTAAAAGTGGATTAGAAGGTGTTTCTACATAAAAGAGCTTCGTATTTGGTTTAATGTTTTGCTTTATTGCTTCTACATTTGTCATATCAACAAATGTATGTGAAACACCATAACGAGAGAGCACTTCAGTTATAATTCGGTAAGTGCCTCCATATACGTCTTCTGAAATGAGTACGTGATCGCCTTGTGAAAGTAGTAGAAAAGCAGTAGAAATAGCTGCAATGCCGGATGCGAAGGCGAATCCCTTTGTTCCCCCCTCTAATAAAGCGATAATATCTTCAAGAGCTTCACGAGTTGGATTGCCTGACCTGCTATAGTCATATTTTCCGAACGTATCTACATCAAACTGGTGAAATGTAGATGTGTTATAAATGGGAACGTTAACAGCACCAGTTTGCGCGTCATGTTTATATTGATTGTGAAGTAAGAGTGTATCTATAGAATAACTCATATTCTTACACCTTCTTTTACAATTTTAATGGCTTGCTTTAAGTCTTGAATTAAATCATTACTATTTTCAATGCCAACGGAAAATCGAAGAAGACGATTGCATACACCGTTTGCTGTTCGAATTTCTTCAGGAATATCAGCGTGTGTTTGTGTTGCTGGATAAGTCATTAAACTTTCTACACCACCAAGACTTTCAGCAAATGTGATTAAGGATAAAGATTGTAAGAATGGATTGATCCATGTTTCATCTTGTAGACGAAATGAAATCATACCGCCTCTTCCTGGGTAAAATACATCTGTCACACCGTCTTCATCATTTAAATAAGCAACAACAGCTTTCGCATTTTCTTCATGTTGTTTCATGCGAAGCGCTAACGTTTTCATACCACGAATTAATAGCCATGAGTCAAATGGGCTTAAGACAGCACCGGATGCATTATGATAATGAGCGATTTCCTCACAAAGTTCCTTTCCTTTTGCAACGACAAGTCCGCTTAGTACATCGTTATGACCACCTAAATATTTCGTTGCACTATGAAGTACGATATCGGCACCTTCTGTTAATGGCTGCTGTATATAAGGCGTGTAGAATGTGTTGTCTACAATAAGAAGTAGTCCGTGTCTTTTGGCTACAGTTGCGACAGCCGCAATATCAGTAACTTGCATTAATGGATTAGTCGGAGTTTCTATGAAAATAGCCTTCGTTTCAGTTGTGATAGCTTGCTCAATTTGTTTAATAGATTGTGTATTTACGTATCTACATCGAACGTTCCACTTTTTTTTATGCTCAGAGAATAATCGATAAGTGCCCCCGTATAAATCTTCGGATACAATAAGTTCGTCTCCAGAGCGGAATAGGGAAAGGACAAGAAGAACGGCTGCCATCCCTGAACTACAGGCATAACCTTGTTCGCCATATTCTAAGTCTGCGATTGCCTGTTCTAAAAGACCACGAGTTGGGTTGCCAGTTCGTGAATAGTCAAAACCAGTA
Source organism: Bacillus sp. SH5-2 (assembly GCF_008368905.1). Classification (NCBI taxonomy): domain Bacteria; kingdom Bacillati; phylum Bacillota; class Bacilli; order Caryophanales; family Bacillaceae; genus Bacillus; species Bacillus sp. SH5-2. The sequence goes on from NZ_QOSD01000020.1 coordinate 143,219, forward strand.
GATTGACCAATCCCTTCGTGACGATAAGCGGTTGAGAAATAAACAGGTGGATTAACAGTTCCTGTTGTAGTTTCGCTACGATTTCCGATTTGTGCTAGTTTTGTTTCGATAGTTGACATGTAAAAATTCCTCCTTTTTAAATTAACAATTATGTGAATATAAAATAAAAAAAGCCTTCTAAGAAGAAGGCTTTCGGTTTGAATAGAGTCTTCTTCTCATCTGTCAAATCGTTCACAATTTGCTGGAATTAGCACCTTATTAACAAATGTTAATGGTTGCTGAGGCGTCATAGGGCCAGTCCCTCTACCTCTCTAGATAAGAATGTTCGTATGAAATTTTATTATGGTTTTAACTTTACAACAAAAGATAATTGAATTGCAACTTTATTTTAAATAATTTTTATTTTTCCACAAGTATCATTGACTTTTCTATTTGTGCATGCTAAATTTATTAAAAAATTAACAAACATTGTTAAAAGGAGAACGCATTTCCTTTTAGCTACATAAATAAAATATATAGACAAACTCTTATTGAGAGCGGTGGAGGGAAAGGCCCTGTGAAACCCGGCAACCTTCAAACAGTATGTTTGAAACGGTGCTAATACCTGCAAAACGAATGTTTTGCATAATAAGAGGCGGAACAATTATGTCCCCCTCTTCACGGTGAAGAGGGGGTTTTTATATTGATAGAAATGAGGGAGATTCGTGAAATTATTAGATTTATTATCAAAAGGAATTGTAATAGGTGATGGTGCGGTTGGAACGTTATTGCATTCACATGGTTTGCAAAGTAGTTTTGAAGAATTAAATGTATCTGATCCGGATTTAATTATATCGATTCATAAACAATATGTAGCTGCTGGTGCAGATGTGATTCAAACAAATACGTACGGAGCAAATGAAGCGAAATTACGTATGTATGGTTTAGAAAATCAAGTTACTGAAATTAATAGGGCAGCAGTAAAACTGGCGAAAGCATCTGTAACAGAAAAAAATGCAATTTTAGGAACAATTGGAGGTATGAAACATATCGGAGCTGTTACAACGACTGATATGGAAAGGGAGTTTATGCTACTTGAGCAGGCAGGTGCTTTACTAGAGGAACAGGTTGATGGACTGCTATTAGAGACTTTCTATGATGAGTTTGAATTACTTCATGCTGTTAAGGTGTTACGACAACAAACGAATATTCCCATTGTAGCTCAATTAGCGTTACATGAGGCAGGTACGACTCAAAATGGAAATGATGTAAATGAAATATTAAAACAGCTTGTAGATTATGGTGCAAATGTTGTTGGATTGAATTGCCAACTAGGACCACTTCATATGACAGAAGCTTTGAAAATGATATCGATCCCTCAAAATGGCTACTTGTCAGCATATCCGAATGCAGGTCTTCCGAATTATGTGGAGGGGCGTTACGTATATGAGGGAAGCCCAGCTTATTTTGAAGCGATGGCACCGAAATTTATTGAGCAAGGTGTTCGGTTATTGGGTGGTTGTTGTGGTACTACTCCAGAACATATTGAAAGTATGAAGCGTGCTACTCTAAATGTTACACCTGTAATAGAAAAGGACACGATTCAAAGACCAAAAGTAGTTCATACACACGAGAAACGTTCGAAAGCCCACGTTACTTTAGCAGAGAAGGCAAAGAAACAAACGACAGTTGTAGTGGAATTAGATCCACCGAAAACGTTAGACACACAGCGGTTTTTTGAAGGGGCAAGAGCGCTGAAAAGAGCTGGAGCGGACGCTATTACTCTAGCAGATAATTCATTAGCATCGCCTCGCGTTTCGAATATGGCGATGGGTGCATTATTAACGAAGCATGATATTCCAGTATTAACGCATTTAACGTGTAGAGACCATAACGTCATTGGACTACAATCTCACTTACTAGGTTTATCGGCTTTAGGTATGGAAGAAGTGCTAGCTTTAACTGGTGATCCAGCACGCGTTGGTGATTTTCCAGGTGCCACTTCTGTATATGATTTGTCCTCTATTGAGCTCATTAAAATGATTAAAGAAATGAATGATGGACGTTCTATTTTGGGGAAATCAATTGGTCCAGCAACAAGGTTCTCGGTCGGAGGTGCGTTTAATCCGCATGTAAGGCATTTAAAAGCAGCAGTAAAACGAATGGAACGAAAAATAGATGCTGGAGCAGAATACTTTTTAACGCAGCCGATTTATGATGTTGCCTTAATTAAAGAAGTATATGAAGCGACAAAGCATTTGGAACAACCTATTTTTATTGGGATTATGCCGTTAGTAAGTAAGCGGAATGCAGATTTTCTGCATTTTGAAGTGCCTGGTATTACTCTCCCAGAAGAGATAAGACAAAGAATGGATGGACATGAAACGAAAGAGGCAGCTATAGAGGAAGGGATTCGTATTTCACAAGAGTTAATCGATACGGCGATGAAATACTTTAACGGTGTTTATCTTATTACACCATTTTTAAAGTATGAAATTACAGAGCATCTCGTGAAATATGTAAGGGAAAAGCAAGAAGTGAAAGAGGGTATTAATTGATGAAGTGTATAGAAGAAAGATTGCAAAATAACATTTTAATATTAGATGGTGCAATGGGGACAATGATCCAACAAGAGGACTTAACTGCGGAAGATTTTGGGGGAGAAGAGTACGAAGGGTGTAATGAATATTTAGTAGAAACAAGACCAGATGTTATTTTAAAGATTCATAAAGCCTATATTGAAGCTGGAGCTGACATCATTGAAACAAATACATTTGGTGCGACGAACATTGTATTAAGTGATTATGAGTTGTCTCATTTAGATGAAGAGCTAAATGAAAAAGCAGCACTCTTGGCGAAGCAAGCTGTTACAGAAAGCGGGAAGGAAGTATATGTGGCAGGTGCGATGGGGCCGACAACGAAAGCGATTAGTGTTACTGGTGGGGTAACGTTTGAAGAACTAATTGAAGCCTATACGCGGCAGGCGAGAGGATTGTTGAAGGGAGAAGTTGATGTATTACTCGTTGAGACGAGTCAAGATATGCGTAATGTGAAGGCTGCTTATATTGGAATTCAAGCGGCCTTTGACGAACTAAATAAAATTGTACCTATCATGATTTCGGGAACGATTGAGCCAATGGGAACAACTCTGGCTGGGCAAACAATCGAGGCTTTTTACTTATCGATAGAACATATGAAGCCATTATCTGTTGGATTAAACTGTGCGACTGGCCCGGAGTTTATGAGAGACCATATTCGTTCACTATCTGATTTGTCGGAGTGTTACATTTCTTGTTATCCAAATGCAGGTCTTCCTGATGAAGATGGACATTATCATGAATCTCCATCTTCTCTCGCTGAAAAAGTGAAGCGATTTGCCGAGGAAGGATGGGTTAATATTATCGGTGGTTGTTGTGGTACAACACCAGAACATATAAAAGCAATGAAATCCGCACTAGCATCGCTTAAGCCTCGTGAACATCATGAACGAGAAGGTCATGGGGTTAGTGGGTTAGAGGCACTGCAATATGATGACTCTATGAGACCATTATTTGTTGGTGAAAGAACAAACGTTATTGGATCACGTAAATTTAAAAGATTAGTAGCAGAAGGGAAATTTGAAGAGGCTGCTGAAATCGCTAGAGCGCAAGTGAAGAAAAATGCTCATATTATTGATATTTGTATGGCGGACCCGGACCGCGATGAAATAGAAGATATGGAAAACTTCTTGGCAGAAGTTACGAAAGTGTTAAAAGTACCGATTATGATTGACTCAACAGATGAAAATGTGATGGAGCGAGCTCTTACTTATATTCAAGGAAAAGCTGTTATTAATTCAATTAATTTAGAAGATGGAGAAGAGCGATTTAAAAAAGTGACACCGCTTCTTCGTAAATATGGTGCTGCAATTGTAGTTGGAACAATCGATGAAGACGGCATGGCAGTAAGTGCGGAAAGAAAACTAGAAATTGCGAAAAGAAGTTATGAGTTATTGACGACGAAGTATGGTATACGCCCATCAGATATTATTTTTGATGCACTTGTATTTCCTGTAGGTACAGGTGATGAAGAATATATTGGCTCGGCGGCCGCGACGATAGAAGGAATTCGCCTTATTAAAGAAGCATTACCAGAGTGTTTAACGATTTTAGGTGTAAGTAACATATCATTTGGTTTGCCACCAGCTGGCCGCGAAGTATTAAATTCCGTCTTTTTATATCATGCAACGAAAGCAGGGTTAGATTACGCAATTGTGAATACGGAAAAATTAGAACGCTATGCGTCAATTCCAGAGGAAGAAAAACGCCTTGCAGATGCATTATTATTTGAAACGACGAAAGAGACGTTGGAAGAATTTACAAACTTTTACCGAGTCGCGAAAAAGAAAGATGTCGTTGTGCAAGAAACGTTAACTCTTGATGAACGACTAGCAAATTATATTGTGGAAGGTACGAAACAAGGGTTACACGAGGATTTAAGTCTTGCACTTGAAGAAGGAAGGAAACCTCTTGATATTATTAATGGTCCACTTATGACAGGAATGGATGAGGTGGGACGATTATTTAATAATAATGAATTGATTGTTGCTGAAGTACTGCAAAGTGCTGAAAGTATGAAAGCAGCTGTAAGTTATTTAGAGCCTCATATGGAATCTAGTGACAGTGCGAAAAAAGGGAAAGTATTATTAGCGACTGTTAAAGGGGACGTACATGATATTGGGAAAAATCTTGTTGAAATTATTTTATCAAATAACGGATATGAGATTATTAATTTAGGAATCAATGTACGTTCGGATCGGATTGTTCAAGAAGTACAAGAAAAGAAGCCTGATATTATAGGTCTTTCTGGCTTGCTAGTAAAATCCGCACAACAAATGGTAACAACTGCTGAGGATTTAAAAGCGGCAAATATCGATATTCCAATTGTTGTAGGCGGGGCAGCGTTAACGAGAAAATTTACAGATAATCGAATTTCTCCATCCTATAAAGGGCTCGTATGTTATGCGAGCGATGCGATGACAGGTCTTGATATTATTAATAAGCTTCAAAAAGAAGAAGAGCGTGAGAAGATGAAACAAGATAAAAAAGAACGTCATCTTCATATTGTAACAAAAGAAGAGAAGAAAGTAGAAATTCCAGCAGTAATTGAGCCCTTACCGAAGGCAGAGGTTATCGTGCCTGATTCAACAAAACGAATTGTGTTACGCGATATTCCAGTTGCACATCTCGCTCCATTTTTAAATAGACAAATGCTACTTGGACATCACCTTGGATTAAAAGGAAGTGTGAAGAAGCTTTTGCGAGAGGGAGATAAAAGAGCGCATGAATTAAATGATTTAATAGACGAATTATTGCAGGAAGGACAATCTTGGTTAAAGCCAAAAGCTGTGTATCAATTTTTCCCAGCGCAAAGCGACGGACAAAACATTGTAATATATGATCCAGAAGATCATACGCGTGTTATAGAGCGTTTCACATTCCCAAGGCAAGGAAAAGCACCATATCGTACTTTAGGTGATTATTTGCGACCGGTTGGAGATGAGATGGACTATGTTGCTTTCCTATCTGTTACAGTTGGGGAAGGCGTTCGGGACATTGCTGAAGAGTGGAAAGCGAAGGGTGATTATTTACGCAGTCATGCCATTCAATCGTTAGCGCTTGAACTAGCAGAAGGACTTGCTGAAAAGACACATATGCTTATTCGTGATCGCTGGGGTATTCCAGATTCACCAGAACTGACGATGGAAGAACGTTTCCGTACAAAATATAGAGGGATACGTGTGTCCTTCGGTTATCCAGCATGTCCAGAACTTGCGGATCAAGAAAAATTATTTCGCCTTATTCACCCAGAAGAAATAGGTATTTCATTAACGGAAGGATTTATGATGGAGCCAGAAGCATCTGTAACAGCTATGGTATTTTCTCACCCTGAGGCAAGATATTTTAGTGTATTATAGTGTAGAAGGGGGAGACGTATGAAAAAAATAGTCTTTACAGGTGGCGGTTCAGCAGGGCATGTAACACCTAATTTAGCCATCATTCCACATTTACAAGAACAGAATTGGGATATTTCTTACATTGGTTCTCATCAAGGAATTGAGAAAACAATTATAGAAAAGGAAGGCATTCCGTACTATAGTATTGCAAGCGGAAAGCTACGCCGTTATTTTGATTTGAAAAATATAAAAGATCCTTTTCTTGTAATGAAGGGTGTTATGGATGCGTATGTAAGGATTCGAAAACTAAAACCGGATGTGATTTTTTCAAAAGGTGGTTTCGTATCTGTACCAGTCGTAATTGGAGGATGGCTAAATAGAGTACCAGTTTTATTACATGAATCTGATATGACGCCAGGACTAGCAAATAAAATTGCGCTCCGTTTCGCTTCGAAAATATTTGTTACATTTGAAGAAGCTGCGAAACATTTACCGAAAGAAAAAGTAATTTATACAGGATCTCCTGTACGTGAAGAAGTACTAAAGGGAAATCGTGAAAAAGGTTTAGCGTTTTTAGGTTTTTTACGTAAAAAGCCGGTTATTACAATTATGGGAGGAAGTTTGGGCGCAAAGAAAATTAATGAAACGGTTCGAGAAGCGTTACCAGAACTTCTGAAAAAGTATCAAATTGTTCATCTTTGCGGAAAAGGTAATCTTGATGAAAGTTTACAAAATAAAGAAGGATATAGACAATTTGAATATATACATGGAGAGCTGCCAGACATATTAGCGATAACAGATTTTGTTATTTCACGTGCGGGCTCTAATGCCATTTTTGAGTTTTTAACATTGCAAAAGCCGATGGTTTTAATTCCATTATCGAAATTTGCGAGCCGTGGAGATCAAATACTAAATGCAGAGTCTTTTGAAAGACAAGGATATGCTTCCGTATTGTATGAAGAAGATGTGACTGTGAAAGCACTTATAAAGCATGTCGAAGAATTAAATCAAAATAATGAGATATACAAAACAGCATTAAAAAAATATAATGGAAAAGAAGCAATTAAAACAATCATTCAACATATTTCAGAGGCATGATGAAACAATCATGTCTTTTTTAGTAGGATGAAAGATTCCAAGAAATGATATTTTTATGTTACAATAACAAATGGTTAATAGGGAAGTTCCAATTAATGAAGCGTGAAAATACGAATGGATTAGGAGTGACTGTGTTGGAGCTAAGTCTCTATGAAAATACTGCACTTATTATATGCTTTGTGTTGTACGTTGGTAGTGTTATTGTTTATATTTCAAGGAAATTTTCGCAAGAAAGAGAACTTGAAAAATCAGAAATAACAGCTGAACTAGAAATGTTAGCTGATGAAAGTTATAAAAAGCAAAAAATAAAAGAAGATCATGAAGCATCCCATCATTTAAACGCAAATAAGTTTTAAAGGTGGGGATTTTTTTTGAAGTCGTTTTTTATTATGTGTATAGCAAGTAACGCTAAAAGGAGTTTCCCATACATAATCAAGGAGTGTATATAAATGAATTTTTATATCGCCTCAGGATTCAAAAATAAACATCTTGTTCGTTCGATAGCAAATGAACTAAAATGTGCAGGATGGTACCATACATATGATTGGACAAGAAACGAAAGAGCAGTTGAGAGAAATTGGTCAGTCAGAAAAGAATGCTATTAAAGAAGCCGATGTTTTTCTACTTATATTAGATGGCGGAAATGGAAGTCATACAGAGTTCGGAATGGCGATTGCGCTAGAGAAAAAGATATATGTATATCATGAAGGAAACCCGTTGCAAACAACGTTTTATCATTTGCCAGAAGTAAATATTTTTGAAGGAGATGCAGCTGAATTTGTATCTCATGTTATGAATCATGTGAAATAATAGTAACTGCCTAAAAGGTTATAAAAGTGATCTTTTGGGTACAGTGATGATAAGAAACGTATATAAAGGAGTTACATAATATGAAATTAGAAAATGGATGGAAAACGAGCTTTTTAGAAGTCGTACAAAAGAGTGAATTTAAGAAAGATGCGCTTCGTAGTCAATTGCTTTTTGCAGATAGCGAAGAAGTAGAAGAGCTTGTTGATGATTATGGATACGAAGAGATTATTGAACGCGAACATGACGATGAATTAGCAGAAGTTTTAGGTGAAGAACTGTTCAGTGAGATGGAGAGATACGTATTTTTATCTTCACAACCAGAAGAGAAACTCATTTCATTTGTAAATGGATTAGGTTTTCATGTGCTAGATTGGATTGTGCTTCTTGAAACAGAATTTGGCATTGATAGTGCACACTTTACGTCGGACGCCGTGAAAATGTTAGAAAAGCGCTTTAGACAATTTCCATACATAGAGGATAAGACAATTTTTGATATGACATTTGGAGAAGCCATGGATGTATTAGAGTCCATTACAGGATTACAACTGAAAGAAAAGATGAATGTATAATGTAAAAAAAGAACGTGGGCTTTTTTTACATTATAATAATTTTGTCATCTAGTTTTGTTTGTCCGCTAAGAAGTGCGTTTAAATATTCCACTTTTCTTATACAGGCTTGTATATGTCTTTCAACCTCTTGTAATTCCCCTTGGTGATGCGTTTCAATTGGGTGAATTTGTACGTTGAATTTTTCAAATTGACTACTATATGTTATTTCTGCATAGCCGCTCATAATATCGGTTTCGTTATGAAATAAAAATTGCTTCGTTTTGTCACAGAATGATACATCTTGAAATCCATATACTTTTAATGCTTCAATTACTTTTTTAATCATTTTTGTATTCATTTTTTAACCCTCTTTACGAAGTTCTACTTATGTATTATAACATAAAAAATTACATAGAAAGCGCTTCCAAGTGTATTTTATTATAAACTTTACGTTTCAATCATAAAAATGAAACAAAGAAAAAATAATTGTAAAGAAGGAAGGACTCTTTTATTGTTTTGTCATATATATAGAGAAATAGTGCAAGGAAAGGAAATTTTCCGAAGTTGAGTTCGTATTTCCAATTTGAGCGCAATAAAAGAGGTGAGGATCTTGAACTTTGATATTGTAGGACAAAAAGCATATATAAAAGATGGGCCATATCGGAACCGAATTGGAATTGTAAAGAAAAATGAAGAACAAGAAAGCCCGCACTTTGCTATCGTAATTGGAGAGCAAAGTGTTGAGGTAGAGCTAAAGGATATCGTATTAGTTGGAGTAGACGTAGGACAATTTCATACATGGTGCGAGCAAAATGGTTATTTGTAAAAGGGACGGGCTGTGAGATAATGAAATCTATTTGAGAAAAGAGAATATGTTATTGTATTCTCTTTTTCTATGTGTAAGGAGACAAAGATGAAGTATAAAAAACAAGATTTTACATTGGAGCTAAAAGAGAAAATTCAGTGTATGGAGAAGGAAATAGAGCGAATATCATTTCAACTTTTTGGAGAGTATTCATATTTGTATATAGAGAAAAATATGAAATTAGATATGGGACTTGTTAAAGGTAAAGAGCATCCCTTTGAGGTGGGTTACTATTCATCAGTTGCGATAGCTGTATTAGATGAAGAACAAGAGATGATTGGATTTCATAACATTTCAATTTGGAAATGCGAAAGCATCTTTTTAGGAATACCAATTCAATCAAACATTTTGGGAAGTAAGAAAGTAGGAGAACTTGTTGATGAATCTTGTTATGAGATTGAGGAAGAGTTAAAAGAGCAACTAAAAGAATACTTGGAATGATAATTCTCAAGATACGATGTATAAAGGGAGAACGGAATAAAAAGACGCTAACAATTGTATGTTAGCGTCTTTTTATTATGAAGCAATTTCACCAGTTTGTGTATCATCTTGATTGTACGTATCTTGATCTAATTCACCAAGCCATTTACTAGAAATAAGGCCTGCTGTCATAGAGCCACTTACGTTAAGAGCTGTACGACCCATATCGATTAATGGCTCAACTGAGATAACAAGAGCAACAATACCGATTGGTAAGTTCATTGTAGATAGTACGATTAATGCTGCGAATGTTGCACCGCCACCAACGCCGGCAACACCGAATGAGCTAATTGCAACGACAGCGATTAAAGTTAAAATAAATTGTGGTTGTAAAGGATCGATTCCTACAGTTGGAGCGACCATCATTGCAAGCATTGCTGGATAAATACCTGCGCAACCGTTTTGTCCGATAGATACTCCAAATGATGCTGCGAAGTTTGCAATCCCTTCAGAAATACCAAGTTTTTCTTTTTGTGCTTCAATATTTAATGGCATTGCACCAGCACTAGAGCGAGATGTGAATGCGAATGTTAATACAGGGAACACCTTTTTCAAATATTGAATTGGATTTAAACCAGATAGAGCAATTAATAATAAGTGGATAACGAACATTACGATAAGTGCCACGTAAGACGCTAACACGAAGTTACCAAGTTTTAAAATAGCATTTATGTCGCTACCAGCAACTGTTTTTGCCATAAGAGCTAATACACCATATGGAGTAAGACGTAAAATTAATGTTACCATACGCATTACAATTGCATATACAGCATCAAGCATTTTCTTAAATAGCTCTGCTTGTTCTGGATATTTTCGTTTTACACCTATAAAGGCTATACCGATAAATGCTGCGAATATTACAACAGAAATTGTTGATGTTGGACGAGCACCTGTTAAATCAAGAAACGGATTTGTAGGTAATAGTTCTAATAATTTATCTGGAATTGTTGTCTTTTCAATTGAAGTAAATCTTTCCTCAACTAATTTCAGACGAGCAGATTCTGCATCACCTTGTTGTAGGCCTGTTGCTGATACATCAAATCCTGCACTTGCAGCGATACCGACAGCTGCTGCAATTCCTGTAGTAAGAATTAAAATTCCGATAATAAGACCACTAATTTTACCAAGGTTTTTCGTTAATTGTAACTTTGTAAATGCTGAAATAATAGATACTAAAATAAGTGGCATAACAATCATTTGAAGTAATTTCACATAACCGTTACCGATTAAGCCAAACCAAGTATTCGATTCAATAATTACTTTAGAAGTTGGCTCATAAATAAATTGTAATATAAGACCGAATATAATTCCGACTCCTAAAGCAGTAAATACACGTTTATTAAAAGATACATGCTTACGTTGCATATAGTATAATACGCCAACTAAGATGAGCATGACTGCAACGTTAATTCCGACAAGCAGTGTATTCATGTCAATTCCCCCTAATTCCAATCTGTTATATAGAATATAAGGTAATAAAACCTATAAGTCAACTAGGAAATTGCGGAATTAAAAAAAAGATGGCAAAATGCCATCTTTTAATGTCCAGCCCCAGGGACAAGTAAAAACGTCGTGTAGTATGTAAATCCTATGAAGAAAACAGTTAAATATGCCCCGAATACGTATATATACATACGCTCTGTTAATTTTAAATAGCTTAAAAGTACGAAGAATCCTGTTTGTCCTAAAAATAGTAGTGCGGCCTGTTGCATATCCCCTACGTAAAACATAACCGAGAAAATTCCAGTCCAAAAGCCGAGAACGCGAAACATGCGCTCCATGCCATCTCCCTCCTTTTCTAAAAAAGTAAACCTCTCCTCATTATAGTTTATTTTTCTTACTATTGTAAATATTCGTTCATATAAAAAGAAGCCAATTATTATTGGCTTCTTTTTATACGGAAAATTAAATTGTTAGTTTATAATTACAAGATTTACATCCATCCAGTAAACTATCATTTCGTGTTAATTCCGTGTTAGGGAATAGGATTTCAAAAATCCCTTTCATCATATCTCCGTGCATATTACAAATTTCAGTTGGATGATGAACAGCAACTTCTTTAAATGGACAATTGTGTACATCATAGAAAATTTTCGTTCCATCTGCACTTAATTCAAATGCCGGTGATAAGCCGGCTGTTGAGAAAGCTTCTTTTGCAATTTGAATTTTTTGTTCCACTGTTAAAGCATCTTCGCTCACATTTAAACGCTGCATATGTTGTTGCATTAATTCGGCCCCGAATTGTTTTCCTGTTTCGTATAGCGCTTTTTCACCAGCAGCACCAAGGCTAAGTAAAGAATTAAACGCTATTCTTGCTAACAATTGATAATCACGGAATGGAAATTGTAATTGGATAACATCTTCAGACAATACATATAATCTGCTTGGTCTTCCGCCTTTTCCTGTTTTCTTCGTTTCAGATTTCAGCATATGAACATCTTCTAATTTAGATAAATGTAAACGAGCTACGTTCGGATGAATTTCAAATTCATCTGCAATTTCTTGTACTGTTACGTAACTATGTTTTTGAGAAATATATTTATAAATGTAATAACGAGTTGGGTCAGATAATACGCCTGTAATTTTTAAAGCTTGTTCCATGAGGATCTCCACCTTTATCACTTTATCCAAGATAATAACATTATAATACAGATAAACATGTGTATAGGTAATTTCAGACAATAATTCAGAAATTGTTCATAATTTCACAAACATATTTTTCCTTTTTCATCTAATGAAAATGCAAAAGTTCTAATTTTTCTTGTGTGATTTTTCATGCTATATACATAGTGAGGAGGGAAAAATGATGAATGGAATTGAAAGTTTTGCGAATACGATTTTGAAAGAAGCATGTAGGGTACAAGCATCGGATTTACATATTGTGCCCCGGCAGAAGGATGTAGTGATTCAATTGCGTATAGGGAAAGATTTAATGACGAGACAGTGTATCGAAAAGGGATTTGGAGAAAAACTCGTTTCGCACTTTAAGTTTTTAGCATCTATGGATATAGGGGAGAGACGGAAGCCGCAAAATGGTTCATTGTATCTACAAATTGATGGGCAAGAAGCATATTTACGTCTTTCAACACTCCCAACAGTATATCAAGAAAGTCTCGTTATTCGTCTTCATTTACAAGCATCTGTTCAGCCATTATCTCATCTTTCATTATTTCCAAGTACAGTTAAAAAACTGCTCTCTTTCTTACATTATTCTCATGGATTACTCGTATTTACTGGACCGACTGGTTCTGGGAAGACAACAACAATGTACGCATTATTAGAGGTAATTAGAAAAAAGAAAACACGTCGTATTGTTACACTAGAAGATCCAGTTGAAAAGAGAAATGACGATTTATTACAAATTCAAATTAATGAAAAAGCAGGTATCACATATGAAGCTGGTTTAAAGGCAATTTTACGTCATGATCCAGATGTTATTTTAGTGGGGGAAATACGTGATGAAGAAACAGCGAAAATAGCTATAAGAGCAAGTCTGACTGGGCATTTAGTAATGACGACATTGCATACTAACGATACGAAAGGAGCGATACTAAGGTTTATGGATTATGGCATTACGAGGCAAGAGATTGAACAATCTTTATTGGCTATAGCTGCACAGCGACTTGTTGAATTGAAATGTCCATTTTGCAAAGGGAAGTGCTCAACTGTATGTAAATCAATGAGGCAAGTAAGACAAGCGAGCATTTATGAGTTGTTATATGGACATGAGTTAAAACAAGCGATTAAAGGAGCGAACGGAGAATATGTTACGTATAAGCATGAAACAATAGAATCTTCAATACGAAAAGGATACGCTTTAGGTTTTTTAGAAGAAGATGTTTATGTTTAAGAAAACATGGCGTTTAAGTGAGCAAGTAGTATTGTTGAAAAGGCTAGGTGAATTGTTAGAAAAAGGATATTCTCTTTTACAGGCATTAGAATTTTTGCGATTTCAATTCCCTTTAGAAAAGAAAGTGCAATTGCAGCACATGATTGAGGGATTAAAAGGTGGGAAAAGTCTGCACGATTCTTTTCATCAATTAATGTTTCATCAGGAGATGTTAAGCTATTTATTTTATGCCGAGCAACATGGTGATATTTCTTTTGCGTTGCAACAAGGGAGTGCACTTCTTTATAAGAAGGATAAGTATAGGAAAGATATGATGAAAATAATGCAGTATCCAATGTTTTTAGCATTTTTTTTAATGATCATGATCATTGTATTTAATCGCATCTTATTACCACAAGTTGAAATGGTTTATAGTGCGTTTAGTTCTACAGTTCCGCTACTTACAGAACAAATTTTAGGTGCAATTAAACTACTACCTTACATCATTATTAGCATCATTTTTATTGTTATTATCGGATGTAGTCTATATATGTTTTATTTTCGGAAACTACCACATATGAAGCAGGTAAAAGTCATGCTTCGTATTCCCCTCATAAAAAAATTTCTTATTTTAAAGCATTCGCATTATTTCTCCACACAATTGAGCGGATTATTGCATGGTGGACTATCCGTACTAGAAGCTTTAACGATAATGATGGAACAAAAATATAATCCGTTTTTTCAGTATGAAGCGGGCCGAATTGAAAGGCAATTAATTGCAGGAGAACCGTTACAATCTATTATTGCTAAAAGTGGGCATTATGAGAAAGAACTTTCGTATATTATTACGCATGGACAAGCAAACGGCAATTTAGCAATTGAATTAGGTGACTATAGCGATCTTATTATAGAAAAGATCGAGCAGAGAATTAAACGTATATTAGTTATCATTCAACCGATTTTGTTTACATGTATTGGTGGAATAGTCGTTCTTATGTATTTAGCAATGATGATGCCGATGTTTCAAATGATGAGTTCTATTTAGGAGGCATTTATATGCAGAATGAAGAAGGGTTTACTCTGTTAGAAATGTTATTAGTTATGGTTGTTATAACTGTATTATTACTATTAATTATTCCGAATGTAGTTACACAGCGCTCATCCGTCCAAGGGAAAGGGTGTGCGGCCTACGTGAAATCGATAGAAGCACAAATACAAGTATACCAATTACAACATAATAAAATTCCGTCATTAACAGAACTAACAAATGAAAAATATATTACAGATGATAAGTGTCCGAATGGTGAATCCATTCATATTTCAAAGGATGGTGCAGTATCAACAGGGAAATCGTGAAACAAAAAGGATTTACTCTCTTAGAAATGCTGCTCGTACTATTTTCAATATCTGTACTAAGTATGATTACGTATTTAAATGTTCATTCATTATATGAAAGGCAAAAAATTGAACAATTTTTGAGACAGTTTTCGAATGACATATTATACATGCAGCAATTAGCGATAAACCGTCAAAAACACTATACATTACGATGGCATAAAGAGAGAAGTATGTATTATATAGGGGAGTCAGGCTCGACTCAATTTATTATCAAGAGAGAATATGACAATGATATACAAATTAATTTGCATACGTTTCCAAATCCAATGACATATAATCCGAGCGGGAATATCAATAGAGGTGGTACGATTTTGCTTTCGTATCGAAATTATAAATATGAAATTGTATTTCAACTTGGTAGAGGGAGATTTACGTATCGTGAAATGCCAAAAAGGGTCGGTAATGGCTGAGATGCTTGTGGCGTTAAGTTTATTAATGATGGCGGTATCGTTACTCCTACCGCAAACAGTATTGGTTATGCAAGAAAGAAAAAATATACAAATTCATTATAAGGCGTTTGTATTATTAAAAAATGAATCAGCTTTATATATGTACGAGAACGAAGAAAAGCGAATGAAAGAAAAAGTCATAAACGGAATTGTATATTACACATATTGGGGAGGAAAGGAAGTTTGTGCTATGTGGAAAGATATGAAAAAAAGAACGATGGAACAATGCTTTTATGTAGGCGAAAAAACAAATTAGAGGCGGGCTTTACATTATTAGAAATGATCGTATGTTTGTTCCTTGTATCGATGTTTTTTTTACTCTTGCCACGCCTTCATTTTATAGGGCTGGAGCATTCACAAAAAGGGTTAAGTGATTGGGAATGGGATGTGTTTATAGGTCAAGTACAATTGGAGTTTCGTGGAGTATTGTTTGGGGAACATATAGCTTTTGATAATAGAGATAGTATTTTGCGCTTTCGGCTGCGTGATGGGGAACAAGTGACGTATGAAAAAATAAATGGTCAACTTATAAGGAAAATAAATATGCGTGGAAGGGAAGTTGTATTGCAAAAGGTTGGAATGATTTCGTACAAGTTAACCCCTCATTTATTATTCATATATGTGGAAGATGCTAGCGGAAAAATACATGAAGGTGTGGCTGTAAGATATAGTGTAATGAGCATGGAGACATGAGAAGCCAAGATGGATTTACAATGCCCGGAACAATCATTTTTCTTCTTTTTTTAACTTCTTTTTTTGTGTACGAAACGAATATGTTGCTTACAGATAAAAATTTTTATATGGAAATAGAGCAAAAGTTTTTGGTGGAGGAACTAATTAATCGAGCTATTGCTGATATAAAAGTAGACTTACAGAAGACAGAGCGAGATGGTACATTTTTCTTTCAATATGAAAAGGGAGAAGCGAGTGGGAAGTACCGCTTTGAAGATGATACGGTTTTCATTTCCTTGCAGTGCGAAATAAAACAAAAAAATTTCTATATGGTAAGCTTTCGATATAGAAAAAAAGATGAGAAAATATTCGATTGGATAGAAGGATGACAGGTGAAATATATGAAGTTAAACCATGAATTTCCATTGTAAAGAGCGTCAATTTCTTTGAATAAGTGGATAAATGTAACAATCGAAAGTTTAAATTTTCTCAAAAAAGAGAAAGGTAGAAAGAATATGATATATTCAAGCTATCCAATCATTATTTTTAGGGAGAATAGGGAAATGACAAACAACAATCAAATAGGTGAAAACAAGGAACAAACTATTTTTGATCATACAGGAAATGCAATTATGACAGAAGATAGGGAAATACACATTATTTCAAAATTCGAAGAACCTCTTATTGTCGTACTAGGAAATGTATTAAGTGATGAAGAGTGTGATGAATTGATTGAATTGTCTAAAAGTAAGTTAGCACGTTCTAAAGTTGGTTCATCACGTGATGTAAATGATATTCGAACGAGTAAAGGTGCATTTTTGGACGATAATGAACTTACTGCGAAGATTGAAAAACGAATTTCATCTATCATGAATGTTCCTGCGTCGCATGGAGAAGGATTACACATTTTAAATTATGAAGTGGATCAACAATATAAAGCACACTATGATTATTTTGCAGAACATAGTAGATCAGCTGCTAATAATCGTATTAGTACGCTTGTGATGTACTTAAATGATGTAGAAGAGGGCGGAGAAACATTCTTTCCGAAATTAAATCTTTCTGTGAATCCTAGAAAGGGAATGGCTGTATATTTTGAGTATTTTTATCAAGATCAATCGCTAAATGAGCTTACGTTACATGGAGGAGCTCCTGTAACGAAAGGCGAGAAATGGATTGCAACGCAGTGGGTGAGAAGAGGTACTTATAAGTAAAAGTGTGTATGTGACGTTTTGTTCTTCATTGTATAAGGAGAACAGAACGTTTTTTTTGTTAAATAAAATAACATCTTTCGTTATAATAACAAATAACAAAGGATGATTGAGAGGAACGAAAATGAAATCTATATACATAACCGGTTATATGGGAGCTGGGAAAACAACAGTTGGAAAAGCGTTAAGTAAAGAACTTCATATCGATGTTGTAGATACAGACCAAAAAATTGAAGAGAAGCAGGAGAAGGCAATTCGTGATATTTTTGCCGAAGAAGGAGAAATCGCTTTTCGGGAATATGAAAGTGAAATGCTACGTTCACTACCGGTTCATAATGTAATTATTACAACTGGTGGAGGAATTATTGAACGGGCGGAAAATCGAAAGTGGATGAAGGAAAATGGAACTGTTGTGTATTTATATTGTGATCCACATGTAATTGCAGAGAGGCTTCGTGAGGATACGACCCGTCCCCTATTTCAGAAGAAAGACATAGATGCATTTGTAGCTAAATTTGAATCACGACGAGCTTATTATGAGGAGGCAGAGATTTATATTGATACGACAAATAAGTCGATAGAACAAATTATGAATGAACTAAAGGCGAAGATTAATGTATAAAAAAGTGGACATACTAATCAAGTAGAGGTGATGATAATATGTCTACTAATGATTATGTTCGCTTTGTGACACAGCAGTTTGTGTCGTATATGGATGCTCCAAAAGAAGATCGTAAACAAAAGAAAGAACAACGCCGTGCTGAAAAAGAGCCATTTATGAATAAGTGGTTTGGTGTTATGCCGCTTAGTGCTGCTTTGTTTTATCGCAACGTAAAAAATAAAAGAAAAAAATCAAGTTAACGATTTCGTAATATGTGTAGCAATATGAAAATCCCCTAGTAGCATCATACTACTAGGGGATTTTTATTTACTGCACAGGTTCTTGTTCTTCAGTAACTGCATGTATTTTATTGTTCACCCATACGAACCCTATTCCGATACAAATAGAAATGCCCCATCCGACAGCAGTCATAATCGCTCTCATTTCACCGTAGCCATCTACACCGAAAACAGAGATGAAATAAATTTTTAAAAAGCTTTTTAATATAAATTGCAGGCCGAAAAATAGTGTTAAATATTGCAGTGCTGGATATATACGGCTATCACGATACAGCTCGCGGCTTTTATCACGGTCATGGCCTTGTAATGCTGCAATATCTGCTGCGAAATATAACATAAGTGGTTTTTTTATAAATATTGTACATATGACGATAATACCGAGTACGATGTGATAGTACGCATCGTTCCACAACATTCGTTCAGCTGATCCAGATAATAAATCTACCGTTGTATTAGAAATGAGTGTAATTAAAATAAAGAACCCTGTTACGTTAAACTGTTTTTCTTTTTTAAAGGTATACAGTGTATAAATAATCCCCGGAACAGAGGAAAGTAACATCGCGTAATAAGGATCGATATAAGGTTTTGCAAATTTCCAAATGAGGAATGGGATTACGAGATAAAAGACAAGATCTAATATAGCTTTTTTATTTTGATTCATACAAATCCTCCTTAAGTCATACATATATTTTATAATATAATTTCTGAAAATTGTATAAGGTTTAATGGGAAAAGAAAAAATATATCATTTTTTGAGGGAGTAGTAGATTGAAAAAAATTGCCCCTAGCGTAGTAAGTTTTTTTAGTATATAATAAAGGAAACGCTTTCATTTTTGAGTTTGTTCACAAAATGGACGGAAAATCACATATTTACTATCGATATGTTGCTTTATAATGAAACTAATTAAATATACATGCATACAATATTGTGAAATAAATAACATAAATAATCTATATAAATGTAAACGTTATCAAAAGAGAGAGGTGGAGACAATGAGTAAATTTTTCTTCAATCATAATCCAGCAACAGTAGAGGATGGAAGGCTTGTTAAGTATGCTGAAATTATTTATGGAGAAGGTGGCCGTTCTGTACTAGAAAATTTAATGGTGAAGGCATCTATCAGATTACGTGATCGTTATCCGAATAAATCTGACGAGCAGATCTCGAACCTCGTAAATAAAGGCATCCATGATATGTTTCAAAAATACGTGAATGAGTAAGAAGTAAGAGTAGCTAATGGCTGCTCTTATTTTTTTGTATAAGGATTGTATCTCTAGCTGAAAATAAACATGTATTTTGAAAGACATAAAAAGGAGTGGAAAAGATGAGTAATGGAATTGGCCGTTCAAAAGAAAATCTTCCAACTGATGCAAATCATGTGAGCGCAAAGGATCGTGCGTATCAAAAACGTATGGCAAAGCAAAAACAACAAGAGCGTAATGGTGATAGAGGATAAATCAAAAGAAAGCTCCTTCTAAAGCAGAAGGAGCTTTTTAAGAGAGAAAATGATTAGCGGTAATATAAAAAAGACCACCGTTAATAATTTGCACTGTAATGCGTGGTTCATATTGTTCTTGCAAGGCTTGTTTTTCAATTTCATAGCTTTCGGGAAGTTCATCACTTTCTTCATAAAACCGATTTAAAAGATCTAAATCGTGATTCCAGCGCACTCTTGCTTCTTTTGCCCACGTATGGTCATCTTCTGCAATAATATTTTTTAAAGCATCCTCTATACGTTGTAAACCGCTTTGCGGTTTAATAATAGGCGAGAGCGTAAAACAAAAGTCAGGTATTTTCGGCGTAAGTTTAATGTTAGCTAATGTTTCATGAAAGTTTGCAATCATTGTGCCAGAAATGAGATGAATCCCAATGGAGTGAAGGATGTCTTTTTTTCGATCACATTGATAGGAAACTTTAATATTTACACCTAGCCACGGATGGAGTGGTGTATGTGTTGCTCCGCTATGCCTTACTTCCTCATATAGACGTATGTAAGAGCCTAATTCTTTTGTCGTTTGAAAAATTTGATGAAGACGTGGTGAACCGTAGTGAATAAGCTCACCATCGTTTTCTTCACTTTCTGGATTTGTAATAAGAGTAAGGCGCATCGGATTCGGTACGCCCCCTGTTTTCTCAAGATAGTGCCAATAAAAAGGGCGATTCATTAATAATTTATCCATCTCAATTGTTAACTGCACGTCTAATAGATGAGGGGAACGGTTTAAAATTTCACAGTTATTCGCCTCGAAAAAATTGTATAAGTAATTATGAATTTCATGTTGCTGCATAGCCTTGCACCTCAGCTTCATTTCGTTTCGCAAAGTCGATAATAGATGTTAAGTTATCCATCTTAATTCGAATTTCACCTTCGCTTTTTGATTGCGCAAAAATTTCTTGAATATGTGCGTCGATGTTTTTCATATTAATTCTTGTTAAAATTTCATCGAGTTCACCGATAACACGCTCAAATAAATTGATTTTTTCATATAACAGTTTCAAAATATGTTCTTCAACAGTATGCTTTGTAGCTAAGTTATAAATATGAACATCATTTTTTTGACCAAGGCGGTGAATACGTCCAATTCTTTGTTCAAGGCGCATTGGGTTCCATGGTAAGTCGTAATTAATCATATGGCTACAAAACTGTAAGTTAATACCTTCTCCACCAGCTTCCGTTGCAATTAACACTTGAGCACGGTTTTGGAAAAGTTCCTTCATCCAATCTTTTTTCCCTCGTTTAAATCCGCCTCGGAATGGTACAGAAGAAATGCCGTGTTGTTGTAAAAACCATTGTAAATACATTTGTGATGCTCGGTATTCCGTGAATATGACGACTTTATCATTGATTTCTTGTATAAGCTCTAGAGCTTTAGTTGCTTTTGAGTTAAAAGGAATATGATTAATTTTATCCATTAGCACATCAATATGCGGGTCCTTTATGTAATGCTCATTTTCCTTCTGTCGTTTTTCTACATGTTTTTTTAATGAATAGTAAACAGCCTCACGACTACTGCACGCCTCCCGTTTTAAAGTTAATGATGAGAAAGCAGATGTGAAGGCATCTTGTCCTCGCCAATTTTCAATATCGTTATACAAAGCTTGTTCTTCTTCGTTAAACTCAACAAAAATTGTACGTACATGCCTCTTTGGCCAATCAATGCCAGTGTTATGGCGTCTATTTCGGACCATTACTTTGTTAATGAGAGCTTTTAAGTCCCCATCTGATTCGGCTGAACGATTTTTTGAAGCGTAATATTCTTCGAAGTTTGATTGATTTCCTAAATGTCCTGGCTTTAATAAAGAAACAAGATTGAAAATTTCATCAATCTTATTTTGAACAGGAGTTGCGGTTAGTAATAAACAAAACTTCTTTTTTAATCTCTGTGCAAATTCATAGTTTTTTGTTTTATTATTTTTCAGTTTATGTGCTTCATCGATAATAATAAGGTCATATTCTAAGTTTAAAACGATATCGCGATGCGGTGAACGCTTTGCAGTATCAATGGATGAGACAATCACATCAGCTTGCTCCCATGAATAGCTTTTCTTTTGCGCTACTGCTGGAATGAAAAATTTTGTGTTCAGTTCGTATGCCCATTGTGACACGAGAGAAGCTGGCACAAGTATGAGTACCTTTTTTACAAGCCCACGCACCATATATTCTTTTAAAATAAGTCCAGCTTCAATCGTTTTTCCAAGACCTACTTCGTCTGCTAATATCGCTTTACCGTTCATTTGTTCAATCACATTTTGAGCAACTTCTAATTGATGAGGAAGCGGTGTGAAATGGGATAAATGTTTCGGTGCTTGTAGTCCATCGAAAGTAGGAACAAGTAATGATTTTTCTGTTTCATAAGCTAAATGGTATAAATCCCAGTTTGTCCAAGGACCATCTTCATCAATTCTATTTAAAAAATTGTTTTGCCACGTCCGATCTACGGAAATATCAACATTCATTACGACTCTCCCACCTTTTATAAACTAAAGAAATTATTTTTAAGTGTATGATGATTCGCCTTGAAAAAAGGCATGATTATCGTTATTAAAGGCGATATGACAGACAATAATAACGTATTAAATCTTAAAAGCTGTATTTAATAAGTTTAAGTGTAAAAAATTCTAAATTATTTTTTATGCTAGAATATTGATGAAATATAGCGAATGATGTTAGGATAATGGTGTGAAATGTGTGGAATCTTTCGTATTTTATCCAAGAAAGTGATTTTTTATTTACGCTTTCATAAAAAAATATAATGAGATTCCGTATATCCTATCTTTTCAGAATGAAAATGTTTAGGTAAGGGAAACAACTTTTATTGATTTGTCAGAGCATAAGGGGGAGAGAGCATGATTACATTACAACGTACACCGTTATTTGATGTATACGCTAAGTATGGTGGGAAAACAATCGACTTCGGTGGTTGGGAATTACCAGTTCAATTTTCAAGCATTAAAGAAGAGCATGAAGCTGTACGTACAGCGGCAGGTTTGTTCGATGTATCTCATATGGGAGAAGTTGAAGTAAAGGGTGTAGATAGTTTAGCATTTTTACAACGTGTTGTTACAAATGACGTATCTACCTTAAAGGTAGGGGGCGCACAATATACAGCTATGTGCTACGAAAATGGTGGTACAGTAGATGATTTATTAATCTACAAACGTGGTGAAGAAGACTATTTATTAGTAATCAATGCATCAAATATCGAGAAAGATTACGAATGGTTAGCAAGTCATGTTATTGGCGATGCGACAGTAGTCAATGTTTCTAGTGAAGTTGCACAGCTTGCAATTCAAGGACCAAAAGCAGAAGGCATTTTACAAAAAGTTGTGTCAGAAGATTTGAAAGAAATTAAGTTCTTTAAATTTAAAAACGATATTCTTGTAGATGGAATTCCTGCACTTGTATCTCGTACGGGTTACACAGGTGAAGATGGATTTGAAATTTACTGTAAGAGTGAAGATGCTGCAAAACTTTGGGAGAAACTTCTTGAAGTGGGAGCAGAAGAAGGCTTAAAAGCATGTGGTTTAGGTGCTCGTGATACACTTCGCTTCGAAGCAACATTACCACTTTATGGTCAAGAATTATCGAAAGATATTACACCGATTGAAGCTGGAATTGGCTTTGCGGTAAAAACAAATAAAGAAGCAGACTTCTTTGGAAAAGAAACGCTAAAAGAGCAAAAAGAAAACGGTGCATCTCGTAAATTAGTCGGCATCGAAGTAATCGAACGCGGTATTCCTCGTACGCATTACCCTGTATTTATTGGAGAAGAAAAAATCGGGGAAGTAACGAGTGGTACACAATCTCCAACGTTAAAGAAAAGCATTGGTTTAGCACTAATTGATGTAAAATACGCAGCAGTTGATACAGAAGTAGAAATTGAAATTCGTAATAAACGCGTCAAAGCAGTAGTTGTTCCAACACCATTTTATAAACGTTCAAAGTAACGGGGAGAGGGGTAGATTTCATGTTGCATCGTTATCTTCCAATGACAGAAGAAGACAAAAAAGAAATGTTACAAACGATCGGCGTTCAAACGATCGATGAGTTATTCTCTGATATTCCAGAGAGTGTTCGTTTTAAAGGGGAATTAAAAATTAAAGAAGCAAAATCAGAGCCAGAGCTTTTAAAAGAGTTATCTCAAATGGCTAGCAAAAATGCGAATTTAAAAGAATACGCTTCTTTCTTAGGAGCAGGTGTATACGATCATTACGCTCCAGTAATTGTTGATCATGTGATTTCTCGTTCAGAATTTTATACAGCTTACACGCCATACCAACCAGAAATTTCACAAGGGGAATTACAAGCAATTTTTGAATTCCAAACGATGATTTGTGAATTAACAGGAATGGACGTAGCGAACTCTTCTATGTATGACGGAGGTACAGCTTTAGCTGAAGCAGCAATGCTGGCAGCTGGCCATACTCGTAAAAAGAAAATTCTTGTATCTAGTGCCGTGCACCCGGAATCAAGAGCAGTACTTGAAACATACGCAAAAGGTCAACATTTAGAAGTTGTTGAAATTAATCATAAAGATGGTGTAACAGATTTAGACGTATTACAAAGTGAAGTAGACGATACAGTTGCTTGTGTAATCGTTCAATATCCAAACTTCTTCGGACAAGTTGAAAAATTAGCTGATATTGAAAAAATCGTTCACCAACAAAAATCATTATTTATCGTTTCTTCAAATCCATTATCATTAGGCGCATTAACACCACCAGGAAAATTTGGTGCTGATATTGTAATCGGTGATGCACAACCATTTGGTATTCCAACGCAGTTTGGTGGACCACACTGTGGTTACTTTGCAACAACGAAAGCATTTATGCGTAAAATTCCAGGACGTCTTGTTGGACAAACTGTAGATTCAGATGGTAAACGTGGATTTGTATTAACGTTACAAGCGCGCGAACAGCATATTCGCCGTGATAAAGCGACGTCAAACATTTGTTCAAACCAAGCGTTAAATGCATTAGCAGCATCAGTTGCAATGACGGCACTTGGAAAACAAGGTGTGAAAGAAATGGCGCGTCAAAATATTTCTAAAGCACAATACGCAAAACGTCAATTCGAAGCGAAAGGCTTCACTGTAACATTTGCTGGGCCATTCTTCAATGAGTTCGTTGTAGATTGCAAACGTCCAGTAAAAGAAGTAAACGATGCATTAATCCAAAAGAATATTATCGGTGGTTACGACCTAGGCCGTGATTATAAAGAGTATGAAAACCATATGCTTGTAGCAGTAACAGAGCTTCGTACAAAAGAGGAAATTGACACACTTGTAAACGAAATGGGGGCTATCCAATGAAGAACCAAGACCAAGCACTTATCTTTGAAGTGAGTAAAGAAGGACGCGTAGGATATAGCTTACCCAAATTAGATGTAGAAGAAGTGAAACTAGAAGATGTGTTCGAGAGCGATTATATTCGAGTAGAAGATGCTGAGCTACCAGAAGTATCTGAACTTGACATTATGCGCCACTATACAGCACTTTCAAACCGTAACCACGGTGTTGATTCTGGCTTCTATCCACTTGGATCTTGTACGATGAAATATAATCCGAAAATTAACGAAAACGTAGCTCGTTTTGCAGGATTTGCAAATATTCATCCACTTCAAGATGAAAAAACAGTGCAAGGTGCAATGGAATTAATGTACGACTTGCAAGAGCATTTAATTGAAATTACCGGTATGGATACTGTTACTTTACAACCAGCAGCTGGTGCGCACGGAGAATGGACAGGCTTAATGTTAATTCGTGCATACCATGAAGCAAATGGTGACTTTAACCGTACGAAAGTAATTGTTCCTGACTCTGCTCACGGAACGAATCCAGCATCTGCAACTGTAGCTGGTTTTGAAACAATTACAGTAAAATCAAATGAAAATGGTCTTGTTGACTTAGAAGATTTAAAACGTGTTGTAAACGAAGAAACAGCGGCACTTATGTTAACAAATCCTAATACATTAGGCCTATTCGAAGAAAATATTTTAGAAATGGCAGAAATTGTCCATAACGCAGGCGGTAAATTATACTATGATGGTGCAAACTTAAATGCAGTATTAAGCCAAGCACGCCCAGGAGATATGGGATTTGACGTTGTGCATTTAAACCTTCATAAAACATTTACAGGTCCTCACGGCGGCGGTGGCCCAGGTTCTGGTCCGGTAGGTGTGAAAGCTGATTTAATTCCTTACTTACCAAAACCAATTTTAGAGAAAACAGAAAATGGTTATCACTTCAACTACGATCGTCCAGAAGCAATTGGGCGTGTGAAACCATTCTATGGTAACTTCGGAATTAACGTTCGTGCGTACACATATATTCGTTCTATGGGTCCAGATGGATTACGTGCAGTAACGGAGTATGCTGTATTAAATGCAAACTATATGATGAGAAGATTAGCTCCGTTCTATGATCTTCCGTTCGATAGACATTGTAAGCATGAATTTGTATTATCAGGTCGTCGTCAAAAGAAACTTGGTGTACGTACACTAGATATTGCAAAACGTCTGCTTGATTTCGGTTACCATCCACCAACAATTTACTTCCCATTAAACGTGGAAGAATGTATTATGATTGAGCCAACAGAAACAGAATCAAAAGAAACATTAGATGGTTTCATTGATAAGATGATTCAAATCGCTAAAGAAGTAGAAGAAAATCCAGAAGTTGTACAAGAAGCACCGCATACGACAGTCATTAAACGTTTAGACGAAACAATGGCTGCACGTAAACCAGTTTTACGTTATGAAAAGCTAGCTCCTGTACAAGTTTGATGAGAATAAAAAAGAACTCGCTACATGCGGGTTCTTTTTTTGTTTGGAGAATTTGTGCAGAAATAGTGAAGGAAATGTTAAAAATTTAATTTTTTTGTTTCATATTGCTGTAAAGATGTAGTTTTATAGGTGGTTTTGTTGAAAAAGTCGGTTTGATAAAAGTATTTATTTTTGTTAGAATTTTATTGAAATTAAGAAGATGTAATGAGATAGGAATGACTCATTTTTATTTATATGTGAAAAAACGAGCAAGCTTGGGGGTGAAATTGTGGGATATCGGTGTTATAGAATGATATACCATTTAGAAAACGGAAAAACGATTAAAGATGTAAAAGAATTTTGTTATCGAGACCAAGGAAAAGTACTAGAAAGAGTAGCGCATCGTGTAATGGATAATAGAGAAGTGACCGCGATTGATAAGCAAGGAACAATCATTTCAATAGCATGTGAGGACATCATAAAGGTGGAACTTGATTACATAACTGAAAGTTAACCTTGAGTCATATCGAATTATTCGATAAAATATACTGTTGAATGGTGAAGTGAGAAGAGAGGAGTTTATCATGGGTAGTTCAAGACACTTTTATATGTTTATCTTAGCGTTTGTTCTTGTTGTAGCATTAACGATATATTTAATTGTTGATAGCAGCTGGTACAACACAGTTCATCCGGCATTCCTTCTGTTTATGTATATAGGAATTGCGGTAGTGAGTTTCGGAATGAGAGACGAGATGTTAGATCGCTTTGAAAAGTGATACATATACGAAAGACCAACAGGAAAATGTTGGTCTTTTTTTCTTGCCAAAAATAGGATGGTGTGTATATACTGTGTATATAAGATATATACAGTATATACACACTGGAGGAAAACATGAATATTATTATTTCGAATTCTTCCCAAGACCCTATTTATGTGCAAATAAGAAAACAATTAAGCCAGCTTATTTTAAATGGTAGTTTAAAGGGTGGAGACCAATTACCGTCTATTCGTAGCTTAGCGAAGGAATTACAAATTAGTGTAATTACAACGAAGCGTGCGTATGAAGAGCTTGAAAAAGAAGGATATATAGAAACGGTCGCTGGGAAGGGGACTTATGTTTCACGCAAAAATAATGAACTACTAAAAGAACAGCGGCTACGTCTATTAGAAAATAAAGCTGAAGAAATTGTGAAAGAAAGTAAAGTGTTGCAGCTGTCGCTTGAAGAATTACAACAGATGATTGCGTGTTTATACGAGGGGGAATAAGGGATGTTAGAGCTAAAAAACGTTTGTAAAAGTTATGAAGATTTTGCAGTGAAAAATATAAGTTTTACATTACCACGTGGATATATTATGGGATTTGTCGGACCGAATGGGGCCGGGAAAAGCACGACAATCAAAATGATTATGAATTTAATTAGAAAAGATAGTGGCGATATAAAAATTTTTGGCAAAGACAATAAGAAAGCCGAAAAGGAAATAAAACAAAATATCGGTTTTGTATATGATGAAAATCATTATTACGAAGATTTAACGTGTGAACAAATGAAACGCATTATTGCACCGTTATATAAAAAATGGGACGAAAAGCAGTATCAATCGTATATGCAGAGATTGCAAGTCCCAAAGTATAAAAAGATTAAAGAGCTATCTAAAGGGATGAAAATGAAGTTTGCAATTGCCATCGCGCTTTCACACCATGCAGAGTTTATCATTATGGATGAACCGACAGCAGGATTAGATCCAGTTGTTCGAAGTGAATTACTTGATATGTTGCAAGAAATTGTAATGGAAGATGAAGTATCTGTACTATTCTCAACGCACATTACAACAGACTTAGAACGTATTGCAGATTATATTACGTTCATCAATGATGGAGAGATTATATTTACTGGTGAGAAAGATGAATTAATGGAGAACTACGTAATCGTAAAAGGAAGTAATGATTTATTGGATCGAGAAGGAAAAGAACTATTTGTTGGATTACGAAAAAATAAGTTTGGTTTCGAAGGTTTAGCGAAGGATAAACAAGCAATTATAGATTGGTTTGGAAATGAGGTTGTAATAGAAAAGCCTACATTAGATGATATTATCGTTTATACCGCGAAAGGAAGAGGTGCCTATGCGACAGCTCATATATAAAGATTTGTTTTTTTTTTCGGGGGATATGGTTCGTGTATCTTATAATACCTTGTATATTCTTTTTATTTGAACCTAGTGGTGAAGTGCTATTTCCTATGAGTTGTGTATTTATAACTCTTTCCTCAGTTACGATATTAGTCGTAGTAGATGAACGGAATACAAGTGACATTATGATTAATAGTTTACCTTTAAGCAGAAAGGATATCATTATTGCTAGATATATTTCCAGTGCAATATTTATTGTAGTTGGTATGTTCTCTACTATGTTGGTTGCTTTTCTTATAAGAGGTATCGCTGTTATTGGTGCACACTATCCTAATTTGTATATTGAGATTTCATGGTATGAAGTAATAAATGGAGTTGTTTACGCCATATTTTTGGTTGTCACATTTTTCCCTAGTTATTATGGTACAAAATCAAAGGTAGTAAGAAGTATAGTGTCAGCAGCCTCAGTAGGAGTAGGGGGGATACTTTGGATATTTATTAGTGATGGGCTGAATGAAACAACACCTTCATTCATTGAGTGGATTATGAACCCTATGCATATTGGTGTATTTATAGCTGGATGCATTACATTAGTTGGTATTTATATCGCTTCTATGTTTCTTACAATTAAAATGTATGGAGCGCGTGATTTATAGAAGAGGCTCTTTTCATAATAGGGGGTGTAATACATGGTCAAGCAACTAGTCTTAAAAGATATGATGTTACAAAGAAAGTTAGGCTTTGCTTATCTTATATGTTTGTTTTTTCTCGCTATTGTTGATTTTCGCAGTGATAGTTTTCTGATGACATTTAGCATGTTTATACCTGTTCTTGGAATGATGCAGTCAATGAATTATGAGAATAAAAATAAAAGTGAAATGATAATAAACAGTTTACCGCTTCAGCGTAAAGAAATTGTCATAGCAAAATACATATTTGCAAGTATTTTAGTCGCTTTAGGCGGAGCTTTTCCTTTTACTGTTAGTTTAATCCAATTGCAAAATGAAAATACCACTGTATTTATGCTATGGGCAGCGATCCTTGGCGGAATAACGGGAGGGGTGGTTTATACTATGATCGTACTCCCGATTGAATTTTCAGTAGGATATAGTAGTGCAAAACAAATTGCTCCTTTCGCCGGACTTGCATTGGGATATTTAAGTGGAATGATTGTAAATAATGTGTGGTTAGATGTAGAGAATGCTTGGAGCACAAGTCTAGTCGTAAATATTTGTTTTATAGCAGGGTTGTTTCTTTTATCTATCATGTCTATGTTACTCTCAATTAATCTGTACAATGAGCGTGATTTGTGAGGGGGGAATAGCGTTGAAACAACTAATTTTAAAAGATTTCATCATTCAATGGAAATTTTTAATTTGGTACATACTGTATCCTGTTTTCTTTTATATGGCCTTAACAGATACGGAGAATCTGTTCATAATTATGTCGGTAATTATTACAATTGGGGCAACAGTAAAAACATTTGAAGTAGATAGTAAAAATGAGAGTGAAGTCATAGTAAATAGTTTACCAGTATTGAGAAAACAAATTGTGTTTGCAAAATATATAGTAGCAATTATTATTCTTTTTATAAGCGTAACGGTCGGTTGTTTCGCGATGGGGATGAAGAATGAGGTTAACCTATTTGAATTTATTGAAACGACAATGGTTGCTAGTATTAGCTTTATTTTAGTGTATTTAAGTTTTGTTTTACCAATATCCTTTTGGTTAGGGTATAAGAAAACTATTTTTATTACGATAGTAATATTCATGGCACCGATAGTTGTTTTAGAAGCTTTGTTTCAAATCAACTTGGAACAAATTCAATTATATAGTAGCTTGTTATTCATTGGTTCAATATGTATGTTCATAGCATCTGTCTTCGTTTCAGTGAAATTGTATGAGAAGAGAGAATTTTAAAAGGTGCCCTATAAAAGGCACCTTCTTCAATAACGACAATATGAAAGTAAAAGTTTATAAACAGAGAGGCTACCCGGTACAACATCTTTCGGAGTATGTAATATAAAGCTGAAAACGATAACGAGAATAAGAAAGAGGAAAAATAAAAATAGGATCTGCTTATGTATAGAATTTTGCATATTATCCACTCCTTTTTTAGGTAGTATGTCCAAAAGAAAGGAGTGTATGAAAAATTTTAGGAGGGAGAAGGATGAGCAAAAGAAAATGGTTATATAGAATAGGGGTACTTTTATTTTCAATCGGTCTCATATTAGCAAATGTTTACTCGAATATACCACCGCTATTTCCAAGTTTACATAAAGAGGTTGGTATAAGTATTGCCATAGTTGGTCTGTTTTGTCTTATCACATCTAACTTTTATAGAAAATCTGAATGAATACAAAAAAGGACAGTTACTCTTTTTCAGAAGAACTGTCCTTTTTAAATAACTTATTCCATAGAATGGCGATACTCCATATAATGATGATTGCAATGGAGGCAATGATGGACCAAACGATTGATATGATTTCAAGTGTCATGTTAGGAAGGAATGTGAGAATGGCTACCAGTTTATGAAACAACCATTCTATTATATGAAAACTTATTTGTAATAGAATGGCGATACCAAGTGTGATCCATGCTAACATTTGCTTTCCTTTTTCTTTCCACATGACATTCACCTCACGTTAGCTTAATAGTTTTAAGCCAACAGCGCCGCATAGAATGCAGCTTAAGAAAGCAAGACGACGCCAATCCGCTGATTCGCGGAAAATAAGGATGCCTAGAAGTGCACTTCCGGCAGTTCCGATTCCAGTCCAAATCGCGTAAGCAGTTCCCATCGGTAATGTGTTCATCGCAAGGGATAAGAAGAAGAAGCTTACGCCGAAGTTAGCGATTAAAATAACTTTTGGTGCCCAGCCTTTCTTTTCAGTGGCTACTTTCATAAAGAGTACACCAATAATTTCACAAATACCAGCTAGAATTAAAAATACCCAAGCCATTTTATGCGGCCTCCTTCGCTTCTTTTTCTTCTGTTACTCGTTTTAAACCAATTACGCCGAAGAAGATTAAACCAATTAATAATACTTTTACGATAGAGAATGGCTCTCCGAAAACGAAAATTTCTGTAAGAACGATTCCACCAGCTCCAATTCCAGTGAAGACTGCGTATACAGTACCAACAGGTAAATCTTTATAAGCTCTAAATAATAAGACGAAACTAATTGTAATTAATAACGCAACACCAGCCCATTCAAGTGGAGCCTCCGCGTGTTTTAATCCAATTACCCAAAAGATTTCAATAATACCAGCTAAGATTACATAAATCCATGCCATATGTCATTTCTCCTTCCTACCAGTCGTTAGGTAAAGGGCTTAAAAACGACGCATTGCAAAGGAGCAATCCGTCAGTTTGAAAGTCCACGCCAAAATACTTTCCAAGAAGCGTCTAAACGTGTCTCAAAACGATTTAAACCTGCGTATAGTAGTTCAACCATAAGACCGTCAAGTAAGCATAGAAAAGCCTCTAAGGCGTCTTTTACTTCAATGTTATGCAACTCATCTTGTTCGCTTGCTCTTTTAAATACAGGGAATAAAAGTTTTCCGACGTTTTCAATGTGTACATTTGCTTTATTAATAATTTGTTCGCGAAATGCATCAGGCGGAAAATAAGAAGTTCGTAACCAAAACATTGATTCTTCACTTTCACCAAATCGTTTTGCATAGCCCTTTAGTAACTGTAAGAGCAACTCTTCAGTAGACGAATTTGAAAACTTTTCTATATCGCCTGTGAAGCTCTGTAAATCTTTTTGAAGAGCAGATTCTAAGCATATAAAATATAGCTCTTCTTTTCCTTTAAAGTGTGCGTAAATTGATGGTTTTTTAATCCCGACTTCTTGAGCAATATTTGCTAATGAAGTTCCCTCGTAGCCGTAGCGTGCGAAATGAGAAAGTGCTACAGCTTTAATGCGATTTGCTGTCATTTTCATCCCCTACCTACCGTTCGTTAGGTTTATTATATGAGATGGAAAATGTAAAGTCAATAGGTGAAAGTCTGAAAAAGGAGCGTTATCGTTAACGCTCCTTTTTAGACTGTTCTCCGCTCAATTAAATGGAATGAAAGTTCTTCTGAGCTTCCGGTTATTTGTTCGTCTTGCATCTGTTTATGGAATAAGGTGAAAGCGCGTGATCCCATCGTGAGACCAGGATGTTCAATAGTCGAAATGTCTAACGCCTTTGAAATTTCATGATTATCAAATCCAAGAATAGCGAGGTCTTCGGGTACTTGAATGCCATGTTTTTTAGCCTCTGTTAGTAAACCGGCGGCAACTTGATCATTCGCTGTGAAAATAGCGGTTGGACGATTTTTCATCTTTAAAATACGATGAAGTATTTTTGCACCATCTTGCATCGTATAACATTGATGAAAAATCCAATCAGGATGTACCGTTTTACCTTCTTTACGAAGTGTATCAGCAAATGCTTTTTCACGCTCCATAGAATTTGCACTTGTTTTTCTTGCTAAACAAATCCCGATTTTTTCATGGCCTTTACTGAGTAAATAGGAAGTACCGAGACGGAAGCCTTCATAATGATCTACATAGACAGATGAAATGAGGGGGTGGTTCATTTTTTCACATGAAATAATAGGGGCAAATTTGGCGAAAGGTTCAATTTGTTCCCATGAACTCGTTTGAGAACAAATAATCATCCCGTCGAATTGTTTCATTTTCATCATTTCAAGAACGCGAATTTCTTCAATACTATCGTAATTTGTTTGGCATAAATTAATGTGATATCCAGCTGCTAATGCTTCGTTTCCGATTCCTTCAATAATGGTACTGAAGTATGGGAGGTTAATAAAAGGGAGCATAACACCGATTGTATATGTTTTACCCTTTATTAAATGAATAGCATTTATATTTTTGGCATAGTTCAATTCTTCAACAGCCTCTAAAACACGCTTACGTTTTTCTTCCTTTACGTAAGGGTGATTATTAAGGACGCGAGAAACAGTTGATATGGATACACCAGCGGTTTTTGCAATTTGTTTTATATTGGCCATATGTATCACCTCTTGCTCTTATTATAAAGGGAAAATAATAAGAATGAAAAAATCTTGACCTGAAAAGCTTTTCACAAACTATGTTATAAATATGACTTCTGTTATTCGCGTAACCTTTTTATTTGGGCGTGAGAATGATAGGGGTCTTTTTTGCGTCTATAAAAGAAGTTTTGTCAAAATGTGTGAGAATAACGTGGAAAGTATTCAAAGGAGGAGTTTGCGAATGAAGCGAATATGAAGAGCATATAAACGCTTCATTCGTTAAGAGAGCGGTAGGAAAGGACGGAAACAAATTGAAAAAAGGAATCATTTGTTTCGTGTTTTCTAGTCTAGTGCTAAGTTCATGTTCGTTTCAGCAAACGATGCAAGAAGAAAAAAACTTTGTGGGGACAACAGGTGGGGCTATGGATCGTGTTACGGATCCAATTCCGCTGAAGGAGCTTTCGAAATATTTTCCAGTGAAATTTAAAGTTCCGGCGTTTTTACCGTATGACATTACGAGTGATGTGAAGGGAGAAGTCAGAACGATTGGAAAAAAGAATGCTGTCGTAATGATTAAATATAAACAGCAGGATCCTGGTAGAAATGAGTATATTGAGTTAAATGTTGCGAACTTTCCTTATAGTTTTCCGGATCTTGTGGAAGAGAAACGATTTCAAGAACAATTGAAATTGAATAATGGAGCATTCGCTTATTTTAAAAATAAGGATGACTCCGAGCGAGGAGACGAATTTGCTGCGCTTATATGGAAAGAGAAAGGACTTGAATATCAGCTTCTGTATCGTAATGCACAAGAGAATGATAAAGATGTGATTAAGAAAAATTTATTATACATTGCAAATAATATGGAATGAAAAAACTAGCTGAATCACTCAGCTAGTTTTTGTATGTTATTATTTCTTTTTAATTTTTCCAGTCCACGATTTGAATCCACCTTGTAATTGGTAGAAATCTTTGTAGCCTTGTTTTTTTAAGTATTGAGCTGCACGACCTGTACGGAATCCGCTTTGGCAGTATAAGTAAACAGGTTGATCTTGACGAAGTTCTTTGTGACGAAGTCGAATTTGTGATAACGGAATGTTACGTGCACCTAAAATGTGCCCTGCGTTATATTCGTCTGCTTCGCGAATATCGATAAGCTGAGCTTTACGGTAGCCAGCGCGAAATTCTTCTTCTGTAAGAGTTTTAATTAATTTTTTCTGATAGAAATACATCCATACAGTGTAGCCGATGAACGCTACGATTACGGCTAATAAAATGATCCAAGTTGTTGACACGGTTCTATCGCTCCCTTTTTTCTTATCCTACTTTCAATATTATAATGCCCATATGTATTTATGCAACAGATTCATTTGTATATACGAAGAAATTTCGTATTCTTTCACAAACTTTGTCGAATTTGGTAGACTAGAGAATGTGAAAAATAATTGGTTATATGAGGTGCAGGATGGGAAAAGAAAAATGGTGTTATATTAACTCTGGTCAATGTTCACCAGCATTTAATATGGCGTTAGATGAATGTTTATTAAATTGGCAAAGTGAAAAGAAAATGCAACCAACAATTCGTTTTTATGAATGGGAAGTACCAACATTAACAGTCGGGTATTTCCAGCGTGTTGAAAAAGATATTAATATGGATATAGTTAATGAAAAGAAATATGGATTCGTTCGTCGTCAAACAGGTGGTAGGGGTGTATTACACGATAAAGAATTAACATACAGTGTTATTGTGTCTGAAGATCACCCGAATATGCCTAAAACAGTTACAGAAGCGTATCGTGTTATTTCGCAAGGTTTATTAGATGGTTTTAAAGCGTTAGGATTAGAAGCGTATTACGCAGTTCCGAAAACAGAAGCGGATCGTGAAAATTTAAAAAATCCACGCTCAGGCGTATGTTTTGATGCACCATCTTGGTATGAAATCGTAGTAGAGGGAAGAAAAATCGCAGGTAGTGCTCAAACACGTCAAAAAGGTGTTATTTTACAGCATGGATCGATTCCGTTAGAAATAGATTTAAACGAATTATACGACCTATTTTTATTCCCGAATGAACGTGTAAAAGAACGTATGAAGAGTATGTTCTCTTCAAAAGCGGTAGCAATTAATGAATTGACAGACCGTACTTTTACGATCGAACAATTAATAAAAGCGTTTGAGGTTGGGTTTGAAAAAGGATTAGATGTAGAGCTTGTTCCGTATGAATTAACAGAAGAACAGTTACATGAAGTTCAAACGTTAGCGAAAGAAAAGTATGAAAGTGTTGAATGGAATTATAAAAAATAAGAGGTGGCGATTGCCACCTCTTATTTTTTTATAGTAAATTAAGTACTTTTTCTACTTTGATTCCTTTATCTTGTAAAGAACGAAGGCGATTTACAACGTCCATAATTTCTTTGTCGAATGTAACGCTAATACCTTGGCTTTGTAGTTCTTCTTTTAAGCTTTCGATAGAATCATCTATGTCGATGCCAAGCTCGTAATCTTGACAAACTTCAATTGTCTTTTTCACGAGTTTCACATAATTTTCTTGTAGTTTTGAGTTTGTTTCAGTCAAAGCAGGCTGCTTCGGTTTTGCAGGAGTAACCGGTGCTGTCTCTTGCTTTGTAACTGGAGTCGGTACTTCTTTTTTCACAGGTGCTGGAGTAGATAATTCTACAGCTGCTTCCACACTTACTGGCTTCGGCGTTGATACCGGAGTAGGCCTAGGTATTGCAACAGGTGCTTCTACACGCGTAACAGGCTTTGGAGCAGGTGTAACTGCTTTTGGAGCTTCTACAACTACTTCTTTTTTCGGCGCTACTTCTACAGGTGCTTCTTCTTGCTCAGCAGCCTCTTTATTTTCTTTACTCCACATAACGCGTTCTATTTCTAGAGAAACATTGTTTTTGTTCATTGCTGTTAATGTAACTTTACCAACTTCAGCGTTTCCAGTGAAATCAACAATTTTATAAATAACACTCTTGTTCCAATCCACGTTTCCGCTCAAAAATAATTCTTCGTTACATTTCGGCGTTAAGCCCTCGATTTTAATTTCTGCGTTTACACCGTTTTCACTATATACCATAATTAGCGAAGCATTTACATCTTCGTCTGCTAACATTAGTTCACGTACCATTTTGCCGGTGCGTACTTGCGTTTTCTTCTTAACTGACATCTAATTTCTCCTCTCAAAAATTCAGTAATAATAAAAAAATCGTATAACGAAAAATAATTGCTCACGAAGATTTATGATACCGATAATAAAAGCATCACGTCAACAATTAACTTTAATTATTTTGCATTTTTCTTATTTTCTTTATGAAATTTTTCAATTTGTAAAATTAGACAGAAGAAAAACAGCCTTTTGAAAGGCTGTTAAAACGTGGAAAACTTTAATCTGTGTTAATTTTTCTTTGTTTCCCATACTAACGAGAGGAGGGGAAGCATATGAAACCATTTATGCCAAAGCTTGTTTACTTTGAACCGAAGGCGCTTGAATATCCACTTGGAAAAGAACTTTATGAGAAGTTTACGAAAATGGGATTAGAAATCCGTGAAACGACATCACATAATCAAATTAGAAATTTGCCAGGCGAAAATGATTTGCAAAAATATCGTAATGCAAAGGCGACACTTGTTGTTGGGGTGAGGAAGACATTAAAGTTTGATACATCAAAACCGTCAGCTGAATATGCAATCCCGCTCGCAACAGGGTGCATGGGACATTGTCATTATTGTTATTTGCAAACGACGCTTGGGAGTAAACCTTACGTTCGTGTGTATGTTAATCTTGATGAAATATTTGAGAAAGCAAAGCAATATATGGATGAAAGAGCACCTGAAATCACAAGATTTGAAGCTGCTTGTACATCAGATATCGTTGGGATTGATCATTTAACACACGCATTAAAGCGGGCGATCGAATTTATTGGAGAAAGTGAGCATGGGCGTTTACGTTTCGTTACGAAATATTCGCACGTTGATCATTTGTTAGATGCAAAACATAACGGGAAAACTCGTTTCAGGTTTAGTATTAATTCACGGTATGTAATTAAAAATTTTGAGCCAGGGACATCACCGTTTGAAGAGAGAATTGAAGCTGCTCGTAAAGTAGCAGGCACGGGTTATCCACTTGGCTTTATAGTTGCGCCACTTTATATGCATGAAGGATGGGAAGAAGGATATCGTGAACTATTTGAGCGACTGTACAATGCGTTAAAAGATTTATCGATACCGAATTTAACATTTGAACTAATTCAACATCGCTTTACAAAACCAGCAAAAAAGGTCATTCAAGAGCGTTATCCAAATACGAGGCTTGAAATGGATGAAGAGAAGCGGAAATATAAATGGGGACGATATGGCATTGGGAAATACGTCTATAAAAAAGATGATGCAGAAGTATTAGAAGAAACGATTAGAGGGTATATTCAACACTTTTTTTCGAACGCAGAAATTCAATATTTTACGTAAAAGGAACTTGTATTTGAAAGCAGGTTCTTTTCTCTTTTGTAGATTTGGGCTCGTTTTCACCTTGTCACGTTATTCTTTCTGGTGTATCATTTTATTGATTGCTTCGTACGGAATAAGCAAAATGAAATTGGATGGAGGAAACCGATGCCTACCCCTAGTATGGAAGATTATATTGAACAAATTTATTTGTTGATTGATGAAAAGGGTTATGCCCGCGTATCTGATATTGCTGAAGCGCTTAGTGTACATCCATCCTCTGTAACAAAAATGGTGCAAAAATTAGACAAAGATGAATATCTAATTTATGAAAAATATAGAGGGCTTGTATTAACATCAAAAGGTAAAAAAATCGGAGAACGTCTCGTATATCGTCATGACTTGCTCGAGCAATTTATGCGTATTATCGGTGTGGATGAAAGTAAGATTTATAATGATGTAGAAGGAATTGAACATCATTTAAGTTGGGAAGCCATTGACCGCATTGGTGATTTAGTACAATACTTTGAACAAGATGAAGTTCGAGTAGACACACTTCGTGGTGTTCAAAAAGCAAATGAAGAGAAAAGTAATTAAGGGGACCCTATGGCGTTTCCTTTTTTGTTTCAATTGAAAAAGACCGTATTTCCTAAAAGGAAGCACGGTCTTTCTTTTTGCTTTTCTTACCTTCAATGACAGTTAAATGAGATTGTTTTCTTTTTCGTTTCAAAGTAGAAGAATTCCCTTTTTTGCCCTTGTCATTAGAAGCATTTGACTTAAAGAAAGAATTGCTTAGGGGTGCTACATTTTGTTTCCCATGTTTGCGGTTCGATTGTTTGGCAGCGCGCTTATATGAGCTTTGCGAATTTGCAGAACCACTA
The DNA here is from genome assembly GCF_008368905.1 of Bacillus sp. SH5-2. Taxonomy (NCBI): domain Bacteria; kingdom Bacillati; phylum Bacillota; class Bacilli; order Caryophanales; family Bacillaceae; genus Bacillus; species Bacillus sp. SH5-2. The sequence continues at coordinate 182,118 of NZ_QOSD01000020.1, forward strand.
GAATTTGTAAACATCTTGTATAGCAAATAAAAGATACCGACAACAAGTAACATGTACCCGATATTTCTTAATACACCCATTGGGTTTGTGATAACAGATGAAACAAGGCCGAATATTGCTAATCCGATAATAAGCACAAATATAGCGAATGTAAACGAACGACCGTTCATAAGGAACACCTCCTAAAAACATATATTGAAATTAGTATATTAACGATGAGGAAAGGAGTTGAACACCATTTTTAAATAATTATTGTTTGTTTTCTAAACGTAATAATTCTTCAAACGATGCAATGGCTACTTCCACTTGATCATCTGTTGGTTCTTTCGTTGTTAATAGTTGCAGCCATAATCCTGGATAGCCAAGTACACGCAATACAGGAACATCTCGTAATCGATTCGTAAATTGTAATACTTCAAACGAAATGCCGAGAACGACTGGAATTAATAAAATTCGGTTTACTACCCTTGCCCAAAGTGGATCTGTAGGGACGAGGAAATAAACAAACATTCCAATAATGACTGTAAATATAATAAAGCTACTACCACATCTATAATGGAGGCGGGTTTGTTTTTGAACATTTTCAACAGTCAATGGAAGGTTATTCTCATAAGCATTGATCACTTTATGCTCCGCACCATGGTACTGAAATACCCGCTTAATAAGTGGAGTTAAAGAAATAAAGTATATATAGCTCAATAATAGCATGAGCTTAATGACACTTTCGACAATGATTTGCCCTGTATGAGATGGGAAAATTGGTCTCGTTAATTCAGCTAGTAGTGCAGGAACTGCTGTGAAAATGACTTTACCGAATATGAAAGATAAAACGCCAACTGCTGCAACTCCTAATACCATCGTTAATTTCGATTGTTCTTCTTTTTTATTTGCAATTTGTTCGTCTTCTTCTGGGTGGACATCAAATCGTTCTGAAGCAAAGTTTAAATGTTTTGCCCCGTTCGCACTTGCATCCACAATAGCGGCAATCCCTCGTAAAAATGGAATTTTTTTTAGGATAGATAATGCTTTATTACGAACGCGTGGTAAACGATAAAATTCAATCGATTTATCTTTACGACGAACCGCTGTAACAGTATATTCTCTACCGCCAAACATAACTCCTTCTATGACTGCTTGCCCGCCATATATTTGTTTTGACTCTTCTGCCATGTTAACACCAACCTGTATTTGTTTCTCTCTTATGTAGAAAAAGAGGCAATTGTCATACTGGGTTCTGTCATTTTGAAATAAGACAATCACCGAGTTTCCTTTATTTTATCGACAAATACAAGTAGATGACAAGGGAAAATGTTACGAGAGTCGGACATTTCTTATTCTTTTTATAGACAAATTTCGCAGTATTTAAACATGGTTCAAAATAGTTTCGGGCATACTATTAAGCGGAGGTGTCGATGTGAGTCAAGAACAATTAGGAACAAGGAATTTTGTGCAAATTGGTTTATTTGGTGGACTCTTTTGGGGAGGGATATGGTATTTCCTTCATATATTTTCATTTACAGAAGTGGGACCGAATTATTTACTATTACCATTTGCCTTTGGAAGCTGGAAAGAAGGGATATGGGGCAATGTGTTAGGAATTGTTTGTATGGCACTACTTTCGATTTTAATTGCCTTTTTGTATAAAGCGTTTTTGGCAAAGTTTGAAGGAATTCTTCCAGGGATGATTTATGGTCTATTTTGGTGGGCGTTACTATTTTTCGGAGTGGGGTTACTAGCGCCTGCTATTAAAAGTGCGCTCCATTTACCGAAAGAAACAATTGTGACGACGATATGCATCTTTATATTGTATGGTGTGTTTATAGCATACTCTGTTTCCTACGCAGTAAATACGAATAAAGCTGAGCGAGAAGGAGAAGAGAAGACAAACTATTCAAATAAGTAACTCCTATGTTAAAATGTTATATAGATATTTAATATTAAGGAGTTTTAAACATATGAAAAAGGTACTCCTCGTAAACGGTCCTAACCTAAATCGCCTCGGTGTCAGGGAGGTAAATGTATATGGAAAGGGCACGCTAGCGACACTTGAAGCAGATATGAAGCAAAAAGCAGAAACAATGGGAGTGGAGTTAGAATGTTTCCAATCGAATCATGAAGGTGCGATTATCGATCGTATTCATGAAGCGGAAGATATATATGAAGGGATCATTTTAAATCCTGGAGCATTTACGCATTATAGCTATGCGATTCGAGATGCAATTGCGAGCATTTCGATTCCTGTTATTGAAGTACATATTTCTAACATTCACCAGCGTGAGTCGTTCCGTCACGAATCTGTGACGGCAGCTGTTTGTGCGGGACAAATTGTTGGATTTGGTTTTTATGGCTATAAGTTAGCGTTATTTGCATTAATGGAGAAATTGAGGGAGGCATAAAGTAATGGAAAAGATCGAGAAATTAAGAAGTGCGTTTGATGAGGCTGGTATTGACGGTATTTTGTTAACAAATGAACATAGCCGTAGATATATGGCGAATTTCACAGGAACAGCTGGTGTTGTACTGATTTCGAAAAATCGTGCTCAATTTATTACAGATTTCCGTTACGTAGAGCAGGCTACTAAACAAGCGGTTGGATACGAGATTGTACAGCATGCAGGATTAATTATCGATGAAGTTGCAAAGCAAGTGAAGGAACTAGGAATTCAAAAGCTTGGCTTTGAGCAAGATACTCTTACATATAGTTCTTATTCAGCTCATAAAGAAGCGATCGATGCTGAATTTATCCCAACTTCTGGGCTTGTAGAAAAGTTACGCTTGATAAAGACTGATTCAGAGATTAAGATATTAAAGGAAGCTGCACAGATTGCAGATGCTGCCTTTGAACATATTCTATCATTCATTCGCCCGGGAGTATCTGAAATTGAAGTGTCAAATGAACTTGAATTTTTCATGAGAAAACAAGGAGCAACATCTTCTTCGTTTGATATTATCGTTGCTTCAGGTCTTCGTTCGGCATTACCGCACGGCGTGGCATCTGAAAAAGTGATAGAAACAGGAGATTTCGTTACATTAGACTTCGGCGCTTATTACAAAGGATATTGCTCTGATATTACTCGTACGATTGCAGTCGGTGAACCATCTGATAAATTGAAAGAAATTTATAATATCGTTTTAGAAGCACAGCTTCGTGGTGTGAACGGTATTAAAGCTGGTTTAACAGGCCGTAAAGCAGATGCGCTAACGCGTGATTACATAACGGAAAAAGGATACGGTGAATACTTCGGACACTCTACTGGTCATGGAATCGGTCTTGAAATCCATGAGGCACCAGGTTTAGCGTTCCGTTCTGATACAGTACTTGAACCAGGTATGGCTGTAACAGTAGAACCAGGTATTTATATTCCAGGTATTGGCGGCGTACGTATTGAAGATGATATCATTGTAACGAGTGAAGGTAATGAAGTAATTACGAAATCACCAAAAGAACTTATTATTTTGTAATACACAGGAGGATTTTTTTACATGATTTCAGTAAACGATTTTCGTACAGGTTTAACAATTTCAGTGGATAATGCCCTTTGGCAAGTACTTGATTTCCAACACGTAAAGCCAGGTAAAGGTGCTGCTTTCGTTCGTTCGAAACTACGTAACATTCGCACAGGTTCTGTTCAAGAGAAAACATTCCGTGCTGGTGAGAAAGTAGAAAAAGCACACATCGAAAACCGTCGTATGCAATACTTATACGCGAGCGGTGAGGCTCACGTATTTATGGATAACGGAACTTATGAGCAAATCGAACTTGGTGAAAACCAAATCGAGCGCGAGCTTAAATTCCTAAAAGAAAACATGGAAGTAGCAATTATGACTTACCAAGGCGAAGTACTTGGTGTTGAACTTCCAAATACTGTTGAATTACAAGTGTCAGAAACAGAGCCTGGTATTAAAGGTGATACAGCTTCTAACGTAACAAAACCAGCTAAATTAGAAACTGGTCTTGTTGTACAAGTACCAATCTTCATTAACGAAGGCGAAATGCTTATCATCAACACTGGTGAAGGTAAATACGTTTCTCGTGCATAGTAAAAAAGCACTCGTGATTATCACGAGTGCTTTTTTATAGGAAATAGGGAAGGTAGTAAATCGCGGTGATAACAAAACTAATTAAAACAAGTGAAAGAGTACCCGCTATATATGGTGTGAAAACGAATTGAAATGGTTTTATTTCACCAGTCTCAACGCCAGTTAATGTTTTACTTACTGCGTGATCCATGTTGTTATTTCTATAGTTACTCATAATAATTAACCATGTGATTGCAAATATTGCCAAACTACCAAGAAAAAAAGTATCCATAAATGACCAACCGACCATTATTGAAAAAAGATAAATAAGAGCTAATTCTACTACAATCGTTAAACTAATTTTTAATGCCTTCATATTCTTCCTCCTCATTCTGTAATTCCAACCAGTTTAAAAAATTTTCACGTGACACGACATGCAGAGAACAAGGTGACTTTACTTCTTTCTCTAGTGCAGCGTGTTCGTCTGGAAACTTGTTTTCCACATGCAATGAAATATAAGGTAGTTTTTCTTGTGCTTTTAACGAGCGGATATTATTCATTTTAGCACCAGCAAATACGTAGGAAAGTTGTAAGTCTAAAAAGGCGATTTTAAAGATTTCTTTTTTAGCAGCCTCGTTATAGCCTTTTCCCCAGTACGGATAGCCAAGCCAACTACCAATGTGAGATTGCTTCTTCTCATCATTAATATGTTTAAGTGTGGTGAGACCAATTATTTCATTCTCTTCATTCACAATCATTCTCGATAAGGATTTTTTTTTGCGTTCTTCTTCTATTGCAAAAAGAAGAAACGCTTTCGTGTCTTTAATGTTTTCTACTGTTATCCCCAATGCATTTTTTATATGTGGATCACTTGATAGCTCGAAAATTAAATTTGTATAGCGTAAATCTAGTGGTAATAAAGTAACGTGCAGCATGGTTTATACCCCTTTTAAATTGAATATACCATAATATTCCGTGGAATAATATGAATATTCAGATTTAAATGCGGACTTTAGAGAAAAATTATGTTTTTACTTCTGAAATAGACAACCCCTGCATATGGTTGTACAAATATATTCTTTTTTTGAATGTAGAATTCGTAACCGTTACGAGAGAAGGTGGGAGAATGAAACAGTGGCTAGCGGCAATGGAAACATCTGTGCTTGTAATGGGATTACTTCGGTTGTTTTCAGGTAGCGCGGAAATATTCGCCGCTTTGCTTATGCTTTATGTGAATGATGCGAAGAAAGCATTATTTATAAATGGTATGTTGGCGTTTGTTGGACCGACCGTATTAATTTTAACGATGACAATTGGGATAGCGAGTGTGGCAAGTGAGATTTCTTTCTTAAAACTCTTTTTTCTAGCACTTGGAATCGGCTGTATTTTTATCGCGTTGTTGAAATAAGTAAGCCAGGTATAGTGGGGAGAAGCATATGAAAGAAGTATTAGAGGTTTTACCGAAGACGATGAAACAGTTAGTGGAAGGGTGTCAGCAATATGATACTTTAGAGGAAATTCGGGTTCGAATTGGAAAACCGCTAGAGTGTATTGCACATGGAGAGGTGTTTTTTTATGACTATATCACTACAGCAGAAGATGCTATTTACTTATTGAATAAGCTAAGTCAATTCTCAATTTATACGATGGAAGAGGAATTGAAACGAGGATACGTGACGCTTCGAGGGGGACATAGAATTGGTCTAGCTGGAAAAGTCATTACAGAAAAAAGTGCAGTGAAAATGATTCGTGATGTCTCTTCATTTAATATTCGTATTGCTCGTCAAAAAATAGGAATAGCTGAGCCACTTTTGCCGTATTTGTATGAAACAAGATGGTTAAACACAATGGTAATTGGCCCGCCGCAAACGGGGAAAACGACACTGTTAAGAGATGTAGCGCGCTGCATGAGTCAAGGGATAAGTGCTTCAGAAATTCCTTCTTGTAAAGTGGGAATTGTTGATGAGCGGTCAGAAATTGCTGGCTGTGTGAAAGGAATTCCTCAGTATGAATTTGGCACACGAGTAGATGTGCTAGACGCATGTCCAAAGGCTGAAGGCATGATGATGATGATTCGTTCTATGAGCCCTGATATTTTAATTGTGGATGAAATTGGCCGTAAAGAAGATAGTGAAGCAATTATGGAAGCGGTGCATGCAGGGGTTCAGCTTTTCATAAGTGCACATGGATTTTCCTATGAAGATGTTGTAAAGCGACCGTCGCTAAAGGCGGTGCTGGAGCTGGGTGTATTTGATAGGTTTGTGGAATTGTCAAAAGCAAGAGGCCCAGGGACAGTTATGCAAGTGAAAGATAGAGATGGAAAACCAGTACTATCAAATAGAAAGGCTGGGGGCGTATGGTGAAAATAATTGGTGCCGTGTTAATAGTTGCAGTTAGCACCTTTTTCGGGTTTTCATACGCTAAGAGGTACAGTGAGAGACCGAGGCAACTTAGATTGTTAAAAGCGGCACTTCAATCACTAGAAGCAGAAATTATGTACGGGCACACACCTTTATCCGAAGCCGCTGAGCGATTAGTTAAACAAATGCCGAAGCCACTAAATTGGATCTTTCAAAGTTTCGCTCAAAAATTAGAAAGCGGAGAGCAAACAGTGAGAGAAGCTTGGATAGATAGTTTGAAAGAGAACTGGAAGTTAACAGCATTTCAACAAACTGAGTATGAAATACTGCAGCAATTTGGTGAAACGCTTGGACAACATGATCGTGACTCTCAACAAAAGCATATTCGCTTATGTATTACACATTTGGAGAGAGAAGAAGGAGAAGCGAAAGCATTACAACTGCAATACGAAAAAATGATTAAGAGTTTAGGGGTACTAGCAGGACTACTTATCGTAATTTTACTGCTATAGGAGGGAGAAAGGCGATGTCCATTGATGTTGGATTAATATTTCAAATCGCCGGAATCGGCATTGTTTTAGCTTTCATTCATACTGTACTAAAAGAATTAAAGCGTGAGGATATTGCAAATTGGGTTATCCTTGTCGGTTTTGTCGTTATTTTATTTCACGTTGCATTTTTAATTAATACGCTATTCGACAAGATTAAAAGTGTCTTTCTCTTCCAGTAAAGGAGGCGGTTCGAATCGAAATTATACAAATTGTCGGATTAGGCCTCGTTGCTACATTTTTAGCAGCTGTTTTAAATCAGCATAAATCTAGTATTACATCGTTATTTATTGTGTTTGTAGGTAGTGTAATGTTTCTTCTATTAATTGATCAAATTCACTCTATTTTACAAATGATAGAGAGAGTAGCAAGTGAAGCGAAAGTTAGCAATGTATATGTAGAAACATTGCTGAAAATTATTGGGATTGCTTATATCGCTGAGTTTGGAGCGCAAATTACAAAAGATGCTGGTCAAGGTGCCATTGCTTCGAAAATTGAATTAGCTGGAAAGATCTTGATTCTCGTAATGGCAATTCCTATTTTGACGGTTGTAATTGAAACTATTCTCGGATTTTTACCGACGGGATAAGGGGGAGTGAATGTTGAGGAGGTTTGGAGCTAAGCTGCTATTTGCTTGCTTCCTTTTCTTTTCTTTACCAGTTGTTGTACAAGCTTCTCCTGTAGAAACAAACGTCGTTGATCAACAATTGGATAAGCTCGGAATTGAAGATGTGAAGCAATTTTGGGACGGGCTTGTTACAAAATATGGAGGCTATTTGCCAGAGAGTCAAAAAGGAAGCTTTATGGAGTTTGTAAAGGGAGAAAAAGAATTCTCTATAAAAGAGTGGATGATAGGTTTATTAAAATATTTGTTTCACGAGCTTGTTGCAAACGGAAAACTACTTGGAACGCTCATTATGCTCACAGTTTTTAGTGCGCTGTTGCAATCATTGCAATCTGCTTTTTCAAAGAGTAGTGTAAGTAAAATTGCCGATGCAGTTGTATATATGGTACTTATTATTTTCGCTTTAAATAGTTTTTACGTCGTCATGACATATGCAAGAGAAACGATACAAACAATGGTAGATTTCATACTAGCACTATTACCAATTTTGCTTGCACTCATAGCAACTGGGGGCGGTGTTGTATCTGTATCGTTTTTTCATCCGATTATCATTTTCTTGATGAATACAAGTGGGCTTCTTATGAATTATATTGTTCTACCACTTTTATTACTGGCAACGATATTAAGTATTGTAAGTACGATGAGTGATCAATATAAAGTTACGAAATTGTCCAAGCTTTTGCAAAACGTTAGCGTTGGGATTATCGGTATCTTTTTAACGATTTTTTTAGGGGTATTATCTGTACAGGGAACAGCGACAGCTGTTGCTGACGGGATAGCGGTGAAAACTGCCAAATTTGTAACAGGCAACTTCATTCCGGTAGTCGGAAGGATGTTTACAGAGGCGGCGGATACTGTTATTAGTGCGTCGGGATTATTAAAAAATACAGTCGGAATTATTGGGCTTGTCATTCTATGCTTAATTGTCGCTTTTCCAGCGATTCAAATCTTTTGTATCGCATTTATTTATAAATTCGCAGCAGCAGTATTACAACCAGTAGGCGGAGGAGCAATTATTCAATGTTTAGATATCATTGGTCGGAGCATCATTTACGTATTTGCTTGCTTAGCTATCGTATCATTTATGTTCTTTTTAAGTATCACAATTATTATTGCTGCGGGGAACATTACACTTATGATGCGGTAGGGGGTGGAGAGTATGCAATTTGTTACAGAATGGATTAGAAATATTATCGTTTTTTTACTCTTAGCGACAATGCTTCATCTTATTCTTCCAAATTCGAATTTGCAAAAGTACGTTAAATTTGTTGTAAGTCTATTATTAGTTGTTTTAATTTTAACGCCCCTTTTTAAACTATTGCAAACAGATGTAAATGAAGTAATCGCAAATTTTAATGAAGAAAAGTACGTGGCAGAAGGATCTGTAAAAAATTCAATAGATTCGAAGAAAAAAGAAATACAAGCTCTAACACGTGCATATAGTTTAGAAGAGATGGCTACCAAAATGAAAAAAAAAGTAGGAAAAGAATTTGAGAAAAAGTATGGTATGGCAGTCTCTGAAATACAAATAGTCGCAACGGAAAGTACAGAAGAAGTAAAGTCAGCAAAAGATATTCAATCTGTTGTGGTGACGTTGAAAGAAAAAGAACGTAGTAAAAATGATGCAATTGAAACAGTAAAGCCAATTGAAATTAATACGAAAGAACCTCCAAAAAAGGTAGAAGAAACAAATGTAGAAATGAAAGATTTCTTTTCAAGCAGGTGGCAACTAGAGAATAAACAAATCCAAGTTCAAATGGAAGGGAGGACAGGTAGAGTAAATGGACAATAAAGATAAAAATTCGAAGTTCTCATTTTTTCGAAACTTATTAAATGGGGATGAAAAAGAAAGCAGTGAGAAGGGAAAGAAGGTAACACCTAAGTTTTTACTTGTCCTACTTATACTTGGGATTTTGCTTATGTTTTCTAGTAGTCTCTTTTCAGGAAAAAAAGAAGAAGTGCCTGTATTTAAAGAACAAAAAAATCAAAACCAAGAAAAGGACGTACCAACTTTCGGGCAAAAAAGTAATGATAGTATGTCAAATGTAGAAAAGTATGAAAAAGCGTATGAACAAGAATTAAAAGCAGCTTTAGAAGAAATTGCGGGGGTAAAAGATGTAACGATTAAAGTGAATTTAGACTCTTCAGAGGAAAAAATATTAGAAAAAAATACAGTGAAACGTTCACAAACAACAGGTGAAACAGATAAGGCAGGCGGCAAGAGGGAAGTAGAGGACGAGTCTCTTGATGAAAAGACAGTCATTATACGTGAAGGGGATAAAGAAACCCCAGTTGTTTTACGAACAGAGAAACCGAAAGTGCGAGGTGTTCTTGTCGTAGCAAAGGGAGTGGATAATATACAAGTTAAAGCGATGGTAAAAGAAGCTGTCATACGGCTGCTAGATGTACCAGCTCATCGCGTTTCAGTATCACCGAAAAATTGATAGGGAGGAAATAAAGTGTTAAAAAAACAAACGGTTTGGTTATTAACGATGTTAAGTTTGGTGGTTGTACTATCTGTTTATTACGTAACAACTCCTGACAAAATGAATACAGCATCGCCGGCAACAGGTGAAAAGATTGGACAAGAAAAACAAGGTACTGATAAAGCAGTAACAAATGAAACGCCAAGCAAAGAAACAACAAAAGAATCTTCAAATAAAGAAAATACAAGTAAGGAAACACCAAATAAAGAAACAAATAAAGAAACTGATAAAAAAGAGAGTGCAAAAAAAGAAACAAGTAAAAAAGAAGCTAATGTATCAGTTCAATCAAGTGATGAAAACTTTACAGCTTTGCGCATGCAAATGGATGATCAAAGAAGTGAACAAAAAGCAAGATTACAAGAAGTAATGAATTCATCAAAATCTTCAGCAACAGAAAAGAGTAAAGCAAAAGATAATTTTGATGCGATCACTACAATGGAAACGAAACAAGAATTACTTGAAACAGTAATTAAGTCTCAAGGGGGATATAAAGATGCCCTTGTAAGAGCTGATGGAACTGACATTAAAGTAACTGTTAAAGCGGCAAAGCATTCACAAAAAGAAGCGAATAAAATTATACAGCTTGTAAGAAGTGAAGGCGGATCAAAAGATGTAGGTGTGAAATTTGATCCACCAGCAAAATAAATGGAATTTTAATCCGTGGGAAATTCCCCACGGATTATTAGCGATTGTATGCAAATGGTAGGAAGAGATAAAGGTTTATGTACTTCAAAATAGTTAGATAAAAATAATAATAGAAAAAAGCTATCACTTTCGATAGCTTTTTTCTATATCATCTTTGTAGTTGTTTTTACTATGTTCAACTCGAAACGGAGAAATACGCTGTGAGTAAAAGATTAACGGTTCATGGTAGTGGTGATTACTTTTCCCAGATTTGACGTGGATGAAGAGAACAAATGCCCAGACCATTACGGCAGGTAAGAAGAGAATGAGCCATATCATATGTCCACACCTCGATACAATATATTTTCTACACTTTGAACATACTATTTTTATATGAAGGAAGGATGAACGGTGTGTAAACAAAAAAATAATATTTGGTAAAAATATGTTATTGACTATAAATGAGGCGAAGAGTGGAGAGGGGATTGTATGTTTATGGTGTAGTATTTTTTAAAAGTAAGGAATGTTTTTTAGGAAGTGGTCTTGCCAATTTTGTGTGAAACTTGGTATTATTACTAGGTAATAATTTTTTAGTGGAATAATATTTTTACAGGAGTTTCGATTTATTATAAAGAAAAATAAATTGGAATGTTTAAAAAATTTATCGTAAGATAGGAATAGTTAAGATTTCTATTAGTAAATGAAATAAATTTTCTAATAGAATACATCGTATTTTTACAGTCAATCTAGTTTTAGTATCTGTAAAAACGGGACAAACAAGAGTATGGGAGTGGATTTTACATGTTTAAAATTCAAGAAGTTCGTGAATTAATTAAATTAATTGATAGCTCTAATATTGATGAATTTGAATACAAAAAAGATGGTACAACAATTAAAATGAAAAAGCGTGGTAATGAAGTTGTTGCGATGCAAGCACCTGTAGCAAAACAAGTTATGCAACCAGTAGCGCCTGTTGAAGTAGAAACAACAGTGGCAGCAGCACAAGTGGAAGCACCAAAACAAGAAGAGAAGAAAGCTATTCAAAATGAAAACCTACATAAAATTACATCACCAATGGTAGGCACATTTTATGCTTCATCTTCACCAGATACACCTGCATATGTAAGTGTTGGGGATAGAGTATCGAAAGATTCTATCGTATGTATCGTCGAGGCTATGAAGTTATTTAACGAAATTGACGCAGATGTAGAAGGCGAAATTGTTGAAATTCTTGTTAATAACGGACAGCTTGTTGAGTATGGACAACCGCTATTTCTTGTAAAAGCGTAATAAGGGAGTCTTTGTGATGATAAAAAAAGTATTAATAGCCAATCGTGGGGAAATTGCTGTACGAATTATTCGTGCTTGTAAAGAAATGGATATTGAAACAGTCGCAATTTATTCAGAAGCAGATAAAGAGTCACTTCACGTGCAAATTGCAGATGAGGCGTATTGTGTAGGACCAACGGTTTCAAAAGAAAGCTATTTAAATTTGACGAACATTATTAGCGTTGCGAAGTTAACGGGCTGCGATGCTATTCATCCAGGATACGGATTTTTAGCAGAGAATGCAGACTTTGCAGAGTTATGTCGTGAATGTAACTTGATTTTTATCGGCCCAAGCCCAGAAGCTATTTCAAAGATGGGCACAAAAGACGTTGCTCGTGATACAATGAAAGAAGCAGGGGTTCCGATTGTACCAGGTTCACAAGGGATTATTAAAAATACCGAAGAAGCGATCGAGCTTGCTAATCAAATTGGATATCCAGTTATTATTAAAGCGACTGCAGGTGGCGGCGGAAAAGGTATTCGTGTTGCACGCCATGAAGAAGAGCTTGTAAAAGGAATTCAAATTACACAGCAAGAAGCTAGTACCGCTTTTGGGAACCCTGGTGTATACTTAGAAAAGTACGTTGAAGATTTCCGCCATGTTGAGATTCAAATAATGGCAGATACACATGGAAATGCCATTCATTTAGGAGAGCGTGATTGTACAATTCAGCGCCGTTTGCAAAAACTATTAGAAGAAAGTCCATCACCTGCACTTGATGAAAATATTCGCAAGCAAATGGGTGAAGCGGCAGTTAAAGCGGCGGTAGCGGTTGATTATACAGGTGCTGGTACGGTTGAGTTTATTTATGAATATAAAACGAAAAGCTTTTATTTCATGGAGATGAATACGAGAATTCAAGTTGAGCATCCGGTTACTGAAATGGTAACAGGGATGGACTTAATTAAAGAACAAATTCTTGTTGCTTCTGGAGAAAAGTTATCGTTACAGCAAGAAGAAGTACAATTTAATGGTTGGGCAATTGAATGTCGAATTAATGCGGAAAACCCTGCCAAAAAATTTATGCCATCTCCAGGTAAAGTAGAAATGTACTTACCACCAGGCGGATTTGGTATTCGCGTCGATTCAGCTGTATATCCGGGATATTCAATCCCACCTTTCTATGATTCGATGGTTGCTAAATTAATTGTTCACGGAAAAACACGTGAAGAGGCAATTGCAAAAATGAAGCGCGCGCTTAGTGAATTTGTCATTGAAGGCGTACATACAACAATCCCGTTCCATTTGCAATTGCTAGATCATCCTGATTTTGTAAAAGGTGAGTTTAATACGAAATTTTTGGAAGAGCATGAACTTGTGACGCAGTGATACATTAAAGGAGGTTTTTTTCATGGCTGAACATATGTTAGATATGGGTCAAGATACAACTCTTGGTAAAGTAGAAATTGCACCAGAAGTAATTGAAGTAATTGCAGGTATTGCAGCTGCTGAAGTAGAAGGTGTAGCGGCAATGCGCGGTAATTTTGCTACAGATGTTGTTGAGAAGTTAGGTAAGAAAAATCATGGTAAAGGTGTAAAGGTTGAATTAGCAAACGAAGATATTATCGTTGACCTTTATGTTGTAATGTATTTTGGCGTAGCAATTCCAGTTGTTGCACAAAAGATTCAAGACAACATTCGCCAAGCACTCTTTACAATGACAGGACTTGAGCCAAAAGAAGTGAATGTTCACATCGTTGGCGTAACATTCGAAACACAAAAAACAGAAATCGAACCAGTGTAAGAATGAAAAAGGTGCCTAGTAACATAGGCATCTTTTTTATCGTTTCGTTTCTTCACAAATTACAACCCTCTAATTATTATACTATTTCAAAAAATGAGAAATAAGAAAGAAAATATTTCGTTTTTCCAAAAAACGTACATTGTGATAAGATATGGAACTTGAAGTTAATCTTTTTATTATTTTTCAGCCTTGTAACCCGTGTGTGAAACGATAAATTGTGTTATTATCATTGTATTATAAGGTTGGAAAATCAATGAAAACTGTAAGAGTAAGTGAATTGACGGCTTATAAATTATAATAATATAACAAAGCATAAGGAAAGACTTGAAGCATAAAGGAGAGTTACAATGAAACGTAGGACGGCTAGAGAAAGAGCTATGCAAGCATTATATCAAATGGATATTACAGGTGAATTAGAACCGAAAGTAGCGGTGGAAAACACGCTAGATGAAGGTGAAGAAACAAATGAGTTTCTAGAATCACTTGTTGTAGGTTTTGTAGAAAATAAAGAAGCAATTGATGAAGCAATTCGTCAAAATTTAAAAAAGTGGAAGCTTGAGCGTATTAGTATTGTTGACCGCAGTATTTTACGTGTAGCTGTGTATGAAATGAAATACATGGAAGAAATTCCACACAATGTAACAATTAACGAGGCAATTGAAATTGCTAAAACATTTGGGGATGAGGAATCTCGTCGTTTTATTAACGGCGTTTTATCTAATATAAAAGATACACTGTAATTTCTTTAAGGGGGAATCTTAAAATGGTAGCAGTAATCATCAAAGGAAATGAAGTTGCGGAGAAAAAACGAACACAATTAAAAGAAGAAGTTGTGAAGTTGAAAGAGCAAGGGATTGTACCAGGATTAGCAGTTATTTTAGTTGGAGAAGATCCAGCATCTCGTTCTTACGTAAAAGGAAAAGAAAAAGGCTGTGAACAAGTAGGGATTTATTCAGAGCTAATTGAACTTCCTGAAACAATTACTGAGGAACGTTTGCTTGCTGAAATCGATCGCTTAAATGGCGATGACCGTATTAATGGCATATTAGTGCAATTACCTTTACCAAAACATATTGAAGAAAAAGCTATCATTGAAAGAATTTCACCAGAAAAGGATGTAGATGGATTTCACCCAATCAGCGTGGGACGTATGATGACGGGGCAAGATACATTCCTTCCATGTACACCGCATGGTATTGTAGAACTAGTAAAAGAAACGAATCTCGATATTTCGGGAAAACATGTTGTAGTAATTGGAAGAAGTAATATTGTCGGCAAACCAGTGGGACAATTGTTCTTAAATGAAAATGCAACTGTCACATACTGTCATTCTAAGACGCAAAATATGAAAGAGTTATCGAAGTTAGCGGATATTTTAATCGTAGCAGTTGGGCGACCTAAAATGATAACAGCTGATTACATTAAAGAAGGAGCAGTTGTAATTGATGTGGGTGTAAACCGCTTAGAAACAGGAAAGCTTTGTGGTGATGTTGATTTTGACAACGTATTAGATGTTGCAGGTTACATTACGCCTGTTCCAAAGGGTGTTGGTCCAATGACGATTACAATGCTTCTTCATAATACTGTTGAATCTGCCAAGCGTGCAGGTGTTGTTTGTAAATAATTTGAGTCGGCTATGAGGAGAGAGAAATGGAGAAACAATATTTAACCGTTACAGCATTAACACGCTATATAAAAACAAAAATAGAATACGACCCGCATTTGCAGTCTGTTTGGTTAAAAGGTGAAATTTCCAACTTTAAAAATCATAGCCGTGGTCATATGTATTTTACATTGAAAGATGAAAATGCAAGAATTGCAGCGGTTATGTTTGCGGGTCATAATCGTAATATTAAATTCAGACCAGAGAATGGAATGAAGGTACTCGTGAAAGGGAAAATCTCTGTTTACGAGGCGAGTGGTTCTTATCAAATTTATATTCAAGACATGCAACCTGATGGAATCGGAAACTTGCATTTAGCTTACGAACAGTTAAAAGTTCGTTTAGAGGAAGAAGGTTTGTTTTCTCAAGTTTATAAAAAAACAATTCCTCCATATGCTAAAACAATAGGTGTGATTACGTCGCCAACAGGAGCAGCGATTCGTGATATTATAACAACGATTAAACGTCGTTATCCAATTGGAAATGTTATTGTATTTCCAGTACTTGTACAGGGGGAGTCAGCAGCTCCCTCAATTGTACAAGCAATTCGTACAGCGAATGAAATGGGAGAGATAGATGTACTAATCGTTGGACGCGGAGGAGGTTCTATTGAGGAATTGTGGGCTTTCAACGAAGAAATGGTTGCAAGAGCAATCTTTAAAAGTGAAATTCCTATTATTTCGGCAGTAGGCCATGAAACGGATTTTACAATCGCAGATTTTGTTGCAGATTTACGCGCACCAACACCGACTGCAGCAGCTGAGCTGGCAGCACCTAACATTATAGAGTTGCAAGAAAAGGTATTACAAAGAACTCTTAGATTGCAAAGGGCGATGAGAGAGTTAGTACATAAAAAAGAAGAAAAATTACAAGTATTGCAAAAATCTTATGCGTTCCGTTATCCAAGACAAGTATATGAACAAAAGGAAGAGCAATTAGATCGAGCATTAGAACAGCTTGTGTTAGCGAAAGAGCGCTATATTGATAAAAAAGTAAACCAGTTAAAACAGCTTTCATTTTATTTAGAAAAGCACCACCCATCTCAAAAAATTATGCAAACGAAGGTAGCAGTTGAAACGTTGCAAAAACAATTGCAACGTGAAATGCAAACGTTACTTCAAACGAAAGAATTTGCCTTCGTAAGAGCAGCTCAAAAACTTGAGGCATTAAGTCCTCTTAAAGTAATGATGAGAGGGTATGGGCTTGTATATGGTGAAGAGAAGCAAGTGTTAAAAAGTGTGAAAGATGTCAGCCTTGGAGATGCTGTTTCAGTTCAATTACAAGATGGAATACTAGATTGTAGCGTATCAGGCATAGAGGAGCGTGAATTGAATAATGGAAAATAAATTAAGCTTTGAAGAGGCAATTTCGCAACTTGAGCATCTCGTTTCTAAGCTAGAGCAAGGTGACGTACCTTTAGAAGAAGCAATCTCTTATTTTAAAGAGGGTATGGAGTTATCAAAGCTTTGTGATGAGAAGTTGAAGAATGTACAAGAACAAATGGCAGTTATTCTTGGGGAAGATGGAGAGCTTGAACCGTTTACTGCTTTAGGAGATGAAGCATAGTGACTATCGCTTTTGATACTTTTTTGAAAGAAAGTAAAACTTTCGTAGAAGAGAAACTTGTAAGCTATGCAAATGAATTGCAATGTCCAAATGTACTTCGTGAAGCGATGGCATATTCTTTGGAAGCGGGTGGAAAACGTCTCCGCCCGTTACTTTTATTTGCAACATTACAAGCGTTTGGGAAAGAAAGAAATCTTGGAGTAGGTGCAGCTTGTGCTCTTGAAATGATTCATACATACTCGTTAGTTCATGATGATTTACCTTGTATGGATGATGATGATTTAAGAAGAGGAAAGCCCACAAATCATAAAGTATTTGGTGAAGCGATGGCAGTTTTAGCGGGAGATGGTTTGTTGACGTATGCTTTTCAAGTTATTATGGCATATGAGCAAAAGGAAATCTCTGCTGAAAAAAAAGTAAGACTTGTACTTGAACTTGCAAAGGCAGCAGGACCCGAAGGAATGGTTGGCGGACAAGTGGCAGATATGGAAGCTGAAGGGAAACTGCTTACAATTGATGAATTGGAGTATATCCATAAGCATAAGACAGGGAAACTGCTTGAGTTCGCTGTACTTGCAGGAGCGATACTTTCTGATGCCACAGAAGAGCAGGAAAAAAACTTACTTACGTTTGCAAAATATATCGGTCTAGCTTTCCAAATTCGAGATGATATTTTAGATGTAGAAGGAACCGAAGAAGAGATTGGAAAACCGATTGGTAGTGATGTTTCAAATGAAAAGAGCACATATACAACGTTGTTTACTGTAGATAGAGCAAAAGATATTTTAGAAGACACAATTGCAAAAGCAAAAGATGCAATCAGCTCCTTGCAATTACAAGATGAATATCTATTATCTATTTGCGACTTGATTGCAAAACGTAATAACTAATATAACAGCGTTTTCATTTGTTGAGTCATTCATCATTTTATGATATAAATGTAGGAAAAGGTTTTTCTTTTCTTGTTATTGGCAAAAATATATGTAGATTACATTGCCGTTATCACTTCGTGTTAGCGGCTATTTTTTTCATCGCCTAAAGAAATATGGTTTATAATAAGATTAGGGTACAATAGACTGGTTAATAGCGAAACAAGATGAAAAATAAAAAGAGAATTTCTTGTGTTGTGTAAATGTTTCTTATAGTATTTGACATGTTGACAGATTATGAAATGAAAGTGAGTGATCCATGTGGATCTAACGCAAATTCAAAACCCTAGTTTTTTGAAAGATATGTCTATCAGTGAACTAGAGGGATTGAGTGAGGATATTCGTAAATTTTTAATTGAAGAGCTCTCTCAAACAGGTGGACATATTGCACCTAATTTAGGTGTAGTAGAACTCACAATTGCTCTGCATAAATTATTTGATAGTCCGAAAGATAAATTTTTATGGGACGTAGGACATCAATCCTATGTACATAAAATTTTGACAGGACGTGCAAAAGAATTCGGCACATTAAGGCAATATCAAGGACTATGTGGTTTCCCAAAACGTTGCGAGAGTGAGCACGATGTATGGGAAACTGGTCATAGCTCGACGTCATTATCTGCTGCAATGGGAATGGCTCTAGCACGTGATTTAAAGAAAACGAAAGAATATGTTATACCAATCATTGGAGATGGTGCTTTAACAGGCGGAATGGCTTTAGAAGCATTGAACCATATTGGACATGAAAAAACAGACATGATTGTTATTTTGAATGACAATGAAATGTCAATTGCACCAAACGTTGGTGCGCTTCATAATGTGCTTGGACGTCTACGTACCGCAGGAAAATACCATTGGGTAAAAGACGAACTAGAGTATATATTGAAGAAAATCCCAGCAGTTGGCGGGAAAGTTGCTGCGACAGCAGAGAAAATAAAAGATAGTCTTAAATATTTATTAGTATCTGGTGTCTTTTTCGAAGAGTTAGGCTTTACATATTTAGGTCCAGTCGATGGACACGATTATGAAAAGCTATTCGAAACGTTGCAATATGCAAAGAAAACAAAAGGCCCAGTGCTTGTTCATGTTATTACGAAAAAAGGAAAAGGTTATAAACCAGCTGAGAGTGATGTTATAGGAACTTGGCATGGAACAGGACCTTATAAAATTGAATCCGGTGACTTCGTTAAACCGAAAGAAGTTGCGCCAGCATGGAGTGCTGTTGTTAGTGAAACAGTACTTAAGCTAGCGAGAACGGACGAGCGTATCGTTGCAATTACTCCGGCAATGCCTGTTGGATCGAAACTTGAGAAATTCCAAAAAGAATTCCCGGATCGTATGATTGATGTAGGTATTGCAGAACAGCATGCTACAACAATGGCAGCGGGTATGGCAACGCAAGGTATGAAGCCATTCTTAGCGATTTATTCAACATTTTTACAAAGAGCATATGACCAAGTTGTTCATGATATATGCCGCCAAAATTTAAATGTTTTCATCGGAATCGATCGCTCTGGTTTAGTAGGAGCAGATGGTGAAACGCATCAAGGTGTATTTGACATCGCATTCTTACGTCACTTGCCGAATATGGTACTTATGATGCCAAAAGATGAAAATGAAGGGCAACATTTAGTATATACGGCGATGCAATATGAAGATGGACCAATCGCATTACGTTATGCGCGTGGTAATGGACTTGGTGTTCATATGGATGAAGAATTAAAGGCGATTCCAATCGGTTCATGGGAAACGTTAAAAGAAGGTACACAAGCCGCTATTTTAACGTTTGGTACAACGATACCAATGGCAATGGAAGCAGCTGAGCGTCTTGAAAAAGCTGGAGTTTCAGTGAAAGTAGTGAATGCTCGCTTTATTAAACCGATGGATGAAGCATATTTACATGATCTCCTAGGAAAAAATATACCGATTTTAACGATTGAAGAAGCTTGTTTAATCGGTGGTTTTGGAACAGGCGTAGTTGAATTTGCGTCTGAGAATGGGTACCATAGTACATTAATTGAACGAATGGGTATTCCGGATCGTTTCATAGAGCACGGTAGTGTAACAAAATTATTAGAAGAAATTGGTTTAACGACAGAGGCAGTTGTAGACCGTATTCATACAATGATTCCATCAAAACAAAAAAGGGCGTAACAAATGAGTGCAAAAAAAGAAAGAGTAGACGTACTATTAGTAGAGCGAGGACTTATAGAAACACGTGAGAAAGCAAAACGCGCCATTATGGCAGGCCTTGTATATGCAAATGAGATGAGACTTGATAAGCCAGGAGAGAAAATCCCACAAGATACAGAGATTACGGTGAAGGGACAAGTTATGCCGTACGTAAGCCGTGGTGGTTATAAACTTGAAAAGGCATTAGAGACGTTCCATCTTAATTTACAAGATAAAGTTATGATAGATATTGGTTCATCAACTGGTGGCTTTACAGATTGTGCGCTTCAAAATGGAGCGAAATTATCTTATGCATTAGATGTAGGATACAATCAACTTGCGTGGAAATTACGTCAAGATGAGCGTGTTGTCGTAATGGAACGAACAAACTTCCGTTACGTGACACCAGCAGACTTGGAACGTGGTTTACCGCAATTTGCTAGTATCGATGTTTCGTTTATATCATTGAAGCTTATATTGCCAGTTTTAAAAACAATGCTTATGCCTAATGGGGATGTAGCAGCGTTAATTAAACCGCAGTTTGAAGCTGGAAGAGAGCAAGTTGGGAAAAAAGGTATCGTTCGTGATAGAAAAGTACATGAGGCTGTCGTAGAAATGATTGTCGATTTTGCTTTAAAAGAAGGATACGATGTAGAAGGTTTAACATTCTCACCAATTACGGGCGGGGATGGTAATATTGAATTTTTAATCCACCTGAAATGGCATGGTGAACGTGAGAATGGCGAAAATCATTCTCCAGTTTCTGTTGAGCAAGTTGTTACAGAAGCGCATGATGTTCTAAAACAAAAAGGAAAAGGGGAATAACATATGTTGTTCCTCTTTTTGTTGTAATTGTATAATGATTGTAAAAACAATTGTGTACAAGTAACGAATTATACGTTAACATAAATAAGTGAAGTATACCAATGTTTAAACTATGGTAAGAGATAGTGTGAGGTGCAAATGTATGAATAAAGGTCAGCGCCATATTAAAATCAGGGAAATTATTGCGAACAAAGAAATTGAAACACAAGATGAATTAGTTGATATTTTACGTAATGAGGGATTTAATGTAACGCAAGCGACAGTATCGCGCGATATTAAAGAGCTGCACTTAGTGAAAGTGCCATTACATGATGGTCGCTATAAATATAGCTTGCCAGCAGATCAACGATTTAACCCGTTGCAAAAATTAAAACGAAATCTAGTGGATTCATTTGTAAAATTAGACACGGCAGGACATATGCTTGTGCTAAAAACATTGCCTGGTAACGCTCATTCACTTGGGGCACTTATTGATCATTTAGAGTGGGATGAGATCATCGGAACCATCTGTGGTGATGATACTTGCTTAATTATTTGCCGTACACCTGAAGACACAGGTGTTGTCTCTGATCGTTTCTTAAATATGCTGTAACAAAAAAATCTTGTTTACTTTCCTCTATAAAGTGGAAAGTAAACAGGATATTTTTATGGATTAAAAATATGTATTTTCAATTGCAATATAATATTTTGTTTGAATAAAGTTAGAAAATAGGTGGATTGACCCGTAAAACAAATGTTTGGTACAATGGAGCGGGTTAGAAAAGTAATGTATACATACAAATATATAGTATGACTATTTGAATAAAGAACTGAGAAAAGCCCTAATAGGGGATTAGTTTATAACGAGGTGAATGGGGCATTGTTATCGGAATTATCGATTAGAAACTTTGCTATTATTGAGGCATTAAATATTTCTTTTCAAAAAGGTTTAACGGTTTTAAGTGGTGAAACAGGAGCCGGGAAATCGATTATTATTGATGCGATTAGTTTGCTTGTAGGTGGCCGTGGTTCAGCAGAATTTGTTCGATACGGAACAGAAAAAGCTGAGATAGAGGGGCTATTTTATGTAGAAGATGATAAGCATCCATGTATTGAAAAGGCAGAAGAGTTGGATATAGAAATAGAAGATGGCATGATTATTTTGAAGCGAGACATCGCTGCAAACGGAAAGAGTGTATGTCGTGTAAATGGGAAACTGGTTACACTGAGTATATTAAAAGAAATTGGGAAAACGCTTGTTGATATTCATGGACAGCATGAAACACAAGACTTAATGAATGAAGAGCGTCACCTATTTATGCTCGATCATTTTGATGGAGAGCGTATTGTTAAACAATTGGATATATATCAAAACGTATACGCTGACTACGAGAAATTAAAAAAACAGTTGAAATCGTTAAGTGAAAATGAACAACAAATGGCACATCGCTTAGATTTAATTCAATTTCAGCATGAAGAAATTCGTAAGGCGGATTTAAAGATGGATGAAGAAAATGAATTAACTGAGGAACGATTGCAAATTTCTAATTTTGAAAAGATTTATAAAGCGTTAGGTGATGCGTATCGTTCGTTAAGTGCTGACGGACAAGGATTAGATAATGTTAGAAGCGCAATGGGACAAATGGAGAGTATTACACATTTAGATGAAGTGTATCAAGAAAATCATGATTCAATTGCAAACAGCTATTATTTATTAGAAGAAGTGGCGTATCAACTTAGAGAAAAGCTCGATATGATGGAATATGATCCGAATCGTCTAGATGAAATTGAGACACGTTTAAATGAAATTCGTATGTTAAAGAGAAAATATGGAAATACTGTAGAAGAGATTTTAGCGTATGCTGATAAAATTGAACAAGAAATTTTTACAATTGAAAATAAAGATGTTCATATCGAAACGACGAAGAAACAGTTAAAGGAATTAGAAAGTGTTATTCTGCAAGAAGCAACGTTGTTAAGTACTATGCGTCATGAGCTTGCAGAGCATCTTACAAATGCCATTCATCAAGAATTAAAAGAATTATATATGGAAAAAACGAAATTTGAAGTGAGAATCATGAAGAGAGAAGGAAATACAGAAGAACCTCTTGTGGAAGGTACACCAGTAAGACTGACGGCAGATGGTTATGATCATGTGGAGTTTTATATTTCAACGAACCCAGGTGAACCGCTAAAACCACTTTCAAAGGTCGCTTCTGGAGGGGAGTTATCTCGTATTATTTTAGCTTTAAAAAGTATTTTTTCTAAGCATCAAGGTGTTGCGTCTGTTATTTTTGATGAAGTGGATACAGGTGTGAGTGGCCGAGTTGCACAGGCTATTGCGGAGAAGATTTATCGTGTATCAGTAAACTCGCAAGTACTTTGTATTACGCACTTACCTCAAGTAGCTTCAATGGCGGATTCACATTTATTTATTCGAAAACAAGTAGCGAATGATCGGACAATTACATCAGTAACTGTTTTAACTATGGAGGATAAAGTAACAGAAATAGCTCGAATGATTTCTGGTGTGGAAATTACGGATTTAACGACAGAACATGCGAAAGAGTTACTTACGCAAGCACATCATTTTAAACAGACAGCAGAGGCTATCCAGTAATGGATAGCTTTTTTTCTCAAATGACGATTTCTTAATTCTTCCGGTTATAAATAAAGCACTGCAAGGAGAGATTAAAAAGTGAAGCCAAGAGGCTGAATGTGGGGTAGGAGCGAGGAGAGTGAACAAATTGAAATTAGAAAGATTTCGCAAAATAATAGGTCTTTATCTCCTTGTTTCTTTAGTATTTATTGGATGTTTTAAACCGCTTCGAACGTTTATTTCATCACCGAAACAACTTGTTATTTTTGAAGGACAACAATCAGAAATAGCTTCATTACCAGTTTTTCAAGCTTCATCTACAGATCGTCATGTATTTACAGTGAGTTCGAACGAACAAAAACAAGGACTTATGGTAAATTCTCACCAAAATGGTGAAGCAGATATGGTGTTTCAGCTTGCTGGTTTTCCAGTGAAAAAAGTAAATATAAAAGTGCTGAAAGATTTTAAAGTTATTCCAGGTGGACAATCGATTGGTGTGAAATTAAACACAAAAGGTGTACTGGTTGTAGGCCATCATTTAATTCAAACTGAAAAAGGTAAAATATCTCCTGGTGAAACAGCAGGTGTGCAAATTGGAGATATGATTACTGAAATTAATGGTAAAACAATTGAAAGAATGAGTGATGTGGCACCATTTGTTCATAGTAGTGGTGAAACAGGTGAGCCGCTTAATCTTGTTTTGTTACGAGATGGAAAATACATTCGCACTAAGTTAACACCACAAAAAGATAGTGGTGAATCGTCTTATCGTATTGGCCTATATATTCGAGATTCGGCAGCTGGAATCGGAACGATGACATTTGTTCATCCAGATTCTATGAAATACGGGGCGCTTGGTCATGTTATTTCTGATAATGATACAAAAAAACCGATTCAAGTTGAAGATGGGCAAATTATGCGTTCAACAGTTACATCAATTGAAAGAGGAAGTCATGGGAATCCAGGGGAGAAATTAGCAAGGTTCTCACCAGATCGTGAAGTGATTGGCAATATTACAATAAATAGTCCATTTGGAATTTTTGGGAAGTTAAATACAAATATGACAAATGGTATAATGGATAAAGCAATGCCCATTGCATTATCAAATCAAGTAAAAGAGGGACCAGCAAAGATTTTAACAGTTATTGATCAAGATAAAGTAGAATCTTTTGATATTGAAGTTGTTAGTACAGTGCCGCAAAAATTTCCAGCCACAAAAGGTATGGTTATCAAAGTAACGGATAAACGTTTATTAGCGAAAACTGGTGGTATCGTACAAGGAATGAGTGGAAGCCCAATCGTACAAAACGGGAAAGTAATTGGTGCTGTTACGCATGTATTTGTAAATGATCCAACGTCAGGATACGGTGTTCATATTGAATGGATGTTACATGAGGCTGGAATTAATATTTATGATCAGGAAAAAAAAGCGAGCTAATTTATTAATTAGCTCGCTTTTTCTGTTTAAAAATTCGTTGAAATTTTGTAAAAGCTCCGCAAGAGGTGTTTTTTGTTGTAAAATAAAAGGAAAGGGTTGAACGTTTCGTTGTATTTCTATGATGGAATGTGTTGTGAAAGGGAAAAAATGAACGATAAACATATTTTTTTGTGATTTTATCGGAAAGTAACAAACTTTAAAAGGGAATTTTCACACAATTGTCGAACAATTCATGTAGCCTAGAAGGATACACATGTCGGAGAATCGATTCGGTAAGGGAGGAAAAGCTGTGGAGAAAATTAAAGTATGTCTTGTGGATGATAATAAAGAATTAGTATCAATGCTAGAGAGTTATGTTGCTGCTCAAGATGATATGGAAGTAATCGGAACTGCTTATAATGGACAAGAGTGTTTAAACTTATTAAAAGACAGGCAGCCGGATGTACTCGTATTAGATATTATTATGCCACATCTAGATGGTTTAGCTGTATTAGAGAAAATGCGCCATATTGAAAGGCTAAGACAGCCTAGCGTAATTATGTTAACAGCATTTGGACAAGAAGATGTGACGAAAAAGGCGGTTGATTTAGGTGCTTCATATTTCATATTAAAACCATTTGATATGGAGAATTTAACAAGTCATATTCGCCAAGTGAGCGGTAAGGTAAACGCTACCATTAAACGTCCATTGCCATCTTTCCGATCAGCGACAACAGTAGATGGAAAACCGAAAAATTTAGATGCGAGTATTACGAGTATCATTCATGAAATTGGTGTACCTGCTCATATTAAAGGGTATATGTATTTACGAGAAGCGATCTCTATGGTATACAATGACATCGAATTATTAGGTTCTATTACGAAAGTATTATATCCAGACATCGCAAAAAAGTATAATACAACAGCAAGTCGTGTCGAACGAGCAATCCGTCACGCAATAGAGGTAGCTTGGAGCCGTGGGAATATAGATTCTATTTCGTCCTTATTCGGTTATACAGTATCAATGTCAAAAGCAAAACCTACGAACTCAGAGTTTATCGCAATGGTTGCGGATAAGCTGAGACTTGAACATAAAGCTAGCTGAGAATAGGTAAACTAAAGAGTTTACTCTTTAGTGAAACCGATGAATTATTGAATTTCATACTGAATATCGATTTTTAAACAAATAAATTATTTCACCTAAAGACCAATGGATTTTATGATTCATTGGTCTTTTTATTTACTTTGATTTAAGAATAGTGAGGTGATTTAATGGAATATATATGTAGAAAGGTGCAGGGAAAAAAGTGGGTTGTATAGGGAATACGTGAGTTTGACATCGTAATCTTGATAACGTATTATTGATTGGGAAATGATATAGATATAGGAGAATATAAGAATGTCTGTAAAAAAAATAGTGGATCGATTGTATCCAATCATTGTTATGACAGTGTTTTTGGCTGTATTTTCAATGATAGTAAGTAAGTTTTTCATTCCGAAAATAATTTTGATGAGTGGAGAATTTCCATATCCGACTGAGGAGTATACTGCAAGCAAAATAGGCGTTGTTATAGTAGCGACACTTCTTTTATTTGCACTCTTCTTTATGTATTACAAATGGGTTATTAATAAAATGAAAAGAACGTATACAAATATTATGATTACCTTAGGGATAATAAGTATTTTGATGGTAGAAATATTTATTACTTCTATAGCGTTTAATCCTGTTGTAGGGGATTATGCCATCCTTAAACAAGGAATTGTTTCTGTGTTTAATGGAGATAATCAATTTTTAGAAATGGGACAGCTTCTGTTTTATCCATATAATACACATATTGTATTATTAGGAGGATACTTTTCCAAATTAATAGGAAGCGTAGATGTAGCCATAAAAATATTACCAATAGTATGTATAACAGGTAGTATTATTTTAAATGTATTGATTGTAAGGAAGATTACAAACTTTAAAGTTGCTCACATATCGATTGTGTTATCTGTGCTAAATATTTTTATATATTGGCAGGCTCCGGTTTTTTACACGCATACATTAGTAATATTTTTTATTTCAGCAACGATGTATACATATTTGTGCTTGAAAACGGCGGAAACAAAACGAATGCAGATTATTTTGTGGATTTTGTTGGGAGTTTTCGCAGCTTGTACTTATATTATCAGACCGACAGCATTGGCGGTAGCGTTAGCGATTTTAATTGAAAATATTTTAAAGTTTCGTAAGGGATATTCTGTAAAGGTGTTAAGTAGTGTTGTATTTTGTTTAATCCTTATTGTAAGTTTTAAGGGTATAACGACAAAGCTAAATCTTAGTACCGATAATGAAATTGAAAAAATTCCGTATACTCATTGGGTAAAAATGGGTTTAAACAAAGATACGTATGGTGTTTGGAATCAGGCAGATGCGGATTATATTGATGATGAAAACATAAAGAATACGAAGGACTTGAATGAACACAATAAAGAAGTTATAGTACAACGTTTCAATGAGCTTGGTGTAATGGGTTATGTACAACATTTGAATGAAAAAATAACTAGAGAATGGGTATCGAGTCAGTTTTCTATGTACCGTATTGGGCAATGGTTCGAGCAGAAAAATGACAAGGTAACTAATTTTGTGTCGAACTATAGTACAACGAAGTATAAAATCGTTACTATATATTCTTACGTTATTAAATTATTCGTGTACATAGCTGTTATGGCGGCTGTTATTCTTTATACAAAGAAAGATGAAAAAGAATCGGAAGTTATACGAATTGCGATGATTAGTACATTAGGGGTATTTACTTTCTTGTTACTATGGGAAACAGCCCCGCATTATACTTATGAGGCATTTGCATTTATGAATATTCCAGCTTCTTTAGGATTGTATAAATTGTTTACGATTGTGACAAAAGATAAACACGGACAATTCGAATAATTAAAATGTTATAGTAAAACCCCCTCTTTTCATAAAAGAGGGGGTTTTACTATGTATAATTGAAGAGGGGTTTAAATTGGGGAATAGAATGTGCGTTGTATATTTTTAGTGGAGAAGTCATCCGTGATATAATAGTTGATAATAAAAAGCCCTGCAAAACAGGACCATATTATTCTTCATCTTTATTTTGTTTTTCTAATTCAACTAGCTTTTGAATTAAAATGTGCTGTGGCATATGCATGAGCTGTTCAAGTGGGACACCTAACGCTTTTGATAGACGGACTGCAGTGTCTGGAGAAATTTGTAATGGTCTCATAGAAGTACCTCCTTTTTCGTATAGTATAGCATAAGATTGGGGGAGTGAGGATGACTCTTATATTTGCACATCGTGGTGCAGCGGGAACATACCCAGAAAATACAATGATTTCATTTGAAGCGGCGGAGTCTTTTGGAGCGGATGGAATTGAGCTTGATGTTCAATTAACGAAAGATGGAAAGGTTGTCGTTATTCATGATGAAACGGTGAACCGGACAACAAATGGAAAAGGTGCCGTTCGAAATTATTTATATGAGGATTTATGTAAGTTAAATGCAAGTTATAAATTTGGTGATAAAGTAGGTTTTTGTAAAATACCACTTTTAGAAGAGGTATTAGAATGGCTTGTAAAAACAGATTTACTACTTAATATTGAACTTAAAAATAATAAAATCCCATATAGAGGTTTAGAAGAAGAGGTTATAACACTTGTGCGTAAATTTAGCCTAGAGGATCGGGTTATATTTTCATCGTTTAATCACTACAGTATGAAACGATGCCATATGATGGCTCCTGATATTCAAACGGCTATTTTATATCGCGAAGGTTTGCATAGTCCGTGGGCATATGCGAAAAAAATGGGTGCAACAGCAGTACATCCGAATTATCGTTACCTTCCAGATGCTATTGCTGAACTAACGATAGAAAGTGGCATAGAGGTTCGCCCTTATACAATAAATGAAGAAACACTTATGCGTAAATATTTTGATATGAATATATCGGCGATTATTACGGATTATCCTGAAACAGCAAGAACTTTATTGCCTATAAAAAAATGAGACCGAATGTAACGGTCTCATTTTTTTATTTATCCCGCTATTTTTCAGGCTAAGAATCCCGCCGCAAACAAGGTAGGTGGGGAATAGGGGCCAGAAAAGCCAGAGTGATGGGGCTAATTGATTAACTTTTTACCTTATTAATAGAAGAAAATTTTTCTATCTTCTAAAGCGGGCTTGAACTTTATTTCGTTTGCGGTCCCGGTGTAAGACGAAGCCACCAAAGATATAAAAGCCGAGTGCGAAGCAGAAAGCTCCGATTAAAAATTGTAACCATAGTATAGAGATTGGTGGAAATAGAATGCCGAATAAAGTATCCCTCATTAACTTAATGCCAAGCACGGCTAATGAAATGGGAATGAGTGCTAATAATAGAGCGAGGTAACGCTGCATACATAACGCTCCTTTTCAGATTATTTAGTATATTTTAATGATGTTATATGAAAAGGGGGTTTGTCAAGAGATTGCTGAACGAGTAAGATAAGGGTGTGAAAAAAATTGCAGAGATACTTCGAGAGGAAGTGTACGATATGAAACAAAAGGTGTTAATTGTTGGTGCAGGTGAAGGTGGTAGTACACTGCTGAATCTGTTACAAAGTTCGAATATATTTCAAATTATAGGGGTTATAGATATAAATCCGATGGCGAAAGGATTACAAATTGCTAAGGAATATGGGATTACGATTGGAGAAAGTATAACTCCGTTTCTTTCTATGCACATTGATGTAATGTTTGATATGACAGGTGACGATAATTTACATAAAGTTTTATTAGAGAAAAAGGATAAAGATACTCTTCTTATACCAGGTGATATTGCAAAAATTGTTACGAGATTAGCGCATGAGAAGGAAGATTTAATTGGAAAATTAGAAGAACAAACACAACAAGGGGATTTAATTTTAAATTCTACACATGACGGTATGATTGTCATCGATCGAGAGGGGCAAGTCCGCCTTTTTAATAAAAGTGCGGAGCGTATTATCGGATATAAAAAAGAAAACGCAATAGGGAAACATATTTTAGACGTGATTCCAACGAGTAAGTTGCTTCGTATCATACGAACGAAACAAATAGAAGTGAATTATGAACTGACGTTAGAGAATGAAAAGAAAATTATTACAACACGTATTCCAATATTGAAAGAGGGAGGAGAGGTGCAAGGAGCGTTTGCGATTTTTAAAGATATTACAGAAGTCGTAGATCTCGCGGAAGAAGTTACGGATTTAAAAGAGATTCAAACGTTACTTGAGGCGATTATTAACTCATCGGAGGAAGCGATTTCGGTCGTGGATGAAAAGGGAAGAGGATTAGTAATTAACCCCGCCTATACGAAGTTAACTGGATTAACAGAAGAAGATATACTTGGACAACCAGCTACAACAGATATTGTAGAAGGTGAAAGTATGCATATGAAAGTACTTCGAACACGCCGAGCGGTACGTGGAATACATATGAAAATTGGTCAAAAAAAGCGAGATGTAATCGTCAACGTAGCGCCAGTCATTGTTGATGGTATATTGAAAGGAAGCGTCGGTGTAATTCGTGACGTATCAGAAATTCAAAAGTTAACAAATGAATTGAATAGAGCAAGGCAAATCATTCGAACATTAGAAGCGAAATATTCATTTGATGATATTGTCGGAAATTCAGATGAAACAACGGCAGCTATTGAACAGGCGAAACTGGGAGCGAATACACCTGCAACTGTATTACTACGCGGAGAATCTGGCACAGGTAAAGAATTATTTGCGCATGCAATTCATAATGGGAGTAATCGAAAATATAATAAGTTCGTTCGTGTGAACTGTGCGGCTATTTCAGAGACGCTGTTAGAAAGTGAGTTATTTGGCTATGAGGAGGGTGCGTTTTCTGGAGCGAAGAGAGGCGGGAAACGTGGGTTCTTTGAGGAAGCAAATAACGGCAGTATCTTTTTAGATGAAATAGGAGAGTTATCTGCTAATACACAGGCGAAACTCCTTCGCGTGCTGCAAGAAAAAGAAATTGTAAAAGTTGGTGGGACGAAAGCGATACCTATTAATGTTCGGGTAATTGCAGCAACACATGTGAATTTGGAAAAGGCTATTTTAGAAGGGGAATTTAGGGAGGATCTTTATTATCGTTTAAATAAAATTCCAATTCAAATTCCATCTCTTCGTCAGCGTAAAGGAGATATACCGGCGATTGCAGAAAGATTAATTCAAAAAATAAATCAAGATTATGGCCGAAATGTTGAGGGGCTTACCGATTCGGCTATTTCATATTTACAATCATATGAATGGCCTGGAAATGTGAGGGAGCTTGAAAATATTTTAGGGAGAGCTATTATCTTTATGAATTATAACGAGATATATATTGATGTGCATCATTTACCACCTTTACATAAAGAAGAGCAGCAGG
The DNA here is from genome assembly GCF_008368905.1 of Bacillus sp. SH5-2. NCBI lineage: Bacteria > Bacillati > Bacillota > Bacilli > Caryophanales > Bacillaceae > Bacillus > Bacillus sp. SH5-2. The sequence continues at coordinate 213,426 of NZ_QOSD01000020.1, forward strand.
AGTTGAAACAAAATAACTTGTTACCTGAATTAGAAGAAAAGCCACTTGAACATTTAGTGACAGAGTTTGAAGGGAATATCATTCATAAATATTTAGAGAAATTTGATGGGAATAAAACAAAAACTGCAAGAGCGTTAGGAATTTCAGTTCGAAATTTATATTATAAGCTAGAAAAGTATGACTGTGCAAAAAATAGCATGCAATAAATTGCGTACCGTGCAATTTATTGCATGGTATACAAAAAGTGACAAAATAAGACAGAATCTTTTGTTATTTTCCAAAGTATTGATTTTACTGCATTTTGAATGCGTTTTCATTATTGGTAAGACCACTTTTAAAAGTTGGCACGGTATTTGCTTTATAAATAGACGAGGGACGACGGAAAGGGTTGATTACAAAATATGAAGTTAGAACACTTAATTGATCAAGCAGCAGGACAGCCTAAAAAAACTGTGGCTGTAGCAGTAGCTGAAGATCATGAAGTAATTGAAGCTGTAGCGAAAGCAATTACATTACAGCTAGCTCAATTTCGTCTATATGGAAATCAAGAAAAAATAATGGGGATGCTACAAGAACATGGTTTACAAACTTCAGAACATATTGAAGTGATTGCAGCAACATCAAATGCTGAGGCTGCAGAACTTTCTGTTAAAGCTGTGAGAAACGGTGAAGCAGATGTGCTTATGAAGGGAAACATCCCAACAGCAAATATTTTGAAGGCTGTGTTAAATAAAGAGTGGGGGTTACGTAAAGGTAGCGTACTTTCACATGTAGCAGCGTTTGAAGTTCCAAATTATAATCGTCTTATTTTCGTTACAGATGCAGCGATGAACATCGCACCTGATGTAACACAGAAAGCTGCTATTATACAAAATACTGTAGAAGTTGCCCGGGCAATAGGAATTGAGTTGCCAAAAGTGGCGCCAATCGCAGCAGTAGAAGTTGTGAATCCAGCGATGCAGGCGACAATTGATGCAGCGATGTTAACACAAATGAATCGCCGCGGACAAATCAAAGATTGTATCGTTGATGGACCACTTGCTTTAGATAATGCAGTATCACAAATTGCAGCAGAGCATAAAGGCATAGTAAGTGATGTAGCAGGTAAGGCAGACATTTTACTCGTCCCAACGATTGAAGCTGGAAATGTGCTATATAAATCACTCGTTTACTTTGCGGATGCCAAAGTAGGAGCAATGATTGCAGGCGCAAAAGCACCGATTGTTTTAACGTCTCGTGCTGATTCAGCAGAAACAAAAGTATATTCATTAGCATTGGCAGTTGCGACTGCTTCAAAATAAACCAAAAAGGGTAAAACATTAGGGGGAAACGACAATGACATTAGAAATCTTCGAATACTTAGAAAAATATGATTATGAGCAAGTAGTATTTTGTCAAGATAAAGAATCTGGTTTAAAAGCAATTATTGCAATTCATGATACAACTCTTGGACCAGCTCTTGGTGGAACAAGAATGTGGACATATGATTCTGAAGAAGCGGCGATTGAAGATGCATTGCGTCTTGCAAAAGGGATGACATACAAAAACGCAGCAGCTGGTCTAAACTTAGGTGGTGCGAAAACAGTAATTATCGGTGATCCACGTAAAGATAAGAGCGAAGCGATGTTCCGTGCGTTAGGACGTTACATTCAAGGACTAAACGGACGTTACATTACAGCTGAAGATGTTGGTACAACTGTAGATGATATGGATATTATCCATGAAGAAACTGACTTTGTAACAGGTATTTCACCATCATTCGGTTCTTCTGGTAACCCATCTCCAGTAACTGCATACGGTGTTTACCGTGGTATGAAAGCAGCTGCGAAAGAAGCTTTCGGTACTGATAATTTAGAAGGAAAAGTAATTGCTGTTCAAGGTGTTGGTAACGTAGCATATCACCTATGCAAACATTTACACGCTGAAGGAGCAAAACTAATCGTTACAGATATTAATAAAGAAGCTGTACAACGTGCAGTAGAAGAATTCGGTGCAACAGCTGTTGAACCAAATGAAATTTACGCTGTTGAATGTGATATTTACGCACCATGTGCATTAGGTGCAACAGTTAACGATGAAACTATTCCACAACTTAAAGCAAAAGTAATCGCAGGTTCTGCAAATAACCAATTAAAAGAAGATCGTCACGGCGACATCATTCATGAAATGGGTATTGTATACGCACCAGATTATGTTATTAACGCAGGTGGCGTAATTAACGTAGCAGACGAATTATATGGATACAATAGAGAACGTGCATTAAAGCGTGTTGAGTCTATTTATGACACAATTGCAAAAGTAATCGAAATTTCAAAACGCGATGGCATTGCAACTTATGTAGCAGCAGATCGTCTAGCTGAAGAGCGCATTGCAAGCTTGAAAAACTCTCGTAGCACATACTTACGCAACGGTCACGACATTATTAGCCGTCGCTAATCATTCATATATAACTTTTACAAAAGGTGTGGATACCTCTTATGAGGTTTCCACTCCCTTTTGAATTTATTAGTGGAGGTAGCAACATTGTCTGTAAATCGAATTCTTGTTATTAACCCAGGTAGTACATCCACAAAAATTGGTGTTTTTGATAATGAAAGACCTGTTCTAGAAGAAACGATTCGTCATGACGTAGAACAGATTGGAAAATATAAGAGAATTATCGACCAATATGAGTTTCGTAAAGAAACGATTTTAGAAGTTCTACATTCTCATGGTATTAACATTTCAAAATTAAACGCTGTTTGTGGACGTGGCGGATTACTTCGTCCAATCGAAGGCGGTACGTATACAGTAAACGATGCGATGTTAGAAGATTTGAAAAATGGGTTTAGTGGTCATCACGCTTCAAACCTCGGAGGCATTTTAGCCTATGAAATTGCTTCTGGATTAAATATTCCTGCATTCATTGTGGATCCGGTCGTTGTAGATGAGATGGAGCCAATTGCTCGTATAAGTGGTATTGCTGGTATGGAACGCAAAAGTATTTTCCATGCATTAAATCAAAAAGCAGTTGCTCGTAAAGTAGCTGATCAATTAAATCACAAATACGAGGATTTAAATTTATTAGTTACACATATGGGCGGCGGTATTACAGTTGGTGCTCATAAAAAAGGAAAAGTTATCGATGTAAATAATGGCTTAAACGGAGAAGGGCCATTTAGTCCAGAGCGTGCTGGTACAGTACCGGTAGGACAACTAGTTGAAATGTGTTTCTCTGGTGAGTATTACCGAGACGAAATGGTGAAACAGCTTGTCGGACAAGGTGGACTTGTAAGTCTAATCGGTACAAATGATGCGATTAAAGTAGAACAAATGGTTGAAAAAGGTGATCCTGAAGCAACTCTTATCTATAAAGCAATGGCATATCAAGTTGCGAAAGAGATTGGCGGAGCTAGCGCGGTACTTCGCGGGAAAATTGATGCAATCGTATTAACTGGTGGACTTGCGTACAGTAAAATTCTTGTTGATGAAATAAAAGAACGAGTAGATTGGATTGCAGATGTTATCGTACATCCAGGAGAAGATGAGTTAGAAGCGTTAGCAGAAGGAGCACTACGTGTATTACGTGAAGAAGAAGCGGCGAAAGAGTATGTTGTAAGAGAAAAACAAACAGTAGCTAGGGGTTGAGATAATGGCAAGAGAATATGATTTAGTCATCGTTGGCGGTGGTACTGGTGGATATGTTGCTGCTATTCGTGCATCACAACTAGGTTTAAAAACTGCACTTGTTGAAAAAGAAAATCTTGGTGGTACTTGTTTACACAAAGGATGTATTCCTAGTAAAGCCCTTTTACGTAGTGCGGAAGTATATGCAACTGCTAAAAAAAGCGAAGAGTTCGGAGTTATTGCAAGTAATGTAGAACTAAACTTTGCGAAAGTACAAGAGCGTAAAGAGAAGATTGTAACGCAGCTTCATAAAGGCGTTCAACATTTAATGAAACAAGGTAAAATTGATGTGTTTGAAGGTATTGGCCGTATTCTGGGCCCATCTATTTTCTCTCCGATGCCAGGGACAATTTCAGTTGAACTTGCAAGTGGAGAAGAGAATGAAATGTTAATTCCAAAAAATGTACTTGTTGCAACAGGTTCTCGTCCAAATTCATTACCAGGTTTAGAGTTAGACGGAGAGTACGTAATGTCTTCAGATCATGCTCTAAAAATGGAAACGCTTCCTAGCTCGATCATTATCGTTGGTGGCGGTGTAATTGGTATTGAGTGGGCATCTATGCTTGCTGACTTCGGTGTAGAAGTTACAGTGTTAGAGTATGCGAAAACGATATTACCACTAGAAGATCAGGACGTTTCAAAAGAAATGCAGCGTCTATTCAAGAAAAAAGGTATTAAAGTGGTAACTGGTGCAAAAGTATTACCAGAAACATTGGTAAAAGATAATGGAGTAACAATTCAAGCTGAACATAACGGTGAGAATAAAGAATTTAAAGCAGAAAAAATGCTTGTATCTGTAGGACGACAAGCGAATACGCAAAATATTGGTTTAGAGAATACGGATATCGTTGTGGAAAAAGGATACATTCAAACAAATGAGTTTTATCAAACGAAAGAATCTCACATTTACGCAATTGGTGATGTAATCGGTGGCTTACAGCTTGCTCACGTTGCTTCTCATGAAGGAATTGTTGCAGTAGAACATATTGCTGGTAAAGAAGTTACACCAATTGATTATTCTATGGTATCAAAATGCGTATATAGCAGTCCAGAAGTTGCTTCTGTCGGTTTAACAGAACAAGAAGCGAAAGAAAAAGGCTACAAGTTAAAAGTAGGTAAGTTCTCATTCCGCGCAATCGGAAAAGCACTTGTATACGGAGAATCAGATGGATTTGTAAAACTTGTAGTTGATGAAGAAACAAATGATATTCTTGGTGTTCATATGATTGGACCACATGTAACAGATATGATTTCTGAAGCTGGTCTTGCAAGAGTACTTGATGCAACACCTTGGGAAGTAGCACATACAATTCATCCGCATCCATCATTATCTGAGGCGATTGGTGAAGCAGCATTAGCTGTAGATGGAAAAGCGTTACACGCATAAAAATGTGGATTTAGGAGGTTATGAAAAATGGCAGAAGTAAAAGAAAAGCGCCATGAAGAGCTTGGCTTAAGTGATGAGCAAGTATTAGAAATGTTCCGTACGATGTTACTTGCACGTAAAATCGACGAACGTATGTGGTTATTAAACCGTGCAGGTAAAATTCCATTCGTAATTTCTTGTCAAGGACAAGAGGCTGCGCAAGTTGGAGCGGCGTTCGCTCTTGATAGAGAAAAAGATTATGCATTACCATACTACCGTGATATGGGTGTTGTATTAGCGTTTGGTATGACAGCGAAAGAGCTTATGTTGTCTGCTTTCGCGAAAGCTGGAGATCCGAACTCTGGTGGTCGCCAAATGCCTGGTCACTTCGGTCAAAAGAAAAATCGTATTGTTACAGGTTCATCTCCAGTAACAACACAAGTACCACATGCAGTTGGTATTGCATTAGCTGGAAAAATGGAGAAGAAAGATTTAGTAACGTTCGTTACATTCGGAGAAGGTTCTTCAAACCAAGGTGATTTCCACGAAGGTGCAAACTTTGCTGGTGTACACAAACTACCTGTTATTTTCATGTGTGAAAATAATAAATACGCAATCTCTATTCCGGTTGAAAAACAATTAGCATGTAAAAACGTATCAGATCGTGCAATTGGTTACGGTATGCCTGGATATACAATAGACGGAAATGATCCGCTTGCAGTATATAAAGCTGTAAAAGAAGCAGCAGACCGCGGCCGTCGTGGTGAAGGTCCAACTTTAATTGAAACAGTATCATATCGTTTAACAGCACACTCTAGTGACGACGATGATCGTGTTTATCGTGATAAAGAAGAAGTTGAAGAAGCAAAGAAAAAAGATTCAATTATAACATTCGCAGCTTATTTAAAAGAAGCTGGCGTGTTAACTGAGGAATCTGAAAAACAAATGTTAGACGAAATTATGCATATCGTAAATGAAGCAACAGAATATGCAGAAAATGCTCCGTATGCAGCACCTGAAGATGCATTGAAGCACGTATACGCAGAATAGGGGGGAACGTTTCATGGCTGTAATGTCTTATATTGATGCTATTACATTAGCAATGCGCGAAGAAATGGAACGCGATGAGAAAGTATTCGTTTTAGGAGAAGATGTTGGTAAAAAAGGTGGCGTATTTAAAGCGACACACGGTTTATATGATCAATTTGGTGAAGATCGTGCGCTTGATGCACCGCTTGCAGAATCTGCAATTGCTGGGGTAGCAATTGGTGCGGCAATGTATGGTATGCGTCCAATCGCTGAAATGCAGTTTGCTGATTTCATCATGCCAGCGGTAAACCAAATTGTTTCTGAGGCAGCAAAAATCCGTTATCGTTCTAATAACGATTGGACTTGTCCAGTTACAATTCGTGCGCCATTTGGCGGCGGGGTTCACGGTGCATTGTATCATTCACAATCTGTAGAAGCGATGTTTGCAAACCAACCAGGTTTAAAAATTGTTATCCCTTCTACACCATACGATGCAAAAGGCTTGTTAAAAGCAGCAATTCGTGATGAAGATCCAGTATTATTCTTCGAACATAAACGTGCATATCGCTTAATTAAAGGTGAAGTGCCAGAAGATGACTATGTATTACCAATCGGAAAAGCAGATGTAAAACGTGAAGGTGATGATATTACTGTTATCACATACGGATTATGTGTTCACTTTGCTCTTCAAGCAGCTGAGAAGTTAGCGCAAGATGGCATCTCTGCACACATTCTTGATTTACGTACTGTATATCCATTAGATAAAGAAGCAATTATTGAAGCTGCTTCAAAAACTGGTAAAGTTCTTCTTGTAACAGAAGATAATAAAGAAGGAAGTATTATGAGTGAAGTGGCAGCTATTATCGCTGAAAATTGTCTGTTTGATTTAGATGCACCAATCGCACGTCTTGCAGGTCCAGACGTTCCAGCAATGCCATATGCACCAACAATGGAAAAATTCTTTATGGTAAATCCAGATAAAGTTGAAAAAGCAATGCGTGAACTTGCGGAATTTTAATCGGGGGGACTATACATGGCTGTAGAAAATATTACAATGCCTCAGCTCGGGGAGAGCGTTACAGAGGGTACAATTAGTAAATGGCTCGTTAATGTTGGCGATCACGTAAATAAATATGATCCGCTTGCAGAAGTAATGACTGATAAAGTAAATGCAGAAGTACCATCTTCTTTCACTGGTATTGTGAAAGAGCTAATCGCTGGTGAAGGTGATACATTAGCTGTAGGTGAGGTTGTTTGTGTCATTCAAGTAGAAGGCGCAGATGAAGTAGCTGCAACAGCTGTAGAGGAAAAAACGAAAGAAGAACCAAAGGTAGAAGTAACTACTGCTGAGAAAGCACCAAAAGCGAAACAACCAACTGATGGAAAACCACGTTTTTCACCAGCTGTGTTAAAACTTGCGGGTGAGCATAATGTTGACTTAGATCTAGTAGAAGGTACAGGATCAAATGGTCGTATTACTCGTAAAGATATTTTAAAACTAGTGGAATCTGGAAATATTCCGCAAGCAGGTGCGAAAAAAGAGGAAGCAGTAGCAGCTGTAGTAGAAGTGCGTCCAGAAGCACCAAAAGCAGCGCCGGTAGCACAAAAAGTAGAAGCTGCGAAACCAGTTTCTGTACCGACAATGCCTGGAGATATCGAAATTCCAGTAACAGGTGTGCGTAAAGCAATTGCAGCGAACATGTTACGTAGTAAGCACGAGGCGCCTCATGCTTGGATGATGATTGAAGTAGATGTGACAAACCTTGTGTCATACCGTAATTCAATTAAAGGCGATTTCAAGAAGCGTGAAGGATTTAACTTAACATTCTTTGCTTTCTTCGTAAAAGCGGTAGCACAAGCATTAAAAGAGTATCCTCAAATTAACTCAATGTGGGCTGGCGATAAAATCGTTCAGAAGAAAGATATTAACCTTTCTATCGCTGTTGCAACAGAGGATGAACTATTTGTACCAGTAATTAAGCAAGCAGACGAGAAGACGATTAAAGGTATCGCTCGTGAAATTACAGAACTTGCAGGAAAAGTACGCACGAAATCGTTAAAAGCGGACGAAATGCAAGGCGGAACATTTACAATTAATAACACAGGATCATTTGGTTCTGTTCAATCTATGGGTATTATTAATTACCCACAAGCGGCTATTTTACAAGTTGAATCAATTGTAAAACGACCAGTAATTATGGATAACGGTATGTTCGGTGCTCGCGATATGGTTAACTTATGTTTATCACTTGATCACCGCGTACTTGATGGCTTAATTTGTGGTAAGTTCTTAGGACGTGTAAAAGAAATTTTAGAAAACACGTCAGAAAATAATACATCTGTATATTAATAAAAAGCTCGCTTATGCGAGCTTTTTATTATCTTATTTTTTCTTCTTTTACTCCTACTATATGTACAACACTTTTCCCAGTAATCTTACAATGGACGATTATGTATTAGGAATTTACGAAAATACATTGCTGATATATGGTATATGGATATAAAATAAAAAAAGAATAATTTTTTTGGCAAATCTTACTGACGAAACTGTAGTATAATATATTGTATTGTATGAAAAAGAGAGTTATTCTATATAAGTGTTTTATAGATAATGTGTAATCAGTCGTCAAAACATGAAGAGTATTGACTCCTGGTTTTTTATTTTGCCGTAACAATGTTTCAGGAGGATGTCATGAAAAGAAGTACCGAGTTTCTAAAAAGTTTAGATGTAAAATTAATTTTAATTTTGTTTGCATTTTGTGTTATAAGTATAACTGCTATATATAGCAGTCAGCAAACCGGACAATATGGAGATGCAAACTTTGCTATGAAACAAGGTGTCAACTACATAATTGGGGTTGTATTGTTACTTCTTGTTGCAAGCATTGATTTAGATCAATTGCAAAAATTGTCTTGGCCGCTTTATATTGCTGGATTTGGCTCACTTATTCTTTTGAAAATACTACCGGTTTCCAGTTTCACACCTGAAAAATTAGGTGCAAAACGATGGTTTGTTTTTCCTGTATTTGGACAAATCCAACCGTCTGAGTTTTTCAAAATTTCATTGCTTCTCATAGTAGCAAGTATAGCAGTGAAACATAATGCGCAGTATATGGCGAGGACATTCCAGACGGATTTAAAACTAGTAGGTAAAATTATGCTAGTATCTCTCCCGCCTATGGCCGTTGTATATAGCCAACCAGATACAGGTATGGTGTTCTTATATGCTGCTGCTATTGCATGTATTTTATTTATGTCAGGTATTCAGAAAAAATTGATAGCATTATGTACAGTTATTCCAGTGACCATATTAACCACCTTAATATTTATTTACGTAAGGTATGAGGATTTCTTCTTTAAAAATTTAGTTACATTATTAAAGCCTCACCAACAATCACGTATTTTAGGTTGGTTAGATCCATTTGAACATACAGACCAAGGTTATCAAACGCAGCAATCAATTTTAGCTGTAGGTAGCGGAGGTATGGAAGGGAAAGGATTTGGCGAAGGGAATGTCTATATCCCAGAGAAGCATACTGACTTTATTTTCGCTACAATTGCCGAAGAAGGCGGATTTATAGTAGCGGCGTTAGTTGTATTCTTGTTCCTATTACTACTATATAGAACAATTATTATCGGTTATTCTGCTGATAATTTATTCGGTACATTATTATGTGCTGGGTCGATTGGAATATTAACGGTTCAAATATTCCAAAATATCGGTATGATCGTTGGATTAATGCCTGTAAAAGGTATTGCGTTACCTTTCTTATCATATGGGGGAAGTTCCTTATTCTCGAATATGATTATGATGGGGCTCATATTATCGGTACGGAAAACGTATAAAAAATATATGTTTTCAGTTAAGTAAAAAAAGCTGGTTCGTGTAAAAACGAACCAGCTTTTTTACATATATGCTCTTAAACGTTGCAAACTAAAACAGACTTGTAGTTTGGAATGTTTAAGGAGTGCAATGTGATGCATATGCATATTTTTGAAGGAGCACGGCACCTTTCTAATAGCGAATGGGTTGTTCGAGCTATTATAGCGTACATATTTTTAATATTAGTTGCGAAATCGATGGGACAAAGATCCATCGCACAACTTCGATTTTTAGATGTTGTATTAGTGTTATTGCTAGGTGGGAATATTTCTAACGCGCTATCTGATGAAAAGGTCGGATTACTCGGTTCGATGATTACAACGTTTATACTCGTTGTACTACACATCATAAGCTCAGTTTTAATGCTGAAATGGGATAGATGGAGACGCTTTTTAGAGCCAGCACCTATCATTCTTATACACAATGGTTCCATTGATTTTAGCAATTTGAAAAAAGCGAGAATTACCGTGGAATATTTATTTTCGGAACTTCGTATGCGAAATGTGAGCGATATTCAAACGATCAAATTAGCATTATGGGAAGCGAACGGTGTCGTTTCTATATTTCGGTATCCAGAATATGAAGCAGTTTCGCGACTTGATCTTAAAGTGGCGGGAAAAAAATCTCCAGTTTCTTTTGTATTAGTAAAGGATGGGAGGATTCAGAAAGATGTTCTTGCTTTATTAGGAAAAACAGAAGAGTGGGCGAGAGAATTTCTAGAGGAGAGTACAGAAGTCGAATCCATTATGTTGGCTACAGTAGATGAAGCACATAAAATAAATATTTTGTTAAAAAAATGAAAAATATACGCATTTTGTCGTTTCATACATATGATACAATAGTGTGGACAACGAAAAAGGAGGGATACGATGGGATATGTAGAAGAATTACGGAAAATAGTTGGTCATCGCCCTTTAATTTTAGTTGGTGCTGTTGTACTCGTTATAAATGAAAATGGAGATGTTTTATTGCAGCAAAGAACAGAGCCGTACGGAAAATGGGGGCTGCCTGGGGGGCTCATGGAGCTTAGCGAATCACCAGAAGAAACAGCTTGCCGTGAAGTATATGAAGAGACGGGAATAGAAGTGAAGAACCTACGATTAATTAATGTATTTTCTGGAGCGAACTATTTTACAAAATTAGCAAACGGTGATGAATTTCAATCTGTAACGACCGCTTATTATACGGATGAATACGAAGGGGATTTTGTTATGAATAAAGAAGAAGCAGTTCAGCTTAAATTCTTCCCAGTAACAGAACTACCGGACTATATTGTAGGATCACATAAAAAAATGATTGCTGAATATATGAAAATTATGGAAAAAAATATATAATGATAGTGAAAGAAATACAAAAACACAGCTCTGGTTGGTAGTCCAGACGCATGATTTCATGTCAGTAACCTTCCCCTCCGGGATGTCCCGTATTTCTAATTTTTTTAAGGAGGGGCTGTCAATGGAGTTGACAGTATATCACGATGGCCAATTTTTTGTTGGAATTATTACATGCAAAGAACAAGGGAAATTGTATGGAGCGAGATATATTTTTGGAGCGGAACCGTCAGATGAAGAAGTGCTTATGTTTGTGAATGGTTCACTTTTAGAGCATTTTCAACACTTTGCAAAATGTGGTGTAGAAGTTAAAGAAAAACAGCGTCCTAAAAACATAAAGCGTAACATACGACAAGCAGCAAAAGAAACAAATGTTAAACGTTTTACTAAGGCGCAAGAGGCAATTAGTTTATCTTATGAACTGCATAAACAAGAGAAGAAAGTGCAATCTAAAGAGAAATGCGAAGCTGAAAAACAAAGAAGACGTTTAATCAAAGTACAAAAAGCAAAGAAAAAACATCGTGGTCATTAAGAAAAGGTGTTAGAGCCCTGCTCTAACACCTTTTCTATACCCAAATGCAAGTAAACTTACTTGTATTTCATAAACATTAACTGGTAAGATACAAATAGGTAGAATTAGAGGAGGGAAAAGATTGATTAATTTTAACTTTTTTATGAATGATGTTGTTCGCCAAGCGCGTGAAGAGATTGTCTCTGCTGGATATACAGAATTAACGACGCCAGAAGCAGTAGAAGAAGCGTTTAAAAGAAATGGAACAACACTTGTAATGGTGAACTCTGTATGTGGCTGTGCAGGCGGTATTGCTCGTCCTGCTGCTGCGCATTCCGTACATTATGATAAACGTCCTAACCATCTTGTAACGGTGTTTGCAGGCCAAGATAAGGAAGCAACAGCAAGAGCACGTGAGTATTTCGAAGGATATCCACCTTCATCTCCATCATTTGCTTTATTAAAAGATGGGAAAATTGTAACGATGGTAGAACGCCATGAAATTGAAGGTCATGAACCAATGCAAGTCATTGCGAAACTACAATCGTATTTCGAAGAAAATTGTGAAGAACTATAAAATGAAACTTTAATCAGTGGGGGCATCCCTACTGATTATCAGCCCTCACCAATTGGGCGTTTACGATCTGCAAATAGCGGAATAAATAATTGAAAAGGCGGTATACCCACGATTAAGTGGGTGTATCGCCTTTTTTATTTATTATTCAAAGTGATGAATTATACAGTTAGATGTTAGTTTATACATTATTTTATGCATTGTAAATGAAGTTTTTAATGGTATTTTATTTATTTTTATTTTATATATTGCATAAAAATAAAAGTGCTGATACAATACAAACATCGAATAAATATTCTATTAAACTTTTAAATATACATCATTAGGGGGAAGAAAGATGAAGAAGTTATTATCAATATCGTTTGCACTTATTTTAATTGTAAGTATGTTCAGTGCTTGTAGTAATGGAGAAGAAAAGGCTACTGGAAAAAATGAAAAAGTACTGGTTATGGGTACTTCAGCGGACTATAAACCATATGAATACGTAGAAGCTTCAAAAAGTGATGAAATTATCGGCTTTGATATTGATGTTGCTAAATATATCGGAAAAGAACTTGGTTATGAAGTGAAAGTGAAAGATATGGATTTTGGTGGTTTATTAGCATCTCTTAGCTCAGGAAAAGTTGATTTCGTAATGGCAGGTATGACGCCAACTGCAGAGCGTAAAAATAATGTTGATTTCACAGATATTTATTTTGTTGCGAAAAACATGGTCGTTTCTAAAAAGGATTCTAATATTAAATCTGTAGAGGATTTAAAAGGGAAAAAAGTAGGGGTACAAACAGGATCTATTCAAGAAGAGAAAGCAGCAGAATTTAAAAAACAAGTAGATTTCAAAGTTGAGGGACGTGACCGTATACCAGAAATCGTACAAGAAATTAAAGCTGGTCGTTTTGACGCTGCAATTATAGAAGACACAGTTGCTAAAAATTATTTAGAGAAAATGAAAGATTTACAAGGAATTGAAATTAAAGAAGCGCCAGAAGAAGTAGGATCTGCAATTGCCCTTCCGAAAAACAGTGATAAAACAGCTGAATTTAATAAAGTGATTAAAAAAATGCAGGAAAATGGAGAAATGGATAAATTAGTGAAGAAATGGTTTGGCAGCGGAAAATAAGCTGCCTTTCACTTTTCTGTGAGGGGAATGAAAAGAATGAACTTAGATTTTTCGGCGATTACGCCTTCGATACCGTATATATTAAAAGGTCTAGAAGTTACTTTAAAAATTGTAGCAGTATCCGCTTTAGCGGGATTTATTTTAGGCACGTTATTAGCACTTTGTAAAATTGCTAGAATACGAGCATTAAATATAGCGGCAGATCTTTATACATCAATTTTTCGTGGTACACCACTTGTATTGCAATTAATGATTATTTATTTCGGTGTCCCACAAATAATTGGTTATGAAATACCAGCATTCTTGGCAGCTGTACTAGCATTTAGTTTGAATTCAGGTGCATACATGTCAGAAGTAATCCGTGCCGGCATTCAAGCGGTTGATAAAGGACAAACAGAAGCGGCGATGGCTTTAGGAATTCCGTACGGAAAAATGATGCGAAATATCATTTTTCCTCAAGCTTTAAAAAATATATTACCGGCACTTGTAAACGAGTTTGCGACACTTACGAAAGAATCGGCTGTAGTAACGGTAATAGGCGCGACGGATTTAATGCGCCGTGCTTACATTGTAGGCGGTGAAACGTTTAAATATCTTGAACCATTACTTTTTGTTGGACTGATTTATTATATGTTAGTCATTATTCTTACACTAGTCGGGAAGGCAATTGAAGGGAGAATGAAGAAAAGTGATTAAAATTGAAAACCTTCATAAATCATTTGGAAAAAACGAAGTATTAAAAGGGATTACAACAACAATTGAAAAAGGGGAAGTAGTTGCAATTATCGGACCGTCTGGATCAGGAAAATCAACATTTTTACGCTGTATGAATGTGTTAGAGGCACCGACAAATGGTCACATTTGGATTGGAACGGAAGAAGTAACGAATCCGAAAACAAATATAATGCATGTTCGTGAAAATGTCGGAATGGTATTTCAGCATTTCCACCTATTTCCTCACATGACTGTATTAGAAAATGTTACGTATGCGCCTATCAATGTAAAAGGTGTAACGAAACAAGAAGCTGAAAAGAAAGCCGAAAAACTGTTAGAAAAGGTAGGATTATTAGATAAAAAAGATACGTATCCGAATCGCCTTTCAGGAGGACAAAAGCAACGTGTAGCAATTGCAAGAGCGTTAGCGATGGAACCGGAAGTTATGTTATTTGATGAACCGACATCGGCGCTAGATCCAGAAATGGTGAAAGAAGTGTTAGAAGTTATGAAATCATTAGTTACGACAGGAATGACGATGGCTATCGTTACACATGAAATGGGATTTGCAAAAGAAGTAGCAGACCGTGTTCTCTTTTTAGATGGTGGAAAGCTTGTAGAAGATAGTGCCCCAGCAGAATTTTTTGCAGCACCGAAAAGTGAACGTGCGCAACAATTTTTACAAAAGATATTGTAATGTGTAAAGGTTAAGTGAATAATAAGCAGAAAAGGATGACACTGTGTCATCCTTTTTTTATACTAACTGTAAGTACATTTATACATATAGGAGCAATGATATGTTCAAAATTGGATACCGTACAGTAAAAACAGCAATAGGGACAGGCGCAGCCGTTTTTATTGCTCAGTTATTAGGATTAGAATTTTATAGTTCAGCGGGTATTTTAGTTATATTATGTGTACAAAATACGAAGCGTAAATCGCTTCAAGTATCGTTACATCGTTTTTTAGCTTGTGTGTTATCAATGGTATTCGCGTTTTGTATTTTTGAAACGATTGGTTATACACCACTTGCAATTAGTGTATTATTACTTACATTTATCCCGACTGCAGTTATGTTTAAAATTCAAGAAGGGATTGTTACGAGCTCAGTTATCGTCATGCATCTATATTCATTGAAACAAATTACATGGCTTATAGTTGGAAATGAAATTGCTATATTGACGATAGGAATTAGTGTGGCTCTATTAGTGAACATGTATATGCCAAGCAGTGAAAATAAGCTAAGGGAGTATCAGGATACAATAGAAAGTAATTTTAAAACGATTTTGTTTGAAATGGTTGTGTATTTACGAAATCGAGAAAGTAGTTGGAGCGGAGCGGAACTCATCGAAACTGAGAACATGCTAAATGAAGCAAGTGATTTATCGTTTAAGAAACTTGAGAATGCATTTATGCGAGAAGATGACTATTACTATCGTTATTTTAATATGCGTATGCAACAATTCGAAATTTTAGAGCGAATGATACCGTTAGCGGCTTCTTTATCATGGACATATGAACAAGCTGATATGATTGCCGATGTTGTTGAAAACATTGGAAATGCGATTAGCCCTGAAAGTACAGGAGTTATTTCCTTAAGGCAGCTTCAAGAAATGAGAGAGCTATTTAGAGAAATGCCGTTACCAGTCACGCGTGAAGAATTTGAAATACGTGCAAAACTTGTTCAACTTGTATATGAAATGGAGCAATATTTACTCATTAAAAGTCGTTTTAAGGGAAAGGATAATATAAAAGAACTTATATAGAAGGTAGGAATTATTTATGCCGTATCTTCTCTCTTTCATATTATGCCTATCTTTATCGCCGATTTGGCCTCTTGGTGATAATCCGCGTGCAGGGGACCCTTTCATTATCGTAAATAAAGCAACGAATAAATTAGCTTACATTGACGATGGAAAGATTCAAAAGGTTTTTCCAGTAGCGACAGGGAAAACGAATGAATTAACTCCAGAAGGAACTTTTGATGTTGTAATGAAAGCAAAGGATCCGTATTACATTGCGAAGGATATTCCAGGTGGATCGCCAAAAAATCCGCTTGGGTCAAGGTGGATTGGATTTAATGCAAGAGGAACTGATGGAAGTAAATATGGAATACATGGAACAAACCAACCGAGTTCAATTGGAAAGTATATTTCACAAGGGTGTATAAGAATGAAGAAAAACGATGTGGAATATTTGTTTGATCGCATTCCAATTGGAACGAAAGTATGGATTGTGAAATCGAAAAAATCATTTCAGCAATTGGCAAAAGAAAAAGGATCCGTTGCATATGAAAAAGCCAACGAAAAGGTTGGCTTTTTCTATTATAATAAGTTGTCTTGACATGTGTACATAACCGTGCGTTAATGAGAGTATAGAAAGATAAAATTAGATAAAGGGGTTGCTCATATGTACTTGAATCCAAAACTTTCGTATATGCAGTTTTTTATGGGATTTCTATTTGTTATTACATTCATATTGGCAACTTTTAATATATGTTCTTATCTTGTAGCGATTGTATGTATGGCATTACTTAATCTAACTTTTGTTATTGGGGCATTTCAGCAGAAACAATATACAAGTTTTGTAATAGCACTTGTAATGTCATTTTCCTTTAGTATTGTAGCGATTGTGTTTTATATAAAATAAACCATCTCGATGTCGAGATGGTTTATTTTGTCATATATGAAAAGTAAAAAAAGGACGAATACATCGTCCTTTTTACCAAAACATACTCGCGCCAGCAAGTAATGTTGTTACAAGCATAGAAATTAGCATTAAATAAACCATAATTTTTTGAGCTTTTTTATGCATCATGATACCTCCTTGCAAATCAGTACAATATCATTGTAACGAGAAATGATATTGTGGACAAGGGGAGAGCAAAGACAAAATTCGGGAAGAGGTTGCAACATATAACAGGAAATTTGCGTATGCGCAGAGAATATATTAAAAGAATAGATGGTTAATGTTTTGTTATGCAAGCTGAAGAATGGAGATACGATGATGAAAATATATGAGACAGATCGTTTACATTTAAGGGAAATTGATGAGTCGTATGCGGAAAAAGTTCTTCAATATTACGACAGAAATCGTGAATTTTTAAAAGCTTGGGAAGAGTATAGACCAGAGGGTTTTTTTACATTAGATTATCAAAAGAAAAGGTTACAAAAGGATAGAAAAGAGTTTGCAGAAGGAAAGATTATTAGGCTATGGATTTTTAAAAAGGGTGATGATACGAAAATAATTGGTTGTATTTCATTTAATTTAATTGTTCGTGGTATTTATCAATCTTGTGTACTCGGTTATAAATTAGATAAAGCAGAGTTGAATAAAGGCTATACGACAGAAGCGCTTAGAAAAGCCATTCAAGTTGCTTTTGAGGAATCGCATTTACATCGTATAGAAGCACCGATTATGCCGCGTAATTTAGCATCTATACAAGTAGTGACGAAGATAGGATTTCAATATGAAGGAGTATCTAGGAAGATGTTAATGGTAAATGGCGTTTGGGAAGATCATATGCGCTGGGTATTGTTAAATGAATAATAGAAAGCAGATGGGTATCTAGACATATAAACCATCTGTTTTTGTCTTGTATTTCGAAACTTTTGCGAAATTCTGTTATAATTAATATTGTTACATACATAATGGTAGTGCAGGAGGCGCAGTCTTATGATTAATCAAGAACGTTTAGTAAATGAATTCATGGAATTAGTACAAGTAGATTCTGAAACGAAATTTGAAGCAGAAATCTGCAAAGTATTAACAAAGAAATTTACAGATTTAGGTGTAGAAGTATTTGAAGACGACACAATGTCTGTAACTGGTCATGGTGCAGGTAACTTAATTTGTACTTTACCAGCAACAAAAGATGGTGTTGATACAATTTACTTTACTTCTCATATGGATACAGTAGTTCCTGGTAATGGAATTAAGCCTTCTATTAAAGATGGATATATCGTATCAGATGGTACTACAATTTTAGGTGCGGATGATAAAGCAGGATTAGCATCGATGTTCGAAGCAATTCGTGTTTTAAAAGAGAAAAACATTCCTCATGGTAAAATTGAATTTATTATTACAGTTGGAGAAGAATCAGGTCTTGTTGGTGCAAAAGCGTTAGACCGTGAGCGTATTACAGCGAAATATGGTTACGCATTAGATAGCGATGGAAAAGTTGGTGAAATCGTTGTTGCAGCTCCAACACAAGCGAAAGTGAACGCAATTATTCGTGGGAAAACAGCTCACGCTGGTGTAGCACCGGAAAAAGGTGTATCTGCAATTACTATCGCTGCGAAAGCAATTGCAAAAATGCCACTTGGTCGTATCGATTCTGAAACAACTGCAAATATTGGCCGTTTTGAAGGTGGTACACAAACGAATATCGTTTGTGATCATGTACAAATCTTTGCAGAAGCTCGTTCTTTAATTAATGAGAAAATGGAAGTACAAGTTGCGAAAATGAAAGAAGCATTTGAAACGACTGCAAAAGAAATGGGCGGTCAAGCAGACGTTGAAGTAAACGTTATGTACCCAGGTTTTAAATTTGCTGATGGCGATCACGTTGTAGAAGTTGCAAAACGTGCAGCTGAAAATATCGGTCGTACACCTTCTCTACACCAAAGTGGTGGCGGAAGTGATGCAAACGTAATTGCTGGACACGGTATCCCAACAGTTAACTTAGCAGTTGGTTACGAAGAAATTCATACAACAAATGAGAAGATTCCTGTTGAAGAGTTAGCAAAAACGGCAGAATTAGTTGTTGCGATTATTGAAGAAGTAGCAAAATAATGTAATAGAGAAAGCGTGTAAATCAATTTTGATTTACACGCTTTTTATTTTGATTCAATTGCTTTGACAAGACGTATAAGCCAATATAAGAAAATCCATGGCAATATATAAGTTGTTACTATATGAACTAGGCGAGGGAAGAATCCAGCTATGTTAATATCGAAAATAGGAAGTAGTAAATAGTTGATTACGATGATTAGTATAATTACGAGAAACGTATAATCGAGTCTATTAGTTGATTTCATAACAACCACCTTTCTTTATAATTATATCCATTTTATGTAAAATATAGCGAAAAATATAATGGAAAAGAACAAGTAATTATTATAACTATTGTATAAAATTTGATATAATAAAAAGAACGGACGTTCTGATTAGGGAGTGAGTATTATGCGAGAAATGTATCCGAAAAATGGTCGTGTAATTTTGCATGTAGATATGAATTGTTTTTTCGCATCTGTTGAAATTGCTCACGACCCATCATTACAAGGGAAACCACTAGCGGTTGCTGGAAATGAAAAAGAAAGAAAAGGAATTATCATAACATGTAGTTATGAGGCGAGAGAATATGGAATACGTACGACGATGCCACTTTGGGAAGCGAAAAGGTTATGTCCAAAATTAGTTGTAAGACGTCCTAATTTCACATTATATCGTGAAGCTTCATTTCAAATGTTTCAAATCCTTTCCCGTTTTACGGAAAAAATACAACCAGTCTCAATAGATGAGGGATATTTAGATATTACAGATTGTTATGCACTCGGTTCGCCTCTTGAAATAGCAAAGATGATTCAGCAAGCGTTATTAACAGAGTTACAGTTGCCGTGTAGCATCGGAATTGCTCCAAACCTTTTCCTAGCAAAAACAGCTTCTGATATGAAAAAACCTCTCGGTATTACCGTACTTCGAAAACGAGATATTCCAGAAATGATTTGGCCACTTCCAGTGGAAGCAATGCATGGGATTGGCGAAAAAACAGCTGAAAAATTAAATGAAATTCATATACATACAATTGAACAGTTGGCAAAGGGAGATGAGCATATCATTCGTGCTAAAATTGGCAAGCATGGTGTTGATTTACAAAGGCGTGCGAAAGGTACGGATGATAGAGAAGTTGATCCGAGTCAAATGGGACAGCATAAAAGTGTCGGCAATTCGATGACTTTTTCAAAGGATATGGATGAAGAGAAAGAGTTACTTGATATGTTAGAACGGTTATCAAAATCAGTAAGTAAAAGATTACAAAAGCGAACTCTTGTCAGCTATAATATTCAAATTATGATTAAATATCATGATAGGCGGACAGTAACGCGGAGTAAGCAATTGAAAAATGCAATTTGGGAAGAACGAGATATTTTTCAGGCAGCATCTCGTTTATGGAAGCAACATTGGGATGGGGATTCCGTTCGTTTGCTAGGTGTTACAGCTACTGAAATAGAGTGGAAGACAGAATCAGTGAAACAATTAGATTTATTTTCATTTGAAGAAGATGCGAAAAAAGAACCGCTACTTGCTGTCATTGATCAAATTAATGATAAGTATGGAACGCCCCTCTTACAGCGAGGTAGTCAACTATTACGTAAGCAAGAGAAGTCGTTTCAACAAAAGTTAGAAAATAAGTTTATGTAGAAGGTGACATGAATATAAAATCTTTTTTTAGATAGAACAGAGAATCCAAATATGCGTAGAGGCGGTCAGATTCTTTTTTAACCCCATGCCAAGTTAAAACAAAAAGATTGAAAGAGTGTGGATATAAATAAAAAGCACTGTATGTAATCAGTGCTTTTTATTATACATTACGAGATTGTAGCATTTTCAAAAATAACAATCTCTGAACGATTTGTTGTTGAAACGCGTTGTGCGTAATATGTTAAAGCTGAAGAAATATAAGATGGCAACGTCTCATTTGTATGTGATGTTGTATATTCATGGATTAATTCTTTTAAAGTCGTCCATTCTAATTGTGCTGGGTGATCAGACACGAAAGAACTTACCCAGCGATCAAATGAAGATGAAAAATCAGTTTGTAAACGAAATACTTCTTTCATAATAAAACGCTCCCTTAAAATGTAGTATATTTATTTTAACATAAAACACGAACAATTACTAAGTTTTTTAAGTGTAACGTTCGTGTTATATAGTTGTCTAGATGATTGGTTATGTAAATTCAATTTGCCATTTGAAATAACATTCCGTAAGATGAGAGATAGATTATATAAAGAGCTGGAGGAAAGAAAGTGGAATTTGTATTTTTAGGAACTGGTGCAGGTGTTCCTTCAAAAGGAAGGAATGTTTCAGCAATTGCTTTGCAGTTGTTAGAAGAACGAGGACAGACTTGGTTATTTGACTGTGGCGAGGCGACGCAACATCAAATATTACATACATCTGTACGCCCACGCCGCATTGAAAAAATATTTATTACCCATTTACATGGTGATCATATTTTTGGATTGCCTGGTTTATTAGGTAGTCGTTCGTTTCAAGGAGGGACTACACCGTTAACAGTATATGGACCAAAAGGAATTAAACAATTTATTGAAGTAGCATTATCGGTAAGTACAACACATGTCAAATATCCACTTGAAGTTGTTGAGATAGAGGAAGAAGGCACCGTGTTTGAAGATAATGAGTTCTATGTAGAAACGAAAAGGTTGTCGCATGGCATTGAATGTCTCGGATACCGTATTGTAGAGAAGGATATACAGGGAGCACTTTTAGTCGATAAGCTCTTAGAAATGGGTGTGAAACCAGGTCCAATTTTTAAACGTTTAAAAGATGGAGAAGTAGTTGAATTAGAGAATGGGACAATGCTAAATGGAAAAGATTTTATCGGTCCGTCTCAAAAAGGGAGAATTATTACCATTTTAGGTGATACACGATATTGCGAAGCAAGTAGAGAGCTAGCACAAGACGCCGATGTACTTGTTCATGAGGCAACTTTCGCAGCAGAAGATGAACAACAAGCGCATGATTATTTTCATTCTACATCTAAGCAGGCTGCGAGTATTGCACTTCAAGCAAATGCGAAACGATTAATATTGACTCATATTAGTTCTCGTTATCAAGGCGATACATATAAGAAATTATTGGAAGAAGCAAGGGAAGTATTTTCTAATACGGAAATAGCAGCGGATTTGAAATCATTCCCAGTAGAAAGATAATAATTTCAATAAAAAAATGGTGACTTATGTTTACCATTTTTTTATTTTCAAAAAAAATTAGTAAGCAGCTGTTATCATTTTGTAGTTATACTTGTATAACACAGAATTTTATAATGCCTTGAATATATAGGATAAAAATACGAAATACCGATTGTTTAGAAAAACTGTTACACAAGAAGATGTACGTACAAGTAATACAAATGAGAAAATAAGATTTTTATTCAGAAATTTTAAAATTCAATAAAAGTAAGCGTTTTACAAAAAACAAGCTATAATGAGGGCACATTATAATTTATTTGAAATACCATTTTTAAAAGAGGTTGGACAATCAGTGGGTAGTCTAGAAGGCATAGTTGTATTTAGTGAGGGGTGTATCTCCTGTTTATGCTATGATTGTAGAGGCTTCTGTGTTAAACTTTGGATTGCTACCAGGCTTAATTGCTGGTTATCTTATATCATTTTAAATGAAAGTAATGCTATATTTCGTACATGGTATCAGGTATTATTTCAGGATATATTGGTTCACTTTTATTCAAAAACTATCCAATTCGTATAGCGGGGCAAATTCGTGGCACGGCTGGAAAAGCAATAGATGCGGTAGCTTAATAGAATGGTAAAAAATTTTCATAGAGGTTTAGGGGGAATTTTGATGAAGTATCGCTCGGTATTTGATATTATTGGTCCGGTTATGATTGGTCCATCAAGTTCACATACAGCAGGGGCAGCAAGAATGGGGCAAGTTGCTCGCCAACTGTTTCGTCATGAACCAGAGAGGGTTAGTATTTCATTATACGGATCATTTGCAAAAACGTATCGTGGGCACGGTACGGATGTGGCACTAATTGGTGGAATACTTGGATTTGAAACAGATGATTTGCGTATTCCAGATGCATTAGACATTGCAAAAGAGCGCGAAATTGAAGTGGAGTTTATTGAAGAAGATGCAAATGCACCTCACCCAAATACAGCGAGAATTCGTTTGTATAAAGGGGAGGAAGAAATTGAAGTTGTTGCATGTTCTATTGGTGGTGGTAAAATCGAAGTGGTAGAGTTAAATGGCTTTGATCTACAATTATCAGGAACGAGCCCAGCACTTCTTATTGTAAATAACGATCGCTTTGGTGCTATTGCAGCAGTAGCTTCAATCCTTGCGAAACATGAGATTAACATTAGTACAATGAGTGTTTCTCGTAAAGAAAAAGGAAGAAGAGCACTTATGGTCATCGAAACAGATGAACTGTTAGCAGATGAAGTGATTGAAGAAATAAATGCGCAACAAAATATTTGTCAAGTAACTATTATGGATTAATTGCAGGGGGGACACACCATGTTTCGGAACGCAGCGGAACTAGTGGCGCAAGCTAAAGAACAAAATGTGAAAATCGCAGAAATTATGATTCAATGTGAAATGGAAACTAGAAGTATTTCACGTGAAGAAGTAATTGCTGGTATGGAAAAAAACTTAGTCGTGATGGAACAAGCGGTAGAACGAGGTATTCGTGGCGTAAAATCACCAACTGGTTTAACTGGCGGAGACGCTGTAAAAGTTCAAACGTATATGAACAGTGGAAAAGGCTTATCTGGAGATACGATTTTAGATGCAGTGAGTAAAGCTGTTGCAACAAATGAAGTAAACGCAGCGATGGGAATCATTTGTGCAACACCAACAGCAGGATCTGCTGGAACAGTGCCAGGCGTACTGTTTGCACTAAGAGAAAAATTGCAGCCTACACGTGAAGAAATGATTGAATTTTTATTTACAGCAGGAGCTTTCGGGATGGTTGTTGCGAATAACGCTTGTATTTCTGGTGCGGCAGGAGGATGCCAAGCTGAAGTTGGTTCAGCAAGTGGAATGGCGGCTGCAGCAGCAGTTGAGATGGCTGGTGGAACACAAGATCAAGCAGCTACAGCGATGGCAATTTCATTAAAGAATATGCTTGGGTTAGTATGCGATCCGGTTGCAGGACTTGTAGAAGTACCTTGTGTAAAACGTAATGCAGCAGGAGCTGCGAATGCGATGATTTCAGCTGATTTAGCATTAGCTGGTGTAACTAGTACAATTCCATGTGATGAAGTAATTGAGGCAATGTTTAGAATCGGACAAACGATGCCAGTAGCACTTCGTGAAACAGCTGAAGGTGGACTTGCAGCAACACCGACTGGTCGTCGTCTGCAAGAAGAAATTTTTGGTAAAGTTAATAACTAAGCGTAATAATAAGAAAACGGAGCTCAAGTAAATTTGAGCTCCGTTTTTTATTTTTCTTTCGTAATTTCTTCTAATGTTTTTCCTAGATCATGTGAGCGTTTCGTTGCCTTCGTAATACATGAAACTAAAGTTTGTTGAAAGTTATGTTCCTGTAACACTTCAATGCCTGCTTCGGTAGTTCCGCCAGGAGAAGTAATTTCCTTTCGCAAAATAGAGGGGTGTTTTTCGCTTGCTTTTAGCATTTCAGCAGCACCAATCATCGTTTGAAGAATAAGTGATTTTGCAACATCTTCTTTTAAGCCTATTTTTTTTGCGGCTTCCTCCATCGCTTCTACTACATAATAAATATAAGCTGGTCCACTTCCGGATAATGCAGTGACGGCATGCATATCATCTTCCTTTACAACAGAGACGAGACCGATCGTTTCAAATAAAGCTATGGCAGTCTGAATATGTTCTGTTGTTGCATGTTTTGAAGGCGAGATAGCAGTAGCTGATTTTAAAATAGCCGCAGATGTATTTGGCATTGCACGAATAATCGGAACGTCTTTTTGAAGTAGATCTCTAATTGATTGAATAGAAACACCTGCTAATAACGAGATAATAAGCAGATTAGGATTTGTATATTCTTTAAGCGGGATAATGGCTTCGGCAACATCTTTTGGTTTCATTGCTAGAAAAAGAATATTTGCATCAGCAAGGAGTTCTTTTTGGTTATGCGTACCTTTAACACCGTATTTTTTATGTAGCTCCTGTAGCCTTGTTTCGTTAGAACGATTACTTACGGTAATTTGTTCTCCTTTAACAACGTTTGCTTGTAATAAGCCACCAATAATTGCTTCGGCAATGGAGCCTGCACCGAGAAAGGAAATATTTTGAATAGACATGATGTTCCTCCTTAAAATTTATATAGAAATTCTTATAAATGTACATACATTCGTTTTTTTATAGAAAACCCCTCTTTTTATCTGAAAATAATGACAAATCAACAGGGAAGTTGTAAACTGAAGAGGTATTCATTTTTGAACCGGAAAGAGACAGGGGGGCTAGGCATGACGGCGATTCACCGAATGGAGATTCCTGTACCATTTGCAGTTGAGACAGTGAATGTGTTTTTAGTTGAGGGGGAGACATTAACGTTAATTGATACAGGGACGAATACAGAAGGGGCAAGGAGTGCGTTAGAAAGTCAATTAGGTGCATTAGGATATACGATAGAAGATATTAAAACGGTAGTGATTACACATCATCATGCGGATCATTGTGGACTGTTAGATATATTTTCAGAGAAAACGCATATTATTGGACACCCTTGGAATGAGCCTTGGATCACGCAAAATCCAGAATTTCTAAAGTGGTACCATGAGTTTTTTAAAGAGACAGCCTTGCAGTTTGGTGTTCCAGCAGCATTTTTGAAAGACGAGGAATTATTGACGACAAAGACACTTAAATATTCTTGTAATAGATCATTAACACATACTGTGAGAGAAGGTGATCGTATTGATTCGCTACCTGGGTTTACAGTGATTGAAACACCAGGTCATGCTTCTACTCATATTTCTTTATATAGAGAATCTGATGGAATATTAATTGGTGGGGATGCTCTCATTAGTCATATTTCTTCGAATCCAATATTAGAACCACCATATGAAGGGCAAACAGAAAGGGCACGTCCATTACTACAATATAATCAAACGTTACAACGTTTAAGTGAAATGAATATTTCACGCATTTTATCAGGGCATGGGGAAGATGTTTTAAATGTGAAACAACTTATTGAAACGAGGTTACAAAAGCAAGAAACACGTGCGTTTAAAGTGCTTGAGTTATTAAAGGAAAAACCAATGACAGCATTTGAAGTATGTGTAAAACTATTCCCAGTATTATATAAGGAGCAATTGCCACTTACTATTTCAGAAACTGTTGGACAATTAGACTTTTTAGCATATAATCAACAAGTGATGATTGATGAGTCTTCGCAACAATTGATTTATTATGCAAAGTAGGTGACAACAATGACGGGACGTTTACAAGAAAAAATAATCGTCATTACAGGTGCTTCTAGTGGAATTGGAGAGCAAGTTGCAATGCAAGTTGCAGAGCAAGGAGCGACTCCAGTATTAATGGCTAGAACAGAAGAGAAATTAAAAGCGTTAGCAGACAAAATTAAAGAAACGTATAATACGCCTTGCTACTATTATGTATTAGATGTAAGTGAAGAGACGGGGGTAAAATCTGTTTTTTCAAAAGTATTACAAGAAGTGGGACGTATTGATATATTAGTAAACAATGCGGGATTTGGTATTTTTAAAACGTTTGAAGATGCGTCAATGGATGAAGTGAAAGATATGTTCCAAGTAAATGTATTTGGATTAGTAGCTTGTACGAAAGCGGTACTACCTTATATGGTGAAAAGAAACGAAGGACATATTATTAATATTGCTTCACTTGCTGGGAAAATTGCAACGCCGAAATCGAGTGCGTATGCAGCGACGAAACATGCCGTATTAGGATTTACGAATAGTTTACGCATGGAGTTATCGAATACAGATGTTTATGTGACAGCAATTAACCCAGGTCCGATAGATACGAACTTTTTTGAAATAGCTGATCAATCAGGTACATATGTGAAAAATATGGGACGTTACATGTTAAAACCAACATATGTAGCAGAACAAATCGTAAAATCGATGCATACGAAAAAACGTGAAGTAAACTTACCGAAGTGGATGGGAATGGGTCCGAAACTTTATGCATTATTCCCAGGTTTATTTGAGCGTGTTGCAGGTAAATCATTAAGTAAAAAATAGGAGGTTTCCATATGGAAACCTCCTATTTTTTTATTTTCCAGTCACATAATCGTAAACGATATCCTCAACTGCTTCGTATACATCAATTTTAGTATTTGAATGAATTATCGTTTGAATATGTTTAATAAGCATTTCCTGATCCTCATTTGACATAGGAGTACATTGATATTGCTGAAAACTTTTTATAATCATTTTCTCAATTATTTTTTCATTCATGCTTTCCCCGCCTGTATGTACATATGTATTGTTTTTATTGTACTTGAAGTGGAGTGAAAAAACTACCATGCACTGATTATGTATAAAAATTCGGTTGTATATATTGTTTTTCTAGTAAAATTAAGTTCTTTAAGTTTATAAAATTTATAAATATTTAATTGACTCTATAAATATACAATATTATAATCATACTTAATTTAAAGAATCGATATGAGGAGGAGCATATGAAAGTCGCGATTATTGGAGCAACTGGGTATGGAGGTATTGAGTTAATTCGGTTATTAGAGCAACATCCATATTTTTCGATAGCATCTCTCCATTCTTTTTCACAAGTTGGCGAGTGTATAACAAATGTATATCCGCATTTTCAAAATGTTTTTGTTCATACGTTACAAGAAATTGATGTGGAGGAAATAGAGAAGGAAGCAGAAATTGTATTTTTAGCAACCCCAGCAGGAGTATCAGCAGAGTTAACTCCAAAATTATTGGCAGTAGGTTTAAAGGTAATTGACCTATCTGGAGACTTTCGTATGAAAGATCCTTTGATATATGAACAGTGGTATAAAAGGGCGGCTGCAAAAGAAGGAGTCCTTAGGGAAGCTGTATATGGGTTAAGTGAATGGAAAAGGTCCGAAATTCAAAATGCAAATTTAATTGCAAACCCGGGATGTTTTGCTACAGCTGCATTATTAGCGATATTGCCGTTAGTTCGTAGCAGCATAATTGAAGAAGATTCAATTATTATTGATGCGAAATCGGGGGTATCTGGAGCAGGCAAAACGCCAACAACGATGACTCACTTTCCTGAGTTATACGATAACTTGCGTATTTATAAAGTAAATGAGCATCAACACGTTCCTGAGATTGAGCAAATGCTTGCAGAGTGGAATAGGGAAACGAAGCCAATCACGTTTAGTACACATTTAATACCGATATCACGGGGGATTATGGTTACACTTTATGCGAAAGTAAAACGAGAAATGGAAATAGAACAACTTCAAAAATTATATGAAGAAACGTATGAGCAATCGGCTTTTGTTCGAATTCGCAAGCAAGGAGAGTTTCCAAGTCCGAAAGAAGTGAGAGGCTCAAATTATTGTGATATGGGGATAGCTTACGATGAAAGAACAGGAAGTGTGACAGTCGTTTCTGTTATAGACAATATGATGAAAGGTGCGGCTGGGCAAGCGATTCAAAATGCAAATATAGTAGCGGGACTAGAAGAAACAACAGGTTTACAACATATGCCGCTTTATCTATAAGGGGGACATGATGATTAAAGTAGAGTCTATTACAAAATTAGAAAATGGTTCAATTGTAACGCCAAAAGGCTTTTCGGCAATCGGTACTGCAAATGGTTTGAAAAAAGAAAAAAAGGATTTAGGTGTAATCATTTGTGAAGTGCCAGCATCATGCGCCGCCGTTTATACAACAAATCAAATACAAGCAGCCCCGCTGCAAGTAACGAAAGACAGTATAACGGCTGAGGGGAAATTACAAGCTATTATCGTCAATAGTGGAAATGCAAATGCTTGTACAGGAATGAAAGGATTACAAGATGCATACGAGATGCGTGCATTAGGGGCGGAACATTTTGGAGTAAAAGAAAATTACGTTGCAGTAGCTTCAACAGGTGTAATTGGTGTTCCTTTACCGATGGAGATAATCCGAAAGGGAATTGCAACTCTTATCCCGACGAAGGAAGAAAGTGAAGCGCATTCTTTTTCTGAAGCAATCTTAACGACGGATCTTATAACGAAAGAAACTTGCTATGAGATGATTATTGATGGGAAGAAAGTGACGATTGCTGGTGTCGCTAAAGGTTCAGGGATGATTCATCCGAATATGGCAACGATGCTAAGTTTTATTACGACAGATGCTCATATAGAGCATGACGTATTGCAAACAGCATTATCACAAATAACGAATCATACATTTAATCAAATTACGGTGGATGGAGATACTTCTACAAATGATATGGTCATCGTTATGGCAAGTGGATTATCAGAAACGAAGCCAATCAATATGGAACATAAAGATTGGGAAACATTCGTATTTGCTTTACAGAAGGTATGTGAAGATTTAGCAAAAAAAATTGCGCAAGATGGTGAAGGCGCTACGAAGTTAATAGAAGTAAATGTGTTAGAAGCTCGAACAAATGAAGAGGCAAAGAAAATTGCAAAGCAAATAGTCGGTTCGAGTCTTGTGAAAACAGCAATACATGGTGAAGACCCAAACTGGGGGCGAATTATTAGCAGTATTGGACAAAGTGAAGTAGCGATTAATCCAAATACAATTGATATTACTCTTCAAACTATCACTGTGTTAAAAAATAGTGAACCTCAAATGTTTTCTGAAGAGGAAATGAAAATGAAATTAAAAGAACATGAAATTATGATTGATGTGTGTCTACATTTAGGAGAAGAGACAGGATCAGCTTGGGGTTGTGACTTAAGTTATGAATATGTGAAAATAAACGCTTGTTATCGTACGTAAGGAGAGAGAAGATGAGTGATTATATTGTAGTGAAATGCGGCGGTAGCATGTTGGATCGATTAAATGATGTGTTTTTTGATTGTATAAAGAAATTGCAACAGAAGTATAAGGTAGTGATTGTTCATGGTGGTGGCCCAGAAATTGATGCTAAATTAAAAGATTGTAACATCAAAGTAGAAAAAAGAGATGGATTACGGGTAACGCCAAAAGAAGTTATGGATGTTGTTCAAATGGTGCTATGCGGAAGTACAAATAAAAAGTTTGTAATGAGTTTACAAAAGCATAATTTACTTGCGGTAGGGCTTTCAGGGTGTGATGGTAATTTACTTCAAGTTCAACCTATCAGCGAAGAGATAGGATATGTAGGAGAAGTAAGTTATGTTGAAACGGCCTTACTAAAAGGATTAATAAATATGAATTACATTCCTGTTATTGCTCCGGTCGGGATACATGATAATGAGATTTATAACATAAATGCGGATAGCGCTGCAGCTGGGATTGCGGTCGCACTATCCGCAAAAGAACTCATTTTTATTACAGATGTAGATGGGATATTACACGAAGGGAATTTGATAAAGAAAGCGGATGAATCTGAAATTGTTACTTTTATAGAAAAAGGAATCATTACAGGTGGGATGATTCCGAAAGTACAGGCAGCACTTACATCATTAAAAATGGGAGTACAGAAGGTTAGTATCGTAAATGGTACAAAGGATTTTACTAAAGTTACAGGAGAGTGTATTGGAACGACGGTAACGAAAGGCGTGAGTATTGTATGACAAGTCATCTTTTTCAAACGTATGGAAGACGAAATATTGAGTTTGTAAAAGGAAATGGAACGAAAGTCATTGATAAAAATGGTAAGCAATATTTAGATTTTACATCGGGTATTGGAGTGTGTAATTTAGGGCATTGTCATCCTATTGTTGTAAAGGCAGTAAAAAAACAACTTGGAGACATATGGCATATATCTAACTTATTTACGAATTCCTTACAAGAAG
Source organism: Bacillus sp. SH5-2 (assembly GCF_008368905.1). Classification (NCBI taxonomy): domain Bacteria; kingdom Bacillati; phylum Bacillota; class Bacilli; order Caryophanales; family Bacillaceae; genus Bacillus; species Bacillus sp. SH5-2. Next base: position 244,301 of record NZ_QOSD01000020.1, read on the forward strand.
AGGTTGCATCGTTATTAACAGAAAATACAGCATTAGACTACGTGTTCTTTTGTAATAGCGGGGCAGAGGCAAATGAAGCAGCTTTAAAGTTAGCACGTAAGCATACTGGAAAATCTCTCGTCGTAACATGTGAGCAGTCTTTTCATGGTAGAACATTTGGAACGATGAGTGCAACAGGACAAGATAAAGTGAAAAAAGGATTTGGTCCATTGCTTCCGTCTTTTTTACATATCCCTTTTAACGATTTACAGGCGTTAGAGGAAGCAATGAATGAAGAGGTTGCGGCGGTAATGGTAGAGGTTGTTCAAGGAGAGGGTGGGGTAATACTTGCTGACCCATCCTTTTTGAAAGAAATTGAAAAACTGTGCAATAGGTACAATGCTCTTTTTATTATTGATGAAGTACAGACGGGGATAGGAAGAACAGGAACGTTATTTGCTTATGAGCAAATGGGAATACAGCCTGATATCGTTACTATTGCAAAGGCACTAGGAAATGGTATTCCTGTTGGAGCGATGATTGGTCAGAAAGAACTGGGAACTTCCTTTGCTGCTGGATCACACGGTTCAACTTTCGGCGGGAATTATATTGCAATGGCTGCGGCGAAAGAAGTATTACAGTTAAGCAAAGAAGCGACGTTTTTAAAAGACGTGCAAGAAAAAGGCGCGTACGTATTAGCGAAATTGAAAGAAGAACTGTGCAGTGCTGAATGTATTAAAAATATTCGTGGTAAGGGCCTTATGATTGGAATCGAATGTAAGCAAGAAGTTGCGAGTTTTATAGAACAATTAGAAAAAGAAGGACTGCTCGTATTACAAGCGGGTCCTAATGTTATAAGACTATTACCACCACTCATTGTAACGAATGAAGAGCTAGAACAGGCAGTATATATGATAAAAAAAGTAGTTTGTACAAAAAACGTATCAATCATATAAGGGGGAAGTTCCATGTCAACTGTACAAGTACCGAAATTAAATACGAAAGATCTTTTAACATTAGAAGAATTGACGCAAGAAGAAATCATTTCATTAATTGAGTTTGCTATATATTTAAAAAAGAATAAGCAGGAGCCTTTATTACAAGGTAAAATATTAGGGCTTATTTTTGATAAGCATTCCACTCGTACTCGCGTTTCTTTTGAAGCAGGAATGGTACAGCTCGGGGGACATGGAATGTTTTTAAGTGGGAAAGAAATGCAAATTGGAAGAGGGGAGACTGTTTCAGACACAGCAAAAGTATTATCACATTATATTGATGGGATTATGATACGTACATTCTCACATGCAGATGTAGAAGAGCTGGCAAAAGAATCAAGCATTCCTGTTATTAACGGATTAACGGATGATCATCATCCTTGTCAGGCGTTGGCGGATTTAATGACGATTTATGAAGAAGTGAATACATTTAAAGGAATTAAATTGGCTTACGTAGGTGATGGGAATAATGTATGTCATTCATTGTTATTAGCGAGCGCAAAAGTCGGAATGAATATGACTGTGGCAACGCCTGTAGGGTACGAACCGAATGAGGGAATTGTAAAAAAAGCATTAGCGATTGCAGGTGAAACAGGGGCTGAAATTGAAATTTTGCATAATCCTGAATTAGCGGTACGTGAAGCAGATTTCATTTATACGGACGTTTGGATGAGTATGGGGCAAGAGGGAGAAAAAGAGAAATATACGTTATTTCAACCGTATCAAGTTAATAAAGAACTTGTTATGCATGCGAAACAAACGTATCGTTTCTTACACTGTTTACCTGCTCACCGTGAAGAGGAAGTAACAGGAGAAATTATAGATGGACCGAAGTCTATCGTCTTTGAACAAGCGGGTAATCGATTGCATGCTCAAAAAGCGTTATTAGTGAGTTTATTTAAAAATGTAGAGGAGCCTTCCTAAAAGGGAGGTTTTTTTATGTTGAAATGTCGGATGTATATTTAGTTAATTATTTCTATATCATTTATAATAAAAAGAGAAAACTAATTTTATTTTTCATATGATGTAAGGACATACTAGGTATAAAAATATAGTTAAAGAGATGATGAATTTGAAAACAACTAAGAAAACATATTCGTTTTTTCATCGAATGTGGAGAATATTAAAGTATCAATATTATAAGTTGCTTCGGTCGCCAGAAGGAGCAAAGAAAGTATCATTAGGGTTTGCTATAGGCTTTGGTTTAGAAATGTTAGTAATTTATACGGCATCGCTCGTATATTTAATATTTTATCCAATCGTCAGGTTAGCGAAAGGGTCTTTTCCAGCGGCAGTCATTGGTAATATTATTGGAAAGATATCGTTTCTCCCAGTATTTTTATTTCCGCTTGCTTATGCATTAGGGAAAATGATTTATCCGTTTCCGCTGCAGAAATTACACCATAAACCATTTACAATATCAGATTTGTTTTCGAGCCATATTTTTACGGTATTAAAGAGTTTATTGCAGAGTGAAGTGTATGTATTAATTGGAATGACGATTTTAGGAGTGGTGTTTGGTACTATTTCATATTTCGTTGTGCATTATTTATATGAGAAGAACCGGAAGTTACGTTTGAAGAAAAGAAAGAAACGAGTGCGAGAACCACTTGTGCAAATATAAAGGGTGTCACATCCATTTTCTCCTTTGAATATGTTTAAGAAAAAGGAGGGAAGCATGAATGTATTATTACGTACCTCAAGTATATCCATATGTAAATTATTATCCTGTATATGATATGAGTAGACAATACGAATGGTATCGACAACAACAATTGCAGCAATTATCACAAATACCACAACAACAGCCTACGCAGGACCAAAAACCATATTTAACAACATGGCCGTATTCAAATGTATACTATGGTAATTATTACGAATCATAAAGCTGCTTCTATTTAGAAGCAGCTTTATGCGTTTGTTTTCAAAATTAAATTTTGAATGGTTTGAAGAGAATGAATGAGCTTCTCACGCTCTTCCTCAGATAATGTTTGGAAATTTTCTTTTAGTTTGTCTAAAATGAATTGCTGATACTGATTTACTAACAATTTCCCTTCACCTGTTAGGGAAATTAAAATGACCCGTCGATCTTTTTCGCTATAATGACGCTCTATTAGTTCTTCTTGAATCAATTTGTTTAATAGAGGTGTCATGTTAGGCCGTGAAATCGCTAGCCGCTTGCCGATTTCAGAAACTGCTAATGTTTCATTTTCATGCAGAAGCAGTAATACTTGTGTATGTGATGGCGGCATATGTCTTTGAGAAGAAAATTCTCCAGGAAGCATAAATTTGCGATAAAAAAGAGGCACTAGCGAAAGAAGATGATCAACAATACGTTCCCACTCGCGTGATTCCATATAAAGGCCCCCTTCCAATATCATTGTAACAAAAAAGACATGTTATAAAAATAGAATTGTTTTATGGAAACTTTAATATTTGTAAGCTAACACTTTTTTTGTAAATGAATTGGCAATAATCGTATAGCCAGTATCATTAGGATGTACTTGGTCAAATAGTAACTCTTTTTTATCATTCGATATTAATTTACGAATTGGTAAAACGATAGATGGTTGATTTGCTTTTGAAATGGAATAAACGGAGTCATTCCAGCCATCTAAAAACATATCTGCATAACTTGCGATGGAATCATCGAGTTGTAACGGGTTATAGAGTTCAGAGAGAATGAGTAAAGCATCTGGATTTTGATCTCGAACTGTCTTTACAATATCTTTTACATCTGCCTCAAAATGAGCTTTTTCTTTATTTAACATTTTAATACCATCTATAACACCAACATCACGATTTAAACGGAATAAATTATTTCCTCCAATACTAATTGTAATAATATTTGCAGCTCTAATCTTTTGTTTTACATCTTCTGATTGCACTTTTTTAACGAGACGATCTGTTGTAAGACCGTTTATGCCAAGGTTTTCTACTGTAATTGGTTTATGAATTTGTGCTTCTATTTGTCTAGAGGCTAATTCAGCAAATCCACCTTGTGTTGATCCATAACCTTTAGCGAGTGAATCACCTAATACGAGGTGATAAAAGGAATCGTTTGTTTGCTTGTCAATCCAACTTGGAGCGGATGTTTTTGTTGTTTTCTCTTCGGCTTCATTTTGTTTTGTCTCATCGTTCTTCTCAAAATAAGAATAAGAAATGATTAGAAGGAGGAGACAAACAATTGTTAAGATGACTTTTTTCATAAATTCATCCTCCTTGTAATTGGTAATTGTATCATATTCAGCAGTATTAACAATGTAAGGGCATATTATATATCTATGAAAAGTTTACAATAACTTTACAGAAAATTTGTAGAAGTATGTCAAAAAATATTGACGATATGAAAGGACATTATATATGATAATGTCAGATAAGGTAAAACTACGCTTAGTGGGAAGTCTATTTCCCGTTAATAGTTAGTCTTTAGTTATCGAGCTTTTGTGGGGACTACCCGTTAAAGCGGAATGAAATAAAAATCGAATCTCTACTAGAAGAAAAAAGATATGAGGTTAGAGATAGATAGAGGTTTATTTCATTATATTGGGTAATTGTATAAGGGGGATTTTTTGTGAAAAAGTCAAAAAAAATGCTAGCTGGAGCAACTCTTGCTATTGGCGTAATAGCGCCGCAAGTATTGCCAATAACAGCTCATGCGGATGAGAACAATGGGGAGAGTACGGTTAATTTACGAATTCTAGAAACATCAGATATTCACGTTAACTTAATGAATTACGATTATTATCAAACGAAAACAGATAATAAAGTAGGTCTCGTACAAACTGCAACACTTGTTAATAAAGCACGTGAAGAAGCGAAAAACTCTGTCCTATTTGATGATGGGGATGCATTACAAGGGACACCGCTTGGAGATTATGTAGCGAATAAAATAAATGATCCGAAGAAGCCTGTGGATCCTAGCTATACACATCCATTATATCGTTTAATGAATTTAATGAAGTATGACGTCATCTCTCTTGGAAATCATGAATTTAACTACGGTTTAGACTATTTAAACAAAGTAATTAGTAAAACAGAGTTCCCAGTTATTAACTCGAACGTCTATAAAGATGATAAAGATAATAATGAAGAGAACGACCAAAATTACTTTAAACCATATCATGTTTTTGAAAAAGAAGTAGAAGATGAATCAGGGCAAAAACAAAAAGTGAAAATTGGCGTAATGGGATTTGTTCCACCTCAAGTTATGAACTGGGATAAAGCAAATTTAGAAGGAAAAGTTAAAGCAAAAGATATAGTTGAAACAGCGAAGAAAATGGTACCAAAAATGAAAGCAGAAGGTGCAGATGTTATCGTTGCACTAGCGCATTCCGGTGTTGATAAGAGTGGATACAACGTTGGCATGGAAAACGCATCGTATTATTTAACAGAAGTTCCGGGTGTAGATGCAGTATTAATGGGACATTCACATACTGAAGTGAAGGATGTATTTAATGGTGTTCCAGTTGTAATGCCTGGTGTCTTTGGAAGTAACTTAGGTATTATTGATATGCAATTGAAAAAGGTAAACGGAAAATGGGAAGTACAAAAAGAGCAATCGAAGCCGCAACTTCGTCCGATTGCTGATAGTAAAGGAAACCCATTAGTACAATCTGATCAAAAATTAGTTAATGAAATTAAAGATGATCATCAAGCGACAATTGATTATGTGAATACAGCTGTAGGAAAAACGACAGCACCAATTAATAGTTATTTCTCATTAGTACAAGATGATCCTTCTGTACAACTTGTGACAAATGCACAAAAATGGTATGTAGAAAAGTTATTTGCTGAAAATGGACAATATAGCAAATATAAAGGAATTCCAGTTTTATCTGCCGGCGCACCATTTAAAGCAGGTGGCCGAAACGGTGCTACATATTATACAGATATTCCAGCTGGAACGTTAGCAATTAAAAACGTTGCAGATTTATATGTATATCCAAATACGTTATATGCTGTAAAAGTAAATGGGGCACAAGTGAAAGAATGGCTTGAAATGTCTGCAGGTCAGTTTAATCAAATCGATCCAAAGAAAACAGAAGAACAGCCATTAGTAAATATAGGCTATCCTACATATAACTTCGATATTTTAGATGGCTTAAAATACGAAATTGATGTAACACAACCGGCGAAATACGATAAAGATGGAAAAGTTGTAAATGCAAATGCGAATCGTATTATAAATATGACATATGAAGGTAAGCCAGTAGCTGACAATCAAGAGTTCATCGTCGCTACAAATAACTATCGTGGAAGTAGCCAAACGTTCCCAGGTGTAAGTAAAGGGGAAGTTGTATACCAATCACAAGATGAAACACGTCAAATCATTGTGAAGTATATGCAAGAAACACCAGTTATTGATCCGGCAGCAGATAAAAATTGGACGTTTAAACCGATTGTTGCAGATAAATTAAATACAACATTCGATTCTTCACCAAATGCACAAAAGTATATAAAGAAAGATGGGAAAATATCATATGTTGGACCATCTGAAAATGAATTTGCTAAATATGCAATTGATATAACGAAGAAGGACGAGGATAAGGAAACTGGTGGAGAGAATCCGACGCCACCACCAACAGGTGAAGGCAATAACGGAGAAAATCCAACGACACCACCAACAGGTGAAGGTAATAACGGAGAAAATCCAACGACGCCACCAACAGGTGAAGGTAATAACGGAGAAAATCCAACGACACCACCAACGGATGAAGGTAATAATGGAAATAACGCAGCAAATGAACAAACTACGACGGACAATCAAAATACAAAAGAAACAACTGTAAGTGAAAATAAAGAAGAGCGTGATTTACCGAAAACAGGTACAAGCGTCGTTTCTACAATTGGAGCAGGCTTGGCGTTTGTTGGAGCGGGATTCCTTCTGTTATTTAGAAGAAAGAAAGCAAATAGATAGTAGAGGAATATAAAAAGGATTACCGATTGAGGTAATCCTTTTTATTATATTATGAAACTGGTACTGCTTTTTCTTTCTTCCATGAAAGGCCAAATCCAGTAAATCCAACGATGATCGTTAAGACTGGGCAAGCTAAACAGAAGATTGCGTATGGAAGGTAATCGAATGTCGGAACGCTAAGGACGTTTGTTAAGAATACGCCACTTACACCCCATGGTACGAGTGGGTTAATAACTGTACCCGCATCTTCTAATACGCGTGATAAATTACGACGTTCTAAACCGACTTCATCGTATTTGTTAGCGAATGCTTGTCCTGTTAAAACGATGGATAAGTACTGTTCACCAAGTAAGAAGTTTACACCAATTGCAGTTGAAGCTGTAGAAATAATTAAGCGTGTACTATTTTTTACGAAGCTAGAGATAATATTCATTAGCTGCGCTATAATACCCATTCCTTGTAATAATCCTCCCATACAAAGAGCTAGGAAAATAAGAGCAATTGACATCATCATACTTTGCAGGCCACCGCGAGATAATAAGCTATCAATATCTTTTATACCAGTTTTAGAAACGTAACCGTCTTGCATAATTTTCATTAAATCAGCTAAAGAAGTACTAGGGTTAAAAATAAAGAGAATAATGATTCCTACTACAATTCCAGCAAGTAATGTTGGAACTGCCGGAACCTTTTTAAATGCGAATAGGAACAGTAATAAAATTGGAATCAGTGTAACGATAGAAATCGTTGCGTTTTTCTCTAATGTACTAATAAAGTTTGTGAAGTCAACGTCTCCACCAGTACCGCTTCCTAAAATGAAAAATGCGACAAAAGAAATAATGAAAGCTGGAACTGTTGTCCAAAGCATGTTACGAATATGCTCAAATAAATCTACACCCGTTACCGCAGGAGCTAAGTTTGTTGTATCAGATAAAGGAGACATTTTATCTCCAAAGAATGCACCAGAAATAATTGCACCAGCAATAAGAGCTGGATCGTATCCAAGGGCACTGCCCATTCCCATAAAGGCAAGTCCTACTGTTGCCGCAGTTGTAAAGGCACTACCGATACTTGTTCCAACAATTGCACAAACAACAAAAACAGTTGGAACGAAAATCTTTGGAGATACAAGCTGGAAACCGTATACCATTAAAGTTGGAATTGTTCCAGCGGCGATCCAAACACTAATTAATACGCCTACAAGTAAGAAAATAAATATAGATGGAATACCAGCGGAAATACTACTTATCATTCCTTTTTCCATAGTAGACCAAGAGACTTTTTTTATAAATCCAAATGCTAATAAAAGAACGATGCCAAATAAAATCGGGATGTGTGGTGAAACTTCTAATTTGATAACACTAAAGCCAATGCAGAAAAAGATAAAAATTGTTAAAAGAACAGATTCAATTTTTGAAACCATTGTTTTCCCCTCCTAAGTAATCTAAAATAGCTCTTTTTTATATAAAATTCGCCAATATTGTTTATTTCCTTCTAAAATTTAGAATTTTGTGACAAATTACCGGTAATTGTCCATATCTCAATATGATGCGGAAATGATTGGATAAAAAAACGTCCCTGCATATAATTATGCAGGGACGAAGAAATCGCGGTACCACCCTAGCTTGTGAAATGAATGTATCACAAAATAAAGGATCGTATGATATGAGTTAATAAAATAAAAACGCCCCTGCAATATATGCAGGGACGAAAAATTCGCGGTACCACCCTAAATTGTGAAACAGTGTCGTTTCACCACTCTTTAGACATAACGGTCTATAACCGTCTTTCACTACTCCTTACGTTTCGTAAAAGAAGCTCCAGGGGGTAATTCATAATTCGCTCTGTACTGGTTCGCACCGACCACCAGCTCTCTGAAATCAGAAATCGAAATACTACTAAATCCTATCAACGCCGATTCATATGATGTTAGTTAAATTTTTATCATATATTCGTCTTACATGTCAATAAAAATGTTCAATAATTTTTTAGGAAAATATAGGAGAAAGGTTTTAATACTGTGAAAACGTGCGTTATAATGAATTTGAAAGGGGAGGAAAGAGTGAAGAAAAAAATAATTCTTTTTACCACCTTACTAGTCGTTGGCGGAAGTGCTGGAATTTACACAGCTTTTGCAGCTGAGTCAGAGCAGTTGAAACAAAAGCAAATACAGCAGTCAGAAGTGAAGAAAGTGAAAGAAACTGAAGAGAAGAAGTCGATGGAAAAAGCAGCTACGAAACTAGGAGTTTCTACTGAAGGAAAAACAAAAGAAGAGATTACGAAAGAAGTAAATACAGCAAGATTTGAGCAGCGCCATGATTTATTAATTGAGCATGCGAAGCAACTTGGAATTGATACAGAAGGAAAAAAAGATGAAGAGATTATTTTAGAAATTGGAAAGATACAACATGGAAAGTAGAACAACTTATCGTATGATAAGTTGTTCTTTTTTAAGAACTATTTGATTTAAAAATAATTGACAGTCATTTAATTTTAATGTTAACTATATTTATAAACCAGTTAACATTAGGGGTGGCAATTGTGACTGTTAATAGTAATACGACTGAAAAATCATCTTATACATATGAAGAGTTATCGAAGAAAAATAAAGCTTACGTATGGCATCCGTTTACACAAATGAAAGATTATTTAGAAGAAGATCCTGTCATTATTGAACGTGGAGAGGGAAGAAAGCTATACGATGTAAATGGAAATGAATACTGGGACGGTGTTTCGTCTATTTGGTTAAATGTTCATGGGCATCAAGTACCGGAACTAGATGAGGCAATTCGTGAACAATTAAATAAAATTGCACATTCTACAATGTTAGGGCTTGCTAATGTTCCATCTATTTTATTAGCAGAAAAAATAATTGATGTTGTACCAGAAGGTTTGAAGAAAGTATTCTATTCAGATTCTGGTTCAACAGCTGTTGAAATTGCAATTAAGATGGCTTTTCAATATTGGCAGCACAAGGGGAAACCGAGAAAACAAAGATTTGTCACATTAAAAGAAGCGTATCACGGCGATACAATTGGAGCGGTTTCAGTAGGAGCAATTGACTTGTTTCACCAAGTGTATAGTTCACTTTTATTTGATGCGATTAAAATGCCATATCCGTATACATATCGTTCTCCTTATGGAGATGATAAGGAAGAAATTGTGAAGAAACATTTAGAAGAAATGGAAGAATTGTTAAAAGAAAAGCATGAAGAAATAGCTGCCATCATTGTGGAACCGCTAATGCAAGGTGCTGGCGGGATGATTACAATGCCAAAAGGATACTTAAAAGGACTGCGCGATTTATGTACAAAATACAATGTATTATTTATTACAGATGAGGTAGCGACTGGATTTGGGCGTACAGGGAAAATGTTTGCATGTGAACATGAAAATGTGACACCGGACATTTTAACGGCTGGGAAAGGTTTAACAGGTGGATATTTACCAATTGCAGTTACAGTAACGACAGACCAAATATATAATGCTTTCTTAGGAGATTATGAAGAACAAAAAACGTTTTTCCATGGGCATAGTTACACAGGTAATCCGCTAGGGTGTGCCGTAGCAATTGCAAATTTAGAACTATATGAAAAAACAAATTTAATAGAAGATGTTGCATATAAAACGGAATATGTGTCTGAGCAATTAGCGGCACTTTATGAATATAAACATGTGGGGGATATTCGTCAGTGCGGATTAATGATTGGTATTGAACTTGTGAAAAATAAAGAAAAGAAAGAATCATATGAATGGACAGAAAGAGTCGGTGTTCAAGTATGTAAACGCTCAAGAGAGTTAGGCATGATTTTACGTCCACTTGGTAACACCATTGTATTTATGCCTCCTCTGGCATCTACAATTGCCGAAATTGATGAGATGTTACGAATTTTATATAAAGCAATCTCGGATGTTACGGAGGGAGAATAATGGGTGGTTTCTTTATAACAGCAACAGATACTGAAGTTGGAAAAACTGTAGTTGCAGGTGCGTTAGCAGGTGTATTTAGAGAATTAGGATATAACGTAGGAGTATATAAACCGATGCAAAGCGGGCATGTTGCGTCAAATCCAGAGGGAGATGCAGCAAGGCTAAAAATATTATCGGGTGTACCGACAAGAGAAGAAGAAATTTGTCCTTATTCTGTTGAAGAACCGCTTGCTCCGAGACTTGCTATGAAAAGAGCTGGAAGGACAGTAACGTTAAAAGAAATTACGGATCACTATAATGAACTACTAAAAGAGTTTAATAGCCTACTTGTAGAAGGTGCAGGTGGACTAGCTGTTCCATATACAGAAGACGCTTTAGTAATTGATTTTGCAAAAAAATTACACCTTCCTCTTATTGTAGTAGCACGTCCTACATTAGGAACAGTAAATCATACAGTTTTAACGATTGCTTATGCAAAGGCACATGGCTTAACAGTAGCAGGTGTCATTTTATCTGGCTGCAAAGAATGCGAAATGGAAAGGGTACAAGAAAATAAAGTAATGATTGAAGAGCTGAGCGGGGTACCGGTTTTAGGCTTATTACCATTCTTTGAAGGTGAGTTTACAAAAGAAGAAGTCTTGGAATCTGCAAAGGAATATATAATGATTTCAAAATTAGAGGAGTTCATCCGAAATGAATCAACCGTGGCGCACACATCTTCAAACTAAATTACAACAATTACATGAGCAAGGGCAGTATCGCAATTTGCGTGTAACAGAACAAGCAGAAGAGACATGGCTTATTCGAGATGAGAAAAGGATGCTAAATTTAGCGTCAAATAATTATTTAGGGTTAGCTGGAGATGAAAGGTTAAAAGAAGCTGCTATCGCATGCACAAAAAAATATGGAACTGGGGCGACAGCATCAAGGCTCGTTGTAGGAAACTATTCGCTGTATGAAGAGGTTGAGAGAAGTATATGCGATTGGAAAGGCACTGAAAAAGCCTTAGTTGTAAATAGTGGATATACTGCAAATGTTGGAGTGATTTCTTCGTTAGCCTGCCGCCACGATATTGTTTTTAGTGACAAATTAAATCACGCAAGTATCGTTGATGGAATTATATTAAGCGGAGCAGAACATAAAAGATATCGTCATAATGATTTGGATCATTTAGAGAAGCTGTTGAAAATAGCGTCACCTGAAAAGCGGAAATTAATCGTAACAGATACTGTTTTTAGTATGGATGGTGATACTGCCTATTTGAAAGATTTAGTGCAGCTAAAAGAGAAATACGGGGCAATCATTGTAGTTGATGAAGCACATGCAAGTGGAATATATGGAATCGGCGGAGCTGGGTTATCTCATATAGAAAAAGAACTGGCTCAAAAAATTGAAATACATATGGGGACGTTTAGTAAGGCTTTAGGGTGTTATGGTGCGTATTTGACAGGTGATGCAATTTATATAGAGTATTTACAAAATATGATGAGAAGCTTTATTTTTACTACTGCTTTACCACCAGGAACGTTAGGAGCGGTACAAAAAGCGATTGAAATTGTGAAAGAAGATAATGAAAGAAGAGAGAGACTTATAGAGAATGGAGCATATTTCAGAAACCATTTACGAGAAGCTGGTTTTGATATTGGGAATAGCTCAACTCATATTGTACCGATTGTAGTCGGTTCAAATGAAACAGCTTTACGGTTTAGTAAAAGGTTGCAAGAGGTAGGTATTGCAGCAATTGCAATTCGTCCACCAACGGTTCCAGTTAATAGTTCACGGGTCCGTTTTGCAGTTACGTCTCAACATACAATAGCTGATTTGAAATGGGCTATTGAGCATATTATACGCATTGGTAAAGAAGAGGGGTTTTTAGTATGAAAGAGCTAAAGATTATTTTTATTCCTGGGTGGGGAATGGAAGAAGGTGTTTGGACTTTAGTTCGGCCGTATTTTAAAGGATATTCTGTTCAATGTATCAATTGGCGTAATGTGAAAGAACAAAGTGAATTTGCAGAGCGAATAATAGATGTAGCGCAGGATGAAAATGTAATTTTAGTTGGATGGTCACTAGGAGCGTTAGCAGCAGTAGAAGCTTATAAAAAGGTTAAGGCGAAAGGTATAGTACTAATTGGTGGTACTGCCAAATTTACAAATACGAGCGACTATACGAGTGGATGGAATGCTTTGCATATAGAACGGCTGAAAAAGAATGTGGCGAGAAAGAAAGAAGATACGCTCAAGCGTTTCTATGAAAATATGTTTACAAAAGATGAACTGAAAGAGAATACGAGTTTTGAAGAGATTGCGCTGAATTTTAAAGGAGACTCGATTCAGTCATTACAATTAGGCTTAGATTATTTAATAGAAACAGATATGAGAAACGAATTAACAGATGTCAAAGTCCCGCTGTTACTTCTTCATGGAGAACAGGATGTGATATGTCCATTATCTGCAGCTCATAGTATGACAGAGAATACGAATGCTAAGTTAAAAGTAGTAAGTGAGGCTGGGCATGCATTATGCGTAACGAATTTTGAATATTGCGCAAATGAAATCATTCAATTTGTAGAGGGGATACGACATGATCAACAAAACGTTACTGCAAAAACGGTTTAACGGGGCGGCTGTATCCTACGATCAATATGCAAATGTACAAAAAAAGATGGCGCATTCATTACTTTCTACATTGAATCGGCGATATAGTGCAAATTCATCGATCCGTATTTTAGAACTTGGATGCGGGACAGGATATGTTACAGAGCAATTATCAAACTTATTTCCGAAAGCGCATATTACAGCTGTTGATTTTGCTGAAAATATGATTGCAATTGCGAAAACTAGACAAAATGTGAAAAATGTAACGTTTTACTGTGAGGATATTGAACGATTACGACTAGAAGAAACATATGATGTCATTATTTCAAATGCCACATTTCAATGGCTAAATGATTTAAAACAAGTGATAAGAAATTTATTTGATCATTTGTCTATAGATGGGATATTACTCTTTTCAACATTTGGACATGAAACATTTCAAGAATTGCATGCTTCGTTCCGGCGGGCGAAAGAAGAGAAAAATATACAAAACGAAACATCGATTGGGCAACGTTTTTATTCGAAAAATCAGTTACGCCATATATGTGAAATAGAAACAGGAGATGTGCATGTTTCTGAAACATGTTACATAGAGAGTTTTACAGAAGTTAGGGAGTTTCTGCATTCTATTCGAAAAGTAGGAGCGACTAATAGTAATGAAGAATCATATTGCCAAAGTCCCTCACTCTTTCGTGCAATGCTTCGCATATACGAAAGAGACTTCACGGGAAATGACGGGATAATGGCAACGTATCATGCTTTATTTGTGCATATAACAAAAGAGGGGAAGAGATGAAATGAAACAAGTACAAACAAAAAGGGATTGGAAAAAACTTGCATATGACGTAGTAGAAGAGAAAATGATTACGAAAGAAGATGCAATAGCGATATTAGAGGCTGATGATACAGAGGTTTTGGAAATTATGAATGCAGCTTACATCATCCGCCATCATCACTTTGGTAAAAAAATAAAGTTAAATATGATTATTAATACGAAATCTGGATTATGTCCTGAAGATTGTGGATATTGTTCACAGTCTATTATTTCAGAAGCACCGATTGATAAATATGCATGGTTAACGCAGGAAAAGATTGTAGAAGGGGCGCATGAAGCGATTCGCCGTAAAGCGGGTACATATTGTATTGTAGCATCTGGTCGTCGTCCAACAGATAAAGAAGTAAATCACGTAATTGGAGCCGTTAAAGAGATTCGTGACACGACAGATTTGAAGATTTGTTGTTGTTTAGGTTTCTTAAATGAAGATCAAGCAGGACGTTTAGCGGAAGCAGGCGTACATCGTTATAACCATAACTTAAATACGCACGCAAACAATTATGATAGCATTTGTTCAACTCATACGTATGACGATCGTGTTGATACAGTTCAAAAAGCGAAACAAGCTGGTATTTCACCATGTTCTGGTGCAATTTTTGGAATGGGAGAGACAATTGAAGAGCGTGCTGAAATTGCATTTGAATTACAACGTATAGACGCAGATTCTATTCCGTGTAATTTCCTTGTTGCTGTAAAGGGTACGCCGCTTGAAGGACAAAAAGAGTTAACACCAGTAGAATGTTTAAAAGTGCTGGCGATGATGCGTTTTGTAAACCCAACAAAGGAAATTCGCATTTCAGGTGGTCGAGAAATTAATTTACGTTCTGTACAGCCGCTTGGTTTATTCGCAGCAAATTCTATTTTTGTCGGTGATTACTTAACGACAGCTGGGCAAGAGCCGACTGCGGACTGGGGTATGATTGAAGATTTAGGATTCGAGATTGAGGAATGTGCATTATAAGATAGATGGAAAAGCAAACCTGTAAAAAGGTTTGTTTTTTTTGTAAATAAAATGTAATAAAAAGCCATTATGACTTGATATGAATGGTTTTTCAGCGAGAAAATGAATTTTTGTGGACGAATTTTCCAAGCCCTAGTTGTACATAGTAAATATGTAATTTATATTGGGTTGGAGGATTTTACATGCACAAATATATATTAGCGATTATGACTTGTCTCATTTTACTAAAAGCAATAAGTGCTGATCCAGTTAAGGCCGCCGAAAATCCTGAACAAAAAGAGATGCAACAACGAATTGAACAACATTTTCGAACGAAAGCTGAACATTTTGGATTGAAAACAGAAGGGAAAGATTTAAAGGAAGTACGAAAAGAAATTACTATTATAGAAGAAGCGAAGAAAAGAGAGAATGTATGGAGAACAGCACAGACGCTTCGTATACAAACAGAAGGAAAAACAATGGATGAATTAATAAAAGATGTACGGAAAAAAGTGAAGAAATAAAAAAAGAGGCCGCAGCCTCTTTTTTTATGCCCATTGTTTTGATAAGTGAGCCATTTCAATCGCAGCAACGGCGGATTCATAGCCTTTATTACCAGCTTTCGTGCCCGCGCGTTCAATCGCTTGCTCGATCGTTTCTGTCGTCAATACACCGAAAATAACCGGGATGTCTGTTTGTAGTGATAAAGATGCAACACCTTTTGCTACTTCATTACAAACGTAATCGTAATGTGTTGTAGCACCTCGAATTACTGTCCCTAATGTAATAACAGCATCATACTTTCCGCTATTAGCCATCTTTTTAGCGATTAAAGGAATTTCGAATGCGCCAGGAACCCACGCAACATCAATATCATTTTCTTCTACACCGTGACGCTTTAATCCGTCTAAAGCGCCGCCGAGTAACTTACTTGTAATAAATTCATTAAAACGTCCAACAACAACCCCAACTTTTAATCCTGTACCAACTAAATGACCTTCGAATACCATAATAAATCTCTCCCTTAATTATAAGTTTAGTAAATGTCCTAATTTGTTTACTTTCGTTTGTAAATACGTTTTATTCTCTTCTTTTGCGGGCATTTGCAATGGCACACGCTCAATTACTTCTAAATCGTAACCTTGTAAGCCAGCAATTTTTCTTGGATTATTCGTTAATAATCGTAAATGTTGTAAACCTAAATCTTTTAATATTTGAGCACCGATACCGTAATCACGCAAATCAGCAGGGAAGCCAAGCTTTTCATTTGCTTCTACAGTATCGAATCCTTCTTCTTGTAATTTATAAGCGCGAAGCTTATTAAGAAGGCCAATGCCTCGTCCTTCTTGTCTCATATAGAGAAGAACTCCTTTTCCTTCACGCTCAATTTGAGCAAGTGCAGCATGGAGTTGTGGTCCGCAATCACAGCGGCATGAACCAAATACATCTCCTGTTAAGCATTCTGAATGAACGCGTACAAGTACAGGCTCTCCTGTTGAAATATCACCTTTTACGAGTGCGATATGTTCTTTCGTATCTAATGAGTTAGAATAGCCAACTGCATGGAAAGTACCGAAATCTGTAGGTAATGTAATTTCCACTTCTCTCGTCACTTGTGTTTCATGGTGGCGGCGATAAGCAATTAAATCTTCTATTGTGATCATTTTTATATCGAATTGTTTTGCACACTGTAGTAAATCAGGTACGCGTGCCATCGTACCGTCTTCATTTATAATCTCGCAAATGACTCCAGCTGGTTCTGCTCCGCAAAGCTGTGCTAAATCAACAGCAGCTTCTGTATGACCAGCACGGCGCAGGACACCGCCTTCTTTCGCGATTAATGGAAAGATATGTCCAGGACGATTGAAATCATCACCTTTTGATGCAGGGTTTAACAATTCTTGTATCGTAGTTGCACGTTCGTGAGCGCTAATCCCTGTTGTTGTAGAAACATGATCAATGCTCACTGTAAATGCAGTATGGTGCGAATCTGTATTATGAGCTACCATTGGTTCTAATTGTAGACGTTCTGCGTATCCTTCCGTAATCGGTACACAAACGAGACCACGCCCATGTGTAATCATAAAGTTAATCGTTTCTGGCGTAATATACTCTGCTAAAGCGATAAAATCGCCTTCATTTTCACGGTTTTCATCATCACATACGATAACAACTTTTCCTTGTTTTAAATCTTCTAGAGCTTCTTCAATACGATGAAACATAATGCTTCCCCCTTATAGAAATCCGTTTTCTTGTAAAAAGCTTTCGGTCATTGAGCCTGTTCTTTTTACTGGTTTAGTAATAAAGCGTTCGATATATTTACCAATCATGTCACACTCAATGTTTACGATGTCTCCCGCATTCTTTTCTCCGATAACAGATTCACTTACTGTGTGCGGAATGAGTGAGATTGTAATGGAAGATTCGTCTATATCAAATATTGTTAAACTCGTTCCATCAACAGCAACGGATCCTTTATGCAAACAATAGCGCAGCAATTCATCAGAAATAGCTATTTTGTAATAGACGGCATTATAGTGTTGTTTTTTGTTTAATATCGTTCCGATGCCATCAATATGTCCCGAAACGAAATGTCCACCGAATCGTCCGTTTGCAGCCATTGCTCGTTCTAAATTTACTTTAGAGTGAGGTTTAAGCATGCCAAGTGATGTTGATTGCATCGTTTCAGGCATTGCATCCAATGTGAATGAATTTGTTGTGAAATTCGTTACAGTTAAGCAAATACCGTTAACCGCGATACTATCACCTAAGTGAACATCTGATAAAATTTTATTGGCATGAATCGTTAACTTCATCGCTTCGCCGCTTTGTTGCATGTTTGCAATCGTTCCTAATTCTTCTACAATTCCTGTAAACATTCCGTCACCTCACTTCGGGCATTCGCAACGATTTTTATATCATCGCCAATTTGTTTCATCTCTCGAATTTCTAAGGAAAGTGCATCTTGTAATGTTGCGAAACCATTTCCCCCAAATAAAGTAGGGGCATCTTTCCCGCCAATTAATTTTGGGCTTATATAAGTTATAACTTCATTAAAATGCTTTGTTTGTAAGAAGCTTGCATGAATGGATTGGCCTCCTTCAACGAATAGAGAAAGAATTTGCTTCTCTCCAAGAACGAAAAGGAGGTCCTCGATTTCAATTTCCTTCGTTTTCATTTGGAATATAGCTATATTTTCAGATTCATAAGAAGCTATTTTTTCTTTATCTACATCCTTACCGACAATAATCCATGTTGGTGCTAAACCATCTGTTATGACATGAGAAGATGGTGGCGTTCGTAAATGGGTATCTAAAATAACGCGAATAGGGTGTTTCCCACCATTTGGAATTCTTGTCGTTAAATGCGGATTATCAGCTATAACCGTATTCACTCCAACGAGAATCGCATCATGTGTATGACGGTATTGGTGAACATCAGCTCGTGCTTCTTCACCTGTGATCCACTTACTTTCACCAGTGACAGTTGCTGTTTTTCCATCTAAGCTCATCGCTGTTTTTATTGTTACAAATGGACGTTTCGTTTTCATGTAGTGAAAAAAGAAACGATTTAATAAGGTGGCTTCTGCTTCAAGAACACCGGTAGTTACTTCAATGCCAGCTTCTTCTAATCTCCTTTTTCCATTACCAGAAACGAGAGGGTTGCAATCAAGCGTAGCAATTACAACCCGTTTGACACCCTTTTTGATGAGCAATTCACAGCAAGGTGGTGTTTTTCCAAAATGACTACACGGTTCAAGTGTTACATAAACGGTAGCTCCTTTTGCTTTTTCACCAGCCATATGAAGAGCATGAACTTCTGCGTGTTCTTCACCAGCACGTAAATGAGCTCCCATACCGACGATGTTTCCGTCTTTTGCAACAACAGCACCAACCATAGGATTTGGACTTGTTTGTCCGGATGTTCCTTCTGCTAACTGCAGGGCAATCCTCATATATTCTTGATCTGTCATTCTCTTCACCTCTCCTGAAAAAATCAAAAAACCCCAAGGATTTTATATCCTTGGGGTTTGGGAGACGTGATTTCTAGAAATATAGTTCGAATACGAAAGTATAGGAAAGAAACCTAACGATGATTGATATTTTTGCATGAGGAAAAAACCTAGCAAAATATCGAATTTTTCAAACGCTAGTCGTATCTTTTTATTTCAGTATAGAAACATAAGTATACAAAATAAAACATATATAAAGATTCAAAACGAAACTTTATATATATGCATACTGAAATAAAAGTGTATTCGCTATATAAAATTACTAGAAAACATATCCTTCTCCCATCCAGACTATACTGTCGGCCCTAGAGTTTCACTAGATCCACCGTTTTCGAGTTGAAAACGGGTCACGGACTTAGAAGCTTTCGCTTCATCACCGCCGGTTGGGAATTTCACCCGACCCCGAAGGATGTTGTTTGCTCAAATTATAGCACAAAAAAAATAAAAGGCTAGTAAAAAATATTCGAATGTGAAGAATTGTGTGAAAATACATGTGAGTTGGAATGAGGTCAAAAGTATGAGAAATGTTGTAAGGAAAAGGGGGGACGAGAGTTAATGAAAAGAAAAAACATGCACAAAAAAATGTGCATGCCACATGTGAAATTATTCTGCCTCTGGTGCTCTAACAACAGACTCGAATTTACCTTTATGCGAAGCATCGCAATAAGGCATGTTTTTTGATAAACCACAACGGCATAAAGAAAATGCCGGTTTTGCTGGGAATACATTCCCTTGTGAATCGACTAATTCCACGTCCCCTGTAACGCGAAAAGAGCCATTATCATTTACTTTAATTTGTACTTTTGCCAACGTTATCCCTCCTTCCCAAACGCTTAATTTCATCATATAATTAAGGGAAGTACTTGACAATATAAAAAGAGCACTTTGTTTGAGAAAGAAGAGAGTGTTATAATAGTTTTCATAACTGACTAGAGTAAGGTGACGAGAGATG
Source organism: Bacillus sp. SH5-2 (assembly GCF_008368905.1). Lineage (NCBI taxonomy): Bacteria > Bacillati > Bacillota > Bacilli > Caryophanales > Bacillaceae > Bacillus > Bacillus sp. SH5-2. The sequence goes on from NZ_QOSD01000020.1 coordinate 264,461, forward strand.
GATAAACAATTACATACATTACGAAACATTGCAAATGAGCGCACGTGGGCATCATTTTTGAATGATAATCATCCATATAGTTTGTTACATTGGTCCATTGCAGGTGTAGGGCAAGAGGCAAAAGATGTTTGGTTACTTCAAGATGAAGTAACATTTCAAACGACAGAATTTCCAACGTTAGATGATGCAATGCAATGGATTTCTGAAAATATGGAACAAGTTACAGACGTTTTAGCGCAATAAAAAACAGGCTTATGCAAGCCTGTTTTTTGTTTCTTTTACGTATGTGTTTAAAAATTGATCGAGGGCTGCCTCGTACTCTTCTTTATTTTCGTTATAAGAGCAAGCGTGTGCACCGTGTTCTGCAATATACAGTTGTTTATTATTTTCTTTCGCTTCATATAACGCTTTTGTCATATCAGCTAAAATATAATCGTCATCTTTACTGTGAATAAAGAGAACGGGATTGTTAATGTTTTTTATACAGTCGATTGGTGAAACTTCACGAATTGTATAACCGTCACGAACTTTTAAAAATGCGTTTGCTAAAGGTAATAAAGGCCATTTTGGTAAATGGAATTCAACTTTTAAACGGTGCTGTAATTGTCCGTAAAAATCAGAGAAAGGACAATCTGCAATATAAAAATCAGCACCATCTTCTACAAGTCCTGCGTATTGAAGAAGTGTTGCAGCTCCCATCGATTCACCATGAATACCAAGGGTTATATTTGTGCCGAAACGCCTTTTTAGCCAATCAACTACAGATTTTAAATCATGTTTTTCATAGTATCCATAGCTTGTTGTTTTTCCGCCAGTTCTACCATGACGACGATGATCATAAATAACGACATTATATCCTCTGTTTAAAAATAACTTTGCATATTTTACAGAGTTCATTTTATTTACAGTTACGCCGTGACAAAAAATCATAAACTTATTGGAATGACCAGAAGGAATGTAATATCCGTGAAGATCATATCCGAATTGCGAAGGAATATGAATTTCTTCTTTATGAAGAGCATCAAAATCCTCTATACGAAAATGTTTTTTCGTTTCTCTTTCGAGTACTTCTTCCTCTGTTTTTTTCTTTAAGTACATCACTTTATTTGTAAAGAAAATCCCAAGGGCAGTTATCGCACCTAGTATAGTAAACAATGCTGCAAAAAAACGTTTCATACTTTACCTCATCCTCCAAATACCGTTACATGTGATACACTTATATTGTATCACAATGATAGAAAAGGGGAGAAATAGGAAATGCTGCATATACAAAAAATTACGCCAGCGATGAAAGAAACAATCCGAATGTTCATGTGTGAGAACTGGGGAAGTTCATTGATGGTTTCACGTGGTAAGGGGCATCAGTTAGAAGAGTTGCCAGGATTTGTTGCGCTCTTAGATGACAGAATAATCGGAATTATAACATATGAAGTGACCGGAAATATGTGCGAAATTGTATCGTTAGATAGCTTTGAAGAAAGAAAAGGAATAGGGACGAAACTTGTGGATTGTGTATTACAAGTTGCAGAAGAACAAGAGTGCAAGCAGGTTTGGCTCATTACAACGAATGATAATATGAACGCATTACGTTTTTACCAAAAGCGTAATTTCATGATGACACATTTATATGTGAACGCAGTGGAAGAGGCACGAAAAATAAAAAAAGAAATTCCGCGTATTGGGTATGATCAAATTCCAATCTTACATGAAATTCAGTTAGAATATCGTATAATGAAATGATGTAACAATTTTCAGAAATGTAAGTTATTATCCTTGACGAAAGTTGTAATTTAAGTTACCGTGAAATTGTAATCTATTACCATATTAAGGGGTGACGATGTGGCAACTATACGTGATGTTGCAAAATTGGCAGGTGTTTCAGTCGCAACTGTTTCAAGAGTTATTAATGAAAAAGGATACGTTCATGAAGACACAGTAAAACAAGTAAAGGAAGCAATTGAGGAATTACACTATAGACCAAATAGTGCGGCGAAACCATTATTTAAACAAGATTCAACGATAATTGCATTACTTGTAGATAATTTATGTAATCCATCAAACATCACTTTGCTACATTGTATTGAAGAACTAGCATATAAAGAAGGATATCAAATAATTGTTTGTAATATAGAGAATAAAGATAAATATATACATATGTTAAAGCAAAATAACGTTGCAGGTGTTATTTTGACGAAAGCAGTTTTTAAAAATCTAGGGGAAATCTCACTTCCGTTTGTAGTGATTGATGAAAAACAATCTCTTACAGATTATTATGAAGGTGGACAGAGAGCTGTTTCTGTACTGAAAGAGAAAGGGTGTCACTTTCTTGCTTATATCGGTGAGGGGGATGAAAGTGAAGAAAAAGAAGACCATGTGTCAGGATTTTTAGACGCTGTTTGGGAGGAAGGAATCTCTTATCGAGAAGAAAGTGTGCAAGGATATACGAATAAGCAGTTCATTACATTATTACAAAATCACCCGTATATAGATGGAATTGTAATCTCAAATGATAAGATTGCTATTGAGTTAATCCGAGCAGCGAAATTTTTAAATATCCATATACCAGATAAATTACAAATTGTTGGACCTAACGGGTATATAGAGTGCGGATGGATAGGCCCATCACTATCGATAATTGAAAGTGATGTCGAAGAAAATGGGAAAATAGCTTTTCAAAAATTAATTGGAAAAATAAAAGTAAAAGGTGCGTTGTAAAAAACGCACCTTTTATAATGTAATGGCGGCAATAAAGCCGAATATAAGTAACGGTATATTATAATGCAGAAAAGTTGGTACACATGTATCCCATATATGATGATGTTGACCATCAGCATTTAAACCGGATGTTGGTCCAAGTGTACTATCTGATGCTGGAGAACCTGCATCACCTAGCGCTCCTGCTGTACCGATAATTGCAATCGTGGCCATTGGACTAAATCCAAGTTGGATGCAAAGCGGTACAAAAATTGTTGTTAAGATAGGGATAGTTGAAAAGGACGAACCAATTCCCATCGTAACGAGAAGTCCAATAACAAGCATCAGAAATGCAGCAAGTGGCTTGTTATTTCCAATTATTTGTGCACTCGTTTGCACAAGAGATTCAACATGTCCTGTTTTTCGAAGAACAGCTCCAAATCCAGCGGCAGCAATCATAACAAAACCAATAAAGGACATCATGCGCATTCCGCTTGTTAATATCGCATCTGCTTCTTTAAGTGGTAGACTGCCACTTACTGATAAGACGATAATCCCCGCTAAAGCACCGAAAATCATTGATTCGGTCGCTAATTGAACAGTTAATGTGGCTATGATAGATAATAATCCGAAAGTAATACTACGTTTTGTATAGGGAACGATTTCATTTTCGGTAGTGTGAATTTGTTCTGTTTCATACGTACGAGGTTTTCGATACGTAATGAATACTGCTATACATAATCCAATAATCATACCGATTGCTGGAATAGTCATTGCTTTTGGAATAAGCGCAACATCAAATGTAAGACCGCTTTGCGCAGCATTTGTTTGCAATACGTCATGATAAATTTTTCCGAAACCTGCTGGAATCCACATATAAGGAGTAATCAACCCGAATGTAATAATACATGTAACTAGTCTGCGATCCACTTTCAGCTCATTTAATACTTTTAAAAGTGCTGGAATTAAGATGGGGATGAACGCGATATGAACAGGAATAACGTTTTGTGAGAAACAAGCCATCGTTAAAATGATGAATAAAATAAGTATTTTAGAATAAACTTGTTTTTTCGTGTCTTGCTCATTGCCAATCCATTTTAATGCAGTTTGAATCATAGCATCAGGAAGCCCTGTTTTAGAAAGGGAAATAGCGAAACCGCCAAGCATTGCATAACTTAAAGCGATTGGAGCACTGTTTCCAAGACCAGTTGTAAAAGTGTTAATAGTTTCTGAAATACCGAGTCCGCCGATAATTCCGCCTGTTAAAGCTCCAACAATGATGGCGACAATGACCTGGACACGTAACAAACTAAGCAATAGCATAACTGCTACTGCGACGAGTACAGCATTCATAATAAATGTAATCTCCCTAAATTTTTATTGTGCTAAGGCAAGTAAATATGAAGCACCTTGCTATATTTATACATAGTTGCGACATATTATTATAAAGTGTTTTCTATGAAATGTAAAAGAGCCTTTTGTTATTAATGCTGAAAAGCCAGCTCTTGTTTAATTGATTGTAAAGAATGAGCGAATAATTCTGGTTCTTCTAAATCGGGAGAATGTGCTGAATTTGGGAACCAAATCATCTTTTTTATGGGTGCTTCTATAACATCACAATATTCCTGAACGAGTGCATAAGGAGTTTGGTAATCATAGCGACCAGAACAAAAATAAACCGGAATAGATAAACTTGAAATAGAAGAAAAGAAATCGATTGTCAACATTTCTTCCCATAAAACGCCAGATTTTAAATTTCCTGCGAGAAACTTGAACCAATCTAATAGCGTATATTCAGGAGAAAAGAAGCCTTTCCGTATGAAAGAAAAGGAAGATCCGTTTTGGATTGCTCCTCCGAATGTGCCAAGCCACTTTCTTTGAATAATAAGACGTCTCGTATCCAAAAATGGTGGTTTACCTAATTTTAAAAGAGACGCTAATGCTTTTTTATGGTCATGTTTTTTCGCAGAATGAATCAAATGCTGGTATAGCAATTCTTCGTTTTGTTTCATATGTACAATCTGCCCAATACCGATGTAAGCCTCGATATACTGTGGATATTGATGTGCTATGTTAAGCCCAATAATGCTTCCCCAAGAATGACCAGCGAGAAATAGTTTCTGTTTATTGAACTTTTTAAGTACATATTGAATTACTTCTTTTGCATCGGCAATGAATTGTTCGATTGTAAAATTGGCTCCGAAATCTTTCATTGAAAAGGATTTACCTGCCCCGCGCTGATCCCAATTAATAACGATGAAGTGTTTCTCCAATTCTTTTTGAAAATGACGGATAAATCCAATTTGTGCCATGCCAGGTCCGCCGTGACAGCATAATAAAAGGGGTTGCTCTACGTTTTGCCCGCGCATAAGGAGAGTTAGTTTTCGGTTATTAATTATAACGCTTTCTAGCGTAGCGATACTATTTGGAATGAGTTGTTTATTTTCATCATAAAACTGTGGGGTATTGCTACGAAAAAGCATGTGGAAACCTCCTTTTCTGAAATGATACGAATCGCACAGGCTATTTGTTTTGCATATACTGTTAGAAAATCATTGTAACATACCATACTAGTGTCATTTCAACACGGGAGGAGGGAAATTGTGACGATTGGAGAAATTATAGATTGTTTAAATAGACGTGAATCCATCGCTATTATAGCAAAACGTCTTGAAATAAGCCCGTATACATTATCGAAGAAATTAAGATTGATTGGATACGAATATGATGGAGAACGGAAGAAGCGTATTTTTGTAGGAGATGGAGAAGAACCGCGTCACTTACAACTCCAAGAAGCGACCGCCCTTCAATATGCGAAAACAGATTATCAACTATTAATTTATGAGCAATTACAAAGTATTTATGAGTTATTAAGAAAGAGAGAAGAAGTAATTGCGCCCATTATGAATATAAGTACAGAAAAAAAGAAACGTACCTTTTCTATTAATATAGAAATATTAGCGAAATTAGATGTTATATCAGAATCGAAAGGAATTCAAAAATCTAAACTTGTCGAAGAGGCGTTACAACAATTTTTACAACAATATGATGTTAACAAAACATCACATTTTGATAACTAAAGAAAAGGATACTATGTTCATGTTAAGAACGAGTATCCTTTTTGGGGTTCACATATATTACAAGTAAAATAAAGGCTGTTTGTTCCTAGCGTACTTAATTTATTTTTTGAATTCTTCCATCAATAATTGGTTGAATCGGTTCTTTTAATTGTTTTACATAATCGACTAGCGCTTCAAAGTCGTTTGGACCAGTTTCTGAATTCTTCCCATTTTTAAATGATACGAATCCGTCACCACCAGAAGCTAAGAAAGCGTTCGCAACTACGCTATATGTTTTAGATGGAGATAATTCTTCGCCATTTGTTAAGCGTATATTTGTAACCTTTTCACCGTTTGGTTTATTTGCATCCCAAGTATATTGAATACCTGAAATTTGAAGCATTCTTGTTGTTCCTTTTTGCCATTGTTGATTTAAAATATCACGAATATCTTGACCTGTTAAATCTACTTTAATCAATTGATTTCCAAAAGGCTGAATGCCGTATAATTCGCCCCATGTAATATCACCAGCGTCTAAATCATTACGAATGCCACCAGGATTCATAAGTGCGATTTGAGCTTGCATCGTTTGGCGCTGTGCATCGGCAATTACATTTCCAAGAGTGGACTCACCAGCATCGTTTTGTTTACGATCGATAGGTGCTGTAGACTTTCCGACTACTTCATTTACAAGTGGTGCAATTTTTTCTTTATATTGATTTAACTTTTGTTGTACTTGTTTATCAGGTTCTACACCTTCATGATATGTTGTAATAACTTCAGCTTTTTTCTTTACAATATCTTTTGTTTTACGATCAATCGTTACATCTACGTCAGAGAAAGCCATTCCGTAAGAGTTCGCTTGGACAATTAGTTTATTATTAACTGTACCGTTTACATACGTGTGACTATGTCCACCGAAAATAACATCAACTTCTGGATCTGTTTCATTGGCAATTCGAGTAAGATCTCCATTTGTTACGCCTGACTCCTCGGTCGTTCCGCCAACATGGGCAAGGACGACAATGGATTTAACGCCGAGACGCTTTAATTGTTGCGTTGATTTATTAATAGCTTCCACTTCGTCAGTAATCTGTACATTTTTAAGCATAGTAGGCATAACAACATTTGGTGTATCAGTTGTAACAACGCCAATGAATCCTACAGGGACACCATCTATCATTTTTACAGTAAATGGTGGTAAAAATAAGCGACCAGTTGATTTGTTATAGAAGTTAGCAGCGACATAAGGGAAGTTAGCACCTTTGAAATTCCCTGTTTTTTCGTGATAGCCACCGTAAATAAGGCGTTTCATTTCATCGATGCCTTCATCAAATTCATGGTTTCCGATTGTACCGACATCAAATTTCAAGTCATTTAAAAATTCAATCGTCGGCTCATCTTGTAATAATGCTGAAACTGGTGGACTAGCTCCGACAATATCACCAGCATGCACGAGAAGTGTATTAGGGTTTTGTTTTTTACGTTCTTTTAAATAAGTAGCTAAGTAATCAGCGCCACCAGCTTCTTTGTTATTAATTTTTTTTACAGTATCTAGTTGTCCATGGAAATCATTAATACCAAGCATTTGTACGTCTATGTAGCGGTTTTTTTCAGCTGGAGTCTGAGATGGGGGAGCGGCAAATACACTTGAAAAAGTAATGGTGCTTAAAACAGCAACGGCAGGAATAATTTTTTTCCACATAGTTCATTTCTCCTTTTTTATTATCTGACATCATACGACATAATTTTAATAGATTCATAGGATTATATCTATAATAAAATTTAGTTTTTTCGAAAAATTAACACATTTACAAAAAAAGAATAATAAAGTAGGGAACCTTTTTTATTGTCGATTCTACTGAGTATCTACTATAATGGAGAAAAAAGTAAAAGGTGAGCAGCATGAAGAAAAAGAAACAAAGACAAGTACAAAGACAATCTCAAGTGAATCAACAAAAGAATGAATCGCTAACATTAGGGGATCAATTAAATGATTCACTTATGCAACAATTAAAAAATAAGAAAAAAGAGTTGCAAGTGAGAGAAGAGAAAAAAGAGGCAGCAGAACTAGAAAGAAAGCGTCAAGAACAAAAAGAACGTGAAAAAAATAAATCATTTGAAGAACTGTTAAGTGAAAGCAATCTTACTTGGAAAGACTTTAAATAATAACAAAAATGATCAGTGAAATAGCACTGATCATTTTTTGACGAGTTTGTAAGAAAAGGGGAGTTAGAATGAGAAAAATTGTAGTCGTTCCGTATGAAAATCATTGGGGTGAAAAGTTTCAAATCGAAGCTGAAAGATTAAAGTCAGCGATGCCAGAAACGGTGAAAATCCATCATATTGGCAGTACATCGGTGCCAGGACTGGCAGCTAAACCTATTATTGATATGATCATGGAAGTAGAAAGTATTGACAGAGTAGATAGGTGGAATGAACGATTTATAGAACTTGGTTACATCGTCAAAGGGGAAAATGGTATTTCAGGACGCCGCTTTTTTATTCATGGAACGGAGGAAAAGCGCTCGTATCACTTGCACGTGTTTGAAAAAGGAAATCCGGAGATAGTAAGGCATTTAGCATTTCGTGACTATATGATGGCTCATTGTGAAGAAGCAGAGGCGTATGCAACTTTAAAGAAAGAATTAGCCGAAAAATATACATATGATGGCACGCGATATACGGAAGGGAAAAATGAGTTTGTCCGTAATGTGGATGAAAAAGCGAAAGAATGGAGAGAAGGAAATGTGAATAATTGAGTTCACGTTTTTAGTGTATAAAATTATTATGTAAACTGTACGTATGTTTTGACTTTTGGGATAAATATTGTTGAAATAAAGTTGTGGTTTATAAAAATGTAACAATGAAAGGGAGACGACTGTGCATATTCCAACAATTACACTTCATAATGGCGTGAAAATGCCGATGATTGGCCTAGGCGTTTATAAAGCGAAAGAAGGCGACGAAGTAAAGCAGGCAGTAAAAACAGCGTTAGAGGTTGGATACCGTTCAATTGATACAGCAACTGTATACGAAAATGAAAGCGGTGTCGGAGAGGCGGTTCGTGAATCAGGAATCCCGAGAGAAGACATATTTATTACGACAAAAGTTTGGAACGACGATCAAGGATACGAGGAGACACTTGAGGCGTTTGAAAAAAGTTTAAAGAGATTACAAATGGAATATGTAGATTTATATTTAATCCATTGGCCAATTAGAGGAAAGTACGTTGATACGTACCGAGCTTTAGAAAAATTATATGAAGAAGGTAAAGTGCGCGCAATTGGTGTTTCTAATTTTCATCAACATCATTTAGAATTGTTATTACCAAATTGTAAAGTTAAGCCAATGGTAAACCAAGTGGAGCTTCATCCGATGTTATCGCAATTTGAATTGCGTACTTTCTGTCAAGGTGAGCAAATTCAAATGGAAGCATGGAGTCCATTAATGAGGGGCGGCGAAGTATTCCAGCATCCAATCATTCAAGCTATTGCTAATAAATACGAAAAAACACCTGCGCAAGTTATATTACGATGGGATATTCAAAGTGGAATTGTTACAATTCCTAAATCTGTTACACCATCTCGCATTCAGGAGAATTTTACTATTTTTGATTTCTCACTAACTGAAGAAGAGATGAATCAAATTAATACGTTAAATCGTAATTTACATGTAGGAACGAATCCAGATAAATATGATACGCTATAAAAAAGACGCTACCAGCATGGTAGCGTCTTTTTAACGATGTAAAGCATAGATATCACATTTGGCAATTTGCTGAAGCTGTATATATTCTTCTTTTGTTAATTGTGTTTGTTTACTAGCCTGTATATTCTCCTGTAATTGCTGAATAGAACTTGCACCAGGTATAACAGCTGCAACAGTTTCATTATGTAAGCAATATTGAATAGCTGTTCCTGTTAAAGAGCTTTCTCCAATCGTTTCTTTTACACTCGCTAGTGTTGTATTTAATTCATCGTAGGAATAAGAAAGATAATCCTTTTCTTTTACTCTTTCTATCTTTCTGGCATTGTTGTCAGTTAAAATTCCTTTTGCAAGTGGTCCGCGAGCAATGACGCTAATTTGATGTTCAGTAAGAAGTGAGAACCATTCTTCTGGACGACGATTTAAAAGGCTATATTCCATTAGTACGCTAACGATATTTGAGCGTTTTGCATACTGGCGGATGACATTTGGACGTATAGAAGAAATCCCGTAATGGCGAATGATACCTTCTTTTTTCAATTCTTCAAAAGCTTCAATGGTTTCATCTATAGGATCTTCAATCGTCCCGCCATGTAGTTGATAAAGATCAATATAATCTGTTTGAAGTCTACGTAAACTTTCTTTTACTTCAGTCTTTATATAAGCTTTGGAAGGATCCCAAGACCAGCCATTTTTTTCTTCTGTCCATCGATTTCCAACCTTCGTTGTAAGAACAAGTTTGTCTCGTTTTCCTTTTAAGGCTTTTCCAACAAATTCTTCATTTAATCCATAATCATATAAATCCGCTGTATCAAAAAAATTGATTCCCAAATCGATTGCTTCATCGATAATACGCATAGCCTCTGTTTCAGATGTACCGAGAGACATACAGCCAAGGCCCATTTCTGTAACAAACAAATCTGAGTTTCCTAATTGACGTTTTTTCATAGGTCAACCTCCTTATCTTTATTGTACGAGAGGGAAAAGAGGTTGACAAACGTTTCCTTTTGATCCCGCATTAACTGCCGTAAAAGTCCGAGTGGCGTGGGTTAATAATCCGATGAGGATGACCTCTTCTGACTAACGTTTCACTTTATTTGCTGTAATCCACTCTTGTACAGTTGTATACTCTTTGCCATATTGTTTTAGCTTATGGCGAATTTGCCATGCTTTTCCGACTAAAGTGACGCGATTTGGTAAAATATAAACTTTCATTTCTATCACGCTCCTTTCAATGTGGTAAAATGTATGAGGAAAGAATAGGAAATAGAACAGGGAGATGAAGTAGTATGAGTAATCTTGCAGAGAGAACAGTAAAAACTGAGCCGATTTTTGATGGTAGAGTTATAAAAGTTCGTGTTGATGATGTAGTATTACCAAATGGAGCAATGAGTAAACGTGAAATTGTAAATCACCCTGGTGCAGTTGCTATTATTGCTATTACTGATGAGGGGAAAATTGTACTTGTTGAGCAGTATCGTAAAGCGCTTGAAAAGGCGATTATAGAAATTCCGGCCGGCAAGTTAGAACCTGGTGAAAAACCTGAGGTGACAGCAGTTCGTGAATTAGAAGAGGAAACAGGTTATGTATGTGAAAATATGGAGCTTATTACTTCTTTCTATACATCTCCAGGATTTGCAGATGAAATTTTATATGTATATAAAGCGACAGGTTTGACGAAAAAAGAAAATAAAGCTGCGTTAGATGAAGATGAGTTTGTGGAATTGATGGAAGTATCATTAGAAGAAGCAACTACTCTTATGAAAGATCTTCGTATTCATGATGCGAAGACGATGTTTGCAGTACAATATTTACAACTACAAAAATAAACACTCGCCAAAGGCGAGTGTTTTTTAATTAATTTTTGCATATACGCGTGCATCACGTAAGCTACCATCTGGTGCTATGAAATCATTTTCCATTGTACCTTCTAGAATAAATTCTAAACGTTCTGCTAGGTTACATGCATTTGTATTTGTTGCATCAATACGAATTTCAATTCTTCTAGCACTTAGTTTATCAAAGGCAAATTGAATGGCACCTTTAACAGCTTCGGTCATATAGCCTTGTTTTGTATAAGCGCTATGTAGCCAGAAGTGAAGTGAAAACTTTGGAATATCCCAGTTTTCAGGCTTGAGCGTTATAGCTCCGATGAACGTACCAGATACTTTATCGTATAAGTGAAAATCAAGTGTTTCACGAAGTAAAAACTGTCCGTGAGCGTTACGAACGATTTCTTCAGCACTTTCTTCTGTTTCAGCGTTAATTGGTATCCACGGCACTAAGTCTTCTAGGGAAGCTTGGATTGCTTCATACACTTCGGTACCATCACCTGGAAACGGTTTGCGAACTTGTAAGCGTTCAGTTTGAAATAATGTTGGAAAATCTAATAATAATGGTTTCAAGAGAAATCCCTCCTATTCTCTACTTTTTAGTTTAGCAAAGTAGAGCGGAATTTCAATGTTAATTCGTCATACTTTTTTTCTTTCTTTCATACATTTTTAGTAATAGTGTGAACGGAGGGAAGAAAAATGTGGCGAAAAACTTGGCAAGACCGTGTAATGTCTCACATACAGGAAAACTCTTCATTATATATATTTAACGCTGTTTTATTATTGATGGGAGTAATATTTGGAGCTATTCTTGTAAATAGTTTACAAATAAATCAAAAGCAAGATTTATCATTTTATTTACAGCGTTTTTTTGGACAAGTTTCTAAAGGAGAATTTGCTATCGCGGGCGAAATGTTTCGAGAAAGTTACTTTTCGCAGTTAAAATACATCGGCTTTATTTGGATTTTAGGGATTTCAATTATTGGATTACCACTTATTTTTATTTTATTATTTGTAAAAGGAGTAGTTGTTGGATTTACAGTAGGTTTTTTAGTCAGTCAGCATGGTTGGAATGGATTATTACTTGCATTCGTATCTGTATTGCCACAAAATCTCATCATAATTCCAGTATTTCTCGTTATGACAACAATTGCCGCCAGCTTTTCCTTACGCATGATTAGACATCAATTTATCCGGAAAATAACCGAGCCTCTACTACCATTATTAATTCGTTATACATGCTTCTTTCTTGTGATTGGAGCGGTGTTAGCTCTTGCTTCTAGTGTGGAAGCTTATGCATCGCCAGTTTTAATGAAAGAAGTCGTTGAGGCTATTAATAAAAAATAAATACTTTTTGAGAATAATTATCAATTTGTTTTTATTGTTTTTCTTTTGACAGAAGCTCTTCTTCTGATATAATGGTGTAAGAGTGGCGAGGAGGGAGTAGTACCGAATGGAAGAAAGAATTGAACGAATTAAGAAGCAATTACATGCAGCGAGCTATAAATTAACACCGCAACGTGAAGCAACAGTTCGTGTGCTGCTAGAAAATGAAGAAGATCATTTAAGCGCAGAAGATGTTTACCTCCTTGTAAAAGAAAAGTCGCCAGAGATCGGATTAGCAACTGTCTATCGAACTTTAGAGCTATTATCTGAGTTGAAAGTTGTCGATAAGATTAACTTCGGAGACGGTGTTTCACGCTATGACTTACGCCAAGAAGGTGCGCAGCGTTTCCACCATCATTTGATTTGTACACAATGTGGTGCTGTACAAGAAATACAAGAAGATTTACTTGGTGAAGTGGAAAGGAAAGTAGAACGAGACTGGAGCTTTAAGGTGAAAGATCATCGTTTAACATTCCATGGAATTTGTAAAAATTGTCAAGAAATTGAAACGGATGAAAAATAACCTTTTCCTATTTATCTAGGAAGAGGTTTTTTATTTGAATAAGGTATAAATTGGTGAAAGCTTGGCATATGTTGTAATAACTTATATTTTGGAGGAATTTACAATGCGCCGAGCTTTAAAATTAACTTTTGATGGAATAAAAGTATTTTTATTATTTACAAGTTGTACGATTTTGTTTTATTTCGCTATACTATGGATAAATGAAGAATATGAAAGCTATCATCGTTATGAAAAACCAAAAGAAGAGACTGTAGAAAAAGTATCAGGGAATGAAGAACCGGCAAAGGATGCTTTCGTAAATAGAATGATGTTTTTCTATGAAAATGGGGAGTAGTGTAGATTGGAAGATCAATTAAAAGATTTTATTCATTATATGGTTGTCGAGAAGGGATTAGCGAAAAATACAGTAGTATCTTATGAACGTGATTTGAAAAGTTATGTAAAGTATTTGCAAAATGTAGAACAGACCAAAACTTTTCATGAAGTGACACGCTTGCATATTGTTAACTTTCTGCAACATTTAAAAGAAAACGGAAAATCTTCGAAAACATTAGCACGTCATATTGCATCGATTCGTTCGTTTCACCAATTTTTACTTCGTGAACGAGCGGTAGAACACGACCCATCCGTACATATTGAAACGCCGCAAGGGGAGCGGAAATTACCAAAAGTATTATCAGTTGATGAAGTAGAGGCGTTACTTCAGACACCAAAAATGACGAGTGCTTTTGGAGTTCGTGATAAGGCGATGCTAGAGTTACTGTATGCGACAGGACTTCGCGTTTCAGAATTAATTGCACTAAATTTAGAAGATGTACATTTAACGATGGGGTTTGTTCGTTGCATAGGGAAAGGGAATAAAGAAAGAATTATTCCATTAGGAAGTTTAGCGACGGAAGCAATTCAAAAGTATATTGAAAAAGGAAGACGAGAATTGATGGGGAAAAAAGTAGTAGATGCACTCTTTTTAAACCATCATGGTAATCGATTATCAAGACAAGGTTTTTGGAAAATTTTAAAACGATTAGCGAAAGAAGCAAATATTGAAAAAGAGCTGACACCGCATACGTTGCGTCACTCTTTTGCTACGCATTTATTAGAAAATGGGGCAGACTTGCGTGCCGTACAAGAAATGCTTGGACATGCAGATATTTCAACGACGCAAATTTATACGCACGTTTCAAAAACTAGATTAAAAGATGTATATAAACAGTTTCATCCGAGAGCATAGTTACTATGCTCTTTTTTCATAGATTCAGAAGGGAAGGTCGTTTCACAGAAACTTCACAAATATTTCGTACATTGTTTTCAGCGGAAGACTGGAATATTACAATGTTTTTCCTCTATACTAAATAAGGTATGAAGGAGGAAATGATGATGAAAAAACTTATTATGACTTTATTTATCGCGATGCTAGCGTTGGCTGGCTGTAATACAAACAAAGAAGAACCGAAAAAAGAACAGAAACTGGAAGCTGTAAAAGTAGCAGTTCAAACAAATCCGAAAGAAATTAAACCAGGTGAGAAAACAGAAGTACAAGCACTTGTTACACAAGGAAAAGAAAAAGTAACGGATGCTGATGATGTAAAGTTTGAAATTTGGAAAGCTGGCGACGAGAAGCATGAGATGTTAGATGGTAAGCATAAAGGGAAAGGTGTTTATGCAGTAGAGAAAACGTTTGAGACGGATGGAGTATACCATATTATCGCTCACACAAATGCACGTGAGATGCATGTTATGCCAGAAGTAAAAGTTGCTGTAGGAAATGCGAAAGTAGAAGATGCGAAAAAAGAAAGTAACGATCACGATGCAGGGCACGGCGATCACAAAAGTGACACAATGATCCATCTTATGACTGGTGATATAAAAGTAAATAATGAAGCAACAATGAAAGTTCATTTAAAGCAAAAAGAAGAGGCATTAACGGGTGCTGAAGTCCAACTTGAGATTTGGAAAGATGGTGTTGAAAAACACGAATTTATTCCTGCGAAAGAAGGGAATAAGGGAGAGTATGAAAGTAAACATACTTTTAAAGAGAACGGTACTTACAAAGTGAAAGTGCATGTGAGAAAAGGCGAACTGCATGAACATAAAGAAGAAACAGTAGAAGTCAAATAAAAAGCAGCTCGTTAGAGCTGCTTTTTATTTTATATAAAGAAATAAGTCACAAAATAGTTAGCACTTCTTTGTAGAATGGATTACAATAGAAGTGTGAAGAAAATGAGAAATTCTACGAAAATGTATTAAAAAGAAAGCGTAAACATGTTATGATATCAATATCAGATGTCTGACATCTGACTTAGAAAAAACTAGAAATGTTTTTACGTCGTTTCAAGTAAAATAAAATAGGTTAGAGAATGATTTAAAGAAGTACTGTTTGACAATGAGAACGAAAGATAATTCTTATGGAGAACAGTTTCACTTTATAGCGTTTTGAACATACTACAAGAAGTAGAACTGAACTTATAGGAGGTCGCAGTTATGAATAAATATAAACGTATATTCCTAGTCGTAATGGATTCTGTTGGAATCGGTGAAGCGCCAGATGCTGAACAATTTGGTGATTTAGGATCTGACACAATCGGTCACATTGCTGAACATATGAATGGGTTACAAATGCCTAACATGGTGAAATTAGGTCTTGGTAACATTCGTGAAATGAAAGGTATCTCTAAAGTAGAAAAACCACTTGGATATTATACAAAAATG
Organism: Bacillus sp. SH5-2; assembly: GCF_008368905.1. NCBI lineage: Bacteria > Bacillati > Bacillota > Bacilli > Caryophanales > Bacillaceae > Bacillus > Bacillus sp. SH5-2. Next base: position 280,372 of record NZ_QOSD01000020.1, read on the forward strand.
CAAGAGAAATCTACTGGTAAAGATACAATGACAGGACACTGGGAGATCATGGGGCTTTACATTGATACACCATTCCAAGTGTTCCCTGAAGGATTTCCAAAAGAATTACTTGATGAATTAGAAGAAAAAACAGGCCGTAAAATTATCGGTAATAAACCAGCTTCTGGAACTGAGATTCTTGATGAACTTGGTCAAGAACAAATGGAAACAGGTTCTTTAATCGTTTACACTTCTGCTGATAGTGTATTACAAATCGCAGCACACGAAGAAGTAGTGCCACTTGATGAATTATATAAAATTTGTAAAATTGCACGTGAATTAACGTTAGATGAGAAATACATGGTAGGACGTGTTATCGCTCGTCCGTTCGTTGGAGAACCAGGTAAATTCACACGTACACCAAATCGTCACGACTATGCGTTAAAACCATTCGGTCGCACAGTAATGAATGAATTAAAAGATAGTGATTATGATGTAATTGCTATCGGTAAAATCTCTGACATCTATGATGGTGAAGGTGTAACTGAATCACTTCGTACGAAGTCTAACATGGACGGAATGGATAAGCTTGTAGATACATTAAATATGGACTTTACAGGTCTTAGCTTCTTAAACTTAGTTGACTTTGATGCATTATTCGGTCACCGTCGTGATCCACAAGGATACGGAGAAGCTCTGCAAGAATATGATGCACGTCTTCCAGAAGTATTCGAAAAACTAAAAGAAGATGATTTATTATTAATTACAGCAGACCACGGTAATGACCCAGTTCACCACGGTACGGATCATACACGCGAATATGTACCGTTATTAGCATATAGCCCAAGTATGAAAGATGGCGGACAAGAATTATCACTTCGTCAAACATTTGCTGATATTGGTGCAACTGTAGCAGAAAACTTCGGTGTGAAAATGCCAGAATACGGAACAAGCTTCTTAAACGAGCTAAAGAAATAGGGGGATAAACAAATGAATCGTGAACTTATTACAAAATCAGCTTCATACTTAAAAGAGAAATTTCAAGAGACACCACAAGTAGGACTAATCCTTGGATCAGGACTAGGTGTATTAGCAGATGAAATCGAGAACGCAGTAACAGTACCTTACAGTGAAATCCCTGAATTCCCAGTATCAACTGTAGAAGGTCATGCAGGTCAACTAGTATTCGGTACACTTCAAGGTGTTACTGTAGTAGCAATGCAAGGACGTTTCCACTTCTATGAAGGATACGACATGCAAAAAGTAACATTCCCAGTTCGTGTTATGAAAGAACTAGGTGTAGAAACAGTTGTTGTAACGAATGCAGCTGGTGGTGTAAATACATCATTTGAGCCAGGTGACCTTATGTTAATTTCAGATCACATCAACTTCATGGGTACAAATCCATTAATCGGACCAAATGATTCTGAAATGGGCGTACGTTTCCCTGATATGTCTACATCATATACGACAGAACTTCGCGAAATGGCGAAACAAGTTGCAGCAGACTTAAATATTAAAGTGCAAGAAGGTGTATACGTTGGAATGACAGGTCCTGTATATGAAACACCTGCTGAAATTCGTATGCTTCGTACACTTGGCGGAGATGCAGTTGGTATGTCAACAGTACCTGAAGTAATTGTAGCGCGTCATGCAGGTATGAAAGTACTTGGTATTTCTTGTATTTCAAATATGGCAGCTGGTATTTTAGATCAGCCACTTCACCACGATGAAGTAATCGAAACGACAGAACGTGTTAAAGCTAACTTCCTAGCATTAGTAAAAGCAATCGTAAAACAAATGAAGGGGTGACCTCACAATGAGAATGGTGGACCTAATTGCAAAAAAACGTGACGGACATGCATTAACGACAGAAGAAATTAACTTTATTGTTGAAGGATATACGAATGGTGATATTCCTGATTATCAAGTAAGTTCACTTGCAATGGCAATTTTCTTCCAAGATATGAACGATCAAGAACGTGCTGATTTAACGATGGCAATGGTAAATAGCGGTGATACAATCGACTTATCAGCTATTGAAGGTGTAAAAGTAGATAAGCACTCAACAGGTGGTGTTGGTGATACAACAACACTTGTATTAGGTCCATTAGTAGCCGCTTTAGGTGTACCAGTTGCAAAAATGTCTGGACGCGGTTTAGGACATACTGGTGGTACAATTGATAAATTAGAAGCAGTTCCAGGATTCCATGTGGAAATTGAAAATGATGAATTCATGCGTCTTGTAAATGAAAACAAGATCGCTGTTATTGGTCAAAGTGGAAACTTAACACCTGCCGATAAAAAGTTATATGCACTTCGTGATGTAACGGCAACAGTAAACTCAATTCCGCTTATTGCAAGCTCGATTATGAGTAAAAAAATTGCTGCTGGTGCAGATGCAATTGTTCTTGATGTAAAAACTGGAGCAGGTGCATTTATGAAAACAGATGAAGATGCAAAACGTTTAGCAGAAGCAATGGTGCGCATTGGTAATAACGTTGGTCGTAATACAATGGCAGTTATTTCTGATATGAGTCAACCACTAGGTGAAGCTATTGGTAACGCATTAGAAGTACAAGAGGCAATTGATACATTACAAGGTAAAGGACCGAAAGATTTAGAAGAGTTATGTTTAACACTTGGAAGTCAAATGGTATACCTTGCTGGACAAGCTTCATCTTTAGAAGATGCTCGTGAAAAGCTAATTGAAGTAATGAACAACGGAAAAGCATTAGAATCGTTTAAAACGTTCTTATCAGCGCAAGGCGGCGATGCATCTGTTGTTGATGATCCTTCTAAATTGCCACAAGCACAATTTAAAATTGAGGTAGAAGCGAAAGAAGACGGATATGTATCAGAAATCGTTGCAGACGAAATCGGAACAGCAGCAATGCTTTTAGGAGCAGGACGTGCAACGAAAGAGTCTGAAATTGATTTAGCAGTTGGTCTAATGCTTCGCAAAAAAGTAGGGGATAGCGTGAAGAAAGGTGACTCACTAGTTACAATTTACGCAAACCGCGAAAATGTTGAAGATGTAAAAGCGAAAATTTATGAGAACATGAAGATCTCTAAAGAACACGTAGATGCACCAACTTTAGTACATGGTATCGTAACGAAGTAATAAAAAAGCTGAGGAGATTTCTCCTTGGCTTTTTTTACTATTTTTTGTTTATAATAATAATGGGTGAAATTATGATTAGAATTTGTGCAGTAACAAAAACAGATGAAGTATTATATGATGTTTCGCTAGAAGAAACAACGAAAGACCATATTGTATGGTATTGGCTAGATTTATATAAGCCAACGAAAGAAGAGTATACTTATATTTTGCAAGATCATTTTAAGTTCCATCCCCTTGCAATTGAAGACTGTCTTGAATATGTACAGAGGCCAAAAGTTGATTTCTATGATGGATATAACTTTTTAGTTCTTCACGCATTTGGAGAGGATGGGCTAGAACCACATGAAATCGATTTATTTGTTAGTGATCGCTATATTGTTTCTTTCCATTTTTCTCATAACAATGCGATTGAAAGAGTATGGAAAACGCTTGGGGAAAAGAAACGGATTAAGAAGGGCCCTTTACATGTAGCACATACGATTACTGACCAAATTGTAGATGATTATTTTGCGCCTGTGTATTACATTGAAGATCATTTAAATGCAATTGATGATAATTTAACAGGTGAGACTGCGGGAAGTGTATTAGAAGAAGTATTTGATATAAGGGCTGATTTATCTAAGCTAAGGCGTACAATCATTCCGATGCGTGATTTATTGTATCGAATTTTAAATTCGACCCGTTTTTACGGTATAAGTGATCATGAGATTTATTTTAAAGATATACATGATCATTTGCTGAAGCTGACTGAAATGATTGAAGCGAGCCGAGAGTTAACGGCAGATATTCGGGATAGCTATTTTTCATTAAACTCGCACCATATGAATAATATTATGAAAACATTAACGGTTTTCTCTACTATTTTTATGCCATTAACATTTATTGCGGGAGTATATGGAATGAACTTCTCACATATGCCGGAGCTAGGCGGACAATATAGTTATTTTATTTGTCTACTAATCATGGTGTTAATTGGCGGTGGAATGATGGCTTGGTTTTATAAAAAAGGATGGTTTAAGTAAAAAAACACCGAGGATTTCCTCGGTGTTTTTTCTTAACCAATAGCATGTAATACAAACATGGCTAAGAATAAGCATGTAATGATATACATAGATGGTGCGACTTCTTTACGCTTTCCAAGTGCAACTTTTAAGATAGGATAAGCAATAAATCCGAATGCAATGCCATCAGCGATACTATATGTGAGCGGGATCATAACGATAATTAAAAACGCTGGAAATCCTTCTGAAAAATCGTTCAGAGGAATTTGTTGAATGCTTGTAATCATTAGACCGCCAATAATAATTAAGATAGGTGCAATGGCACTATCAGGAATTAATTTGACAAACGGAAGCGCAAACAGTGACGCGAAGAATAACAACCCTGTAACGATAGACGTCAGACCTGTTTTGCCGCCTGCAGTAATACCTGCGGCACTCTCTACAGTTGAAACAGTAGGGCTTGTGCCAAATAGACCACATGTCATTGCTGAAATTGCATTTGCTTGATAAGCACGCGGGAATTTACGATCATCTTCTAATAAACCGTGCAATAGTCCCATGTTCTCAAAAATAAGCACCATGCTTAAGGAGAATGTTGCAATCCAAAACGGTAAGGAAGAAAGTTTGCCAAATGACATAGCTCCAAACACATCGCCATAATTAGCGAATGAGAATGAACTATTTCCGATTTGACTTGTATCAACAAGGCCAAATAGCCATGCAATACCAGTTCCTATTGCAATCGTCCATAAAAAGTTTCCACGTACGTTACGAATAAATAATACAAGTGCAATGATAAGAGTAAGCACGGTCGCAAGAACGACAGGGTTACTTAATTTACCCATTGCAACAGCAGTATTTGGATTCGAAACGACTAAACCACCTTTTTGCAATCCGATAAACGCTAAAAACAATCCGATGCCGACAGTAATAGCTTCCTTTAATGACTTTGGAATCGATACTGAAAGCACGCGAGCGATTGGTGTAAACGCAGCAATTGCAAAAATAATACCAGAGATGAAGACAGCTGCTAATGCTTCCTGCCAAGTTAATCCGAGCGTATGCACAGCAGTGTACGTGAAGAATGCATTTACACCCATACCAGGGACAAGAATAGCAGGGGCATTTGCCCAAAATGCCATGAGTAGACATCCGACAAATGAACTGAAAACAGTTGCTAAAATTCCAGCTTCAAGAGGAATGCCAGCATCGGATAAAATGGATGCATTTACAATCATAATATATACGATCGTGAAAAATGACGTAACTCCAGCTAAAACTTCTTGTTTCGGTGATGTTTCGTGTAAACCTAATTTAAATGTTCTTTCAAGTATTCCTTTCATGTTAAACCTTCTTTTTCATATCCCTCTCCCACCCGTGATATCTCTTTTGTAAGAGCTCACCGTCCTTTATTATATCAGAACATCATGTTTTTACAACAAGGAAAATGATAACGTTTACTTATAAATGAAATTATTTATAAATACGTAAAAATCGCCCGTATTGTAGAAATTATCTCTAATTCTCCCGATTGAATAGGAGGGGCTGCTTGTGCATGTAAAGTAGCGTAGGATGCGACTTCCCGTGGTAATTGGGCAGACTCTTCAACGAATGAGAGTGGGACAGGATTAATGTTTAAATTATATGTACTCGCAATAGCACGAGCTTTTTCTACTGCTTGTTGCAGAGCTTGTATGAGGGCTTGCTCATAATATTTATTTGGATGAGATATTCGAAAGCGTAATCCTTTTGCTACGTTTGCCCCATTGGAAACGGCTATATCATATACTTCCCCTGCTTTTTGTACATTTAAAACGGTAATTTCATACAAATGCTCCACGCGGTATCCCTGAAGCAATGCTTTATCATTTACATATTCGTACTGAGGAGTAATTGTATACGAAATGGTTTCGATATCTTTGTCGGCAATACCTAGTTGTTTCAGTGCATCTAGCAATTGTTTTGATTGCACTGCATTTTCTTCTTGCGCTTGTTTTACATTTTTATGATCTGTTCGAATGCCGAGTGTTAATATGACAACGTTTGGTTTTGCTTTTACAATTCCTTCTCCCTGTACAGTAATAGTAGCTTCTTTACCAGTATTTGTCGTACGGATATTATGTAAATATGGATTCATTCCACCTTGCATTTTCCATCACCATCCTTTTTTATATGTATATGTGTGAACAAAAAAGAAATTTATATGAAAAAAGTTACATAAATGAGAATGTTGAGGGAAGAAAGCATATACAACATAGGTATTTATAGATTATAATATGTGTAAATATGATAAAAAAGGGACGAGGCTAGTGAACGAAAAAAGAGAAACACTGATTTTAGAGTTATCCGGATCATTTAGAAAGATGATACGTTTATTACAAAATGATATTAATACACGTTTTGCAGAACATATGCCATATAATGAATTTTCTGTATTACGCGCGTTATTTTTAAAAAGTCCACAGATGGCTTCGCAAATTGCGAGTGAAGTAAACGTAACCTCCAGTCATATTACAGCTGTTACAGATCGTCTCGTACGAAAAGGGTTTGTAGAAAGAAAACGTTCAAACTCAGATCGTCGTATCGTGTATTTAGAAATTACTGAACACGGAAGAGAAGTAACTGAGAAACTTGAAGCTGTGCGTAAAGAATATTATAAAGAGAGATTTAAAGGTTGGAGCGACCAAGAAATAGAAATGGTGTTAGAGCTATTTGGCCGCGTATTATAATAAATGAGGATAGGGAGCGAAAGCTTTCCTATCCTTTTTCTTTTGAATAAAAATATTTTGAAACTCCAATACTTTAATTAAAAAGAATCGGAGTGAAAAATTATGAAACGTATTTTTACGCTTCTTATTATGACTGGAGGTTTTTTCTGCTTTCATCAATTCGTGGATGCTGCAACGCCAATTCAAGTCGTCCAAAAAGAATTACAACATATTTCAAATAAGCAACCTGTCTTATATTCGAAGCTATGGATTCGCTCTATGCAGAATACGATTTTATTTCATCATAGCGATAACGTTCGGCATGAAGATACGATAAGCAATGTGACAAAGTCTTCTCTTGTAAAAGTAAAACAACTGCCACTTCAGAAAGCATCACAGTACATCCCGAGATTATCACAATATATTTCTAAGTTTGAAGCTGAGAATGTGCAAGTGTATTATGTGGCGGCCCGTTATGAAGTGAAAAAAGAGAACCCGTACCAATTAAATGGAATGAATTATTTTATGCAAGTGTTTATTCAACAAGGGGGAGAATGGAGAATTGCTGAAAGCATAGTTGCTCCAACCGATCAAATCGTAGCAAATGGTGATGGGTTTGGAACGAAGCAAGAAAAAGAGTATGGGAAAAGAAGAGAGAATGTAAAATAGCCTCCTCAATAAGAGGAGGTTATTTTATTTGAAATTCCAAGATACTTTCCATTTTAATATTTTAGCTAGGAAGAAATACGTAATTAAACTAGCCACCAAAAACCCGATGTAAAAATTGAGCAAGGAATGCGCGTCACTGAAAATTAAGCCTCCAGTGATTCCAGCAAGTAGAATAGCACAAGTCAAAACTACTTTTTGTAATTTTGGATATAATAAGTAGTTACCATTTCGTTCATTGATTGAACGAACGTATAAATATATGCCGAGTGGTAATAAAATAATGATATGTGCGATAGGTCCAATCAATGTTTTTGCTGGTGGAATCTTTGTAAAGTTTGGTTCGTTATGCCGCACTCCATTTGAATCGGTATAAGCCCTTTGTGGATCATAATTAAATATAATCTGAAATTCTTCTGCTGGACTAGAAATACGTATGTTTTCCATCACATCATGTATAAGGCCGTTGTCCTCATGAAATTCAGTGTTTGAGTGAACAGCAATGACTCCTGCAATAAGTGATGGGAGTAACACAGGGAATATTAATATAGCTGCAGTGAGAAATCCTTGCGATATAATATTCCCTGTAATTGTACCTATACATAAGGCAATTGTATAAATAGCGATTAATACAATTAACATGTATATAAAATAACTATGAAAGGGGGAGAATACTTGATATTTATTATGAAAAGTTAACTTTTTCATAATAGCAAATAGCCCCCAGTTTAAAACGACAACAGCGGTGATATTACAGATTCCAAACAACCACTTTGTTATATAGAGGTGTGAACGTTTAAAGGGCATAGACCACAACAAATCACTAGAGTTATTTTGTCTCTCCCATCCAACTAACGTACAAGCTAGAACGATAAGTATACTACCTAACAGTATGACAGGGTTTAAAAGTGTTAAATCAAAGTAATAATGATATACATAATTCCACTCTTTATCCTGTTTTAGAAAGTATTGTTGTTGAATAGAAGCCATATAATATTTATACGATAAAGTATAGAAGCTGGTGAGCCAAAATAACCATACAACATATTTACTTTGTTGATACGTTCTTAGCCATAGTGCTTTTTGAAACATAGGATCTCTCCTTTAAAAAACTTTATAATTTGTTAGGCGTGATAATACAACATAAGTAATAATTCCAGCGAGAAACAAACTAATATAGTAGTTAGGTAAGAAATAAAATTGGTTCATTTTATAGCCACCTAGTAATGCAAAGTAAATGGTTGTCACCCATATACATATTCGTAAATGCTTTTGGAAAATAAATATCTTTTGACTGTTTTCATTTGGTGATCGCATATATAAATATGTTCCAAGTAGTAAGTAAAAAATTGTATAAAAAATAGGGACTAGCATTGATTTTGCTGAATAATATTTATGAGATACTGGATTTCTTAAAGTAGTTGGATCGTCTTTCTTCTCAAGGTGTTCTGGATGATAGTTATAATTAATTGAAAAGCGATAAATTGGTGCAACTATATTTGTTTTTTGATTGATTTCATAAAGTTGTTGATCTAATTTATTATTTTTAGTATTTGTAGCCTCTAAATGATTTATCGTAAAGGTGTACACTAGTGGAATAAATGTAAGCCCCATTAGTAGCCATGGAATACAAAAAACGACTTGTGACACGATGCTTCCAGTAAAAGTACCGATACATAAAGCAGCTGTATATACTGCGACATAAGAAACAATCGCATAAAGAAAGTATCGATGAAATGGACTAAAAGATTGATAATCAAAATGAATAGTTGTTCTATAAATAACATACATAAGGATCCAATTGATAAGTAACGAGACCAAAATACAAAATGAACCAAAAGCCCATTTAGATAAGAAAACATCTTTTCTTTTAAACGGCATCGTCATAAGTAGTGTATTAGATTGGTTACTACGCTCCCAGCCTATCAATAAGCAGGCTAAAGCAATGAGAAGAACTGTTAACAAAAAACTATTACCTTCTCCTGAAGAAAAGGAATAAAAATAATAATACTGTTTCCCCTTCTCTTGTAATTCGTAATATTCAGCAAGTTCCACCTGAGCACTTCTATAGTAGCCGAAAGATAACAAGTAAAGCGAACTAAAGAAGAATAGTAACACAGCATATTTCCCGCGCTTCCAATTCCACATCCACAACGCCTTATGAAACATACCCATCCTCCTCCAGTGTCGTAACGAAGACATCTTCAAGTGACATTGTTAATTCTTCAATGAGTATAGGTTGTTCTTTATAAAACTTTTCCAGTGTTGTAGCCACATTTCCCTCAATTAAGATTGTATATACTTTTCCTGTTTGATTTAATATTTTAATATTGTTTAAGTTTTCTAGTTTTTGAGGTAATGAACGTTCATAAGCTACTTGTATTTTTGCGAATCGTGATTTTGCATCGTCTAGTGATGTAATAGAAGATATAGTATGGCCTTTTAATATAATGATTGTATCTGCAATTTGTTCCACTTCATCTAAATGGTGAGTGGAGATAAAAATGGTAATCTCTTTTTCTGCAACTTCTCCAACGAGAAACTGTAAAATTTGCCTTTTCACGATAGGATCAAGTCCATTTGTCGGCTCATCTAAAATGATATATTCGGCCTTTGTAGAAACGGCTAAAATGATGGCGAGCAGTGCTTTCATTCCTTTTGAGTAGCTACGAATTCGTTTGTTTGGTAAGTTAAAACGTTCTAACAGTTCATAGAAATGTGTTCCATCAAATGCGGTATAAACTTCTTTATAAAACTTTACAATTTCTTTTATCGTATAGCCGTTCAATATGTTAGTAGAATCAGGAACGTATACGATTTTTTGCTTTATTTCAGGACACTGGTGAATGTTTGTATCTTCATATGTAACAGTCCCTGCATCAGGGTCTAAAATGCCGACCATCGTTCGTAATAAAGTTGTTTTCCCCGCACCATTTCTTCCGAGTAATCCGATGATACTCCCTCTTTGCAATGTGAAAGAAACATCGTCTAAAATCGTTTGATTATCAATTGTTTTCTTCAGGCTTGTCACTTTCAGCATCCGTATTTCCTCCAATCTCTTTGTAGTATGAATCTATCCAATCGTGAATTTTATCTTTCGTAACACCAAGATAAGAGGCTTCTAATAGTAATTGATGAAATTGCTTTTCAACCATAGCGATTTTCCTTTCGTCTAATGTTGGGGTAATCGATTGGGATACAAATGTTCCTTTTCCTCGTAATGTTTCAATAATCCCTTGTCGCTCTAACTCTTGATAAGCTTTACTCACTGTATTTGGATTTATAACGAGTAAAGAAGCGAGTTCGCGTACAGAAGGAAGTTTATCACTTGGAGCTAACATGTTTTTCAATACGAGTTCTTTTATATTTTGAACAATTTGTTCCCATATCGGAGTGTTGCTTCTTGGATCAAGTTGAATATGCAAGAGCAATGTCTCCTTTCTGACGTGTATTAAGTGTACTACTATGTGTAATACATTTAATACAATATAGGTGATGAATGTGTTTGTCAACTGAAAATGTTAGAAAAATATGGTATTAAAAAATAATAAATTGGAAAAAATAGGTTTGATATAGAATGGAGGGTTAGTCATGAAGCGAGTTTTTGGAATACTTGTTTGTTTCATGTTATTGCTTTCTGGTACTTCAGTGAGTTTTGCACAATCTGAGAAAACGAAACAGGAGAAAACAGAAGAAACCGCGCCGAAGTTAGCGGAACAAGCATCGTCAGCAATCGTAATTGAACAAGATACAGGTAAAATTTTATTTGATAAAAATCCGAATGAGAAGTTACCACCTGCTAGTATGACGAAGATTATGACAATGCTATTAATTATGGAACAAGTTGAAAAAGGAAAACTAAAACTGACAGATAAAGTTAGAGCAAGTGAGCATGCAGCTTCAATGGGTGGGTCGCAAATCTTTTTAGAGCCTGGGGAAGAGATGACTGTAAATGAAATGCTAAAGGGTATTGCCATTGCATCTGGAAATGATGCGTCTGTTGCAGTAGCGGAGCATATCGCTGGTTCAGAAGAAGGTTTTGTAAATATGATGAACAAAAAAGCGAAAGATTTAGGACTGAAAAATACTCATTTTCAAAATCCGACAGGTCTCCCAGCAAAAGATCATTATTCCACAGCAAATGATATGGCAATTATGGCGAGAGAATTGATGAAGTACCCTCTTATTCGTAAATATACAGGTAAATATGAGGACTATTTACGTGAAGATACGGATAAGAAGTTTTGGCTCGTTAATACGAATAAATTAGTACGTTTTTATCCTGGAGTAGATGGAGTGAAAACGGGTTTTACGACGGAAGCGAAATATTGTTTAACTGCATCAGCTGAAAAAAATGGCATGCGTGTTATTTCAGTTGTTATGGGAGCACCTACATCTAAAGAACGGAACAATCAAGTGACGAAGCTTCTTGATTATGCGTTTGGTCAATATATGACAAAGAAAATGTATACGCGCGGTGAAAAAATTAAGACTGTACAAGTAGGAAAAGGTAAAAAGGAAAAAGTAGATTTAGTTGCGTCAGATAATGTGTCTCTTCTAATGAAGAAGGGCGAAAATATGGACAAAGTAAAACAAGAAGTAATCGCTGAAAAGAAAGTTAAGGCACCAATTAAAAAAGGTGATGCGCTTGGTACACTTGTTATTAAAAAAGATAAAGAGGTTTTATTAAAACAAACAATCGTAGCAAAAGAAGATGTTGCAGCAGCAAGCTGGTGGGAGTTATTTAAGAGAAGTTTTGGGATGTTTTCAACATCAAAATAGCGGCGGGAAATTTGCCGCTTTTCTGCTTGTTTGTACAGGAATAATTGCTGAAAGATTTCACATTATGGCGAAATAGTACTTCTTTTGTCAGTAGGAAGGATTCTTATTCTCTGTCACGAAAATCTTATGTATGCTAATGAGTAAAGTTTGAGCATAAGGAGGAAATCGTGTGAGTCTTTCCATGCAATTAGAGGTAAAGCGTGACGTCTTATGTGTGAGGTTAGCGGGTGAATTAGATCATCATACTGCTGAAGAGTTGCGAACGAAAGTAACAGATATGATTGAGACGCATGGTGTTCATCATATTGTTTTGAGCCTAGAGAATTTATCATTTATGGATAGTTCTGGTTTAGGTGTTATATTAGGCCGATATAAACATGTAAAGGGATTAGGTGGAGAAATGGTTGTTTGTGCAATCTCACCACCTGTTAAACGTTTATTTGAAATGTCAGGCCTATTCAAAATTGTTCGTTTAGAAGAAAGTGAAGCGCATGCGCTCGCGACGTTGGGGGTGGCATAAATGAGAAATGAAATGAACCTTCAATTTTCAGCGTTAAGTCAGAACGAATCATTCGCTCGTGTTACAGTAGCTGCTTTTATTGCACAACTAGACCCGACGATGGAAGAACTAACGGAGATTAAAACAGTTGTGTCAGAAGCGGTTACAAATGCAATTATTCATGGGTACGAAGGAAATGCAGAAGGTGTTGTTTATATTTCAGTGATTTTGGAAGAAGCAATGGTGAAACTCACGATTCGAGATGAAGGGATTGGTATCTTTAACTTAGATGAAGCGAGACAACCCCTGTTTACAACTAAACCTGAATTAGAGCGTTCCGGAATGGGATTTACTATCATGGAAAATTTTATGGATGAATTAGAAGTTATTTCAAACGAATCTTTCGGGACAACAATCCATTTGACAAAATACTTATCAAATAGTAACGCTCTATGCAATTAAGGAGAATAGCCTATGGACATAGAGGTCAAAAATGAGAAGAAGAAACCTCAGTTAAAGGACCACGAGCTAAAAGCGTTAATTCAAAAAAGTCAAGATGGAGATCAACAAGCAAGAGATACAATCGTTCAAAGTAATATGCGTCTCGTATGGTCGGTTGTTCAGCGGTTTCTGAACCGAGGATACGAACCAGACGACTTATTTCAAATTGGATGTATTGGACTCTTAAAATCGGTAGATAAATTTGATTTATCTTTCGACGTGAAATTTTCAACATATGCAGTTCCCATGATTATTGGAGAAATCCAACGATTTTTACGCGATGACGGATCGGTGAAAGTGAGTAGATCTTTAAAAGAAACAGGAAACAAAATTCGAAAAATGAGAGACGAGCTTTCAAAAGAATTTGGAAGAGCTCCAACGATTAATGAAGTAGCTGAGGCTCTGGAACTAACGCCAGAAGAAGTTGTTTTGGCACAAGAAGCGAGTCGTGCGCCTTCATCGATACATGAAACTGTGTATGAAAATGACGGGGATCCAATTACTATTTTAGATCAAATCGCAGATCAATCTGAGACGAAATGGTTTGATAAAATTGCTTTAAAAGAAGCGATTAGAGAATTGGATGAACGCGAACGTTTAATTGTGTATTTGCGCTATTATAAAGACCAAACACAATCAGAAGTAGCTGAGCGTATTGGTATTTCACAAGTGCAAGTGTCGAGACTTGAAAAGAAAATATTAAAACAGATGAAAGATCGAATAGACGAATAATTATCTATTCGATTTTTTTTATTGTCATGAAAAGGATATGATTACAACTATTTCTAAAAAATTGACAGAATTTATTGATAATTTAGTAAATTTAAAATATAATCCAAGTATGAACTTGTCACAAAGGGGGAAGGAAACATGGAAACGAGGCAACAATGGGGAACGAGGGCTGGATTTATTTTCGCAGCGGTCGGCTCTGCCGTTGGGTTAGGGAACATATGGCGTTTTCCTTATACAGCATATGAAAACGGAGGAGGCGCATTCTTTTTACCGTACTTATTCGCATTATTAACGACTGGTATTTCATTGTTAGCGTTTGAATTTGCTCTCGGGCATCGCCATCGTGGTTCGGCGCCACTTACATTTTTTCGCATTCATCCACGTGCTGAATTTATTGGTTGGTGGCAAATGTGTGTAACATTTATCGTATCAACATATTATGCTGTAATTATTGCTTGGTCTATTTCCTATACATATTTTGCAATTACTGGAGCATGGGGGAAGGACACGGAATCATTTTTATTTAAAGAATATTTACATGTTGCGGATAAACCAGGACAATTTGGAGGGCTTGTGCCAGAAGTATTAATTCCATTAGCGCTCGTTTGGATTATTGTGCTTGGTGTTGCATTTAAAGGAGTTAAAAAAGGAATCGAAGTCGTTAACCGTATTTTTATTCCCTTACTAGTTGTGATGTTCCTGATTATCGTAGTTCGTGCAGTGACAATGGAAGGTGCGATGCAAGGATTAGATGCATTCTTTAAACCGGATTGGAGTCGTATTTTTGATGGGAAAGTATGGCTTGCTGCTTACGGTCAAATTTTCTTTAGTTTATCATTAGCATTCGGAATTATGATTACGTATTCTAGTTATTTACCGAAAAACTCAGATACAACAAATAATGCTTTTATTACAGGGTTTGCGAATTCAGGATTCGAATTATTAGCAGGTATTGGTGTTTTTGCAGCTCTTGGATTTATGGCGAACAATATGGGGGTACCAGTTGATAAAGTTGCGAGTGCTGGTGTAGGGCTTGCATTTGTCGTATTCCCGCAAATTATAAATGAGTTACCGATGTCATCGTTATTTGGAGTATTATTTTTCTTATCTTTAACTGTTGCTGGAATTACATCACTCATTTCACTTGCGGAAGTATGCTTTGCCGCTGTATCTGAAAAATTCAGCTTAAGTCGCCAAAAGACGATTGGAATTATGGGAACACTTCTAGTGTTAGTTTCTCTTGTTTTTGCAACACGTGGTGGACTTATGTTCCTAGATGTTGTAGATTATTTCGCTAACAATTTTGGATTGATTTCAATAGCACTTGTGGAAGTAGTGACAATCGGACTGTTTCTACGCCGTTTACCAGTTTATCAAAATCACGCAAACTTCGTATCTGATATAAAGTTAGGGACGTTTTGGAGAGTGAGTTTACTCGTTATTACTCCGCTTATGTTAGGATACATGTTAATTGATGGTATAATCCAAAATATTCAAAAGAACTATGGAGATTATCCAACAGAGTTTGTCGTAACATATGGTTGGTCAATTGCAGCAGCGTTCCTTATTGTTGCACTAATCATTAGTCTAAAAAAATGGAATGCACAAATACATTCGGATTCTGCTAAGCTTGAAAAAGAATGGAAAGATCGAGGTGTTTCATAATGAGTGGATCAGCGATTATGATGATGATCATTGGTATTGTAGTCATTTGGGGCGGGCTTGCATTAAGTATCGCAAATTTATTCAAGAAAAAGGCATAAACTAAAAAACATCTGTACCGAAACGGTACAGATGTTTTTTTATGAAAAATTGTATGAGAAAAAAATCCAATAACCATACTACAACTACGAGGAAGAGTGAAGAGGTGAATGTAAATTGGAACGAACTATATATATTAAAATGCGCAACCGCTTAAAAGTTTCTCCTTCGTATGAAGTGAAGCTCGGTGATGTTGCTCAGCTTGCTGGAGATGCTTTCGTAGTTGAAGCGTTACAAAATGAGATTGTTTACAAAATAACAGCACACGATAAGACGCATGTTGTAATTGATGTTATGAAGATAATTGAGATCATTAGGCAAAAAGCGGCTCACATACAAATTAATTTACTCGGTTCTGGACAAACTCTTGTTGAAATTATTTATGAAAAAAAGAAAGTGCACCCAGTTTTCTTTGGACTTGTATGGTTATTACTTTTTATTGGAGCAGCTCTTGCAATCATTTATTTCCATGAGGACGTAAGTATGCAACAAGTACATCAACGGTTATATTACATGATTACTGGAGAGTTTAAGGAGCAACCACTATTATTTCAAATTCCATATTCAGTAGGTCTTGGATTAGGTATGGTTTTATTTTTTAATCATGTATTTCAAAAGAGAATTAATGAAGAGCCGAGTCCGTTAGAAGTCGAGATGTTTCAATATCAACAGGCGCTTGATCAATATGTAATTGTGAACGAAAACAAGGATAACATGAAACAGCTTGCCGATGATTGAATGTGGGTTTGTTATATTAATTGGTTTAGCTGGCGGGATTGCAGTAGGGAGCGGGTATGTTGCCTTTTTGGCTGTACTTGGTATAATCCCTCGTTTAGCTCAACTAACGAGAAGTGGAAAGCATGTTCAATATTTTGAGTGGGCTGTCATTGCGGGTACGTTAACAGGGGCTTGGTGTAGTTTGAAAAACATTACATTTCAAACATCGCAATATTGGCTTGTAATATTAGGGTTATTTTGTGGCACATTCATTGGAATGCTTGCTGCAGCATTAACAGAAGTATTAAATGTTTTACCTATTTTAGCGAAACGAGTTGGGGTAGAGGGGAAAATTATTATTTTACTCGTTGCTCTTGTACTTGGAAAAGTAATAGGCTCATTGTTTCACTGGATTTATTTCGTAAAGTAGGAGGCATATTAATGAAAACGCGAAAATTGAAAGATGATTACATAAATAAAGTGAAAGAGTACCATCCAAAACCAAACTATTTGCTGAATTGTGTGAAGGCATTTCTTGTAGGAGGGCTCATTTGTACAGTTGGGGAAGTATTGATGAAATTTTATATACATTATTTTCACTTTAGTGAACAAGAGGCAGGAAATCCGACAGTTGCAACTCTTGTTTTATTATCAGCGATTTTAACAGGGTGTGGTGTATATGATAAAATCGGTCAATTTGCTGGAGCAGGATCGGCAGTTCCAGTTACTGGATTTGCGAATTCTATGGCGAGTGCTGCGCTAGAACATAAGAGTGAGGGCATTGTTCTAGGAATTGCAACAAACATGTTTAAGCTTGCTGGAAGTGTTATCGTGTTTGGCGTTGTTGGAGCATATATTATCGGATTAATAAGGTACACTTTTAAAATTTTTATGTCTTAAAGGAGGGGCGAGTATGAGGTTGACCGGGAAACAAACGTGGGTATTTCAAAATGATATTTATGTGAATGCAACCGGTACTGCTGTCGGTCCGAAAGAAGCTGAAGGCCCTCTTGGAAAGGATTTTGACATTTCATATGATGATTTACACTGTGGAGAAGAAAACTGGGAACTTGCTGAACGAAGATTAATGTCAGATTCAATTCAACAAGCGGTGCAAAAAGGGAATATAAAAACATCGGAAATTGATTTCTTTTTAGCTGGCGATTTATTAAATCAAACAGTGACAGCAAATTATGTTGCTAGGGAGTTTGGCATCCCTTTTTTAGGAATGTTTAGCGCTTGTGCAACGTCAATGGAAACTTTAGCGGTGGGATCAGCCTTTATAGACGGTGGATTTGCCAATCGTGTCTTAGCTACAGTAAGCAGTCATAATGCAACAGCTGAAAGGCAATTTCGTTATCCAACAGAGTACGGGGGGCAAAAACCGGGAACAGCAAATTCAACTGTTACAGGTGCGGGATCCATATTAATTAGCAAAGAAAAAAGTGCCATTAAAATTACAGCAGCTACGATTGGGAAAGTACAGGATTTAGGAATAGCGAATCCTTTAGATATGGGATCGGCGATGGCGCCAGCAGCTGCTCATACAATTCAGCAGCATTTTGAAGATTTGAGGAGAAGTGCAACTGACTACGATTTGATTGTTACAGGTGATTTATCAGGTGTTGGGACACCACTCGCGAAGCAACTATTATTGGAAGAAGGTTACGAGCTTGGGCATATATATACTGATTGTGGATTAATGATTTATGATTCCGATCAAGAAGAGGTATTTGCTGGTGGTAGTGGCTGCGCTTGTTCAGCTGTTGTCACATATGGTCATTTATTACGAGAGATGCAAAAAGGGAATTTACAACGAATTTTGGTCGTTGCTACCGGTGCGTTATTAAGTCCGATGATGATGCAGCAGAAAGAAACGATTCCGACGATTGCACATGGTGTCGTATTTGAGAGAGTGAAAGGAGAGTGAAATGTGGATTTTATATATGCATTTCTTGTAGGTGGCGCTATTTGTGTAATTGGACAAATATTGTTAGATTTCGCAAAGTTAACCCCAGCGCATTTAATGGCAACTTTTGTAGTTATCGGAGCGATTTTAGATGGATTTGGATTGTACGATAAGCTTATAAAGTTCGCGGGTGCCGGGGCAACAGTTCCTATTACAAGCTTTGGTCATTCACTATTGCACGGAGCGATGCATGCGGCAGAGAAACACGGTTATTTAGGAATTGGCATTGGCATGTTTAGTTTAACGTCTGCGGGCATTTCCGCAGCGATATTGTTTTCATTTTTTGTAGCAATTATATGTAAACCGAAAGGATAAAATCAAATGAGACGAAGGGTTGTTTTGGTTACAGATGGAGATGAATATGCAAAGCGGACAATTGAGCTGTTAACAAAGGAATTTGGGGGAAGGTGTATTTCAGCATCGCAAAGTAATCCAACCAAATTGACAGGGAAGAAAGTTGTTGAGCTTATTATGCAAACGCCATATGACCCTGTATTTGTCATGTTTGATGACAGTGGATTTATTGGAGAAGGTTCTGGTGAAAAGGCTTTAAAATATGTAGCAACACATAAACAAATCGATGTGCTGGGTATTTTAGCAGTAGCGTCTAATACACATCATTGGGAATGGGCACGAGTAGATGTAAGTGTGGATAGAGACGGGAATTTAACGGAATACGGTGTTGATAAGTTTGGATTACCAGATGGTGAGGTTGGCAGGATTAGCGGAGATACGATTTATTGTTTAGATGATTTAAATGTGCCTGTCATTGTTGGTGTTGGGGATATTGGCAAGATGTGTGGTAACGATGAATGGGAGAGAGGATCACCTATTACTAAAAAAGCAATTCAACTAATTTTGGAAAGGAGTGGGTTTTATGACCAAGCCTAAAAAAGTGAATATACCTATCTCAACTTTTATAAGTGATAATGAAAATTATTTAAAGCAGACGGTTGGATTAGGTGTTACATACGATGTTGGTATTCGTAAATTTCAAATTTTAAATAAAGAAATTGGTGTGTTATTTGTAAATGGACTTTGTGATACAAATTATATTATCCCTATTTTAGAAGAAGCAGTGGATACAAATGAAATAAGAGATGTAGAAGAAGATACAGTGAAGCTTTTAGAGAATCGTTTAATTCATCAGCAAGTAAGTAAAGTGAAAACGATGGATGAGGTAATGCTCCAAGTATTATCAGGACTTATCGTTATATTTGTGGAGGGTGAAACGGAAGCGTTTGCGATTGATGTTCGAAGTTATCCAGGGCGAACGCCGACAGAACCAGATACTGAAAAAGTAGTACGTGGTGCGAGAGATGGATTTGTTGAAAATATCGTTGTAAATACAGCGTTAATTCGTAGAAGAATTCGCGACCCACGTCTCCGAAATGAAATGATTCGAGTAGGGGATAGATCGCAAACGGATATTTGTATTACATACGTTCAAGATGTTGCAAATCCGGATTTAGTTAAGATTATAAAACAAGAACTAAGTAGCATTGAAGTAGATGGGATTACGATGGCGGATAAAACGATAGAGGAATTTGTCGTTAAACAAGGTTATAATCCATTCCCGCTTATTCGATATACAGAAAGACCAGATGTAGCAGCAAATCATCTACTAGAAGGACATGTATTAGTACTCGTTGACACATCACCAAGTGCTATGATCACTCCAACAACATATTTCCACCATTTACAGCATGCGGAAGAGTTTAGACAAAATCCAGCTGTAGGTACATTTTTACGTTGGGTACGTTTTTTAGGTGTTATATTTTCGCTGTTCTTACTACCTTTTTGGTTAGTGTTTGTTTTTGATCCAACTCTTTTACCGGAAAGTCTTGCTTTCATTGGACCAAACAAGATGACGCATTTACCAATTTTATTACAAATTTTGATGGCCGAAATCGGACTTGAATTTTTAAGGATGGCTGCCATTCATACACCGACATCATTGTCGTCTGCAGCAGGATTAATTTCTGCCATATTAATTGGTCAAATTGCAATTGATGTAGGTTTGTTTGTACCAGAAGTTATTTTGTACGTAGCAGTTTCTATGATTGGGGCATACGCAACACCGAGTTATGAACTAGGGCTTGGGAATAAAGTCGGAAAGCTATTTGTCATTATTTTGACAGGTATATTTCATGAAATAGGATTTGTAGTCGGAATGACGATATTGATTTTATTTTTAACGTCTATAAAAAGTTTACAAACGCCGTATTTATGGCCGTTTTTACCATTTGATTGGGGCGCATTAACAAAAATTTTACTCCGTCCAACGATGTCTAGTTTAAAAGTACGACCAAGTATTGTAAGACCTCAAAATGTAAAAAGACAAAAATAAACGGGATTATACTCCCGTTTATTTTTTTATCGAAAATTTATTGTTTTTTTAACAAAAATCAAACATTTTTTGTGTACACTTAGAGTAGACATTGTGTATGGAAGGGGAAGAGGACATGATTAAATTATTTGTAAGTGATTTAGATGATACGCTCGTTTACAATGTGAATCATATGCAAAAAGAAGATGAACGGGCAATTTGTTGGTTAGCGGAAAAAGGGACAAATATTTGTTTTGCCTCTGGTCGTTTTACGCACAGAATTGATGAAGTCGTAAAAAGGTTTGCATTCCCATACTACACAACTGGTTTAAATGGGGCAACAATGTTACTGCCGGATGGAACCGTATTTCATGAATCGAGTTTTGAAGAGCAGGTTGCCCAGGAAATATATCGATATATACATAAAAAGGGGCTAGCGGATATTGTTTGTGCAAATGAGCAGCGATATACAAAAAGAAAGAATGAAAATCATCATTCTTTTGAAGCGTATATGGGTGTGCATATTGCTGAGATTGAAGCATTAGAAGCTGAATTTGGGAAAACAGTACATCCAGCGAAATTATTTGTATTTGGGGAAGAAGAAAAAATTATAGCGTTAGATCAAGAGTTACGGGATACTTTTCATGGCGAAGCGGAGGTCTTTATATCAGGTAAACGCTATGTTGATATTATGCCAAGGGGCGTAAGTAAGGGAAGTGCCCTCAAGCGATTAATGGAACATTTACAAATTGAAGCAAATGAAGTTGCATGTATTGGAGATTCCTTCAATGATATTTCTATGTTTGAAGTAACCCCGCATTCATTTACTCTTCACCATGCTCATCCATATGTGAAGGAGAAGGCAAATCATGTTGTTCGGTCGGTTGAAGAAGCTGTTATGAAATTGCCGTTACTCGTATAAAAAAAGAAGCCCGTCACTGGCGAGCTTCTTTTTTACTTGAATAAAGATTTAACAAAATCAATAATACTAGAGAAGAAATCTTTCACTTTATCTAGGAAGCCTTGACCTTCTTCAGATCCTAAAAAGGCAGAAACATGTTCTTTGGCTTTATTTAATTGACTGCCAACTTGATTCCAATCGATATTAAGATTTTTCATTTTATCAAATAACGTTACTAAGTTATCTAGTTGCTCATCCGTTAATGTAATGCCAAGTTGATCAGCAATTTTTTTAATTAATGAACGTAAATCTTCTGTTGTTTTTGGCTGTTCTTTTGCAATTTCTTCTTTAATTTTTGCAACAAGTTGAACTGCTTTTTCTTCACCGATTTTATCGCCGAGCTGGGCTGTTTGCACCATTTCTTCGTTGGCTACTTTTTTTACTTCCTCAGGAATTGCTTTATTTGATGTCGTCTCATAAGCCTTCATTAACCCTGTTAAAGCAGCAGTTCCTGAAACTTTAAATGGCGCAGTAATTTGAATCTCTGCATCTTTCACACCTGCTGTAATAAGTGCATTTGTGTACATTGCATCTGTTATTGAATTAATGTTTTTCGAACGTACAATAAGACCAGATCCTGGTTTTGTGTATGTAATCATAGAAGAGGAAATTGCTCGTGTACCAATTTGTGCTTTTGGAACAATTCCGTCTAGAAATTTATGTTCTTCCGCATTAGACACAGTAATGATTGTAGCATCTTTTGGTGCTTTCATTTCTTTTAACAGATCTTGTTTTTGTTGTTCAGATAAGTTTTCTCCTAGTGTAACAATTGATTCTCCCTCAATGATGTCTGCGAATGAAGCTGTTGGCATCATAAATACCGTAACAGCTAATAGCAGAGCTAGTAATTTCGTTTTCACGAAAAATCGCTCCCTTTCTCTTTCTGAAATTTTCGGGCAACACAGTTATTATAGTATATATTTCTTATTTGTCACCTAGCTTTTGCCACATTTCAAAAAAGAACGGTGTAGATTGTCGGATTCTTTTTGTTTCTAGTCATGAATGTGGTAATATAATGCTGAGATAGTTGAAAGGAGACATATACGTATGAAAACTTTAGGATACATATTAATGGAAAATGGTGAAAAAATCGATTTAGAATTCTTCCCGGAGGAAGCGCCAAAAACAGTAGAAAACTTTAAAAAATTAGCAGAGCAAGGATTTTATGACGGTGTGACATTCCACCGTGTTATTCCTGGTTTCGTAAGCCAAGGTGGAGACCCAACAGGCACAGGTGCAGGTGGCCCAGGTTACTCTATTCCATGTGAAACTGATGCAAACCCGCATAGACACCTTGTAGGATCACTTTCTATGGCTCATGCTGGCCGTAACACAGGTGGTAGCCAGTTCTTTATCGTTCATGAGCCACAACCACATTTAGACGGTGTACATACTGTATTCGGTAAAGCGACAAGCGGTATTGAAACAGTATTAAACATGCGTCAAGGCGATGTAATGAAAGAAGTTAAAGTTTGGGAAGAATAAGTTATGGAAAAAGAGAGCTTTTGCTCTCTTTTTTATTTTTAAAATAGGAATGGGTATTTCCATTGCGTTACATGATACAAGTCAAGTAGTACTGTTATTGTTGTTAAAATATATTACTTATGAGAACAAACTTTTAACAAATTACATAGAATACTTTAGATTATATGGTTCCAATAAATATTTTTTGTTATATAAATTTTGCTAGAATTACTCTGCTATAAGGTGAATAGTAATGAGGCGGTAATGAGTAGTGGATGTTTCTCTTAACTTTCATAGAAATTGTCTCTTTTTTTTATTTATTTAGAAAGAAACAGTACTGAAACATATATTTGACTTTCTTCTTTTCACTTTGTATGATTATCAAGTTGTTTTTAGCACTTCTCACTCTGTTGAAAATATTGTAAAATGAATGTGATATGAAAAGAGTGGTTGAGGGGATTAATAGTTTGTAACTTTTGTAAGAAGGGATAAGGGTTATGTTAATTCGTTTTAAAAAAAGTTATGAAAAGATTGCAATGGGGCTTCTTTCATTTATGCCAACTGAAAAAGATGTAAAAACATTACAATTGACTATGAAAGAGTATGAAGCAAAGGATGATTGGCAACTGTATTTGTGGAAACAAAATGAAGATTTTGTTGGGATAATGGGGATTGTAAAAAAAGAAAAGAATCAAGTACTAGAAATTCAGCATTTGAGTGTGAACCCGTCTCACCGTCATATGGGGATTGGGACGAAGATGGTTCAAGAGTTAAAGAGTAAATTTCTTGAGTTTACAATTTGCGGAAATGAGCAAACAGCAAGTTTTTGCGAAAAATGTAAAGGGCTTGAACAAAATATACATTCGTGAAAGCAGAGATAAGTATTTTATTATCTCTGCTTTCTTTTTTGTAATTGTTCGTTTCGTTCAGTGATTACTTCTGTTCGATCACGCAATGTATGCTTATGAATGATATATTCACTAGGAGTAGCGTTCACATCTTTCCAAGGAAGGTTTTGTTGCTGACATAATTGCACGCATTCCTTTTCTAATGATGTGTCCCATAATGGTAAAAATAACGGTGTAAAACTTTCTTTTTTTTGTATAGATTGTACTCTTTCATTGAGTAAGGATAGAAGTTGTGTCTGATTGATTCCTAAACGTTGTAAATGTGCACTGTTTTTTTCTAAAATTGTGATTGCGCTTTTCATCATCTTTGTGGAACCATTCCAGTTAGAGCGTCTTTGATGGTATAAGGAAACTGCAATTTGAATAAGGCCAACTAAGTAATGATCACGATTTCCTCTAGGTTTTATTTTCCAATACTCTTCCAATATTTCATGGCATTCAAAATAATCATAATCTCCGTGAAAATGAATTAAAAATTGTATGTATTCAGTAGGATACATTTTTTTCGCCCCTGTCTAACGGTTATAAATACAAGTGTATCATAGAAATATGAACAATAAACGGCTAGGGGATTTCCCTAGCCGTTATTGTTCATATTAGCAGAAGCAAGCTGCCCCTACAATAATTAGTAAAATAAACAATACAACAAGTAATGCGAACCCACCGCTAAAACCGCAATCAACGTGACCCATAGTTTTTTGACCTCCTACATTGTTCTTACTACACTGTTATCATATGAAGCGATGGGCATGATGACATAGGCATAGGTCTATTTTTAATTAAATTTCTTAAAAAGGTTGGATAGAACATGAGTATGCTCTATACTTATGTTGTTATAGAAAAAATGTGGTGGGATGCTTTGTGCAGTATAATTTTAAAGTAGAGGCTTTTGAAGGGCCTTTAGATTTATTGTTACATTTAATACATCGTTATGAAATTGATATATATAATATTCCTGTAGCGGAAATTACAGAGCAATATTTATCATATGTTCATACGATGAAGGAACTACAATTAGATGTTGCAAGTGAGTATTTAGTAATGGCTGCAACGTTATTACAAATTAAAAGTAAAATGTTGTTGCCGAAACATGAAGAAGATGTACTTGATAACGGTGATGACTTTATAGATGATCCTCGTCAAGAATTGATGGAGAGGTTAATTGAATATAAGAAATATAAGCAAGTTGCTACTGAGTTAAAAGAAAGAGAACAAGAAAGAGCACAGCTATATACACGTCCGCCAATTGATTTTACATCGTTGCAACAAGAAGAGGAGACAAGCTTGCCTCTTGATGTTACGTTATATGATATGCTAGCGGCATTTCAAAAACTAATGCGCCGTAAAAAAGCGAAAAAACCTGTAACGACACGTATAACTCGTCAAGAAATACCAATTGAACAGCGAATGACTGATATTTTAAAGCAGTTAGAAATACAAGGTGGTCGTCAAAGTTTTTATGATTTGTTTGCTGATGATGAACGTGAAATAATGGTTGTAACATTTTTAGCGGTTCTTGAGCTTATGAAAAATCAACAAATCATAATTGAGCAAGAACATAATTTTGATGAAATTTTCGTATCAAGCTCTAATAAATCCGTATAGAGTTGGTATAGAAAAATGAGGTGGAAACATTTTATCTCATGTTACGCTTTAATGTATCGTTTGGAACAAGAAAAGAAATATTGAACCGAACGCATTGACTGTGATTCGGTTTTTTGATGTGTATTTTTATGGGAATCAGGAGAAAGGAGTTTGTAAAATGGATAGAAAAGAACAGAAATCAATTATTGAAGGGCTTTTATTTGTTTCAGGTGATGAAGGGATTTATCCAGAACAAATAGCGAAAGTTCTTGAGATTGAAATGAAAGAAGTAATTGATACTTTAGAAGAAATGCAAAAGGACTGTGAAGAGTCACATCGTGGTTTGCAAATTGTACAGTATGCAAAAGTATATCGTTTTGCAACAAAGAAAGAACATGCTTCGTATTATCAAAAATTAATAGATATTCCAACAGCTGCTTCACTCTCTCAAGCTGCACTTGAAACATTAGCGATTGTTGCATATCGCCAACCGATTACAAGGACTGAAATGGAAGAGATTAGAGGGGTAAAAACTGATAAGGCGTTACAAACGTTAGTTTCACACTTGCTTATAAAAGAAACAGGAAGAGCAGAAGGGCCTGGACGTCCTATTTTATATGGAACGACGAAAGAATTTTTGGACACATTCGGATTGAAAACATTAGATGATTTACCGGCGCTATCTGAAGAAAACGAGCAAATGAATGAAGCGGATTTATTCTTCGGTTCTTTACAAGAAATATCAAAATAAAAGCTTAGCATTTTGCTAAGCTTTTTTTGTATATCAATTATATACCGTGCCATACTAAGTGAAAAAAGGAGACGGGTTATGAGAGGTATGCGAAGTATTTTAATATTAGTTGTAGTGTTGTTATGCTTTTCTTTAAATAGTGCATCGGCTAAAAGATATATGATGTCTATTCACGCTACGTCTCCTTTACATATGCAGCGGCAGCATCTCGGTAAAATGAAAGTGAGTTTTTTAAAAGTTGGGCAAGGGGATGCAACACTTATCACTTTGCCGAATGGACAAACGATGTTAATAGACGGTGGACCTTATGAAGCAGGAGAGGTCATTATTCAAAAATTAATTGAGAAAGGGATTAATCATTTAGATGTTATTGTCAGTACGCATCCTGATATGGACCATATAGGTGGTTTGATTCCGATTGTAGAACAAATGCCAGTTGCACTAATACTAGATAGCGGGAAAACATATAGCTCTATTACTTATCATACGTATCGGAATCATATTAAAAAAAGAGGAATACCATTTGTATCAGTGAAAGAAGGACAATACATACCACTAGATCCGCATGTTTCTATACAAGTATTAAACAATGGGACATCAAAAGATGAAAATAATGAATCTTCCATCGTGTTAAAGGTTCGATATGGAAAAGCAGATTTTTTATTAATGGGTGATGCAGATGTGCGGACGGAACATGAAATATTAAAGCAATTTGATGTACATGCGGATGTGTTAAAAGTGGGACATCATGGCTCATATACTTCAACAAGTGAAACGTTTATAAAAAAAGTAGAACCGCAGTTCGCTATTCTTTCATATGGGAGCAGGAATCCGTATGGACATCCACACCAAAGTGTAGTAAGGCGATTAAGACATCATGGTATAATGATATATGGAACAAATAAACGTACAGTAGAAATGGAAACTGACGGTGAACATATTACAATAGGGTCAAGTGGATTAATGCCTTTACTTAAGTAATTAATATTAATGGTGGATATTGCCCCTTTTTGGAAAAAATGAATAACATATATTATAATTGTGAGACACAAAATGAGTTTCCTTTTTTGGTAAACAAAGAGGAAATTTCTTTAGAATGTATAGACAACTACTCGTGCATATATTAAGATGGAATTAGGCGAATAAGGTAATAATAACAAGTAGGTATTTCATGGGAAAGGATCGATGAAAATGAAAACGCAAGTTGTCATCAATGCCAAAATTTATACAGGTCAAGAAGTAGTGGAAAACGGATTTATTCGTTACGCAGAAACAATTAAAGAAATTGGTTTGATGGCTCAGTATGTACCACAAGAAAATGAAACTATTTTTGATGCTACAGGGAAGATTGTCATTCCAGGTATGATTGATGTTCATATTCACGGTGGATACGATATTGATGCGATGGATGCAAATAGCGATGGGTTAGTAACTCTAGGTAAAGAAATGTTAAAAGAAGGAGTTACAACTTACTTCCCAACAACAATGACACAAGCTCCAGAAGCGATCGAAGCGGCGCTAAGTGCTGCGAAGGAAGCGAAAGAAAAAGGAGCACATTTCGAATATATTCACTTAGAAGGCCCATATGTTTCAAAAAAACGTGCAGGTGCACAACCACTTGAACATATTGTTCCTGCGAATATTGAACAATTTAAACAATGGCAGGAAGCAAGTGGGAATCTAATTAAATTAGTAACATATGCACCAGAAGAAGAAGGCGCATTAGAGTTTGAACAGTATCTTGCTGAAACTGGTGTTGTTGGCACAATGGGGCATACAGATGCAATTGATGCGCAACTAAAAAATAGAAACATTACACATGCAACGCATTTATACAATCAAATGCGTGGATTACATCACCGTGAACCAGGAGTTGTTGGTCATGTGTTATTAAATCCAGATGTAATGGTGGAAGTAATTACAGATGGTATTCACATTCACCCTGATATGGTGAAATTAGCATATAAATTAAAAGGACCGAAAAAAGTAAGTGTTATTACTGACGCAATGCGTGCAAAAGGTCTTGAAGATGGATTATATGAGCTTGGCGGACAGCCAGTACATGTAAAAGATGGTAGTGCTCGATTAGAAGATGGAACGTTAGCGGGTAGTATTCTAAAAATGGATCAAGCTTTCCGAAATGTAATTGAATTTACAGGTTGTTCAATCGAAGATGCAGTACTGATGACATCAGTTAACCAAGCAGAAGAGTTTGGATTAAATAATAAAGGTGCATTAGCGGTAGGAAAAGATGCAGACTTTGTTGTGATGAATGAAGATTTACATGTATATGATACGGTTCGTTTAGGAATTCATATGAAGGAAGGGAAGTAATTAAATGAATATTCTTGTTGTAAAAACTCCAGAAGAACTAGCAGAAGCAGGTTATAAATTAATTGAAGAAGTTGTAAAAACAAAAGAAAATCCAACATTAGGAATGGCTACAGGAAGCTCTCCATTAGGTATTTATGCAGAAATGCGAAAAAATAAACTTGATACAAGCCGTGTAACCACTGTAAACTTAGATGAGTACGTAAATTTACCACATGAAGATAAAAACAGCTATCACTATTTCATGCAAGAACAGTTGTTTGATCATCTTCCATTTAAACAAACTTATGTACCAAACGGGATGGCAAGTGATTTAGAGGAAGAGTGCAAACGTTACGAGGGCATTCTAGCTGCTAACCCAGTTGACCTACAGATTCTTGGAATCGGTGAAAACGGTCACATCGGATTTAACGAGCCAGGAACACCGTTTAATTCTCCAACAAATATTGTTGAATTAACAGAATCTACACGCCAAGCAAACCTTCGCTTCTTCGAAAAAGAAGAAGATGTGCCAACTCATGCAATTACAATGGGAATTGGAAGCATTATGAAAGCGAAACAAGTTCTACTTGTTGCTATGGGTTCTAAAAAGGCAGAAGCTGTTAAAGAATTATTGCAAGGTGAATATAGTGAAGCGTGTCCTGCTACAGTTTTACAACGTCATCCGAATGTAACCGTAATCGCTGATCAAGAAGCTCTATCTTTATGCAGTGAGGCGATTGCTGATGAACATCGACAAGTATTCACCATTTCCGATCTATTATCAGATTCAAGAGTGGGTGAAACAGCTAATTGAGGACGGCGAATGGAAGCCGGGAGATAAAATCCCATCTGAGAATGAACTTTGCGATAAGTTCGAAGTGAGTCGTATGACAATCAGACAGGCGATTAATAATTTAGTTGAACAAGGTTATTTATATCGGAAGCGTGGAATCGGTACGTTTGTCCAACTTCCGAAAGTGGAACAAAAGTTGCAGGGAATGACGGGATTCACAGAAGATATGATTTCTCGTGGGATGAACCCAAGTAGTCAATTACTTAGTTTCCGCCTAGTTCCAGCTACTGCGAAAATAGCAGACCGGTTGAGAATACAGGAGGGAGAGTCGGTTTATGAAGTGAGGCGTATCCGCTTAGCTGATGATGAACCGATTGCTTTTGAGACGACATATTTGTCGCCAGCTCTTGTAAAAGATATTAACGAAGAAATATTGCAACAATCTTTATATGAACATTTAGAGAAAAAACTGGGCTTTAAACTTGTTAGCGCTACTCAATCAATTGAAGCTTCAATTGCAACGGATAATGAAGCTGAACATCTGCATATTCCTAAAAAGGCGCCAGTGCTTGTAATGCGTCAATGGTCATATTCAGAAGGTGAAGTACCGTTAGAGTATGTGAAATGTATTTATCGCGGGGATCGTTATAAGTTTATTACAAACATCGCACGTAACAAATAATATATTTCAGTTTGTGAAGTACAGTGAAGTTTAAATTGTTTAACATGTAAAGAAATAAAAATACGACTCATCCTTACAAGGAGTGAGTCGTATTTTTATTATGAGCGATTACGTGGTTCACAGCATCTTTAACTGTATTTACTACATAATGAGCGTGTTCTTTTACAGCGTCATCTGCTTGAGACATAGCGAAACTGTGAGGAGTTAAAGAAAACATTGGAATATCATTGTAAGAATCCCCTATGCAAGCAACTTCCTCTGGTTGTATTTGAAACTCATTTAATAAAACAGAAATGGCAGAACCTTTACTAATATTAGGTGGCATTACATCTAAACATTGTTCTGCTGAAATGAAAGTACTAACTTTTCCGTGGAACTTTTCATCAATTTTTTTCTGAAGGAGTTGTAAGCTCTCCTTTGTTCCGCCGACAGAAATTTTATTTGGAAAAATTGTATCATCTATTTTCTGTAATAAATTTGGTTCTTCAACAGAAGTCATTGTTACTTGTTGTTCCAGTTCGTGAATAAAAGGTGTTTTTTCTTCAATATAGTAATTATGTTCATCACTTACATAACGAAAATAAGGCTCTTCATTCGTCATATCTAACAATTCAGGAAGAATGCTGGAATCAAAAGTTGCAGATAAGAGTTGCTTATTTTCATCTGTATATACGAAAACACCATTAACACTAATACGATGGAAATTTGTATTTACAGCTTTCATTAAGTCTGCGATTTCATTATCAAGTCGTCCAGAGGCGAAGCAAAGAATAACATTTTGCTCAGCAAGACTGCGCAGTGCCGCAACATCTTGCTCATCAATGAGACCTCCGTGTTGCATCATTGTACCATCGATATCACTTACAAACATTTTAATCATATTGTTATCTCCTTTCTATGTACAGTTGCTCTTACATTATACGCATCATATATAAACATGTCTAAAAAATGAATTTTTATGAAATGGTAGATGTTTTACATTGACGACAAAGAAGAATGTTCTGTAACATAAAAGCAGGCTATTTAAGTACGAGGGTGGTGTTATATGAGTAATTATCTAGAAATTAAAAAAGTTTTAAATAATAATGTCATCATTGCTAGCCATCCTGAACACGAGGAAGTAGTAGTGATTGGTAAAGGAATTGGATTTGGGAAAAAGGCGAAAGATGTATTGGAGCAAGAACAAATCGAAAAAATGTTTGTTTTAAAAAATGAACGTGATCGTGAACAATACAAACTGTTAGTGCCGCATGTGAGTGAAAAATTAATTGAATTAATGAATGATATTATGTTCTATATTCAAGAAAAAGCAAAATCACCATTGAATGAACATATTCATATCGCTTTAACAGATCATATTTCTTTTGCAATTAAGCGATTAAAACAAGGACTTACAATTGATAATCCTTTTTTAGTTGAAACGAAAATGTTATATCCAGAGGAATATGAAATCGCTGAAGGTGTTGTAGAACTTTTAAATTCTCGTTTGCAAATTACATTGCCAGAAGGAGAAATTGGTTTTATTGCACTCCATATTTACAGTTCACTTACAAATTCAGATTTATCTTCAGTTAATCAAAACTCCCGTCTCATTGCACAGCTTGTATCCTTAATTGAGACAAACTTACAAATTACATTAGATCAAGAAAGTATTCATTATTTACGCCTTATTCGTCATTTGCAATATGCTATTGAACGAGTGAAAAAAGGGGAAAAAGTAGAAGAGTCACAAAGTTTTGCAGATTTATTAAAGGCAGAATATCCAGTTTGTTATAATTTAGCTTGGAAGCTAGTTAAGGTCATGCAAAAAGAATTGCAATTGCCTGTATATGAAGCAGAGAGTATATACTTAACGATGCACTTGCAACGATTAGTGAAAGCGGAGCATGTGTAAAAAGACATATATTCTTGTCTAAAATGAAAACGTTAGAAAAAATCATTGAATCGCTTACAATAGTTATGTATAATAACTATTGCAAAGTTATACAATTTTCGACAAACACATTAAGGTGAATAACGAAAACGTTTGCCTTAATTATAGTGAACTCATACGTAAACCTATTTTTGACACGTGTTACTGATTCGATCAGGCATGAGTGGAGAAAAGTAAGGAATGTAAGCTACAGAAAGGGATATACTACCCTTTGTATAGCTATCGTTCTATCTTTTTTTCCTCATGCCTTTTTGGCGTTTGTCGAAAAGTATCAATATAGATAAGAGAGGAAGGGTTTCCATGTTTAAGAAGATCTTTGGTGTTCTTCAAAAAGTCGGAAAAGCGCTTATGCTTCCAGTAGCGATTTTACCGGCAGCAGGTATTTTACTTGGATTTGGTAATGCGTTTCAAAATCCACAGTTAACAAATGTTATTCCTGCTTTAAAAGCAGATTGGTTCGTAATGGTTGCCAAAATTATGGAACAATCTGGTGATATTATTTTCGCTAACCTTGCATTATTATTCGCAGTTGGGGTAGCAATTGGTTTAGCTGGTGGAGACGGAGTAGCTGGTTTAGCAGCGTTCGTCGGCTACTTAATTATGAACAAAACGATGAGTGTGTTCTTAGAAGTAGATAAGCTAGTGAAAGTAACAAGTTCTGGAGCAGATCCAGTGAAGATTGGATTTGCAGATCCTGCATATGCCAATGTATTAGGAATTCCAACACTGCAAACAGGTGTATTTGGTGGTATTATCGTCGGTATAGTAGCGGCATATTGTTACAATAAATACTTCAATATTGAATTACCATCATACTTAGGTTTCTTTGCAGGTAAGCGTTTCGTACCGATCGCAACTGCAACATTCTCATTAGTAGTAGGTATTATCATGTGTTTCGTTTGGCCATACATTCAAGGTGGCTTAAATACGTTCTCACATCAAATGATTGATGCAAATAGAACGTTAGCAGCATTTATTTTCGGTTTAATTGAACGTTCATTAATTCCATTTGGACTACATCACATTTTCTATTCACCATTCTGGTTCGAATTCGGTCAGTATACAAATGCAGCTGGCGAATTAATCCGTGGTGACCAAAAAATCTTTATGGCACAGTTAAAAGATGGTGTAGAATTAACAGCAGGTACATTTACAACTGGTAAGTATCCGTTCATGATGTTCGGTCTTCCAGCGGCAGCATTAGCGATGTACCATGAAGCACGTCCAGAAAATAAAAAATTAGCAGCTGGTATTTTAGGATCTGCTGCATTAACATCTTTCTTAACAGGTATTACAGAACCACTTGAATTTTCATTCTTATTCGTAGCGCCAGTATTATTTGGAATTCACGCTGTATTTGCTGGTCTATCATTTATGACAATGCAAATTTTAGGTGTTAAAATTGGTATGACATTCTCTGGTGGTTTAATTGACTTTATGCTATTCGGTGTATTACCAGGCCGTACAGCATGGTGGTGGGTAATTATTGTTGGTCTTGTACTAGCAGTTATTTACTACTTCGGATTCCGCTTTGCGATCCGTAAATGGGATTTAAAAACACCTGGTCGTGAAGTAGCAAATGCGAATGACGGCGCAGGAAAAGCAGAAGCAGGAGAACTTCCTCGTGAAGTATTAGTAGCACTTGGTGGTAAAGAAAATATTGCATCATTAGATGCTTGTATTACTCGTTTACGTGTTCAAGTTAACGAACAAAAAAATGTAAACAAAGATCGTTTAAAAGAGCTTGGTGCAGCTGGTGTACTTGAAGTTGGAAATAACATTCAAGCAATCTTTGGACCGAAATCTGACACATTAAAATCACAAATTCATGATATTATGTCAGGCCGTACACCTCATGTAGAAAAAGAAGAGCCAGTAAAGGTAGAAGAAGCTCCTCAAAAAGTTGATGAAAACGAAACAATCGTATCACCAATTGAAGGGAAAATTTTACCGATTACAGAAGTACCTGACCAAGTATTCTCAGGGAAAATGATGGGAGACGGATTCGCAATTGAACCAACTGAAGGAACAGTAGTTTCTCCAGTTAACGGTGAGATTGTTAACGTATTCCCTACAAAGCATGCGATTGGTATTCAATCTGAAGGCGGAAAAGAAATTTTAATCCACTTCGGTATTGATACTGTAAAATTAAATGGTGAAGGTTTTGAAGCACTTGTAGCACAAGGTGATAAAGTGAAACAAGGACAACCATTATTAAAAGTAGATCTTGCATTTATAAAAGAAAATGCACCATCTATCATTACACCTATTGTCTTTACGAATTTAGAACAAGGACAACAAGTTGAATTGAAAAAAGATGGAAATGTTAAGAAGGGCGAAAACGCTATTATTGACATTCAGTAGGAATTTGACGCAAAATGTTTATAATTATAATAGGCGATGTGGTTGACCGAACATCGCCTATTATATACAATAGATGATGTAGTACTCACGTCTATACAACTAAAAAAATACGTAATTTAAAGGAGATAAATTATCATGGAAAAAATCTTTAAAGTAACTAGCGACTCAGGAATTCATGCACGTCCAGCAACTCTACTTGTAAACACTGCAAGCAAATTTGGTTCTGACATTAACTTAGAGTATAACGGAAAAAACGTTAACTTAAAATCAATCATGGGCGTTATGTCTTTAGGCATTCAACAAAACGCAGAAATTAAAATCACTGCAAATGGTGATGATGCAGCTCAAGCACTAGCAGCTATCGAAGAAACTATGAAAAACGAAGGATTAGGAGAATAATGACTCTTAACATTCAAGGGATCGCTGCATCAAGTGGGATTGCTATTGCAAAGGCTTTCAGACTTGAGAATCCTGAATTTAACATCGAAAAGAAATCAATTACAAACGAAGCTGCAGAAATT
The DNA here is from genome assembly GCF_008368905.1 of Bacillus sp. SH5-2. Classification (NCBI taxonomy): domain Bacteria; kingdom Bacillati; phylum Bacillota; class Bacilli; order Caryophanales; family Bacillaceae; genus Bacillus; species Bacillus sp. SH5-2. The sequence goes on from NZ_QOSD01000020.1 coordinate 315,414, forward strand.
GCACGCTTAGATGCTGCGCTTGAGAAAGCAAAATCTGAATTAGAAGCTATTAAGGACCACGCTTTTGCTGAGCTAGGTGCTGATAAAGCTGCGATCTTTGAAGCACATTTATTAGTGTTAAATGATCCGGAATTAGTAAACCCAGTAAAAGATAAAGTAAATAGCGAAAAAGTAAATGCTGAATTTGCAATGGATGAAGTTGCATCAATGTTCATTTCCATGTTTGAGAACATGGATAACGAATACATGAAAGAACGTGCTGCGGACATTCGTGACGTAACAAAACGCGTTCTTGCACATTTACTAGGAATTAACTTCTCAAATCCTGGTACAATTTCTGAAGAAGTAATCATTATTGCTGAAGATTTAACACCATCTGATACAGCTCAGTTAAACCGTAAGTATGCAAAAGGTTTTACAACTGATATCGGTGGACGTACATCTCACTCTGCAATTATGGCTCGCTCTATGGAAATTCCAGCTGTTGTTGGTACGAAAGTTGTTATGGAGAAAATCCAAAATGGCGATATCGTAATCATCGATGGTTTAGATGGAGAAGTAATTGTTAATCCATCAGAAGAAACTCTTCGCTCGTTTGAAGAAAAGAAAGCGAAATTTGAAGAGCAAAAAGCTGAATGGGCTAAATTAAAAGACCAAGCTACTGTAACAAGTGATGGACATCACGTTGAGCTTGTTGCAAATATCGGAACACCAAATGATGTACAAGGTATTATCGATAATGGCGGAGAAGGCGTTGGTTTATACCGCACAGAATTCTTATACATGGGCCGTGACAATCTTCCAACAGAAGAAGAGCAGTTCGAAGCGTATAAAGCAGTTCTTGAAGGTGTAAAAGAAGGTCAACCAGTCGTTGTTCGTACACTTGACATCGGTGGAGATAAAGAGCTTCCATACTTACATTTACCAAAAGAAATGAACCCATTCTTAGGATACCGTGCAATTCGCTTATGTCTTGATGAGCAAGATGTGTTCCGTACACAACTTCGTGCATTACTTCGTGCTAGCGTATACGGTAACTTAAAAATTATGTTCCCAATGATTGCAACTCTTGATGAGTTCCGTCAAGCGAAAGCAATCTTATTAGAAGAGAAAGCAAAACTTGTAGAAGCGGGTACTACTGTTTCTGATTCTATTGAAGTTGGTATGATGGTTGAAATCCCAGCTTCAGCAGTATTAGCGGATCAATTCGCAAAAGAAGTTGATTTCTTCTCTATCGGAACGAATGATTTAATCCAATACACAATGGCTGCAGACCGTATGAATGAACAAGTATCTTACTTATACCAACCATATAACCCATCAATTTTACGTCTTGTAAAAATGGTTATCGATGCCGCTCATAAAGAGGGCAAATGGGCTGGTATGTGTGGTGAAATGGCGGGAGATTCACTTGCTATCCCATTATTATTAGGATTAGGTTTAGATGAGTTCAGTATGAGTGCAACATCTATTCTTCCTGCAAGAACACAACTAAGCAAGTTGTCAAAAGCAGAAATGGAAACATTAGCAGAAAAAGCATTAACAATGTCAACTGCTGAAGAAGTTGTTGAACTAGTTAAAAGCATATAATCAATAAAAAAACCTGAGTCGATTTGAAATCGGTCTCAGGTTTTTTCTATGAGAAAAGTAAATCTTATTTTCTTACTATAGAGGATAAGGAACAGAATTAGATAGCGATAGCAACGATGTCAGTTGGGCATACACGTAAAATACCAGTAAAAGTATTTCGATTTTGATTGTTCTTATCGTCTTTATTGTTATCTTTGTCGTCTTTGTTATTACGAGCTAAAGCAGAGAAAAGAGCAACACCGTTAGCGAAACCTTCAAAAATTACATTGTTGAAAGTGCCGTTACCTCTAATGCTTAAAAGAGAAAGCTCTGTTCCAACTGAAATGCTAGCAAGTACGTTACATACAGCAGTTTGTTGTGGTCTAACTTCTTCTCTCTCTTTCTCACGATGGTCGCGATGTTCGCGATGGTCGCGCTCTCTTTCATGATGATGACAGTCTCTAAAGTTATCACAGCATCCAAATGATCCAAACATAATCCTCATCACCCCCTTCACACTTATAATCTATGTAAGTTCGGTAGTGAGTGACTGGACAGAGCGTGGAATTTTTTCTAGGGTATTTTCTCATTTTAAAAGACTAGCTGGGTATTTAGTACGGAATGATGTTTAAAATAGGACAAATATCATAAAAAAAGTGTAAAGACCACCAAAATGAATGAATTAGTCTTTACACTTTTTTGCTTTTATATAAAACGATAATATATACAGGAAGAGCTAACAGTAATGGTGCAATGGATCGGGCAGTATGTTTTTCTGCTTCTAATTGGAACGCTTCTTCTTTTGGGAATTGTAACACTGATATGTTTGCAGCATCGCCAATAAAATATAGAAGTAGTACAGTCACTATGTAACTTAAAAGTGCGATAAAGCTTCCGTATGAACTCAATGAAAATCCCTCTCTTGTTATCTATTTGTTATCATTGTATCATAATTGTAACAAAAACACACGGTTATATTTCGATACTTTAACAAAATTCGACATGAAACGTCATTTTTATATATGAAAATAGCATAAAATTTACTATTTTTTTATGTATAGATGTCGAATAATACATTGTAATATTACGGATGTGTGACAGAACAAAAAGAAACGAAGGTAATGAAATTACCTTCGTTTCTTTTTTATTCCGTATTAATGTGCAGTAAGACCTCACACTGATTAAAGTTTCACTTTATTATTTCGCCCATTCACTCACTTGTTCTACGCTCATGCGTGGAGCAGGATGGCCTTTTAAAGTTGATTCACCAATTGTAATAAGCATAATTGGTACGTATCGAGATGAAACATTGAATTCTTCTGAAAGTGCTTGAGGATTGAAGCCACCGATAGCACAAGTATCCCAGCCAGTTGCTTTAGCTGCAAGCATAAGTTGCATTGCTGCTAAAGATGCATTTGAAAAGGCTGCATCTCTTGGGAATTGTTCACGAGCATATGCAGATTCAATATTATTCGCTAAACGTTCTTTTGCTTCTTCTTTCATAAATCCTTGTTCTACAATTGGACCATATACTGGTTCAACATTTTTATAAGCTTCTAAATCACCTAAAATAGCAACTACTGCAGAAGCATCAAGAATTTGTTGTTGGTTATAAGCAATTGGGTGCAATCTTTTTTGTACATCTTCCCCTTGAAAAACAAGGAATTTCCAATGTTGTAAATTCCAAGCGGAAGGTGCTTGGGCAGCTGCTTTTAAAATTTCGTGTAATTCTGGACTAGAAATTTCTTTATCTGGGTTGAATGCACGTGTAGATGTCCGTTCATATAAAACGTTAAAAAAGTTGTCGGTTGTCATTATTTATCCTCCAAATTACATATCAAATATATTCTACTTACATTTTGTAAGTTATTGAATTTAAGAATATAATATCTGTATTTTAATTGTCAAGTTTTAAAGAGTAAGCTAGGGCATTCATACAAACGATACAATTCCTATAATCATACACTAAAAAAGGAATTTATAGAGTGAAAAAGCAAGGATAACATTCTCAATTAGCTTGTTGACCTGTATCCCTTACTAATTCATGTTTTTAAGGAACAGTCTATTATAAAATATTTGTGAGGAATTCAGTAGAACAAGATATATGAAGTGAGTGAAGACTAGTGATGAACATACTACATTTTTTATTAGAGAATACGGTTTTCCAAAATGTATTACAAGATCTTCAGTTAAATGTCCTTTATATAGAAAATGGGTGCACACATCAACAAACAATAGAAAATATCCATCCAAAATGTATGTTTATAGCAAATAGTTTTGAAGAAGGAGAAGTATTGTTTCATAAGACTAGGCCGCATATTGTAATTGTGTATGTAACGGATTTTTCTCAAATAAAATATATAAAGAATATGTATAATCCGCATAGTACATTTATTGTCATTTGGGATCAACAGATAACAAGCGAGTTTGCAGAGGTGCTTGCGTTAGGAATACGTAATATTGTGATAGCTCCCGTAACTCCACAAGGGGTGTTAGAGGAAGTAAATAAGAGTTTGTATCAACTTTCTTTAGTACGGCAAGTAAGTTTGCAACAAGAGCTACTTCAAACGATGTTTGATTTTCAAAATGACCTATTATTTATAGTAGAAGATGATGAAATTGTTGATTGTAATACGAATTTTTTAGCGTTTTTCGGATATGAAAATTTGTTTGCTTATCGTGAGCAACATTTAGTATTTGCTGAACATTTTATTAGAGAAAATGGATACTATTCGACGACTCATGATATAACATGGCTAGATGATACATTATCATATGATAGAAGAATTAAGATGTCGAATTATGAAGGAATCGTATCAACTTTTTTATTACGTGCGACACCATTGCCAGAAGATTTATCGAGATTTATTGTAAAGTGTACAGAGATTACAGAATTAGATGAAATCTATCAAGAGCAAGAAAGACTTGCTATGATAGATTCATTGACAGAGATTTATAATCGTTTGAAGTTCCAACAAATACTAGAGGTAGAGTGGGACAATGTAATACGAAACGATGAAAAAATAGCAATTATTTTATTTGATATAGATAATTTTAAAAAAGTAAATGACACGTATGGTCATGATTTTGGTGACTTAGCGCTAGTGCAACTTGCAGAGCTTATGAAATCTAAAGTGGAACAGCAACATGTATTTGCAAGGTGGGGTGGAGAAGAATTTATTATATTAGTGACAAATACAGTAGAAAAAGAAGCATTTCAAGTTGCAGAGTCACTACGATTTTTCATTGAAACAAAGCAATTCTCTGGAATTTCGAAATTAACAGCGAGTTTTGGAGTTGCGTTATATGAAAAAGGGATTACAAGGGAAGAATTAATGCAAAGAGCGGATATTGCATTATATGAAGCGAAAAAAAATGGGAAAAATCAAGTATGCGTGTATAGAAAAGAAAAAATGTAATTTTTCGCAACAAATTGTTGCGATTTTTTTTTATTGTTTGATAATAGAATATAGGGGGGATTTTGAACGAAGGAATTATGGAGGAACAACATGATAAAAAAAATAATGACGATGGCTTCGCTGTCAGTTGTAGTTTGTGGTGGAGTATACTATTTTCTCTATAGCCCCAATATAAAGGAAAGCACTGTATTAACAACTAAGGTGAATCCTACTATTGAATCAGAAGTACAAGAGAATATAGAAGAAAAAGAAGAACAGCAAATTGATTATGCTAGTATATCTCAAAAGTTAGATCAATATTTAATAGGAAAGCAATTTAATGGAACAGTTTTAGTAACAGATAAAGAGCATGTTATATTGAATAAAGGATATGGATATGCTGATGTTCAAAATAAGATAGAGAATACGCCTCAAACGAAATATCGTGTCGGTTCTATTTCGAAAACAGTTGTGGCCACATCTATTTTGCAGCTACAGGAACAAGGGAAGCTAAATATTCAAGATAATGTAAATAAGTATATTCCCTCTTTTCCAGTAGATAAAAATATTACTTTATATCATTTGTTAACACACACATCAGGTTTACCAGAAAGCGGAAAAGGGAAAGTGAATGCCGCTTCTCGTATAAACTTAGTAAATTGGATTGGAAGCCAAAAATTAGAATTTCCACCAGGCACAGGTTGGAGATATACAGATTATAATTATATGGTGCTTGCCTACATTATAGAAAGCATATCAAAAAAACCTTTAGGAGATTACATAAAAGAAAATATATTTACTAAAGCAGGAATGTACGAATCTGGTATGGGAAATATGGCTCCAGGTGATCAGCATTTTACTAAAGGCTACGTAAAGAAAGATAATGTACTTGAATCTGCACAAAAATTATCAATGGATTGGTTATATGGTTGTGGTGAGATGTATACGACAGTTGGAGATATGAAGAAATTAGACGAAGCGATTATGAATGGGAAACTTCTTTCTGAACAAAGTATACAAGCGATGTTTTCACCTTCAGTAGAACGGAAATATGCATTTAGCTTTTATATATATCCGGATTATTTTCATAATCATGGTGTACTATCTGGTTGGAATACTTTCAATAATTTTAATAAAGAAAAAGGGACTTTTGTTATTTTATTTTCAAATGTGAAAAATAGTATGGATGATGATTTTAATAAGGAGTTCCGGAAGATGGTAAGTGATCTATTAGAACAAAGGGGATAAGAAGATGGAAAACAAAATTTTATCAATAGGTTTCATCGGTATTGGTGTAATGGGAAAAAGTATGGTTCATCATTTAATGCAAGAAGGTCATACAGTATATGTATACAATAGAACGAAAGCGAAGACAGATTCTTTAGTGCAAGATGGAGCTAATTGGTGTGATACACCGAAAGAGTTAGTGAAGCAAGTTGATGTTGTAATGACTATGGTTGGATATCCACATGATGTAGAAGAAGTATATTTTGGGATAGATGGAATTTTAGAGAATGCAAATGAAGGCACGATAGCAATTGATTTTACAACATCTACACCAACATTGGCAAAACGTATTAATGAAGTTGGTAAGAGAAAGAATGTATATACACTGGATGCGCCTGTATCTGGAGGAGATGTTGGTGCTAAAGAGGCTAGACTCGCAATTATGGTGGGCGGAGAGAAAGAAATATATGATAGATGTTTACCGTTATTTGAAAAACTAGGAACAAATATTCAGTTGCAAGGGCCAGCTGGTAGTGGACAACATACAAAAATGTGTAATCAAATTGCGATTGCTTCTAACATGATAGGAGTATGTGAAGCTGTTGCTTACGCGAAAAAGGCTGGACTAGATCCAGATAAAGTATTAGAGAGCATTTCAACGGGTGCAGCAGGCAGTTGGTCATTAAGTAATTTAGCTCCTCGCATGTTAAAGGGAGATTTTGAACCAGGATTTTATGTGAAACATTTTATGAAAGATATGAAGATTGCTTTAGATGAGGCTGAAAAATTACAATTACCAGTACCAGGTTTAAGCTTGGCGAAGGAATTGTATGATGAGTTAATTAAAGATGGGGAAGAAGATAGTGGAACACAAGTGTTATACAAAAAATACATAAGGGGGTAAACAAGATGGATCTTCAAAAGTTTGACGAGATTATTGACACCGTGCAGCGAACAACTTGTGTGCCGATTAATGATAAGCAAAAAGAAGCTTTTAAACAAAAATATGATTTTGAACCAAGTTTCGAATATGGAAGAGATGAGAAGGGGCATTATGTTATTCGAACTTCGAAAAAGATGATAGAGGAAATGGAGTTTTATTTGGCACTGAAATATGATCGGGATGGTATTTCCCTTTATATGCATGCTGAGGTTGAAGGGACATGTTATGTATCTGTTAGCTATAGTGAAGATGCACTGCATTTACAAGAGTTATTTCAATTCCTAGAAGAAAATAAATAAAGGTCCTCATTTGAGGACTTTTATTTATTTGGATATATTTAATTTTTATAATTATAAGTTAGAAGCCCGGCGGCATCGCTCAATCGGGAATGGAATAACTTGCGCGAGGTGATTAGGACCAAATTGTTTTGTGCGAGCATGGCGTAGTATATAAAATGCACACAGAATTGAAACAGGAATAGCGCCGAATAAACCGAAAAATAAAGCGCTTACACAAGAGGCAACAAAACCTAAAACGCCAACTTCTAATTCTTCCATAATAGCTCCTAAAATAACAGGAATAGCTCCGCATGAAACTCCTAGTATAAGTGCGATAAGTATACTCATGATTATCCCCCTCTGTTTGCAATATTATTTTCCTTATTAGTAATTGTAGTATATCACAAACAAAACAGAATTTTCAGAAAAAGTTCAAAAAAAGTTCAATAAATGTTCGAAAAGTGTTAAAAATTGAAGAGGGTAATTCCACCTTAAAAAGGAAAGGAATTTTGGGTGAATAAAAAATCAGACTTATTTCAGAAAATGAAATAAGTCTGTTCTATAGGAGGATGTATATATGTAGAGTGAATAAAAGGTTGGAAAAGGGGGTCCATGTCCTTTTATTCAACTAGCTACCTTAATAGATTGGAACCCAGCCTTCAGTTGTAACAAAAATACGGATAGCTACAACTTGGCGATCATCTTGCAAGGTAAAATAATGTCTTGCATTTTCAGGAACAGATATGAGATCGCCTGGCTCCAGTTCAACGTCAAAGAATATTCCATCTTTGCCTTCAATAGCAAAGATGCCATGACCGCTGACAATAAAGCGGACTTCATCATCAGTATGATGGTGTTCTTTTTGGAAATTAATTAATAATTCGTCAAGGTTAGGTGTGCTACTTGAAAGTGAAATTACATCATGTGCTTTATAACCTCGGCGTGCTGAAACATCAGCGATTTCTTTTGAAAACACTGCTAATATTTCAGCTTTGTTTTCATCTGTTAACGAATAATTTTCATTTAAATGAGTAGGAAGTTTAGAAATATTCCATTTCTCATATAAAACGCCTTCCTCTTGTAGAAATTTTGATACTTCCACCTCATTTTCAATGCGAGTATTTACTTCATGAATACGAATTTGCGCCATTAGAAACGCCTCCTTGAATTGATAATAGTTTTATATGAAATTGGAATAAAAACTCATAAGCTTCTAATCTTTTCTTTGCATCAAAGCTATCTCGGCCCCATACAGTAATACCGTGATTACGGATTAATACTGCTCCTGAATCTCCTTGTATATGTTTTCGGAAGTCCTCTCCAAGTGTTGGAATATGAGCATGGTTTTCAATAATAGGAATATGAATTGTTGCACCTTCTTCCCAAATATCAAGGGCTTTAATAATTTCTTGATTTTGAAGTGTGACTGCATCGCCATATAAATTTGTGATGACATTGTTATCAGTTGTATGAACGTGAAGTACACACCCGGCATTCGTATTGTTATAAATATGTGTATGCAATATTGTTTCTGCTGAAGGGCGTAATTCGGTATCTAAAACGGGAACCCCTAGATGATCTACTAACAGAAAATCATCTGGAGTAGTTTTTGTTTTATCTTTACCGCTTGCTGTAATAAGAAAAGTAAGTGGTTCATGACTAACCTTTATAGAAATATTACCACTGGTTGCTGGAAACCAATTACGTGTTGTTAACTCTTTTTTAATCTCGCTTAAGTCATACCATTGACGAAAAAGTTGTTTCATAATTTCACCTCCAACAAATGTTTTAATTCAGCTAGAACATCGTGAAATGTTACAAAGGGTGTATAAGCAATATGATTTTCTTCACACTTTGTAATAAGGAAGTCGCGAGCAAACACTTTATCAGCTTGTTTCGCTGCTTGTAAATCAGTAATAGAGTCTCCGATTACAATATGAAAATCATTTGTATCACTTAATTTACGGATTAGTGACGATTTACATAACCCGCAATGGTTTTGACAATGCTCATCACAAGGATGAGGCCATTTAACTGTAATAAATTCTGATGAAAAGTCTGTTTCATTACAGTAAATTTGCTCCTTTGGAATGATCCCTTGCAAGAGTGGATAGACGAAAAAATCCATCCCACCTGATATAACGTAAAAAGAAATATTATTTTCATTTACAAATTGTATAAATTCATGAAAGCCAGTACGGATTTCGGCAGTTTCTATTAAAAACTGAACTATTTCATGCTGCAAATTAGTAGGTAGCAATTGAAATAATTGAGAAACACCTTCTTGAATAGAAAGCTCTTGTGATAAAATTCTATTCTTTACTTCTTCTGCTTCTGGTGGTGCGAATTTTTCCATAATGGACATGATATTATCGTTATTTGTAATCGTACCATCGAAATCACAAAATACTTGAATACTCATAATTTCACCTCATGTGAGGGATTTCCCCATATTTGTAGTGCGCTATGCAAATTTATGTCGTCTACTTCATGGAGTGGTTTTCCTTGCAAAGTAGCTTCAATTGCAGTACGGAAAGCTTTCCCCCCGCCTTGCGCTCCATTTGGATGTCCGTGTATCCCGCCGCCAGCATTAATAACAACATCTTTACCGAAATCCCGTAGAATAAAGGGAACGAAACCAGGGTGAATACCAGCAGACGGAACAGAAAAACTCTTATTGAAAAATGCATCATCTTCAGTTAAATGTTTTGAGATGGCAAGAGCTTCTTCTTTTTCTAGCGCAACACTTCCATATGGAGATGGGAATAATGAAAAATCAGCCCCAGCATAACGAAGCAGCTTTCCAAGTAATAATGGAGATGAGATTCCATATAACTGTGAGGCTGAATAAGCACCACTTACGGCAGGGTGTGCCATAATAGGAACTGAAATTTCATCATCTTCTGCAAGTGATTGCAGTACATCTAGTCCATAAGCGAATGCGTTAAATAATAGAATATCAGCCCCAGCTTGCGCTGCGCGTTTCGCATTTTCTTTTAAGTCAAAAGTTCGTCCTGTTAAATTTACGGCATATAACGTTTTATGGCCGTGTGTTTCATATACGGATTGTAAAACTTCTTTTCCAGATACAATTCGCTTCGTTAGTGGTGTTAATGCATTATCAAATAAAATTTCATCATCTTTTACGATATCTACACCACCACTTGCTTGATCACGTAATTGAGTTTTTAAATATCCAATATTTCGTCCAATCATGCCTTTAAAAATACTCATTAAAAGAGGACGGTCATATACTTGTAAAAGGTTTCGAATACCATCTATACCGAACTTAGGACCAGGAAAATGCTGTTTTAACTCATCTGAAAAAGTTAAATCAATCAATTTCACTTCACCATCAAGTGATAGCTTTCCGAATGTAGTTGTTAAAATCGCTGGTAAGTCTGGACTGAAATTTAATAATGGGTATTCGATTTTAATAACCCCGCGTTTTACTTTTTTACCTAGATACGAATTGATATGTTCTTGTTCATCTAATTCCTCAACATGAATGACATTGCCTTTATGCTGTTTTAATTGTTCTTGTAATAAGTGTGGCAAATGAGTCCAAGAGCCAATTGTTAAACCGAGTGCAATTTGCTCAGCTTTTTTTTCTAAGTTATGTGAATCGTCATGGATTAAATAAGTCGCTATTATTCCGCTCATTGTTATAACCTCCTAGTTAAATAAAAAAACCTCTCAGCTAAGGAGAGGTTTTTTTACAACCAGCTCCTTATCTGTCAGCATAATGCTGCGAGAATTAGCACCGTGTCTACAATTGTAGATCGGTTGCCGGGTTTCGTCGGGCTCGTCCCTCCACCTGCTCTTGATAAGAAGTATTTAGAAATGTTTAAATTTTTAAGATAACTGAATTTTGTCAGATATTTTTTATGTTGTCAATGGCTTTTTGAAAAAATTTAATTTATCAATTCGATTAATGGCTTCTCGTAATCTATCTTCTGTATGCAAGAGACCAACGCGGACATACCCTTCGCCATGCTCACCAAACCCAACACCAGGAGCAACTGCGACGTGTGCTTTTTCTAGTAAAATATCAGAAAATTGCTCAGATGTATAACCTTCCGGTACAGGAAGCCATGCAAAGAATGATCCTGTTGGAATGTCTACATTCCAACCAATTGAGTGACAAGCTGAAATAAGAGCGTTTCTCCGGGATTCGTAACTATTTACAAGATCTACTACACAAGACTGTGAACTTAGTAGTGCTTCACGAGCAGCATCTTGAACTGCACCAAAAATACTAACATACATATGATCTTGTAATAAGTTAATTGTTTCGATAACACTTTCATTCCCTACTGCAAAAGCAATACGCCAGCCAGCCATATTGAAAGTTTTTGATAAAGTATAAATTTCAATTCCTGTATCTTTGGCACCGTCTGCTTGTAAGAAACTAACCGGCTTTTGACCATCAAACCCAATAGCGCCGTAAGCAAAATCATGAACAACTAATATATTATGTTTATTAGCAAAATGAATGGTTTCATCAAAAAAATCTTTTGATGCAGTAGCACCAGTAGGATTGTTTGGATAGTTTAAAAACATTAATTTTGCACGCTCAGCGATAGTACTATCAATTTTTGTGTAATCTGGTAAAAATTTATTTTCTGCAATAAGCGGCATTGTTTTAAATTGTGCTTTTGCTAAAGCAACTCCTGATAAATAATCTGGATAGCCTGGATCTGGAACGAGAATAGTATCACCAGGGTTTGTAAAACACATTGGTAATTCTACTAATCCAGCCTTTCCACCAAACAAAATAGCAACTTCAGTTTTTGGATTTACTACTACATCATATTCACGTTGATAGAATGTTGCCACGGCTTCTTTTAAGCTCTCGTGTCCACGAAATGGCGGATATTTATGATGAATGGTCTTTTCTGCAGCATCTTGTAAAGCTTTTACGATATGCTGCGGGGTTGGTTGATCTGGATTACCTTGACCTAGATTAATAACATCGTGACCAGCTGCAACGACCTTGTTAACTTTTGCAACAAGTGAAGCGAAAAATTGTGTAGGCAATGATGTTACTATCTCAGAAGGTTGAAATAATTTCATACTTTCCACCTCTTTTGAAAGTTGTTACAATTCTAGTGACAAATGATATAATCTTTCCAGTATTTTGTAAAGAAAAAAATGAGAATGGGGCTGACAAAATGAAAGTCGCATGTATTCAAATGGATATTGTCTTTGGAGATGTAGCAAAAAATATTGAGAACGCTAAAAATAAAATAAGTGAAGCGATGAAGGAAAGACCAGATGTTATCGTCTTACCAGAACTATGGACGACAGGATATGATTTAACGAGACTTTCTGAAATTGCAGATAGGGATGGAGTAGAAACGAAAGAAACGTTGAAAGAATGGTCGAAACAATATGGTGTACATATTGTTGGTGGTTCTATAGCGAAGCAAACAGAGCAAGGTGTTACAAATACAATGTATGTTGTAAACAAAGAAGGAGATCTAGTCAATGAATATAGTAAAGTACATTTATTTCAGTTGATGGATGAACATAAATATTTAGTAGCTGGAAATAGTACAGGCGAATTTAAGCTAGATGATATAGAATGCGCCGGCACAATTTGTTATGATATTCGTTTTCCAGAGTGGATGCGCGTTCATACTGCTCGAGGGGCAGAAGTTTTATTTGTTGTAGCAGAATGGCCATTAGTCCGTTTAGCGCATTGGCGCTTGCTGCTGCAAGCAAGAGCAGTTGAAAATCAATGTTATGTTGTTGCGTGTAATCGGGCAGGAAAAGATCCGAATAATGAATTTGCAGGTCATTCTTTAATTGTGGATCCTTGGGGTGAAGTGGTGGTAGAGGCAAATCAGGAGGAATCCATTTTGTTTGGAGAGCTTACATTCGAGAAAATTCAAGAGGTTCGTAAAGGGATTCCAGTTTTTGCGGATCGTCGCCCAGAATTATATAAATAAAATATTGACAAGTGATTTTTATTCTTGGTATAGTCTTCAACATAAAGTTAAAAATTCAAAAAATTATACAACTCTTATCAAGAGCAGGTGGAGGGATTTGGCCCGATGAAGCCCAGCAACCGACCGTAATACCATTGTGAAATGGGGCGTATATTTACGACGCCAAAAGGCACGGTGCTAATTCCAGCAGAAAGTATACTTTCTGGTAGATAAGAGGGGAGAAGATAAACTTCAAACCTCTTTCTTTGTGGAAAGAGGTTTTTCTTATGCTAGAAAAACCTCTGAATTAAAAAAGGGGGAGAAAACTATGGGATATTATTCATTAACAGAAGTAACCGCTGTACAATATGCGAAAGAACGTGGCTATTTTGAAAAGAAAGCGAATGTAGTTTGTCATGAAATTGGAGATGGAAATTTAAATTACGTGTTCAAATTAGATGATGGAGTGAAGTCAATTATAATAAAACAAGCACTACCATATGCGAAAGTAGTTGGTGAGAGCTGGCCATTGTCTATAAAAAGAGCAACGATTGAAAGTAGGGCACTGCAAATTTTTGCAAAGTATGTGCCGGAATATGTGCCGGTAGTGTATAGTCATGATGAAGAATTAGCGGTAACAGTCATAGAAGACTTATCAAGATTAACAATTACAAGAAAAGGATTAATAGACGGAGAAGAGTATCCACTTCTATCCCAGCATATCGGTCGTTTTCTAGCAAATGTTTTATTTTATACTTCAGATTTCGGTCTACAGTCAGAAGAAAAAAGGGTACTAGAAGGTACATTCGTGAACCCAGACCTGTGCAAAATTACAGAAGATTTAGTGTTTACAGATCCGTTCGGTCATTACGATACGAATGATTATGAGGCGGAGTTACAATTGGCTGTTGATGAACTTTGGAGTGATAAAATTTTAAAACTAAAAGTGGCTCAATATAAATATAAGTTTTTAACGAAAAAAGAAGCGCTTATTCATGGTGATTTACATACTGGTAGTATTTTTTCATCACCTTCTGAAACGAAAGTGATTGATCCAGAATTTGCAACGTACGGTCCATTTGGGTTTGATATTGGTCAATTTATTGCAAATCTATTAGTAAATGCTTTATCTAGAGAAGAAGAAAAGAGAAGTGTACTATTTTTCCATATAGAAAAGACATGGAGTTATTTTGTAGAAACTTTTACGAAGTTATGGATTGGAGAAGGCGTAGAAGTATATACGAAAGAAAAACAGTGGTTACCGATTATTTTGCAAAATATCTTTACTGATGCTGTCGGATTTGCAGGATGTGAGCTTATCCGAAGAACAATTGGCTTAGCGCATGTAGCTGATTTAGATGAAATAGAAAATCAAGAAAGAAGAATTCAAGCTAAGAAACAAGCGCTATCCTTAGGTAAAGAACTAATAAAATATGAATCTAAGAACGCTGATATTCAACTGTTCCGAACATTATTTCAGCAGACAGTTTCTGGAGGGGTAAAAGCATGAGTACAATTGTTACTATTCCGAGATCTGTCAGTTGGAAAGGTGATGCGATTGCAGTATTAAATCAAACAAAGTTGCCGCATAGCACAGAATACAAAACATTAAAGACGATTGAAGAGGTATGGAAAAGTATTGTCATGCTAGAGGTACGCGGAGCACCCGCAATTGGAATTGTAGCAGCATTTGGCTTGGCACTTGCATCAAAAAAATATAATACTGTACATATTGAAGAATTTCAGAAGAAGTTTAATAGAGATTGTAACTATTTAGGAACATCACGCCCGACAGCAGTCAATTTATTTTGGGCAATCAATCGCATGAGAGAATCTGTTCGAGAGATTACTACAATAAAAGAAGCACAAAAAATATTAGAAGAAGAAGCGCTTCGCATTCAGCAGGAAGATGAAGAGGTATGCCGGAGCATTGGGGAATATGCGTTAACATGTTTTACAGCCGGTGATAAAATTTTAACAATTTGTAACGCTGGCAGTATTGCAACTGCACGATATGGTACTGCATTAGCACCGTTTTATATTGGGAAAGAAAAAGGTATACATTTACATGCGTATGCATGTGAAACGAGACCCGTTTTACAAGGTGGACGTTTAACAACTTGGGAATTAAAACAGGCAGATATTGATGTAACACTTATTACAGATAATACGGCAGCTCATGCTATTCAAACGAAAGAAATAAACGCAATTATTGTGGGAGCGGACCGAATTGTTGCAAATGGAGATACCGCAAATAAAATCGGAACAATGAATCTGGCGATATTAGCAAAGTATTTCGATATTCCATTTTACGTAGCAGCTCCGTTATCTACATTTGATATTACGAAACAAATAGGCGCTGAAATTGTTATTGAAGAGAGAGATGAAACAGAAGTTACGAAAATCTTTGGGAAACAAGTAGCACCAATTGGAACTGACGTTTATAATCCTGCATTTGATGTAACGCCGAATGAATTAATTACAGGTATTATTACTGAGAAAGGGATTTTACGAGGAGATTATAAGCGAGAAATTGCATCATTGTTTAAAAAAACAAGCTAATACATAATAGCTTGTTTTTTTATGCCTAAATGTGTTCTTTTCTCTTATTTATATAATGAAAGGAGGCGAAAAAGATGGAAGAGTGGATCAAGATGATAGGTAATGTAGGGTTTCCAATTGTTGTAACATTATATTTACTTCATCGTATTGAAAGTAAATTAGATGGGGTAATTGTTGCAATAGAAAAGTTGCCGCGGCAATTACTACAGTATGACGATCCTCGCGATAAAAAATAAAGTTTGCTCTTCGTGAGCAAACCTTATTTTTTATTGAGCAGTATAACCGCCATCGATAACAACAGCTTGGCCAGTTATACCTTTAGCTTTTTCACTTGCTAAAAATATAGCATAATCCGCAATTTCTTGTACTTGTAATAAGCGTTTTTGTGGGACAAGTGGATAAATGACATCCTCTAAAACATTTTCAAGTGGTACATTTCGTGTAGTAGCTAAGTCTTGTAGTTGATTACGTACAAGAGGGGTATCGACATAACCAGGACAAAGGGCATTTACAGTAATACCATCGGTGGCACCTTCTAAAGCTGCCACTTTTGTTAATCCAATTACACCATGTTTGGCGCTATTGTAGGCGGATTTTCCTGCAAATCCAACAAGGCCATTAATGGAAGCGACATTAATAATTCGGCCATACTTTTGCTTTTTCATAATCGGAAAGGCATGTTTAATGGCGATAAATGGAGCGATTTGCATGATTTTGATGAGGAGCTCGAATTTTTCGCTTGGAAACTCTTCAATTGGTGAAACATGTTGCATTCCTGCATTGTTAATTAATATGTCTAATGAACCGAAATGAGTAACTGTTTGAGAAATTGCTACTGCAATTTCTTCCTCAGATGTAACATCACATTTTAAACCAATTGCTTGAAATCCCTCTTTTTGTAATTGTTCAGCAGCTTCTTTCGCACGCTCTTCAAGCCGGTCACTAATAACAACTTTTGCGCCTTCTTTTGCAAAAGCATTCCCCATTTCATAACCAATACCACTCGCGGCACCTGTTAAAAAGACAACTCGATTTGTAACCATGATGAAAAACATCCCTTCATAATAAAGTTTTCATATTGCTCTATTTAGAGAGGGTATAATAAAATTCCTGCAAACATTTGGAAAAATATCATTAACTATCTTGTTTTGCAAAATAGTCTCTGCTATACTATTTTGTAAAGCAAGATACTTACGCTTATCTATCTTGTAAAACAAGATAGCGGGAGGATTTGAATTATGTCGACAAGTCAAATGCTGAAGGGGATTTTAGAGGGGTGCTTACTTGCTATTATTTCCGAAGGTGAAATATATGGTTATGAAATGAGTGAAAAGCTAGCGAAGTATGGCTTTACCATGGCGAGTGAGGGAAGTATTTATCCGTTATTAATACGAATGCAAAAGGAAGGATTAATAACAAGTGTAATGAAGGAATCTCCATCTGGCCCAAAGCGAAAATACTATACATTAACAGAAAAAGGCGAGGAAGCACTAAATGAATTTATGGATCGCTGGGAAGCGATGCAAAGTAGTGTGGAACGCCTACTTGAAGGGAAGGGGAGAAGAAAATAATGCTATCAAATGAAGCACGAAAATTTTTATTAGATATGAGATTATTTTTGACTGCAAAGAGTGTGAAAGAAAGCGATATTGAAAGCTTTATCGAAGACGCAGAACTTCATTTAATAGAAGGTGAAAGTGATGGGAAAAGCGTAGAAGAAATTTTCGGAAGCTCACCGAAAGAATATGCAAATGAACTTGTAAAAGTGATGGAAAGAGATAGACAAGAAACGTGGAAGCAAATTGGATTTACGGTAATGAATATCGTTTCGTTTTGGATTATTGCTTCTATCCTAATAGTGAATAACGGAGTATTACAAATGTCACTTATTCAATGCGTTGGGTATAGTTTTTCATTGGTTTTAGTTGTAATAGGGCCGAATTTTCTACTTCGCAAAATGACCTTTGTAACAAGCTTTACAAAAACATGGTTTTCCATGTGGTTTTTAGTTATGATCGCGCCAATGTTTTTAATGGGGGCTGTCACGATACTAGACGTGATATATCCTACAAAAATGTTTACATTCACCGAGTTGCAAAGTTATATATTAGCTGGTGGAATTTTTGGCATCACAGTAGCTATAAATATATATTTTGAAGGGTGGTTTAAAAACTTATATTTAATCATTCCACTTTCTATAATGTTAATATTTAAAACATTTACATCGGAAGATCTTATGCCAATGCTATTTCAAATTATATGTTTATACGGAAGTTTATTTATATTAATTTTTATTGAAATTATGATGAAAACGAATAGAAGAGAAACAGTTAAATAAGGGAGGGGTTATAATGGAGGTTTCTAAAGAAGGCGAAAAGTTTTTAATCGATACGAAAGTGTATTTAATAACAAAAGGGATTAAAGAAAAAGATGTGGATGCCTTTTTAGAAGATGCAGAACTTCATTTAATAGAAGGTGAGAAAGAAAGAAAGACGGTAAAGGATATATTTGGTGATTCACCAAAAGAGTATGCGGAAGAGTTGGCGAAAGAGATGGAGAAGGATAAAAGCGGGAGTATAAAGAGTATTTTAGGAATGATAATTGGGATAGGCGGATATTGGTTACTTACAAATATTTTATTTGAGAGTCCTAATCATGAATTTGTATTAACGAATGTGCAGTTGATTGGATATCCAATTGTATTAATGGTTACTGTTGCAGGAATTATATTTGCTTTTAAAATGTCATCATTTAAGAGCAAAATAAAAGAATTTAGCATTATTTATGTAGCAGCTTTGCTACCGATTTTATTACTAGTATTATTAATGTTTATGAATAAATGGTACGGGACACCTGTATTACAATTAACTACTATGCAAAGTTATATATTAGCTGGAACTATCTTAATTGTGCTGTTAGTTGCCGAAGCATATATACTTGGATGGATTGGAATATTAGCTGTTATCGTGCCGTTATTAATTATGTTTGTATTTAAGGAATTAGGGAAGCAAAACCCATATTGGGGAATGTTAGAGCCTTTACTTCTATACGGAAGTTTATATGTATTAATGAGATGGTCTTTAAAAATTGAAGAGAGAAAAAGTGTGAACTAGGAGTTCCATAGAAAAAGGCTGCCTTGAATATACAAAAATTATTTCCAAAGAAATACTATATTTTGATTTTTAGAGGGATTACATTTATGTTTAGTTGCTTATTTGTATTTCTAGCAGCCGGGAATTGGTTCGTCGATTAAATAAGTTGTTTTAAACAGTAACATGACAGTTACTGTTTTTTTCTTTGTAATAAAGAGCTTTGTAAAGAGAGTGCTTTTTGTTCACTCGTTAATAGGGACTGAATATGGACATTTTCAGGGCGCGGGACTATCGGATACATAAGATTTGCTGGAGAAGGGTGGTGCTCCGAACCGGTTGGAGAATGAGGATCTGCATGAGTAAGCTTTCCGTGAACACGTCTTGTAAATAAAATATGACCGATTTCGTGAGCGAGTGTATATATATTTTTCATAGGAGCAGCTGAATTTGTTAAAACGATATAACCAGTAAGTTGCTGTTGTTTTACTAAAGAGTAAGCACAGGCAATTACTGCTGTTTCTTTGAAATAATCACTGCCAATATAACAAATGTAAAGGTCGCATTCAGGAGCTTCATTTACACACGTTTGGAAAAAGGATGATAATTTTTCCTGACTTTGAATGGAATTTTTATAACTAATTTCACGGTCAGAAAAACGGAAAAGTTCATTTAAAATAATGATTTCTTTAATTTGAAATGTAATCGGGTGCCAAATTGACTCTGCAACTGCTAAATCTTTTGCGATACGGTCATTAGAAATATCGGCGCCTGGAGTAATGCAAATACATATATTGACGTATGGATCCATAAGGAACACCTCAACTGAAAAAATTCTTCCTATAATATATGTTGGGAAAAGATCCTATGTATGGATAAACGCCTTGTTTATTACAAGTCGAAAAAATTTCATAGTTCTATAACATGGTGTGGTCGCCTTTTTGATATAGTAAAGGAAAGGGGGAGAATATATGTATACATTAAAAATCGTTTCAGACAGAGAAGCACTTTATCAATTTGCGAGTTATGTAAGAGTTGTACAAGGGATTGAAGATGTATATGTAGAGGTGGGAGAACCTTTATATGAACATCCTTTAATGAAGTTTTATGTACATATTAAGCTGAAGGAAACATATGAGCAGCATAAAGCGTTACAGGAAATAGCAAGGTTAGTAGAATTGGGTCGTTTTACATATGTCCATTATCGTAATGATGAAATTGAGGAAGCTTTTGAAGCTGTAAAATATGAAAGTTTTAAGAAATAAAAGATGAAAAAAAGGAGGCGAAAGCTTCCTTTTTTTCTTTAAAATTACATCAACAAAAGGAGAAAAATTTTGTTATGATAAGGGAGGGTGAGGAAAGGAGAGTTTACATATTGGGGTATATTGAAGATTTACGCAAAGTCGTTGGTACGAGGCCACTTATTCTAGTAGGGTCAGCAATTATTATATTAAATGATAATCAAGAAGTATTGCTTCAATATCGTTCAGATACATATGATTGGGGTGTGCCTGGTGGAGCGATGGAGCTTGGAGAAACGACAGAAGAAACTGCTCGTAGAGAATTATTCGAGGAGACGGGACTAACTGCAAAAATAATGCAATTTCTTGGTGTCTTATCAGGAAAGGAAGTATATTTTCGTTATCCAAATGGAGATGAAATTTTTAATGTCATTCATCTGTATCAGGGGCATTATGTGAGTGGTGAATTGAAGCTCGATCATGAAGGGTTACAACTTCAATACTTTCCAGTAGATAAGTTACCAAAATTGAATGAAACGACAGAGAAAATTTTACAAAAGTTTTTATATGCGTTAACAGAATAGAAGGTTAATTCCTTCTATTTTTATTATATTAAATATTTTGATTTTTTAGTATGTTTATAGTATGATAGTTGTAGACATACATCTTATGGAATTTCACCTAAAAACTGACTAGTGTACATAAGAGAGGGGCAAGTGCAAAATGCATAATGTTGTTATTACAGCTGCAGTTCGTTCGCCAATTGGAACTTTTGGGGGAGCGCTAAAAAATGTAACGCCAGTAGAATTAGCTGTTCCTGTACTTCAGGAAGCTGTAAAACGAGGCGGGGTAGAACCACATGAAGTTGATGAAGTAATTTTAGGTCATTGTATTCAAAGAACTGATGAAGCAAATACGGCGAGAACGGCTGCATTAGCGGCAGGATTTCCTGACACAGTTACGGGGTATACAATCCAACGCCAATGTTCTTCAGGTATGCAAGCAATTATGTCAGCTGCAATGCAAATTCAATTAGGTGTAAGTGATATTGTTGTTGCAGGTGGAGTAGAAGCAATGAGTTCGAGCCCGTATGCATTGAAACAGCACCGTTGGGGACAACGTCTACAGCACGGAGAAATTCGTGATACGGTGTGGGAAGTACTAGAAGATCCGATTCATCATATTATGATGGGTGAAACAGCGGAAAATTTAGTTGAACAATATGAAATTACAAGAGAGGAACAGGATGAGGTTGCGCTTCGTAGTCATACACTGGCACTGCAGGCAATCGAGTCTGGATACTTTGACGATCAAATTGTTCCTATTACAATAAAAGAGCGTAGAAAAGAAGTTGTATTTTCGAAAGATGAACATCCACGTGCAGATATTACAGCGGAAAAATTAGCAGGATTAAAACCAGCATTCCGTAAAGATGGATCTGTAACTGCAGGGAATGCATCTGGTCTGAATGACGGAAGTGCAGTTCTAGTATTAATGAGCGAAGAAAAAGCGAAAGAAAAAGGCTTACAACCGTTAGCTAGAATTGTTGGATATTCAGTAGCTGGAGTAGATCCGAAAATTATGGGTATTGGACCAGCACCAGCAATCCGAAAAGGATTAGAGAAAGTAGATTGGTCATTAGAAGATGCAGATCTACTTGAAATTAATGAAGCTTTCGCGGCACAATATTTAGCTGTAGAAAAAGAATTAGGTTTAGATCGTGAGAAAGTGAATGTAAACGGTAGTGGTGTAGGACTTGGGCATCCAATCGGTTGTACAGGAGCTCGTATTACGGTAAGTTTAATTCACGAATTAAAGCGACGCGGCTTAGAAAAAGGAATTGCCTCTCTATGCGTCGGCGGCGGTATTGGGGTAGCATTATTTATAGAAGCACTATAAAAAAGAAGCAGCAATCGCTGCTTCTTTTTTTACGACTCAAATAGATGATGGAATAATCGATCACGATTTTCAAAGAAAAGTTTCGTCGTTTGATAATGCTCGGTTTCTTCTAATGTAGATTCGTGAATCCCCTCTTGTGTTAAAGAGTATATAGTGGATTCAGGGTAAGCCATTAAAATAGGAGAATGTGTCGCGATAACAAATTGTGAACCTTGTTCCGCTAGCTCATGCATTCGAATGAGCATGGAAAGTTGTCTCATTGGTGATAGAGCGGCCTCAGGCTCATCTAAAATGTATAAACCTTGTCCTGAAAAACGATTCATAAATAATGAGAAGAATGATTCACCGTGTGATTGTTCGTGTAATGAAATACCACCATAGGAATCAATAACTGGATTTCCATGTGCTTCCAAATCAGCATCTATTTCATCAATATAAGAAGCAACGTTATAAAATGATTCAGCACGAAGAAAGAAACCATCGTTTGGTGTATTGAAACTTTTGGAAATTCGAAGGTATTCATGTAAAGGTGAGTGTGAATCGTTTGTGCTAAAGCGGAAGTTTTTGGTTCCACCTTCAGCATTAAAACCTAAAGCGATTGCAATTGCTTCGAGTAATGTTGATTTACCCGTTCCGTTTTCTCCAATAATGAATGTTACATTTGGATGGAAAGCTAGTGATTGTAATGTTCGGATAGCGGGTAAGCAGTACGGATATACGGAAAAACTAGGGATATTTTCTTTTTTTAATGTGACATTTTTTAAAAAAGGTACGTCAATCAATATATAAACCTCAATTCATAACGGATTTTGATTCTAAAAAGGCAGCAATACAAGTGTAAGACAGCTTGCGGCTAGAATTGTATACTGAAGTGCGCCAAAACCGAGACCTTCCCAGCCGAAAGTCATTCTCTTCCATATAAAAATGAAAGAACGCTCATAAAGCCAACGAGAGCGGGCGTGTATTTTATAATCTTTAAATGCTTCCAGAGAAAAAATCCAATGTATGTACTTAAAAACAAGGTAAACAGAACAAGAAAAAAGACAAGTGTTAATGACACGTGAATCTCTCCTTATTTTCTGAATATTTCATGTGGATTATAACATGTAAACTATCATATTCCAATGTGGAAATAAATATTGCATGGAGATTATTTATGTCGTTATGATAGTATGTATTCTATTGTAATTATGAAAAGGAGTTAAAACATGCCGTTTACATTTGCGCATCCAGCAGCAGTTCTTCCTTTTGCGAGAAAGCAGTCCAAATATATTTCAGTAACGGCTCTTATATTAGGGAGTATGACGCCTGATTTTGAATATTTTTTATACTTTAGACCGTATGGTGTTATTGGTCATACATGGCTTGGGTTCTTATATGTTAATTTACCACTTGTATTTCTGTTCGCATACATATATCATTACATTTTAAAAAAGCCGTTTATAAAACATTTATCTAAACCATTTGCTGGCTACTATTCATATGCAGTAGATGAGAGGTGGTGGCTTCATACATGGAAGGAATTCTTTGTATTTTGCTATTCCGCTTTATTTGGTATGCTCACGCATGTCGTTTGGGATGCGTTTACTCATAACACGGGCTACTTCGTTATGAAAATACCATTTTTACAAAGAGAATTACATAGTATTCCAGTGTATAAATATATGCAACACGGGAGTACATGTGTTGGTTTATTATTGCTATTATACGTACTATGGAAGTATAAAGATGAAACAGGGAAAGATATTATTATAGCTTCAGAAAAAAGAAAGTATTGGGTTTCAGTAATCATTGTGACAGCTATTATATTTATCGTTCACGCGTTCGTAGATCCCTATTTTCATATTTTCCAAATAGGGGGTATAATAGTATCTGGACTGACAAGTTCGTTTTGTGGACTTCTTATTGTTTCTATAGTTTACAAAGCAAGGGACTAATTTTATATTAATGAATGATAGTGTTAGGAGAAATTAAATGATGAAAGCATGGAAAAGTATTTTTGTTTTATGTAGTTTTCTTCTTATGTTAAGTGGTTGCTTCCATCAAGAAGAAAAGAAAGCTGAACCGAAGAAGAAAGAAGCTATTCCTGAAACGAAAGAATATGGTGGACGTGAGCTGAAAAAAGTAGGACAAAAAGTGAAGGAAACAGGATGGGGTACTTTCAAGTTAGAACAGATGCATTCTGTTAATCAAACATTTGAAGTAGCGCCTATGAAAATTCATGTGCAAGATGTGAAAGTAATCTCTTTATCACAGATGAGTGAAGATGCAAAAAATGTGTTGAAAGCATATACGGCATTAACTCCTGAAGAAGTAAAGCGTAGATTAGGCGATAAAGTAAGTCAGGAAGATGCAGAATTATATGCATCGCTAAGTGGAACAGAGATTAGTGATACGATTCGTTACGTTGAGATTACATACAAAGTGGAAAATAGCGGAAATAAAAATATGCAATTTTTCTCTATGAAGGATGTTACGATTAATGATAAACAGCATTTTAAAGTAGCAACGCAAAACTTTTTATATGATGAAGATACGCTCGTTGGTACAAAAAATGTATCTAGAGAAGACTATAAGCCTGGTGAAACAAGAGATGGAATTATCGGTTTAATACTTGATGATGGAAAAGAAAAGGTAAAGGATATTAAGTTTACAACAGATGATTTAATTGCAGGAGATACAGAGACACAGGATGTTGTTAAAGAATCACAAATTTTTAATATTTCACTTTCTGAGTAAACTTTTTTAATGTAAGTAAAAACA
Organism: Bacillus sp. SH5-2; assembly: GCF_008368905.1. NCBI lineage: Bacteria > Bacillati > Bacillota > Bacilli > Caryophanales > Bacillaceae > Bacillus > Bacillus sp. SH5-2. Next base: position 340,316 of record NZ_QOSD01000020.1, read on the forward strand.
GTCAGCATTTAAAACATTATGCTGACTGTTTTTTTATTTCTTTTATGTATGAATCTACATTTTGGAAAGGTACTTTAATTTTAAACGCATCTTTTTGTTCGTTAAATTGTTTTTCATTATAGGGACCAAAACGCTTATTGTGTTTTACGTCAATAATCCAATAATGCTCACTTTTTTTATTTGCAATCGCCCCATCAGGATTATTTGGATCGGACTTTTCCTCAGTTTGTTTTGCAATAATGTATTTATCATCCCAACCAATGTCTGTAATTTTTGCAGGGATGTATTGTGTGGCATATACAGCATCTTGCGTCGGGAAAAGTTCAAAGGCATTTGCAGAAGTACGTATGAGTTCGTATTCATCGTTAATCGTATAAGTTAAGTGGCTTGTATTCCCTGCACAACCAGCTAATAGGAAGGCGAAGAATAGGATTATCCATTTTTTCAATATGGGAACCTCCTTTACAATGCTGTTGTAACACATTGTACAAGAAAAGTAAGAGAAACGCTAGTTTACAATGTTTTTTAGAAGTGGTACGATGAAACGGGTAAAAAAGGATATGAAGGAGTCGACATAAAATGAAGTTAAAGATGCATCGACCAGCGCTTGTAATGAATCGCATAGGTGCCGCCCTAATTGACATGTTTTTAATCTCGGTTATGTATGGTGCAGTAGTAGCTGTTATGACCGGAAACTATAGTGCTATTTTTAATCGTTTTAATATAAGCTTTGGTGACTACAAATATGACCTTACAGTAGTTTTCATATTGATGGCCCTATATTTTATTTTGTTACCTTTTATTTGGAACGGTACTACACTTGGTAAAAAAATAACAAGAACAAAATTAATTTCATTGACGAGTGAAAAGTTAACGCTACAAACATTAATTGTACGATTTTTTGTATTGTTATTACCAAACATATTGCTACTTGGAATTCCAATATTATGTAACGTATATATGATGTTATTCCGTAAAGATAATTGTGGTTTTCAGGATTTAATTACAAAAACGAAAGTGATAAGTCTTGTATAGTAAAAGGAGACCTTTTTATTCATAAAATAAGAAGGTCTTTTTTTATTATATAAATATATTTTAAAGGATATATAATAAGAAAAAGTTAATCCATGTCATTTTCGGTTTTAATAGATTGAAAATTAAGAAAATGTTATAATAATTAAAATAATATCTTTATATAATAAGGGGGAAATTGAAATGACTGGAGGTAGCGTAATCTTTTGGGGGATTTTAATTTTCATCGGTTTAGTTTTCGATCAGCGTAATAGTAAGAAAAAAGAAGGAGTAAAAAAGTAATCGCTTACAAATAAATAAGCAACTTTTCTTGCTTGCAGACTAATCTCATAAAGCAGTATACTGAATGACGGTAAGACTTATAGAAGGGGTAATGAAAATGAAGCTTGCAGGAAAAGTTGCCATCGTAACTGGCGGTGGCATCGGTATTGGACGTAATACAGCTCTTTTGTTGGCTAAACAAGGCGCAAAAGTAATTGTGACGGACATTGATCAAGAAAGTGGACAAGCAACAGTGGAGGAAATTACGAATCTAGGCGGAGAAGCACTTTTTGTATCCTATGATATGGGGAAGCAAGGAGATTGGCAACGCGTTATCAGTATTACTTTGAATGCATTCAGTCGTATTGATATGCTTTTTCAAAATGCTGGTTTGTATAAAATAGATTCTATTTTTTCACGCCAACAAGAGAACGATTCCAATGTACTTTGTATTAATGACGTATGGATAGAGATAAAACAATTAACGTCATCTTTTATGAAACAGCAAGAAGAAGTGGTGCTGAGTGACTTGCCGATTTTCGGTATTATTGGCACGAAAGGACAATCATTTCATACAGTAGAAGCCCTCGTATAATAATGAAAACCGCCCTCAATATGTGGACGGTTTTTTTGTATATTATATTGTAGAAAATTAGTTTTTAACGAATACGTTGTTCAGTTTGGCTATCAAAGAAATGCGCTTTATTCATATCAAATGCTAGTTTAATTTGGTCACCAGGTGAAAATGTATGTCTTGCATCAACACGAGCTGCAAAATCTTGATTTCCAAGTTTCATATATAAAATAGATTCAGCACCTAACAATTCAGCAACTTCGATTTTTGTTGTAAAGGCAGTCGATTGTGAAGCTTCTAAAAATAATAGTTCATCATGAATATCTTCAGGACGAATACCTAAAACAATGTCTTTATTTACATAGCCTTGTTCACGTAACATCTTCATTTTTCCTTCAGTTACTTTAATTTTTAATGCATTGTCTATAACGAAATCGGTTTCAGTTAATTTACCACGGAAGAAATTCATCGCTGGAGAGCCGATAAATCCACCAACGAAAACATTTTCAGGTGTTTCATATACTTCTTTTGGAGTACCGATTTGTTGAATTTTTCCGTCTTTCATAACAACAAGACGAGAAGCCATTGTCATTGCTTCAGTTTGATCATGCGTTACATAAATTGTTGTCGTTCCAAGGCGGTGATGTAACTTAGAAATTTCTGAGCGCATTGCAACACGTAATTTAGCGTCTAAGTTAGATAAAGGCTCGTCCATTAAGAATACTTTCGCGTCTCGAACGATCGCTCTACCTAACGCAACACGTTGACGTTGTCCACCGGATAACGCTTTCGGTTTTCTATCTAAATATTGTTCCAGTCCTAAAATTTTTGCTGCATCTTTCACACGACGATCGATTTCATCTTTTGGTATTTTTCGAAGTTTTAATCCAAATGCCATATTATCATACACACTCATATGTGGATAAAGAGCATAGTTTTGGAAGACCATTGCGATATCACGATCTTTTGGAGGAACATCATTCATTAGCTTACCATCAATTGAAAATTCTCCTTTTGAAATATCTTCAAGTCCAGCTACCATTCGTAAAGTAGTAGATTTTCCGCATCCAGAAGGACCAACAAATACGATAAACTCTTTATCTTGAATGTGTAAATTAAAATCTGTTACAGCTGTTACATTATTATCATATATTTTATAAATGTTTTCTAATTTCAGTTCTGCCATGGTATTTCCCCCTAGAAATAATTATGCAAACGTTTTCTTTGAATTCATTATAAACTAATAGATTCAAAAAATAAATAAAAAAATAAAACGTTTTCATTTATTCGATTAATATTAGTGATTTTCTCATTCTTTCTTAGAAAAAGAAGAATAAAAATTGTAAGCGCTATTTTAAATTAGGATAGAATCTGTTATCATTCATTAATGAAAACGTTTGCGCCTTGAGAGAAATAAAAATTATAGTATAGATGAAATGGGGTAGCATAATGGAAAAGCAATGGTGGAAAGAAAGTGTAGTATATCAAATTTATCCTCGCAGCTTTATGGATAGTAACGGTGATGGTATAGGTGATCTTCGTGGTATTATTTCAAAGCTAGATTATTTAAAAGAATTAGGAATTAATGTAATTTGGCTATCGCCGGTTTATGAATCTCCAAATGATGATAATGGTTATGATATAAGTGATTACTGTAAAATAATGAATGAGTTCGGAACAATGGAAGATTGGGACGAGCTATTACATGAAATGCATGAACGTAATATGAAACTTATGATGGACTTAGTTGTTAATCATACTTCTGATGAACATAATTGGTTTATTGAATCACGTAAATCAAAAGATAATAAATATAGAGATTACTATATATGGCGTCCTGGAAAAGATGGGAAAGAGCCGAATAACTGGGGAGCAGCTTTTAGTGGATCTGCATGGCAGTATGATGAACTAACAGATGAATATTATTTACATCTGTTTTCTAAAAAACAGCCAGATTTAAATTGGGATAATGAAGAAGTAAGACAAGATGTTTATGAAATGATGAAGTTTTGGTTAGAAAAAGGAATTGATGGATTCCGTATGGATGTTATTAATTTCATTTCTAAAGAAGAAGGTTTACCAACTGTTGAAACGGATGAAGAAGGGTATGTTTCAGGGCATAAGCATTTTATGAACGGCCCAAATATTCATAAATATTTGCATGAAATGCATGAAGAAGTATTGTCTCATTATGATATTATGACAGTTGGTGAGATGCCAGGTGTAACAATGGAAGAAGCTAAATTGTATACAGGGGAAGACCGTAAAGAATTACAAATGGTATTCCAATTTGAACATATGGATTTAGATTCAGGAGAAGGCGGGAAATGGGATGTAAAACCATGTTCACTTCTTACTTTAAAAGAGAATTTAACAAAGTGGCAAAAAGCATTAGAGCATACAGGATGGAATAGCCTTTATTGGAATAACCATGATCAACCTCGCGTTGTATCCCGTTTTGGTAATGATGGAATATACCGTACTGAATCGGCAAAAATGTTAGCGACGGTGCTTCATATGATGAAGGGAACACCATATATTTATCAAGGAGAAGAAATCGGAATGACTAACGTTCGATTTGAATCAATTGATGAATATCGAGATATTGAAACGTTAAATATGTACAATGAAAAAGTGATAGACCGTGGTGAAGATAAAGAAAAAGTAATGGAATCTATTTATATAAAAGGCCGAGATAACGCTAGAACTCCAATGCAGTGGGATGGTAAGAAACATGCTGGATTTACAACAGGTGAACCATGGCTTGCGGTAAACCCTAATTACAAAGAGATTAATGTGGAGCATGCAATACAAGATGAAAACTCGATTTTTTATTACTATAAAAAATTAATTGAGCTACGTAAAAATAATGAGATTATTGTGTATGGATCATATGATTTAATATTAGAAAATAATCCATCTATTTTTGCGTATGTAAGAACATATGGAGCCGAAAAACTTCTTGTTATTGCAAACTTTACTGCGGATGAAAGTGTATTTAAATTGCCTGAGGATATTAGTTATAGTGAAGTAGAGTTATTAATACACAATTATGACGCGAGAAGCGAATCGATAGATAATATTATATTACGTCCGTATGAAGCGATGGTATTTAAATTAAAATAAGAAAAATCCTTATGCCACACCTTGGCATAAGGATTTTTTTATTACCACTTTAATATTGAGAATCCATATGGAGGAAGTGTGACTTGTAATACACTTGCTTCCGCTGAAAATTCTTCTTTTGTATATATATTGACTATTTTCTTCCCTGTAATATGAATAGGGAGTGAAGTTGTAACTTCATCATTAGTAGGATTTAAAACGAAGAAGATAGTCTCATCTTCATATGTTTTCGTATAGGAAATATAATTATGTTCATTATTTGCTTCGATGAATTGGAAAGTACCATGTCCACCAAATGCTTTATATTGCTTTCGTAATGAAATTAATGTTTGTATATGTGTAAATAATAGATGATCTTGTTCTTTCGTATCCCAAATCATACATTTGCGGCAATCTGGATCCATACCGCCGTCCATACCAATTTCGTCTCCATAATAAATACAAGGGGAGCCGATGAAAGAAAGGTGGAATACATAAAGTAACTTTAACTTATTTTTATCTCCGTTACATGTTGTCAATATTCTTGGTGTATCATGGCTGTCTAATAAATGAAATGCTGCTTCATTTACATTCATAGAGTAGGAATGTAGAGATTCTGTAATTTGTTTCATAAATTCATTTGCCTTAATGGAATCGTTAGCAAAGTAAGACAGTAGAGCGTTTGTAACAGGATAGCTCATTACAGCGTCAAATTGATCTCCTTGTAACCATGGAAGTGCATCGTGCCAAATTTCTCCTAAAATATATACGTCAGGATTTAATGACTTTATCTCACTTCGGAATTCTCTCCAAAAGCTGTGGTCGACTTCATTTGCTACATCAAGGCGCCAACCATCTATATTGAATTCTCTTACCCAATAACGCCCTACTTCAAGTAAGTATTCTTTTACATCTGGGTGTGCTGTGTTTAATTTAGGCATATAGGGTGTAAAAGCGAAAGTATCATAATTTGGAAGTGGCTCAGTTCTAATTGGGAACTCATGAATATGGAACCACTCTTTATATGCTGACTGCTCACCATTTTCTAGTACGTCTTGAAATTTATCGAAAAAGTATCCACTATGATTAAATACGGCATCAAGCATTACTTTTATACCGTGTGCATGACATGCCTGAACGAGTTCTTTGAACGTTTCTTTTGTGCCAAATTGCGGATCGATTTCCATGTAGTCAATTGTGTCATATTTATGGTTTGAATGTGCTTTGAAAATAGGTGTGAAATATATTCCTGAAATGCCAAGCTTAACAAGGTAATCAAGGTTTTGAATAATACCAGCAAAATCTCCTCCAAAAAAATTAGTTGGAGTTGGCTCAGCACTTCCCCAAGGAAGGGTATTTTCTGGATTCAGCGTACTATCTCCATTAGCGAACCGTTCTGGGAAAATTTGATACCAAACAGTATCTTTAATCCAGGAAGGTGCTTTGAATACATCATCTGCATGAATAAATGGAAAACAGAAAAAGTTACCAACGTCATCATTTGGAATACTGGAAAAAAATCCTCGCTCTGTATAAATAAGAGTTTCTATATCATTTTTTAATTCGAATCCATAACGTAAGCGCTTAAATTTTGGTTCGATTGAAATGGACCAATAATCAAACAATGCAGTAGAACCAGTTTTTTTCATCGGTGTACTTGAAGAAATCCACTTCCCGTCTTTCCATTCATAAGGATCACCGTAAATAAGAGTGGCGCTTTGAATATCGTCTCTTTTAGTACGTATTCGGATGTGAATCGTTTTTTCATCGTAAGCGTATGCATAATTATCTTTTGGCCTATGATAAATGGCTTCTTTAAGCATATAGAAAATCCCCCTTTACTATCTCCATGTATATTGTTCCCTTAAGTATCATAATAAAGCATATGTTGCAAACGATTGCTTTTTGCATAGCTTTAATATTGCTTATAAGAGTAGTATTCATTTCATATAAAGTCAATGTATAAAGCGTATAGTAATAATATTTTAAAATTAATATTTGCAAAATGAATAAAAGAATGTATAATGATAGACAAATAGCGCAAACGTTTTCATAGATTGAGATATTGTTTGCGCTTCTATTAAACTATTTAATGCAAACGTTTTCAATTATTAAGGTACATATACAATTTAGGGAGGTTTTTGGGATGAAGAAAGCATTATCATTATTAACGGTTTCAGCATTATCAATTGGTATGTTATCTGCATGTGGACCGAAAGATTCAGGGAAAAAAGAAGAAAGTAAAGCAAAGAAAGATTACGATCTTCTCGTTTGGGAAGATGATAAAAAAGGTGTTGGTTTAGAACCAGCAGTGAAAAGTTTTGAGGAAAAATATAAAGTAAAAGTAAAAGTTGTTGAAATGCAAATGACAGATCAAGTGAAGAAGTTACGCCTTGATGGACCAGCGGGGACGGGACCAGATGTTGTAACATTGCCACATGATCAAATCGGAAACGCAGTAACAGAAGGTTTACTTTCTGAAGTGAAAGCTGATGATGCTGTAAAGAGTAAATTTACTGATTCATCAATAGAAGCACAGACATATAATGGGAAATTATATGGTTTACCAAAAGCAATTGAGACACCAGTCTTTATTTATAATAAAAAATTAATGCCAAAAGCACCAGAAACGATGGACGAGCTGTTTAACTTCTCAAAAGAATTTACGAAGGATGGCAAGTACGGATTTTTAGCATTAGGAGATAACTTCTACTTTGCGAACGCATTCATGGCAGGTATGGGTGGTTATGTGTTTGGTGAAAAAGATGGAAAGCCAAATGCAAGTGATGTTGGATTAAATAATAGTGGAGCAGTACAAGGTGCTGAATATCTTCAAAAATGGTACAAAGAAAAGTTATTCCCGAAAGGTATTATCGGTGAATCTGGTGGACCTGCTGCTGATGGACTATTTAACGAAGGAAAAGCAGCATCTATTATGAACGGCCCATGGGCGTTCCAAGCGATGGAAAAGAACGGAATTGATTACGGTGTTGCTCCAATGCCGAAATTACCAAATGGTCAACCAATGAAAACGTTTGTTGGGGTTAAAGGATGGCATGTAACAAGCTTCTCTAAACAAAATGATTTAGCTACAAAGTTCACTGAATGGGTAACGAATGAAGAAAACGCAAAAATTCGATTTGAGAAAACAAAAGAAATTCCTCCAGTAAAAGCAGTAATGGAAGATCCAATTATTAAAGATAATGAAGCTGCAAAAGCAGTTGCAACGCAATCTGAAAATGGAATTCCAATGCCAAACATTCCAGAAATGCAAGAAGTGTGGAAACCAGCTGGAGATGCGCTTCAATTAGTTGTTACAGATAAAGAGGCACCAAAAGCAGCACTTGATAATGCAGTGAAGCAAATTAAAGGTAATATTGAGGCAAATCATAGTAAGAAAAAATAAGGTGAAATTCGTGCCTCTAACTATGAGAGGCACGAATTCTCTCCCAGAAAAAAGGGGGAAGGGACATGCAAACATCTATGGAACCAGCAAACGGCTTAAATGGTTCAAAGCATAGGAAAATGGCAACCATGCTATCAATCATTCCAGGCATGGGCCAAATGTATAATAAACAATTTGTAAAAGGTCTTATTTTTCTAGTATTAACAGGTTCATTTATTGTAGCCTTTGCTGATTTATTAAATATGGGATTATGGGGAATTGTAACGCTTGGTACAGAAGTTCCACGTGACCATTCTGTCTTTCTATTAGTAGAAGGAATCTTGGCACTCATCGTCATCGTGTTTGGACTCGGAATATATGCATTTAATCTATATGATGCATATCAAAACGGCAAGAAACGTGATATAGGCACACCGTTAAACTCTGTAAAAGAGCAATACCGTAATTTACTAGATCAAGGTTTTCCATATTTAATGGTTTCACCAGGTTTTCTATTACTTATCTTTGTAGTTGTATTTCCAATCATCTTCGTAATTTTAATTGGATTTACGAACTATGATTTATATCATTCTCCTCCAGCTAAATTAGTAGATTGGGTAGGGTTTAAAAACTTTATTGATATCTTTACATTACCGATGTGGAGAGAGACGTTTTTAAGTGTATTTTCTTGGACGGTCATTTGGACATTCGTTGCAACGACATTACAAGTTGCGCTTGGTATTTTCTTAGCGATTATCGTAAACCAACCTGGTATTAAAGGAAAGGCGATTATTCGAACAATTTTCATTTTACCGTGGGCGGTTCCGGCATTCGTATCTATTCTTGTTTTCTCTGGTATGTTTAATGAAACATTTGGAGCAATTAACAATCAAGTATTAGCTTTATTCGGAATTGAAAAGATTGCTTGGATGACAGATCCATTTTGGGCGAAGATTGCTTTAATTATGATTCAAACGTGGCTTGGGTTCCCGTTCGTCTTTGCAATGACGACAGGTATACTGCAATCGATTCCAGGAGAATTATATGAAGCAGCTACAGTAGATGGAGCTACAGCTTGGCAACAGTTCCGTAAAATTACATTGCCACTTGTTCTATATGCAACAGCACCAATATTAATTACGCAATATACGTTTAACTTTAATAACTTTAGTATCATCTATCTATTTAACGGCGGAGGTCCTGCTGTAGCTGGACAAGACGCAGGTGGAACAGATATTTTAATTTCATGGATTTATAAGTTAACGATGACTTCGGCGCAGTACGGTAAAGCAGCAGCTCTTACAATGATATTATCGTTAATCGTTATTACAGTTGCGTTATGGCAATTTAAGAGAACAAAATCATTCCAAGAAGAGGATATGATGTAAATGAATATTAAAAGACAAAAGATGTTACGTCTCTCATTAAGTTATCTCATTATTTTCATAATGTGTGCCATCATTTTCTATCCGTTATTATGGATTATTGGCTCATCATTTAATCCGGGTGATAGTTTATCAGGATCAAGTATTATTCCGCAAAATGCAACATTAGATCATTATCGTAAGTTATTAGATCTAGAGAATAGTAATTATTTACTATGGTATAAAAACACATTAAAAGTAAGTGTTTTAACGATGATTTTCTCAGTGTTAGCAATTAGTTTTACTGCTTATGCATTTTCGAGATACCGTTTTGTTGGAAGAAAAAATGGTTTATTAACATTTTTAATTCTGCAAATGATTCCAAACTTTGCAGCGTTAATCGCTCTATACGTATTAGCGCAGTTAACAGGATTAATTGATACACACCTTGCATTAATTTTAATTTATGTAGGTGGGGCAATCCCGATGAATACATGGCTTATGAAAGGATATTTTGATACGATTCCGAAAGAATTGGATGAGTCAGCTCGTATGGATGGGGCAGGACATTTCCGTATTTTTTGGCAAATCATTATGCCACTTGCAAAGCCAATCGTAGCAGTTGTAGCGTTATTCACTTTCATCGGTCCATTTACAGATTTCATTTTGGCGAGTATTATTTTGCGCACACCTGAAAATTATACGTTAGCAGTTGGATTATATGAAATGGTAGCGAAGAAATTTGGTAATGAATTTACCACATTTGCAGCCGGTTCTGTATTAATCGCAATACCAATTTCGATTTTATTCCTATCACTACAAAAATACTTTATTTCTGGTTTAACAGCTGGAGGTACGAAAGGATGAAAAATGGGACACTTTGTCCCATTTTTCTTTTCATCTCTCTATAAAAAGCTTTATAGGGAGATGAAAAGGGATTTGACATCACATGTGAAAAGAAGTGAAATAAATAGTATATTATAGTATAGGAAAAAAGAGCTATATCCCTTACAATACATGAAGAGGGAGAATATGATAGGTTTTGCAAGATAGAATCAATGAAAGTTTATGACTTCTCCTATTACTTGCAATGAGTGCAAGATAAGAATATATGAAAAATGGCAGAGAAGTGAGAGGAGGGGATTTTTATGACAGTTACAATTAAAGATGTAGCGAAGAAGGCGAATGTAGCACCATCTACCGTTTCTCGTGTAATTGCTGATAATCCAAGTATAAGTGAAAAAACAAAGCGCCGTGTTCGGAAAGTAATGAGTGAGCTAGGGTATCATCCAAATTTAAACGCAAGAAACCTTGCGAACCAAACGACGAAAACGCTTGGTCTTGTTATGCCAAGTTCGGCAAGTAAAGCTTTTCAAAATCCATTTTTCCCGGAAGTTATAAGGGGAATTAGTTCATTTGCACATATGGAAGGGTATGCGCTTTATATGTCGACAGGTGAAACGGAAGAAGAAATTTTTAATGGTGTTGTAAAGATGGTACAAGGGCGCCAAATTGGTGGTATTATTCTTTTATATTCAAGAGAGAATGATCGGATTATTCAATATTTACACAAACAAAACTTCCCATTTGTTTTAATTGGAAAACCATATGATCGCAAAGATGAAATTACATATGTAGATAATGATAATTATACTGCTGCCAGAGAAGTGGCAGAATATTTAATTTCATTAGGGCATAAGCAAATCGCGTTCATTGGTGGGGGATCAGATTTACTTGTAACGAGAGATCGTTTAGCTGGTATGAGTGATGCTTTAAAACTAGCAGACATTGTATTACCGAAAGAATATATTTTACATTTTGATTTCTCGAGGGAAAGTGGTCAACAAGCGGTCGAGGAATTAATGGGATTGAAGCAACCGCCGACGGCAATTATGGCGACGGACGATTTAATTGGATTAGGTGTGTTAAGTGCTCTTTCTAAAAAAGGATTCGTTGTACCGAAAGACGTTTCTATTGTAAGCTTTAATAATGCTTTATTATCAGAAATTGCGAGTCCTCCACTTTCGACAGTTGATGTGAATATATATCAGCTAGGATATGAAGCAGCAAAAGCTTTAGTTGATAAAGTAGAGAATGCTGAAACAACTGCAAAATGTATCATTATTCCGCATAAATTACTAAAGCGTCAAACTTGCGATCATTATGCATAAAAAAGCTAAGAGTTTAACTCTTAGCTTTTTGTTTTAGAAAGGCCTCTAATCGATCGCAGCCTTCTTTTAAAGTTTCGATACTATATGCATAGGACAAGCGAATGTAGCCTTCACCATATTCAGAAAATGCTGTTCCAGGAACGACAGCTAGCCCAGCTTCTTTTACAAGGTCAAGCGCAAAATCGAATGATGAAGATGTTAGATGACCAACATAGGGGAATAAGTAAAATGCACCTGTTGGCTTTTCAACCTTTAATCCCATTTGAATGAGTCTATTATATACGTAATCACGGCGTTTTTTGTATTGATGGCGCATCATCTTTGGTGCATCTTTAGCAGCTGTTAATGCTTCGATTGCAGCATATTGAGCGATTGAAGTAGCGCACGTTACATTGTATTGATGAACTTTTAAAATGTGCCCCGCTAAATAATTTGGCGCGAATAGAAGGCCGATGCGCCAGCCGGTCATAGAATGGGATTTTGATAAACCGTTAATAACAATGGTTTTTTCGCGCATTTCTGGGAAATGAGCAATAGATGTATGCTTTTGTCCATATACAAGTTCGCTATAAATTTCATCAGAAAGGACGAAAATATTTTTATCTTTTAAAACATCTACAATATCTTTTAGTTCTTCTTTTGATAATGTTACACCAGTTGGGTTAGAAGGGTATGGCAAAACAACACATCTTGTTTTGTCTGTAATAGCATTTTCTAGCGCTTCGGCTGTTAAACGGAATCCGGTTTCACGAACATCTATAAAAATAGGCGTTGCACCGCATAATCGAATAATGGGCTCGTATCCTGGATAAATAGGTGCAGGTAAAATTACTTCCGTCCCTGGTTCCAAAATTGTACGGAATGCAACATCAATTGCTTCACTAGCACCGATTGTAACGATGGTTTCGTTTTCAGGTGAATAATGTAAATCGTAGTTATCTTTTAAGAAGCTACAAGCTGCCTTGCGTAATTCTAGTAACCCAGCGTTATGTGTATAGCTTGTATAATTTTCTGTAATGGCCCGTTTTGCCGCTTCTTTTACGAGAGAAGGTGTAGGAAAATCAGGTTGCCCAATTGTTAAAGAGATAAGATTATCATAGTTTTGAATCAGATTAGAGAATTGACGGATTCCAGAAATTTGGATGTCCTTCACTCTAGGATTAATGAATTGTTCCATTGTATCTCCCTTTCTTCCGTTTGAAAATTAAGTTCATTTTATCATATTTTTTATGATTACGCTTTGTATATGTTATGTAGAAAGAGAGAGAAAAGAGAAAAAAGCCGCTATAAGCGACTTTTTAATATCCGTATTCCCAATCTATTTCATCTTCATTCCAAAGTACAGAGGATACTTTGCCAAGGTGAACAACTGATTCGTTCACAGCACATGTGCAATTTTCATCTCCTGCTTTATGCTGTAACTCTTCATATACTGATTTTTCAACATTTTCTAGAACAACCAAATTTTCTTCTTTTAAAACAAGCGTAGTACCCGCCATATTTATCTTCCTCCTACTAAAGTAATGATCACTTATTTGTAAACATAGATAGTATGGATTATATGCTGTATTTTGCTATAGTTGTCCGTATCGTGAAGTATTTTTATATTTTCTTTGTAATCCGTATTCATTGTATACTGCCCGAAAGAAATTTGGTACAGGGTTTACAATCATTTCGAAAATCTGTAACAATTATTATGTGTTGTTAACAAAGAATTAACAAATATGTTAAGAAAAATCAAAATTTTAAAACAAATAAACTTATAAAATGATATAATCATATCAAAATACATATAGGGGATGAGAGGCTATGGAGCTTATCCGTGATTTAATGATTCAAATTGCCATCATTATATTACCGCTATTTTTATATGAAGCCATTCGTTTAAATCGTTATCAAGAAATGCCTCCGAAGCCGAACCGCTACTTTATTATGTTTTTATCTAGCGTGACACTTGTTCTTTCCATGACATACTCTATTTGTTTTGGCAACGTTTGCGGGTATAACTTTCATCCAATCCCAATTGTTAGTGGCTTTTTATATGGTGGGATTGTTGGTTTAATTCCAGCCATTATTTTTGTTGCATATGAATGGGTACTAAAGGGAATGAATATCCTCCCAGTCGTAGAAGTCATGTTTCTATTGATAGTGCCACTATTCTTATCCAAGAAATGGTCTCTTTTTTCAAGAGACAAGAAGCTAATTTTAGCATTTATGATTTCATCATTTTACGTACTTGTATCTTTAGTATTTGGTATGGTGAATGTACTGTTAGAAAAAGGTTTTACACCATATGTTTCTCAACTATATAACGGGTTTATATTTGCTTCGCTTATTATGGTTATGACTATGGTATTTCAAGTGTATTTAACGGAATATTTAAATGAAAACGCATTATTACGTACAGAGATGCAAAAATCGGAAAAGCTTAATATTGTCAGTGAGTTAGCAGCAAGTGTTGCACATGAAGTTCGAAATCCGCTCACTGTTGTTCGTGGATTTATCCAATTGTTAGAAAGCACAGAAGATGTGAAGAATAAGGATTATATGCGTCTCGTATTAGCTGAATTGGATCGGGCGGAGCAAATTATTTCAGATTATTTGAATTTAGCAAGACCACAAATTGAAAAAAAAGAACACATTTGTTTATCCGCACAATTAATAGAAATGACCACCCTTATGTCATCATTTGCAGCGATGCAAGGTGTATATTTACAAGTTGAGATTTCTGAGAGCCTTTATACGATCGGTGATAAGACAAAATTGAAACAAGCTATTATGAATGTTGTTAAAAATGGTATTGAAGCAATTCAAGGAAATAAAGGATATTTAAAGGTAACTGCTATTCAAAAAGATGAAACAATTGTAATAAGAGTTAAAGATAGTGGTGTTGGAATGACAAAAGAACAGTTAGCAAGACTTGGACAACCATATTATTCTTTAAAAGAAAAAGGGACAGGATTAGGACTTATGGTAACATTTAGTATTTTACAAGCGCATAATGGTACACTGGAATATAAAAGCGAAAGTGGAAAGGGAACTGAAGCGATTATTATATTGCCAGCTGTAAGAAATAAGGAATAAAAGTTACCGATGGAAGGTAACTTTTTATTTTATATAGGAAATTTTATTCATTTGTTTTTTCTTGTTTTGTTCGGCTAAATAAACTTTTAAATGATTGAAAGAAACTTTGTTCTTTTGATGCGGCGACTAATCTTTTTGTTTCTTGAATTTCACGGATAACTTGCATAAGTTGTGCATCGCGGTTGCTGTCTTTATTATAAATTTGATTTACTAGTTTGTTCATTTTTTCTTCTTGTTTGGATTCCCGTTTATACATATGATTCATTAATAAGTCCATCTTTTCTTTTTGGAGTTCATCTGTTTGAGCGGCATGATCAACTAATTCTTGTAACATTTTTTCTTGAGAACCTTCTTTTACATAAACTTGTTGCATCAATTCATCTAGCTTTTCATCTTTCAAACGATTTTGTGTAATAAGGGTAGAATTTTGATGAATAATTGCTTCATTTAACTGAGCGAGCATTTCTAGTTTTAACATGAATTCTTCAAAATTACGTCCATCTTCTTTTTCTGTTGATTGTACTTCTTGTTTCTCTTGAATAATAGGCACAGGTGGAGCTTCTTTTTCTTTTAAAATAATAGGTATTGTTTCTGAAATATCTTCCTGTAATGTAGCGGCTCTTTCATGTATAGATTTTAATAGCTTTAAATCATCCAGTTTATAAATACGGGCATCGGCTGTTTTTGAAATAATATACCCATGTTCCTCTAAGATTTGACTATATTTTCGGACTATATGTTTTGGGATGCCTGTTTTATTCGTGACATCTTTCGTTTTATACATAGCTTCCATGATATTTCCTCCCCAAAAAGTATCGTATATATCATTTCAATCTTTTATGAAGACTTCCTTTGAAAAAGAATGTCGGAAGGTTATTAGTTTTCTACAGCATTAGAGAAATGGTGAGGAAAAATGAGTGTTTTTGGCGAAATAGCAAGGTTGCGCTAAAATAATGTCTGAAAACATATACAGGAGAAGTTTGTTATAATAACTGAGGAAAAGAAACTGGTAGAATCACGGAGGTATACATGAAGCAATTAAAAGGTATTATCATTTCAATTATTGCAATTCTTTCTATTGTAGTAGCGGTTTATGAAGTACTTGTTCCAGAGGAAACAAGTATCAAAAAAACAAATGCGTATGATCAAGTTCTAGAATTTCCGAAAGAGCGATATCCAGAGACAGGGAAACATATTACGAATGCTATAAAAGAAGGACATTCAGAAGTTTGTACAATCGATCGCGGTGGTGCTGCGGATAGAAGAAAATTATCGTTAGCGCCATATCCATCAAAAAAAGGGTATGACCGCGATGAATGGCCGATGGCGATGTGTAAAGAGGGCGGCAAAGGAGCGCATATTGAATATATAAGTCCAGCAGATAACCGCGGAGCAGGTTCTTGGGTAGGGAATAAGTTAGATAAATATCCAGATGGTACGCGTGTGAAATTTGATGTGAAGTAGTAGTTGCATATTTCATAATGAAGCAGGAGGGGAACGATGGAGTTAACAATTTCGTACTCGCAATTAATGTTGATGAACTACGATGGTGATCAGCCTTACGTTGACTGGACGGATGAAGATTTTGAAAGAGGTTATGCGAAGGCGGATGGAACTGTTATTTTTGAAGCAATCTCTGACTATACTTGTGAAGTAAAAGTGACTTGCGGGAAACATATTGAGAAAGAAGAAGTGATTAGAACGATTACGGTTCCTTTTACAGTTGAAAATGAATATGTCGTTGTCACGAGTATTCTTTCAAATAAATTTCAAATCCCCATTCCAAATGGGGAGTATACAGTCGTATTACAGGCAATTCCACTTGAAGAGCCAACGGATGATGAATTATATAAAATACAATACGAGTTCTTTTTTGAAAGTAAAGAATAAAAAATGGGTTATCCTGAGAAAAGGATAACCCATTTTTGTTATGCGTTTGTTTTCAACAAGGAACGAGCATCTTTTGCAGCCTGCACCATGTGTTCTAAAGCTGGAATAACTTCTTCTGTTCTTCTCGTTTTTAAACCGCAGTCAGGATTAATCCAGAAATATTTAGGATCGCATACTTGTAAAGATTGTTCTACGATTTTAAACATTTCTTCTTTGCTTGGTACACGTGGGCTATGAATATCATATACACCTAGACCGATACCTTTTTCATATGTTGTATGTTTTAGTGTATCAATAAATTCTCCGTGACTTCTTGATGTTTCAATAGAAATTACATCTGCATCTAAAGCACGAATCGCATCAACAATATCTTCGAAGTTACTGTAACACATATGCGTATGAATTTGTGTTTCGTTTGCTACAGAAGAAGTTGCTAAAAGGAAGGACTGTACTGCCCATGTAATATAAGCATCCCAATCTTTTTCTTTTAATGGCATTCCTTCACGAAGTGCTGGCTCATCGACTTGGATCACTCTAATTCCAGAAGATTCAAGTAATTCGATTTCATGGCGAAGAGCTAATGCAATTTGATATGAAACTTCTTTTCTTGGGATGTCATTTCGAACGAAGGACCAATTTAAAATCGTAACAGGTCCTGTTAACATTCCTTTTACAACTTTATCTGTTAAACTTTGTGCATAAACAGTTTCTTTAATAGTCATTCCGTTAATAAAGGCTACATCACCATAAATGACAGGTGGTTTCACGCAACGAGAACCATATGATTGAACCCAACCATTTTTAGTGAAGGAGAAACCAGCGAGGCGCTCACCGAAATATTCGACCATGTCAGTTCTTTCAAATTCACCATGAACAAGAACATCAAGACCGATTTCTTCTTGGTAGCGAATCCATTTCTTTGTTTCTTTTTCAATAAATTGTTCGTATTGTTCATTTGAAAGAATGCCGTTACGCCATTCTTTTCTTGTTTGACGAACCTCAGTTGTTTGCGGGAAGCTACCGATAGTTGTTGTTGGTAACAATGGTAACTGCAGGGCAACTTGTTGTAATTCGTATCGTTTTTCAAATGGAAGAGGACGTGAAAAATCTTCTTCTTTTAGTGCTGTTCTTGCTGCTTTGACATCTTCTCGGTTACGTGCAGCAGATGAACGAATTGTATGGTGTACATTGCGATATGCTTCTAGCTCTTTACTAATGCTTTCTGTACCTTGAGTCAGAGCAGAATGAATAAGAACTAGCTCTTCTAATTTTTGGTTTGCAAATGCTAATGCATCAAATAACTCAGTCGATAAGTGGGTTTCTTCGGTTTTATCGATTGGTGAATGCAATAAGCTACAAGAAGGCTGAACGATTAAATTCTTTGTTTGGATTTGTTTCTGTAACGCTGTAAATAACGTAAGAACTTCATCCAGATCAGCTCTCCAAATGTTACGACCATCTATACAACCGACAGCTAAAGTTTTATCAGCTGGGAATCCATACTTTGAAATAGCGTGTAGATTACCTTCTTTACCGTGAACGAAATCTAATCCAATACCAGATACAGGGAATGTGATGATTTCTTCATAGTTTTCTACCACACTATCAAAATATGTTTGTAAAAGAAGATTTACGTTTGGAACTTCTTTACGAATAGCTTCATAAACTTCTTTTGCCTGTTGAATCTCTTCTTTTGTTAAAGAAGCGAAAATCGGTTCATCAACTTGAATGATTTGTGCACCTGCTGCATGTAGTTCTGAAAGAAGTTGTACGTACGGTGCAACTAATTGCTTTAAAATAGTAGCAAATTGATCTTGTTTATAACCTTTTGCTAATTTTAAGAAAGTATATGGACCTAAAATAACAGGCTTTCCATCTACACCTAATTCTTGTTTTGCCTCTTCATATAAGCGAAGTGGACGATTGTCTTTTAATGAGATTTGTAATCCCTCTTCATATTCTGGAACTATATAATGATAGTTTGTGTTAAACCATTTTGTCATTTCAGAGGCGACATGATCTTTAGAGCCACGTGCCATTGCAAAATATACATCAAGATAAGATGTAAACTCAGAAAAACGTGATGGGATAAATCCTAACATATAAGCAGTATCCAGAACGTGATCATAATATGTAAAATCGCCGATTGGAATTAATTCAATTCCTTTTTCTTGCTGTGCTTTTACGTGCTGAAGGCGAATTTCTTTCATTGTTGTTAAAAATTGTTCTTCATTGATTTTATTGGACCAAAAAGCTTCTAATGTTTTTTTCCATTCACGCTGTAGTCCAATACGTGGATAACCTAAGTTACTTGTTTGAATAGCCATTTTATTAAATTCCTCCCTAATTGAAAGTAAGCATTTCCGTTTACTAGGAAATACTTATAACAAAAAGTATAAAGGCATAGAAAAATAAGCCTTCCTTTTTGTTTTAACACCTCATCATCATCCGTGAATCTATCAGTGTTGTTAAAATAGGCAGGTCTCCTGACTTATGCTTCATATAATTTCTTTCACCTTCCCGTTTTCACAGTGGCATCAAAAAGAAATCTCAGCATTTACAGTGGCGGGACCGTGTTGGAGTTTCACCAAGCTTCCCTTTTAAACACGAAACGAAATGTTCGTGTACCTATTTTCCTTTTGAAAGGAATTTAACAAGCGATATGATATTGAAACAAATTCTAACACAATTTTCGGAATTTTGTCTACCATTTTAAAATAAGAAAATTTCAAAGTTTTTATTTCTTATTATTAAAAATATTCTGAAATAAAAAATAGTAAATGGAGGTATAAAAATTGAAATGAAATTTGGATTAAGCCTATCAAGAAGAATTATATCTTCTTGATAGGCTTAACTTCTATCTATATCAATTTCTGAAAGTCGTCCTGCAATTGCATCTGTAAGGAGGGTATTTAACCATTGCAATTCGACTGTAATATGTTCAATAACGCTTTGCAAAATATATCGCTGTGCACGCGGGATGTGTCCTTTGCTACTATCATATATAGTTTGCATGTTATGTAAATATTGAATGGTGTCATTTTTCTTTTTTTCTAAGATAGGAACTAACTCTTGATCATCACCAAAATGAGCGAAAGAGAGTGCTGAATAGATCGGTTTATATATTTGGTTTTTTGCTTCGAATTGTTTTAATAGTAACGTATGAAATAACTGTTTACCTGTTTCTGTTATATGAAAGATTGTTTTATCTGGTCTATTCGTATCTCGAACAATAGTTGTAATACGAATTGCATCTTGCTTTTCTAATTGCTCGAAGGCGTAGTAGAGTGATCCTTTTGCATATTTAATATAACAATCCATTTGTCTTTCTTTCATTATGTGCTGCACTTCATATGGATGTTTATCCCCTTCGAGCAGCAAGCCGAGAATGACTAATTTCATACTCATGCTGTCTCAACTCCTATATAGAAACTTTATTACTTTTTGTAAAGGCTAATAACCAGTGGACGTGAAAAAACGACTGATTAAAGTTTTATTTGTATACATATTATAAACGGCATATCCTTTTACATAAAGGATATGCCGTTACTTTTTTCTAGATTAACTTACTTGCTTTTGCTTTTGTTTTTGTTTCGTTTTTGGCCCTGTAAAGAGGCGTTCATTTCCCATTAGTAAAATACAAATAATACTTAATACAGCCGGGATAAGCGCCCAGAAGAATGTACTTGCAATGGATGTAGCGAGCGCTTCTTTAATGCCAGTTAATATTTCAGCGGGTATTTTATCGGTAGCACCTGGCGATAATAAGAAACTTGTGTCGCCGCCCTTTGGGGCTAATTTTGCTAGTTCAGGAGGGAACACAGTGTTTAGTTTATCCGTAAAAATATGATTTTGAATTGTACCGAAAATCGTTACACCAAGAGTCATACCGAGTGAACGGAAGAATGAATTTGTTGATGTAGCAGAACCACGGTCTCTCATTTCTAATTTGTGGATAGAAGACATACTTAAAACTGAAAACGAGAAACCAACACCAATTCCGGCGAGAACCATAAATAGCGTTACGAGTACACGTGGTGTGTCCATTGTTAAAGTACTTAGTAAATAAATACCAAGAACGAAGAAAACTCCAGATGCCATCATAATGTTACGATAACTTGTTCGAGAAGCTAACTGTCCGCCAGTTTGACTTCCAATTACAGAGCCAACCATCATAGGTGTTAAAATTAATCCAGCATTTGAGGCTGAACCACCGAGAACACCTTGAACGAAGATAGGAATATAGACGGTACAGATGATAAAAGCGGCACCGTAGAAAAAGGCAACGCCTTGGCTAGCTGCGAATAAAGGCTTTTTAAATAGATGGAAAGAAATGATAGGCTCAGTCGCTTTTCGTTCTACGAAGAAGAAAATAATAAGCATAACAACAACAGTAGTAAATAAACCGATAATTACAGTGGAATCCCATGCATATTCTTTACCACCAAGTTCTAATGCAAACATTAAGCAAACGATACTAATGACAAGTGTAATAGCACCGGCCCAGTCAATTTTTTGTTTTCTAAATTCTAGAGATTCGCTGTAGTATTTCGTAATGAAGAAGAAGGAGATAAGCCCTAATGGAATATTAATATAGAAGACCCAATGCCAACTTATATAGTCCGTAATATAAGCACCTAATAAAGGTCCAAATACACTAGATGTTCCAAAAACGGCACCGAATAATCCTGTCATTTTCCCGCGTTTTTCAGGTGGGAATATGTCGTACATAATTGTAAAGGCGATAGGCATAAGAGCACCACCACCAATACCTTGAATAGCTCTATAAATACTTAGTTGCTCAATACTTGAAGCTGTCCCGCAAAGTGCAGAACCAAATAAGAATAGAATAAGTCCACCAATATAAAAGCGTTTCCGTCCGTACATGTCAGAAAGTTTTCCGAAAATCGGCATCCCTGCCATTGTTGCTACCATGTATGCCGATGTAACCCAAACGAACTTATCAAATCCACCTAGGTCCCCGACAATCGTTGCCATTGCTGTCGCAACGATTGTATTATCCATTGCTGCCATTAAAATACCAAGTAGTAAACCAGCAACAACAAATTTTGTATGGTTAGATTCTTTTTTTGATAGTTGTGTTTCCAAATATAACCCTCCTTTAATAATAAGTAAACTACATTAAGTTTTGAATGTAGCACATAAAAATCTAAAGTATAGTTTCTCCTGAATCTTCTTACATAAGTACATTGCCATGCATAAAGAATATTATAGTCAAATTTGACTAAAAGGCAAACTTTTTCTTCCGTCAAAATATTTTTTGTATGGACAGAAAAAGAGAGAGCAATACTTAGTATTGTTGTAAAGTCAATGAAGGAAATTGTAAAAAAATATTTTAGTAAGAAGCCCCACTGTTAATAGAGGAAAAATGGTTTTTTCTTTATATTGTCGAATAGGATAAAAGGAAGAGAAATATTAAATATCCTTTGTAATAAGGTTTAGTAATTTTCGCAGTTCATTGTGCAGGGAGGCGGAATAAGGTTGTATGGATGATACATCTGAAATGAGGTGAATATATATTATGAAAATATGGAAACGAATTTCGGATCAAGGAAGGTATTCGATACCGCTACAACCAGTATTGTGGATTGATGGTTCCAAGAAGGAAAACGAATGTCCTAATGTAGCAGTTACATTACAAATCCGTAGTATGTATAAAGAAAAATTTTCATATGAACTGACCTATGATGTAAACGACATACTTATTATTCGAATTGAAGTTAAAAATAAAGGAATGGAAATGATTTCACGAGTTATAGTAAGTCATATGATTCGAGATTATTTTGCATATATTCCAAATTCATTAAAGGCTGATAAGGGGATGAGCGAGTTTCTGTTCCAGCTTGTAAGGTGGAGAATCGATAATTTATTACCGAATGAGAAGGTAGAATTAATTTGTAAAATAAAAGCAAATAAAGATAAAGCACTCAAAAACGCATTATTTCAGGCTACATATACATTTCAATATAACGGAGTATCATATGGTCCACTGCAAACAAATGAAGTTGTGGTGCGGCAATGATAAAAAGGAACCTGTATGAAAGGTTCCTTTTTTAGTGAAGGTTGTGCTTTTTGAGTATTTTTTTTGTTCGATTCCTTTTTTTCCTACATAATTATTTTTATAACCAAAATATAGAATGAAAAGAAAGGAAACAACATTTACAATAGCGTCAATTTGATCGTTGGTAATAAAGTTTATTCCAAAAGAGGTAAATAGTAATTTTAATGATAATAGAAACCCTGCTAGTAAACGCATAGCATCTGATAGATTTTCTTTTTGTAGCATATAGGTCACTCCTTTCTAAAAACGATATATAGTATATATATGAAATAGGATAGAAATGGTAGACAAGCTTAAGCGGAAATGTACATCTAATATGTACATTTTTTATTTTGTAGAAAAACATTATTGTTATAGAAACATATATTGGTATAGAAGGGAGGAGAAGTATGAAACATAAAGGGAAAATTAGTGGATTATTACTTGGGAACACAGTGGCAGTTACAGAATGGATTGCGCTTCAGGATGTAATTACAAAACTGGATTCGCGATCATTTTATACCGTCTTTATTATTTATATATTGCAAATGCTACTCAGCTATTATTTTGGACATTGGTATGATAAAAGAGCGAGTGGACGTATGGCTACGGAAGTAGGAGGAATGGCAAGTAATGATTTTGTAGTTGATTTTTTTGAGAAAGTAGCTGCTTTATCAGAGCGGGATTCTCATAATATTACTGTGTACATTCTTTCTGTGAAAGAATGGCAAGGACTAAAAGAAACAGTGCAAGAAAAAAAATTGGAGGTGTTAGTACAAAAATTGGAGAGTACGATTGTAAAGACAATTCGTAAAGGGGATGTCGTTACAAAGTGGGATGAAAATAAGTATGTTATTGTGGCGATTGATAACGGACATGAAAAGTCGACAATAACAAACCGATTAATGAAAAATATTGAAAGTGAAATAGAAAATGGCTTGTTAAGTATGACTCTACTATTTGGAGCTGCTAGTTATCCAGTAGAAGGGAAAACTTTTGAAGAATTGTTAAGAAAGGCGCAAAATCAACTGTATCATTATAGAAATGTACAAGGAAATGAGTGAAACTTTGATTTAAAGAAGTATGATATAAAGAAGTTTTGATTGTAACATTTTTTTGACTTTTATTACAAAAAGAACTTCCCTTGTAATAAAAGTCTTTAAAAATATATGAAATAGGCATATAATTATAATGGATGTGTCAATGCATTTTGCACAATGTGTTTCATTTTAAAAGTGTAGAGGAAAGCATGCTCTACACTTTTCCTTTTTAGGAAATAAAAAGAATATTTGTGAGTTGTTGCGGTATAGCATTTGTACTGTGTAAAATGAACAGAAGGATTATTTGATAGAAAACGGGAAAGGGAATGATAGAATGATAGACGTGAGAGACCAACGATCATCTTTTATCAGGTGAATTATTACTGTTGTTCTTCAAATTATTATAGGTTTGGTGAATTCCGTTGTACTTACATGTAATACATAGTGTAATTAGTTTTTAAAAGTACAAAGTAAATTGTTACTTAAAGATGGATATGAAGCTGCTAGATATTTCAAAGAGAATGACGTAAAACGTAATTTCAAGTAATACATGTGTACAAACATGATAAACAATACCAATGATCTTCGTAAAAAAGATGCGAGTGTGAAGTGTGTAACAAAGTACATACATTTCATAGTTCTTTTACACGATGATCGTTTATTAGTAGGAGGAAAAGATGTTGAAATATAGTAAATTAGCAATTGTAACTGCATTATCAATGACTTTACTAGCCGGTTGTTTCGGACCGAAACCAGAAGAGGAATTATATGTTGCATTTGAAAATGCTGCAAAGCAAGAAAAAACAATGTTTGAAGATGCTAAAAAACTTGAGACTTTAGAAAAAGAAGGACAAGAGCTATATAATCAGATTGTTCAAGAAGGAAAAGATAATAATCAGGCCGTTAAGGAAAAGCTGAATCAAGCAGTGAAAAATACAGCTGAACGAGAAAAGGTGCTTACAAAAGAAAAAGAGGTTTTAAATAAAGCACAAGAAGAAGTGAAATCTGCTGATAAGTATGTGAAGAAGATTGAAGATAAGAAATTGAAAGATCAAGCGGATAAAGTGAAAAACACGTATGAGAAACGACATGATTCATTTAACAAGATGTATGACAGCTATAATAAATCTTTAAAACAAGAAAAAGAATTATATACAATGTTACAAGATAAGGGTGCAAAATTAAAAGATATTAGTGAGAAAGTAAAGACTGTAAATCAATCTTATAAAGATATTGAATTAGAAAAAGATAAGTTTAATGAATTCACAAAATCTTACAATACAGAAAAAGTAGCTTTTTATAAAGAAGCAAATATTAAAATTAAAGAAGAGAGCAAAACTGTTTTATTTTTTTGTATAAGTACGGCTATACCATGGAACAGGTTCACTTAATTTTTTTTCTTGTTTCAGTGCTTCAGGACCAATATAATCTTGAAGTGTTTTTTTTGCTACTGTTAAAGATAAGGTTGTTTTCGGATTTCGATAGGAGGATTCAAGATGACCAAGATGTGGTAGGATTCGAAAATCTTCTTTCGTAGGAGGGATATGGAAAAAATAATCGCCTAAACGTATAAGAACATCAGATTGTTGTTGGCTAAAACGTGGATTTCTAGAAAAATGTAGTCCTTCTTTAATCGCTTTTTTTTCAGTAATTAAACGTTCTAAAGCCGTCTTTTTTAACCAGTATAAATATTTAGGATTAGTTGCAGCTTTAGCATGACGATTCACAACGAAAATAGATTGAGCTAGTCGATTAATAGAATGTTGGTTTTGTAATTGAGATTGTGGTTGTGAAGGTTTCATATTGAATCTCCTTTCAATTTTTCATTATTATACCATAAATAAATAGGTTTTTATTATATGCAAAAAGTGATTGTATATATTTTCAATATTAAAGCAATATTGTTACAAAAAACAACTATTTTGTATAATAGTAATAGAATGTGTTTTAGAAATTTGATAATGAAAGAGTGAGAAGTTTGAAAGAAATATTAAAACAACAATATGCCATTATAGATATTGGATCCAATACAATGCGTTTAGTTATTTATGAAAAGCAAAACGGAGGTTTTTATAAAGAGATTGAAAATACGAAAGTGGTTGCGCGGTTAAGGAATTACTTAGTCGACGGTGTGCTCATTGAAGAAGGAATAGAAGTCTTGTTACAAACATTATTTCAATTTCAAGAAAGTACGCGATTCCATCAGTTGCATCATGTACTTTGTGTTGCAACTGCAACAATTAGACAGGCTGAGAATCAATATGAAATTAAAAAACTTGTTGAGGGGCAAACAGACTTCACTCTTAGAGTGTTATCAGAATATGAAGAAGCACGTTACGGCTATTTAGCAGTTATGAATTCAACTTCATTCACTGAAGGAATTACAGTAGATATTGGTGGGGGAAGTACTGAAGTTACATATTTCCGAAACAGAGAGATTTTAGAGTATCATAGCTTTCCTTTTGGGGCACTGTCTTTAAAGCAACACTTTATTAAAGGGGATATTCCAACTGAAGATGAGCTAGAGAAGATTCAAAAGTATTTAGAATATCAATTTCAGACATTACCGTGGTTAATCAATAAAAAATTGCCTCTTATTGCAATTGGCGGTAGTGCAAGAAATATGGTGAAAATTCATCAAAATTTAAGTTGTTATCCTATAGCAGGATTACATTTATACAAAATGAAGGAAGAAGATATTAAAAATGTAAAAGATGAATTGGAGAAACTGTCGTTCGTAGAACTGCAAAAGTTAGAAGGTTTAGCAAAAGATAGAGCGGATACAATTGTACCAGCGGTCAAGGTATTTCATACACTTGTTAATGTTATAGAGGCACCAGCATTTGTATTAAGTAGAAAGGGATTAAGAGAAGGTGTTTTCTATGAAGAATTAACGAAATATTTAGGGGTTTCATACTATCCAAATGTAGTTGAAGAAAGTTTACATTTACTATCACATGAGTATGAGATGGACATGGAGTTTGTTATTCAACTTATTAAACATGGAAGAATGATTTGTCAACAGATTGAAGAAGTGGGTCTTATTTCGATGTCAGAAAAAGACTGGGAAGTATTTCATCAAGCAGCGAAAGTATTTAATATAGGAAAATATATAGACGATGAAGCGAGCCGTTTACATACGTTTTATTTATTAGCGAATAAAACGATTGACGGCATGATGCATAAAGATCGAGTGAGATTAGCGCTTATTGCATCTTATAAATCAAAAGTGTTATTTAAACAACATTTATCTCCATTTGAAGGTTGGTTCGATAAAAGTGAACAAAAAAAGGTTCGTCTATTAGGAGCTGTTTTACAGTTTTCGGCTGCTTTAAATGTAAGACAAAGATTGCTTGTTGATACGATATTTATAACGGAAAGCAAAGAAGGACTAACATTTAGAATTTTATGTGAGGAATCGACATTAGCAGAAAAAGTGCAAGCTGAAAAACAAAAAAAGCAGCTAGAACGAGTATTGAAAACGAACATTAATTTATTATTTGAAGTAAAACGTTAAGTTGTACGGATGTCTTTACAAAAAAATTACACTTTGTAATATTGTAATTTGATAAAATAAAAGTAACTAAATTATAGTAAAAAAGTTTCAGGGGAAGTGAAGAGAATGGAATTGCCAAAGGGGAATATAGTAAATTTAAATGATACAGCTTATTACAACAATCGTGAGTTAAGTTGGCTAGCATTTAATGAACGTGTATTACAAGAAGCGCAAGATGAAAATAATCCGCTTTTGGAAAGGTTAAAATTTATTAGTATTTTCAGTTCGAATTTAGATGAATTTTTTATGGTACGCGTAGCCGGATTGAAAGATCAAGTGAGTGCTGGTTTTAACCAACCAGAAAATAAAGCAGGATTAACACCGAAAAAGCAGTTAAATAAAATTGCAATAAAAGCGCATGAACTAATGACTATTCAATATAACACGTTTAAAAATTATGTATTACCAGCACTTGAATTAGAGGGAATCGAGCGTTTAACATTCCATGATTTGACGAAAGAGCAGAGAGAATTTATAGAAGAGTACTTTGATGAGCAAATTTTCCCAGTGTTAACTCCTGTAGCTATCGATGCATATCGTCCATTTCCAATGTTACTAAACAAAAGCTTGAACTTAGCGACTATTTTATATGATGAGAAGCAAGTGGAGGAAGAAAACCGTACGAAACTAGGAATTGTACAAGTACCTTCATTACTTGAACGCTTCATATTTTTACCGAGTGAAGGTCAAAAACATAAATTTATTTTATTAGAAGATGTCATTAGTGGTTTTACACATAAATTATTCACTGGATATAAAGTGTCACCTGTTACTCGCTTCCGTATTACACGAAATGCAGATTTAACAATTCATGAAGAGGGTGCACGCGATTTATTAAAAGTCATTGAAAAAGAATTGAAAAAGCGTAAATGGGGAGCTGCCGTTCGTTTAGAGGTTGGCAAAGAACACATTGATGAAAGAGTATTGGCGTTATTGTATGAGGTGTTGGAAGTAAGAGATGAAGATGTATACATGATGGATGGACCGTTAGATTTAACATGTTTATTCTCTTTATATAAAAAATTAGCACCTTTATATGAACATCTCGTTTATCCGGCTCTTATTCCGCAACCACCTCAAGATTTACGTGATGAAGAGGATGTATTTGAAAAAGCAATCGAGCATGATATTTTATTGCACCATCCTTTTGAGTCGTTTCAGCCAGTTGTTGATTTTGTTCGTGATGCGGCAGAAGATGCCAATGTACTCGCGATCAAACAAACACTATATCGTGTAAGTGGTGATTCTCCAATTATTCAGGCGCTAAAGGTAGCGGCTGAAAAAGGAAAACAAGTGACGGTGTTGGTCGAATTAAAGGCGAGGTTTGATGAAGAAAATAATGTTCATTGGGCGAAAGAATTGGAACAGGCAGGATGTCATGTTATTTACGGTGTAAGTCACCTGAAAACACATAGTAAAATTACGCTAGTTGTAAGAAGAAAAAACGGAAAAATCGAAAGGTTCGTACATCTTGGGACCGGAAATTATAATGATGCAACAGCGAAGCTATATACTGATTTTGGCTATATTACATCACGAAAAGATTTTGGGATCGATGCAACAAATTTCTTTAATTATTTGAGCGGTTATACAACGAAACCGCATTTTCATCATTTATCGGTTGCACCATTTGATATAAGAGAGCAATTTATGGATTTAATAGATGAAGAAATTCGTTATCATAGGCAATATGGAAATGGCTATATTATTGCTAAGATGAATTCATTAACAGATAAACCATTAATAAAAAAAATGTATGAAGCCTCACAAGCGGGGGTAAAGGTAGAGCTTATCGTTCGAGGAACATGTTGCCTACGGCCTGGCATTCCAAATGTAAGTGAAAATATTCGTGTAGTTAGTGTTGTGGGCAGATATTTAGAACATAGTCGTATTTACTATTTCCATCATAATGGAGAGGAGAAAATATATTTATCTTCAGCTGATTGGATGACACGTAATATGGAGAAAAGAGTAGAAATATCCTTCCCAATTTTAGATATTGAAATGAAAGCAAGAATTAAGGCGATTTTACAGCTTACTTTAGCTGATAATGTGAAAACGCGTGAACAAAATAAAGACGGTGATTACTATTATATTATTAATGGTAGTACAGAAGAAATTGATAGCCAAGTGAAGTTGTTTAAGATGGCATATCAAAATACAGATGCTGAATAGTGAGAACAAATTAAAAAACCTCTTTTAAAAGAGGTTTTTTAATTTGTTCTCTACTTATTATGCGTTTTCAAAATAGAAGAATGAGTAGAGAGAATAGTTTTTATTGTAAGCATGTAAATGGATTGGTTAAGAGAGAAAATACCATTGGTAGAATTGTTGCAGTACATTAATAATAGTATGGTGATTGACAAGGTCCACCGTAACAAGGATAAGGTGCTGGTGGTGGATAAGGCGGATAATACGGTCTAGGGCCGAAAGCCAATGCGCCGCCGAGCAATCCACCAGCAATTCCAGCTAGAAAGGGGACGCCGAAAAACGGAAAGAAGCGTGAGTCGCCTACTGGACCAATAGGTGCTGAACGGACTGGGATTGGTTGATAATATGGATACATGAACAAACCTCCTTTATTGGACTCACTTTTATCATATGGTAAACGAAACATGGATGAGCGCGTACAAGAAAGGATATGTAAGAAAATAGGCGAATTGTTACGAATGTTGTAGTGTAAAGATTGTAATCTCAGGTTTTGACATAAACCGGAATGGAACACGTGTTCTTCCTAAGCCGCGATTGACATAGAGAGTTAAATCTTGAATTGCATAGAAACCTTCAATATAGTGTTCTGCAAGCGTCGGGGTAATAATAGCACCTAAAAAAGGAATTTGTACTTGTCCGCCATGACTATGACCAGACAGTTGTAAGTTGATTGGATATGTTGCGATTTGCGGCGCAATATCTGGTTCATGAACAAGAACAATATTATAAATATTTTGCCGAGCATGCTGCAGAGTTTCCGCTATTTTGGG
Source organism: Bacillus sp. SH5-2 (assembly GCF_008368905.1). NCBI lineage: Bacteria > Bacillati > Bacillota > Bacilli > Caryophanales > Bacillaceae > Bacillus > Bacillus sp. SH5-2. The sequence goes on from NZ_QOSD01000020.1 coordinate 370,820, forward strand.
TTTCCCCAGTAGTATATCATCAAGCCCAAAAATAGAAATTTCATTACTATCAAGTAAACGAATTCGTTTTTCTTTATTTTGCAATAGTTCAAATCCAGATTCACGCATGATGTGATCGTAGTATTCCGTTCCATATCCACCGTGATCGTGGTTTCCATAAATAGCAAATTTACCGAAGGGGGCTTTTATGTTTTTTAAAATGGCTGCAACGAAAGGAGTATCAGTATATGTTTGGTAATTATCAATGAGATCACCAGTAAAAAGGACAATATCTGGATTTTCAGCATTAATTTTAGAAACGATTTGAGATAAATGTTGGAGAGAGAAATAGTATCCGAGATGTAAATCGCTAAATTGAAGAATTTTCATGCCATGAAAACCTTTTGGTATGAGTTGTGATGTAAGTGTGTGCTGTGTGAAAGAGAGCCAGTGGGGCTCTATATATTTAGCATAATAGTATCCGATGCTAGTGCTTATAAATGAATATAGACAAGTGCGTATTCCGGTTTTTAAAAAATTTCTTCTTGTAATTGGCTTCATAAAAATATGAGTACACCTATTTGACTTATATTCCGTGTTTTCGTTTCGTATACAGGCTACTCAAATCTCCTTTCAGTTTTTTAAAAATATATTTTATCTAATAAAAAAGTAGTATAGATTACGGAAAAAAATGAATGAAAAGAAACTTCTTTACGTTAAAATATCAGAAAACTTTAAAAATATAAAGATTTCTATCAAATAAAGTGATAAAATGAACGTGTATTCATTTTTGGGAGGGGATGTATGTGAAAGAAAAGGTAGTCATTATAACAGGTGGATCGAGTGGAATGGGAAAAGGAATGGCAACTCGTTTTGCAAAAGAAGGGGCACGAGTTGTTATTACAGGGCGTACAAAGGAAAAATTAGAGGAAACAAAGTTAGAAATTGAACAGTTTCCGGGGCAAGTATTACCTGTGCAAATGGATGTGAGAAATATTGATGACATTCAGAAAATGATTGAACATATTGATGAGAAGTTTGGTCGAATTGACATTTTAATAAATAATGCAGCTGGAAATTTTATTTGTCCAGCAGAAGATTTATCTGTGAATGGCTGGAATGCAGTCATTAATATTGTGTTAAATGGAACATTTTATTGTAGTCAATCTGTCGGGAAGTATTGGATTGAGAAAGGCATAAAAGGTAATATCATTAACATGGTAGCAACATATGCATGGGATGCAGGTCCAGGAGTTATTCATTCAGCTGCAGCGAAGGCTGGCGTATTGGCAATGACGAAAACACTTGCGGTCGAGTGGGGACGTAAATACGGAATACGAGTTAATGCTATCGCACCAGGACCAATTGAGCGTACGGGCGGTGCCGATAAATTATGGATTTCAGAAGAAATGGCTAAGCGAACACTACAAAGTGTTCCACTTGGAAGACTAGGTACGCCAGAAGAAATTGCAGGTCTAGCTTATTATTTATGTTCAGATGACGCTGCGTACATAAATGGTACTTGTATGACAATGGATGGAGGACAACACTTGCATCAATATCCATTTTAAAAGGGATGACCAAATGAATGTTTGATTCATTTTTTTGTAGTAAAATGTGACAAAAATGTGAAATGTAAAAGAAAGGTGTTTACAAGAGGTCATATATACGGTATATTTAAGACCTCTTTTTTCTTCATAGTAGAATTGCTAATTCCCCTTAGCATTTTACCCCTCTAATCCCTTCAGGAAAACTGAAGGGATTTTTTATTATTTTTCCGTAAATATCGTGTTATAATTTTTGAAAAGTAAAGGGAGGGAAGCACGTTGATAGATGCATTAGATGTAATGAGTAACTTGGATAAAGTCCTTCCTTATTATCAAGCTATTTTTAGTGCTGATGAGCATACAGTAATTGGATATGAAGTAGTAGGACGTATTCAAACAGAAGAGGGTATACAAAGTTTAGCTTCTTTCTTTCATGATGATTCTATTCCAAGCGAGTTTCAGCTGGAAGCGGATAATATCATAGTAGAGAAAGCTTTGAATCGTTATTTGGAAAGCGATCAACAATTATTATTATTTATACATCGGAATGCTAACGTATTAATGAATGATGAGGATGAAAGTTTACTTCAACTTTTATTGATGTATGAAAAGCAAGGTTTAAATTTGAAACGCATTGTTTTAGAGATTACAGAACATGAATGTAAAGAAGATATAGAGCAATTTAATCATTTGCTTATGTATTATCGTACATACGGTATTCAAATTTCGATAAATAAGGTCGGAACGGGTACAAGTAATTTAGAACGTATTAGCGTGTTAGCACCGGATATTTTAAAAGTAGATTTAACAAACTTAAGGCAAACTGCACTTTTACAATCTTATCAAGATATTTTATATTCTTTATCATTACTCGCTAGAAGAATTGGTGCGACATTGTTATATGAAGAAATAGATGCTTTTTATCAATTACAATATGCTTGGAAAAACGGAGGTAGATATTACCAAGGTGATTATTTGAAAGAATGTTTACCTGATTTTATTGAAACGAATGTTTTAAAAGAGCGACTTGGTAATGAATGCCATCAGTTTATTCAACATGAGAAGAAGAAGCTGCAAAAAATTTATAATTTAACAGAGATGTTACGTGATCGAATTGGTGATGTTCTATCTAAACAAAAAAAGAATGAAGATATAAATGATTGGTTATTACAATTTAGTCAAAGTGTGTCACAGTGTAGTTTCCGTATATTTATTTGTAATGAAGATGGTTTCCAACAATCAGGTAATGTGATGAAAAAAGATGGAGAATGGATTGTGATGCCGGAGTATTATATGAAGAACTGGAGTTGGCGCCCATATTTTCTAGAGAATATTATGAAAATGCGTTTTGAGAATAAGGCAAGGCTCTCGGATTTATATGCCGATATTGAAACAGGTGAAATGGTACGAACATTCTCTTTCCCAATTGATGATGAAAACTTTTTATTTATAGATTTATCGTATGAATATTTATATGAAGAAGATGTTTTGTTTTAATGCACGAAGAAATTCGTGCATTTTTTTGTTTGTTTTTATCAGAAATTGGTAATAGTGAAAATGGTGATGAAAATGCTGTCTATCGTTGTAAAGATTTTACGAACGAAACCATCCCTTTCTTTGCATAATCATTGTTACAATGAATACTACAAAGACAAGTTCTTTTAAAAGGAAGGTGAAAAAATGAGGAAATATGGAATATGGTTTGTTCTATTTGTATGTGTTGCTTTTCTAGTTGGTTATAGTGTGACAACCGTATTAGGAAAAGAGGAGTTGAAAGTTGATCGGAAAGAAGTGTTTACGACGATACAAAAAGGTTATGAGACCCAATTTTCAATTCGTGGGAAACATTTGCCTGTGAACAAGATGATAGAGACATTATCACCGTATTTTACAGATAATTTCCTTCAAGTATTTACAGATGAAAATAGTAGAAGTGAAAAGCAAAGTGGTGAATATTTACTTCCAGCAAAAGAAGCACCGTTTTCTTTTAATTCAGAAACGAAAATGTCATATGATGAAGAACACAAAAATTTATACGTATATGAGCGGACGAAAAGTGGTCAATATCAAATCGTAACATTGCAAAGGGATCAAGGGAAATGGAAACTAGCAGGATATCATGAAAGTCAGGAACTTTTAACTGAAATAAAAAGGCTACAACAATTATAAGAATAGGAATAGGTAGATACCTATTCCTATTCTATATTGAGTAGCTGTTGTAATTTCTCGATTTGAAACCCTGCAACAACTTCCCCGTCAATTACAACTGTTGGAGTTGAGTAGGAGTCATAGTCGTATAAAAGGCGGTCGCGAGCAGCAGCGTCTTTTTTTACGTTGAATTCTTCATATGCAACGTTATTATGCTTTAAAAATTCTTTCACAATGACACATGGCGGACAATCAGGTTGTGTGTAAACCTCAATTTTTTTCATTGTAATTCCTCCTTTTTTCTGTTTTTTATTATATTCTTCCAGTATAAAAATCGCAATAAAGAAGGGAAAATATGTTCTTTCTGTTTTTTCCTTCGAATTTCGACAAATTTTTAGTTGAGTTTCTGGCCAATAACCTTTATCCTAGAGTGTGGAACATTTTTTCTGTTATGACGGATAGAATGAGTATAGCTGTAAAACCTATTGGTAGGAAGATCAGAGAAAGGAGAGATTTCATGTCTCTACTCCAAGGAATTTTAACTCGACTTGTTAGTCTACAAGAACAAGCTGAAAGCGGTGAAGTAGCACAACGCTATTTTGAAGTGAACGGTGAGCGCAAATGTAGCGTGAAATTTTTCGATAAAAGTGAAATGTATGAGTTAGAAGTGTATCAACAAGGTGAAAAACCTCAAGTGTATCAATTCGATAATATCGACATGGTTGCAATTGAGATTTACGATATCATTTCTTGATACATATAAAAAAGGTACTGCCATAAGGCAGTACCTTTTTTAGTTCTATACTTTCCGGCATATATGTATAGGAATTTTTCATTTATCCTACAATGGTAATAAAGTAAAATTTTAATTGGTGGGGGTGTTTATCATCCACTGATTATTAAGCTACACAAATCGGGAGTCTTACCACCCACAAATATCTTGATAAAAATAATTAGGAGGTGTGTTATGTGGAACGTTTACCAGTTGTGATTTGTCCTAATTGCCACAATTCTGCTGAGATTATTCATGTATTAACAGCTCAATCTAATCAAAATGTAATTTATACGTGCCAAGTATGTCATTGTGTAATTCGGAATATTGAAACGAATAAAGGGTAGGGAGTTATAATTTGTGTTTTTGTCCCATACAATGAGAATACGAAAAGTCTGTCTAATTGAAAGGACGTGACTATGTGGACGGTGAACATACATTTTATAATGTTTCAGAGAGACATTTGAATTTTGATATGGTCTTTAACCGTATTTGTAGCTTCATTGAAAGGGATCCGCGAAATTTATATCGATTATCCATTGGGACAGACTCACAAGCACATCAAAAGGATACAAGATTTATTACGGCAATTCATATTCATCGTGTTGGAAAAGGAGCCTGGGGTTGCTTACACCATAAATCAGTAAAAGATAAACCAGCAACTTTACGTGAGAAAATATATTTAGAAACGCAGTTTAGTCAAGAGATTGCATGTCTATTTACTCCTAATCACATACAAACAATATGGGATTTATTACATCCGCATGCACAAGATGGGGCAGGGTTTATAATGGAAATTCATCTAGACATCGGGAATGATGGTTTAACAAAAGAATTTATTTTAGATATGACGGCGAAAATTCAAGCGATGGGATTGACTGCAAAAATTAAGCCGGATGCTTATGCGGCGTTTAGTTATGCAAATCGATATACGAAATAATTTCTATATATTTTCGATTTTTATATGTCTTTTAATAAAAACTGAATATTACATCTATTAAATAGGCTAGAAATTTTATATAATGAAGGTAATGATGCGAGTATAAGGAGAGGGGCATATGCAAAAGGAGTTTATTTTAACGAAAGAAGAAGAAAATTTGTTATTAGATATTTTATTTCAGCAAAATTATGCGAGTGAAATTTTAGCTGTGGAACTTACAGATATTGAGAATGGTTTAAAAAAGACAGATGTGATGCAATATAAAAAAATCACAAGGTTATTTTACAGATTAAAAAATAAAGGGTATTAAGCGCTACCGGAATGGTAGTCTTTTTTTTGTGTTGTATGCTAAAATAGCTGTGTAATTTTGTTTTTTACTGAAAGAATGTAAGGACAAAATAATAATATGAAAACGCTGTCATAAAATGTGAATAGAGCCGGTGATTATAAGCAGGAAAAAGGGAAAATGGGGGATGTAATATGATTAGTATTCCAAAAGACGAGTTTCAACAAATTTTTGTAAAAGATTTAATGATTTCATCAGAAAAAGTAGCACACGTCCAAATAGGGAATGGTTTAGAGCATGCTTTACTCGTACTTGTGAAATCTGGATATTCGGCAATACCTGTTTTGGACCCGACGTACAAATTGCACGGGTTAATTAGTACTGCTATGATTTTAGACGGTATGTTAGGGCTAGAACGCATTGAGTTTGAAAGACTTGACGAAATGAAAGTAGAGCAGGTAATGAAGGAAGATATCCCAGTTCTTAAGTTAGAAGATTCATTTGCAAAAGCTTTAGAAATGACAATTGATCATCCTTTTATTTGCGCTGTCAATGAAGATGGCTATTTTGAAGGGATTTTAACACGCCGGGCTATTTTGAAATTGTTGAATAAAAAAGTGAGACAACATAATCGTTAACATGAGAAAAGTGACTTCATAGAAACAGAGAAGTCACTTTTTTTCGTGCATATCAGTTGTGTATGTATTATATTTAAAAGGATAAAAAACATAAGAGAAGTTAGGACGGAAAAGTCGGTTTTTCGGTATAAAAGTATTTTATTAAATTAAGATGAAAAGCTTATTGAAATAAGGTGTATGGAAGCTAAGGAAAGAGGGAGAAAGTTGCAAATTGATGATTTTCAAATGATGGTTGTATTGGCTCAGGAATCAAATATGAGAAAAGCGGCGGAACGTTTATTTGTTTCCCAACCTGCGCTTAGTCAACGATTACAATCTATGGAGAAACAATGGGGAATGAAGTTTTTTATTCGCTCACAAAAAGGATTGACAATTACACCTGAAGGGGAAAAAGTCGCAAATTATGCAAAGGAAATGTTGCAAAGGGAAGAGGATATTAAAAGCGAGCTTGCTGTTTTTAGAACAGAAACTCACGGAACGTTAAAAATAGCTGTTGCATCAGTTATTGGTCAATATTGGCTCCCTCCTGTTTTGAAAAAGTTTGTGCACAAATATCCTTCTGTGAAGATATCGCTGTTTACTGGCTGGAGTAGTGAAGTGCAAAAGCAATTTTATGAAGGTGACGTTCATGTTGCTATCTTAAGGGGATCACAGGAGTATAAAGGACAAAAGACACAATTATTTGAAGATGAATTATATTTAGTCGACAAAGAAATAAAAGATATTTCGATGTTAAAAGAAACAAGTAGACCATTTATTCAATTTAAAAGTGATTCAACTTATTATGGGCAAATACAAAATTGGTGGTATGGACTATTTTCTAATCCACCTAAGCGAACAATTGTAGTTGACCAAATTGAGACGTGCAAGCAACTTGTTTTAAATGGTATAGGTTATGCTCTATTACCTTCTACTGTTTTAAAAGAAGTACAGGAAAATATGTATAAAACACCTGTTCAATTAACGAGAGAAACATGGTTATTAACGAGTGAATCGGCAAGACAGTTGAAGCAAGTACAAGCATTTTTAGAAATTATAGAAGAAATTCAAATGGAAAAATAGGATTATTATCTTGCTACTCGCCCTATCGTTTGGTAGAGTAACAGTATAAATGGATTTAGGAGGCAACAAGAATGAAAATGATGGACGCTAACGAAATTATTTCGTTTATTCAAAAAAGTGAAAAGAAAACTCCTGTAAAGGTATACATAAAAGGGGATTTAAAAGAAGTAACATTCCCTGAAACAGTACAAGCATTTGTAAATAAAAAATCCGGTGTATTATTTGGAGAATGGTCTGAAATTAAGACAATTCTTGATGAAAATAACAAGCACATTGTAGACTATGTTGTTGAAAATGACCGTCGCAATTCTGCAATTCCAATGCTTGATTTAAAAGGTATTAAAGCTCGTATTGAGCCAGGCGCGATCATTCGTGATCACGTTGAAATCGGCGACAACGCTGTTATTATGATGAATGCAACAATTAACATCGGTGCTGTAATTGGTGAAGGTTCTATGATCGACATGAACGCAGTTCTTGGTGGACGTGCAACTGTCGGTAAAAACTGTCACGTAGGTGCAGGTGCTGTACTTGCAGGTGTAATTGAGCCACCTTCTGCAAAACCAGTTATCGTTGAAGATGATGTTGTAATTGGTGCAAACGTGGTTGTATTAGAAGGAGTTACAGTAGGTAAGGGGGCAGTTGTAGCAGCAGGAGCTGTTGTAACAGAAGATGTGCCTCCATATACAGTTGTTGCAGGTACTCCGGCACGTGTAATTAAAGAAATTGATGAGAAGACAAAAGCAAAAACTGAAATTAAACAAGAACTTCGTCAATTAAACCCAGAGAAATAAAAACAAAAAAGCGTAAGAGCATAAACAGGCTCTTACGCTTTTTATAGATAGAGGTGCAAAAATGACAATGAGCAAATTCGTCCAAATTCGTAGAGATTTACATAAAATACCGGAAATTGGATTTAAAGAGTGGAAAACACAACAGTATATTTTAGATTATATAGGAACGCTTTCGGATGAATATGTGGAAGTGAAAGTATGGAAAACGGGTGTCATTGTTAAAGTAAATGGGAAAAATCCAGAAAAAATTATAGGCTATCGTGCAGATATAGACGGTTTACCAATTACTGAGGAAACTGGATATGAGTTTGCTTCTGTTCATGATGGAATGATGCATGCATGTGGGCATGATTTGCATACAGCAATCGGTTTAGGACTTCTAACAGCAGCTGTAACGGAAAGAATAGACGATGACCTTGTATTCCTATTCCAACCTGCAGAAGAAGGTCCAGGGGGGGCTCTCCCTATGTTAGAAAGTGAAGAGTTAAGGGAATGGAAACCGAATATTATTCTCGGCCTTCATATTGCACCTGAATACCCTGTAGGAACAATTGCTACAAAAGAGGGGCTATTATTTGCAAATACATCGGAGTTATATGTTGATTTAAAGGGGAAAGGTGGACATGCAGCTTACCCTCATACTGCAAATGACATGATTGTCGCAGCTAGTCACCTTGTTACACAGCTTCAGTCCGTTATTAGTCGTAATGTGAACCCTCTTGATAGTGCAGTAATTACAATCGGAAAAATAACAGGCGGTACAGTTCAAAATATCATAGCAGAAAAGTCTCGGTTAGAAGGAACGATCCGAACATTATCAGTGGAATCAATGAGTCGTGTTAAAAGTAGGATTGAGGCAATTGTTGCAGGTATAGAAGCTTCCTTCCAATGTGAAGCGGTTATTGACTACGGAGCCATGTATCATCAAGTGTATAACCACGAAGAGTTAACAAGGGAGTTTATGCAATTTGTACGTGAACAAACGGATATGAATGTTATTACATGTACTGAGGCAATGACAGGTGAAGATTTTGGTTATATGCTTCAAGAGATTCCTGGATTTATGTTTTGGCTTGGGGTAAATTCAGAATATGGTTTACATCACGCGAAATTAAAACCAGATGAAGAAGCGATTGAAAAGGCGATTGTGTGTATAGACCGATATGTAAAGTGGAAAGGGAATAGAAATTAACTCCCACTTTTTTAGGGGACAAAGGCACTTTTGTTATAAGGTGTAAGCGCGGCTTATATAGAGTGATTTTAAACATTAGCATACAAAATGGAGGAATGAAAATTCTTCCTTGAAAAGTTTAATTGGTTGTCTTAATAATGAGCAGGGGTGAACCGCTGTTCATTATTAATTATTGCTAATAGGAAAGAGAATTGTTTAACTAACTTATATATGTTTACTTTTACTATGAAAAGTGTGTAAAATCAATGTGAAACATAGAAAAAAGGGTGGGGAATTACGTGCAAATTAGCAGTGCAATGTTATGTTTTGTCTTATATGCATATGTTATTATTGCGGCGGTTTATTTTGGGATAAGTTTTTATGCCTACCGTTTAGTAGATAATAATGAATACGACGAAACATATAGATGGGTGAAGAGATATTTATCACCTGTACTAGAAATTATGAATGGGTTTGTGCTCTTTTTATTTATTGGATTAATTGCTTTCTCAACGAGTTTAGTAGGGAATAAAACTACGCTATTTGTATTAGGTATTATTATTTTTATGTTGTTAGGAATTCGGATTGGTAATACGGTGTTTTGGAATGAAAGAAAAATAGATGGTTGGACGGGAATGTTAATCCCGTGTATGCTAGCTGCAATCGTGACGAATATAGAACATGAGTATTATCAATTACACTTTTGGCTTATTATCGTTTTAACAATTCTTTCTGTTTTGTATATAAGTACAGTAGTATTAACATACATTGCACATGAAAAAGGAGATGCTAAAGGGACTCGTTTCTTTAGAGGACGGGCATTATTTTGGAGTGTGCCAACGATGGCTGTTATAGGAATTATCGCGATATTAGTAAATGGATATCAATTTTCTGATTGGCAAATGTTTTTAGAGAATTGGTGGATTTTTATCGTTTCATTTATTGCTTTTTTAGGTGCAACGCATTATTTATTCCATCAACATCATTACAAATGGGCGCTGTTATTTGCATTCATACAGCTTCTATTCGCTTTTTTCGGCCAAGAAACATTATTATTCGTTTTTGAAACATTTAGTTCATTTGGAAATATATTTGTATTTGGCATGTTGATTGTTGGTATCGCCTTTTATTTACAACAATATTTTTATATGCAAAAACAAAAATAGGAGCTATCTACAGGTTTTTGTGGCGCATATAAAGTATGCTACAATGAAAATACATAGTACTTGAAGTTATTGGAGGAATTCCTGTGAGTGAGAAAGAAAAAGAATTTGCTGTCATTGGACTTGGGCGTTTTGGTGGAAGTATTTGTCGGGAACTAGCTCAATTAGGCATGGAAGTAATGGCGATTGATTCAGATGAGGATAAAATTAATGAGTTTGCAAATATAGCTTCGCATGCTGTAATTGCAGATTCAACAGATGAGATGGTATTAAAAAGCCTTGGTATTCGTAATTTTGATCATGTAGTCGTTGCTATTGGAGATAATTTGAATTCCAGTATTTTAACAACATTGATTTTGAAAGAGTTAGGTGTAAAAAATATTACTGTAAAAGCTCAAAATGATTACCATGAAAAAGTGTTAAGTAAAATAGGTGCCGATCACATTGTGCATCCAGAGCGTGATATGGGAAAAAGGATTGCTAATAATATTGCATCAAGTAATGTATTAGACTATCTTGAACTTTCCGATGAGCATAGTATTGTAGAAATTATTGCAAATAAAAAAATTGACGGTCATTCTTTAATTGAATTAGATATTCGTGCGAAGTTTGGATTGAATATTGTAGCAATTAAACGTGGTAAAGAAGTTATTGTATCTCCTCGAGCTACAGAAAATATTCAAGCGGGAGATATATTAATTGTAATTGGTCATGACGATGAAGTAGATCGTTTTAAACATTTTTTAAGATAAATGAAAAGGACAATACCATGGAGGTATTGTCCTTTTTCTTATATTTCCATAATGATTGGTAAAATCATTGGGCGACGTTTCGTTTTCTCATATAGGAATGGTGCCAATGTGTCTGTAATTTCATTTTTAATTTCAGACCATTGTGTTGTTTTACGTTCCATTACTTTTTCTAAATGAGTTGTAATTAATGTTTGAGCGTCGTTGATTAAATCACTGCTTTCGCGCATATAAACGAAACCGCGTGAAATGATATCAGGTCCGGCTGCAACTTTAAATTCTTTCATATCAATGCTTACCACTACAATAACAAGTCCTTCTTCGGAAAGGATACGACGATCGCGTAATACGATATTACCGATATCTCCAATACCATTTCCATCGATATAAACAGAGCCAGATGGTATTTTACCAGCTACGCTTGCTTCATCTGAACGTAAGGCAAGAACATCTCCATTATCCATGATGAAACAGTTCTCTTCTGGAATACCGCAATCATTCGCTAATTTCATATGCATACGTTGCATACGATATTCACCATGAATTGGCATGAAATATTTCGGTTTAATTAGACGTAGCATTAGTTTTTGCTCTTCTTGTCCGCCGTGTCCACTTGTATGAATGTTTGACAGCTTGCCATGAATTACGTCAGCGCCAGCGCGATACAGCATGTTAATTGTACGGCTTACACTAATTGTATTGCCAGGGATTGGTGAAGAAGAGAAAACCACTGTATCGCCAGGAATGATTTGAATTTGACGATGAGTACCATTAGCGATACGTGAAAGTGCTGCCATTGGCTCACCCTGACTACCTGTACATAAAATAACAACTTTATTAGCTGGTAGTCGGTTTAATTGAGCTGTATCTATAAATGTATCTTTCGGACAGCGAATATAACCGAGATTTTGTCCGATTTCAATCGCTGCTTCCATACTGCGACCAAATACAGCCACTTTCCGATTGTTTTCAACAGCTGCTTCAACAACTTGTTGCAAGCGATGGATATTTGATGCAAAGGTTGCGAAGATGATACGACCTTCTACTTTGCGGAAAATATCTTGAATACTATCACCAACGCGGCGCTCAGACATAGTAAAGTTTGGAACTTCACTATTTGTACTGTCAGATAAGAGACAAAGTACACCGTCTTTTCCAATTTCAGCCATCTTTGTTAAGTCCGCAGGTTCACCGACTGGTGTGAAATCAAATTTGAAATCACCAGTATGAACAACTTGTCCTTGAGGTGTTTTCACAACAACTCCGTATGAATCTGGGATACTGTGAGTTGTACGGAAGAAGGAAACAGATGTCTTTTTAAATTTAATAACATCATCTTCTTGAATTTCATAAAGTTTTGCTTTACGAAGTAATCCGTGCTCTTCTAATTTGTTTTTAATTAGTGCAATTGCTAATTTTCCGCCATAAATCGGAATGTTCACTTGACGCAATAAGTAAGGAATTCCACCGATATGATCTTCGTGACCATGTGTAATGAACAATCCTTTAATTTTATCTTCGTTTCGCACAAAATAAGTGTAATCTGGTATTACATAATCGATTCCGAGGAGTTCGTCTTCTGGAAACTTAATTCCAGCGTCAATAATAATAATTTCATCTTGAAATTGAACAGCATATGTATTTTTACCGATTTCACCAAGTCCACCTAAAGCAAAAACGGCAGCTTGATCATTCTTTAGAAATTTCATATGACTATACGATTTCCGCTAATGTTAAATCAGCGTTTTCTTTTTCATATTCAAGATGAGCACCGGTAACAGACTGAACGAACTCGATATTATATGCGAACTTATTTAATTTTTTACGAACATCCTTTTCAGACGTAGCCTCTAAATATAAAACTTTTGTATTTTCACGTACTGGAACCTCAGTCATTTTTTCTTGATAAAATACTTTAAAAATCATTTGGAAAACCTCTCCTTGTCTATGTTTTGCATTATCTGTTACTTATTATAAAGCAAACAGTCACGATTTTCATGTTTTTTCGAATGAGAATGAAGAAAAAGCCCGAAATGGGCACAATTTAAGCGATTGTCTTTTTGCGGACTAGATCATTTAAATAACGCTTGAGCTTTTTCTTCAGCTTCTTCAGCATGATTACTCCTTCCTTCCCTTATTTTAAACATGCATATTACTAGTAAAAACTCCGTCTCTGATATAAGAAAGAGGACAAAAGTTAATTGTGAATCTTGTCCTTTCTCATACAGTGAAAAGTATTCTATAGTAATGATTAGTAGCCGCTAGTTATAGGTATAGTATGAGAAAGAATAGAAAAGAAAATTCATACGAACAAGTATCACATTTTTACTAATATATATATGCAGGTTTCATTAATAAGGTTAGAAAGTGAACGCTTTCTTCACAGATGTTTAATATGTTATACTTTTTTTTGGAATTTGAAAAGTGATAATCAAAATAGGAGTATAGAGTGCTAGAAAGGATTTTGACAAATGAATGATAAAATTGTCTTTTTTGATATTGATGGAACATTATTAGATCATGATAAAAAAATACCGCAGTCTACGCGAGATGCTGTAAGACAGTTACAAGAAAAAGGTGTGCATGTAGCAATTGCAACAGGGCGTGCGCCATTTATGTTTGAAGATATTCGTAAGGAACTGAATATACATAATTATGTTAGTTTTAATGGTCAGTATGTTGTATTTGAAGATGAAGTAATATTTAATAATCCGTTACATTCAGCTGCGTTGCATAAGTTCACTCAGTTTGCAAAACAAGAAGGGTATCCACTCGTATATCTTGATCATCAAGATATGAGAGCGTCAGTGGAATATCATGATTATGTGAAAGAAGGGTTCGGAAGCTTAAATTTTGAGCATCCAGCATATGAACCTGATTTTTATGAGAAACGTAATATTTATCAAACACTTCTTTTCTGCGAAGTAAATGAAGAGGAAAAGTTTATTAATGAGTACCCAGATTTTCATTTTATTCGTTGGCATGCGTATTCAATGGATATTATTCCAAATGGTGGTTCTAAGGCAAAAGGGATTGAGAAATTCATTGAGAAATTAGGGTTTAACCGTGAACAAGTGTATGCATTTGGAGATGGTTTAAATGATTTGGAAATGATTGAAGCAGTTGGGACAGGCATTGTGATGGGAAATGGTCACGAAGATTTGAAAAAACTTGCAAATTATGTGACAAAGGATGTTAGTGAAGACGGTATATATCATGGATTAAAATGGGCTGAATTGCTATAAGTGAATATGGAACCCATTTCATACAATAAAAAGGCGGAAGTTTAACTTCCGCCTTTTTATCTGCTATTTGCGGCCAGAAAGACTCCCACCTAAAAATTCGGCACATGCGAGAAAGTAGGTGGGAGATTAACTGCCCATAAAAGCCCGATTGGTGTGGGCTAATAATCAAATGGACATCTCCATCTGATTAAAGTTTCATCTTATTATCATCGCTCCAAAGGTTTAGAATCATCGGGAGCGGAAAATGGATTCTCTTTATTGATATGGTCATAGAACATAACCCCATTTAAATGATCGATTTCATGCTGGAATACGATTGCTGGCAACCCTTTTAAACGTAATTTAACTTCTTCTCCGTTAATAGATGTTGCTTTCACTGTAATTCTTGTGTAACGAGGGACATAGCCTGGTACGTCGCGGTCTACAGAAAGACAGCCTTCCCCATTTGGTAAATATGTACGTTCAACAGAATGACTAATGATTTTTGGGTTAAATAATGCATGGCTATATAACGTACCGTCCGTATCTGTTACATGAACTGCAATCATTTTCTTTGAAATACCGATTTGCGGAGCCGCTAATCCGATTCCAGGGCGTAAACTATATTTTTCAGCCATTTCAGGATCTTGGCTATTTATTACAAATTCAATCATTTCTTTAAGGGTATTTGTATCTTCTTCGCTCGCTGGTATTACTACCTCTTCTGCAACGTTTCGCAAAATAGGATCTCCTTCGCGAATTACATCTTTCATTGTAAGCATATGTAATCTCTCCTTTCTCCTCTAGTCTACCAAAGGAGATGGAAAAAGTCATCGGCAAGTAAGGGGAAGCGCTTTGGAAAGTATTTTACTATAGATTGGTTATGTAGGAATAAAAAGAAACAGACGGCAGAGCCGTCTGTTTCTTTCCATAGTTGTTCCATTTTACATTAGCGAATGCAAGCAGCACCAACGATAATTAAAAGAATAAACAACACAACGATTAAGGCGAAGCCGCGTCCAGACCCGCCACAAGAACCGCCATAACCGTAGGAAGGATATGAACAAGTTGGATAGCAATATGAGTATCCGTACATGAGATGACCTCCTTTATCATTTCCCGCTAATATTGCGGTTACTATAATGTATGGAGGGAAGAGTAGAAATGTATGGGTAATTACCTATAAAAGGAAGAAGAGTTTGTATATTTTTGCTAAGAAGAGAGAAAAACTAAAGAGAATTAAATCGTTTACATATTATTCTAAGAGAAAAAACAAGTTAAAAAGGGAATAATATAACAGTAGGTTAATGCTTACTAATACAGATGCGAAAAATAAAAACATGTTTGTGGAAAAGAAACCTGCAGATTATTTATAAAAAAACGTATTCAAAGTAATTGACATCGTAATTAGAATAGTTGTAAACTAAAAAACGTGATCAAGATTGTATTAATATGTTTCTGAAAAAACATTAGTACAGATTGTTAGGTACACAAAATTATTCTCAACCGACAGATAAATTTGTTGGTTTACATTGTTGCGTTTTCGTTTTAGCTAACAGCTAGTGAAAGCGTTTCAGAATATGGTTCAAGAGAGGAAGAGGTGAACGGAATGGGTACTAAAACAAAAAAGACCCTATTTAATGTTGATGAGCAAATGAAAGCTATCGCAGCTCAATTTGAAACATTACAAATTTTAAATGAAAAAGGCGAAGTTGTGAATGAAGCAGCTATGCCTGAATTATCTGATGATCAATTAAAAGAATTAATGCGCCGTATGGTGTATACTCGCGTACTAGATCAACGTTCTATTTCTTTAAACCGTCAAGGACGTTTAGGTTTCTACGCACCAACAGCTGGACAAGAGGCTTCTCAGTTAGCAAGTCATTTCGCACTTGAAGCAGAAGATTTCATCTTACCAGGATATCGTGATGTGCCACAATTAGTATGGCACGGTTTACCATTATACCAAGCATTCTTATTCTCTCGTGGACATTTCATGGGTAACCAAATGCCTGAGAATGTAAATGCACTTGCTCCACAAATCATTATCGGTGCGCAAATCATCCAAACTGCTGGTGTTGCGTTAGGTATGAAACTACGTGGTAAAAAATCTGTTGCAATTACTTACACTGGTGACGGTGGTGCTTCACAAGGTGACTTCTACGAAGGTATGAACTTTGCGGGTGCATTCAAAGCTCCAGCAATCTTCGTTGTACAAAACAACCGTTATGCAATCTCTACTCCAGTAGAAAAGCAATCTGCAGCTAAAACTGTAGCTCAAAAAGCAGTAGCAGCAGGTATTTACGGAATTCAAGTAGACGGTATGGATCCATTAGCTGTATACGCAGCAACTGCTTTCGCTCGTGAGCGCGCAGTAAATGGCGAAGGTCCTACTTTAATTGAGACTTTAACATTCCGTTACGGTCCACATACAATGGCTGGTGATGACCCAACTCGTTACCGTACAAAAGATATCGAAAACGAATGGGAACAAAAAGATCCAATCGTACGTTTCCGTGCTTTCTTAGAAAACAAAGGCCTATGGTCTCAAGAAGTTGAAGAGAAAGTAATCGAAGAAGCGAAAGAAGATATCAAACAAGCAATCGCTAAGGCTGACCAAGCTCCAAAACAAAAAGTTACTGATTTAATGGAAATCATGTACGAAAAAATGCCTTACAACTTAGCTGAACAATATGAAATTTACAAAGAAAAGGAGTCGAAGTAAGCCATGGCTCAAATGACAATGATTCAAGCAATCACTGATGCTTTACGTGTTGAAATGAAAAATGATCCTAACGTACTTGTGTTTGGTGAAGACGTTGGTGTAAACGGCGGTGTATTCCGTGCTACTGAAGGTTTACAAGCTGAATTCGGTGAAGACCGTGTAATGGATACTCCACTTGCAGAGTCTGGTATTGGTGGACTTGCAGTTGGACTTGCATTAGAAGGATTCCGTCCAGTTCCAGAAATCCAATTCTTCGGTTTCGTTTATGAAGTAATGGATTCAATTTCTGGTCAATTAGCTCGTATGCGTTACCGTTCTGGTGGACGTTGGACTGCTCCAGTAACAGTTCGTTCTCCATTCGGTGGCGGTGTTCATACTCCTGAACTACATGCTGATAGCTTAGAAGGATTAGTGGCTCAACAACCTGGTCTAAAAGTTGTTATTCCATCTACTCCATACGATGCAAAAGGTCTTTTAATCTCTGCGATTCGTGACAACGATCCAGTTATCTACTTAGAGCATATGAAATTGTACCGTTCATTCCGTCAAGATGTACCAGAAGGTGACTACACAATTGATTTAGGCAAAGCTGATATCAAACGTGAAGGTACAGACGTATCTGTTATCGCTTACGGTGCTATGGTTCACGCTGCATTAAAAGCTGCTGAAGAACTTGAAAAAGAAGGTATCTCTTTAGAGGTTGTTGACTTACGTACAGTTCAACCATTAGATATTGAAACAATTATCGCTTCTGTTGAAAAAACAGGTCGCGTAGTTGTAGTTCAAGAAGCACAAAAACAAGCTGGTATTGCAGCTAACGTTGTAGCGGAAATTAACGACCGTGCAATCTTAAACTTAGAAGCTCCAGTTGTACGTGTTGCAGCTGCTGATACAGTATTCCCATTCTCTCAAGCTGAGAGCGTATGGTTACCAAACCATAAAGATATTGTTGAAGCTGTTAACAAAGTAATGAACTTCTAATTTTTACTTATTCATGTGCAAAAGAAATCAGCGCATGCTGATTTCTTTTGCCATATTCCATAATAATGAAATGAATCAGGGGGCTGAATTCCGTGGCATTTGAATTTAAACTACCAGATATCGGTGAAGGTATCCACGAAGGTGAAATCGTAAAATGGTTTATTAAGCCAGGCGACGAAGTAAACGAAGACGACGTACTTCTTGAAGTACAAAATGATAAAGCAGTAGTAGAAATCCCTTCTCCTGTTAAAGGTAAAGTACTTGAAGTACTTGTAGAAGAAGGAACAGTTGCAATTGTAGGAGATACATTAATTAAATTTGATGCTCCTGGATACGAAAACCTTAAATTTAAAGGTGACGATCATGATGCAGCTCCAAAAGCTGAAGAAGCAGCAGTAGAAGCTCCAGCAGCGGAAGCTACTCCAGCAGCAACTGCAGAAGTAGTAAATGAGCGTGTAATCGCTATGCCATCTGTTCGTAAATATGCTCGTGAAAAAGGTGTAGACATTCATAAAGTAGCTGGTTCTGGTAAGAACGGCCGCGTTGTGAAAGCTGACATCGATGCATTTGCAAATGGTGGACAAGCAGTAGCAGCAACTGAAGCTCCGGCAGCAGTAGAAGCTACTCCAGCAGCAGCGAAAGAAGAAGCACCAAAAGCACAACCAATCCCAGCTGGTGAATATCCAGAAACTCGTGAGAAAATGAGTGGTATCCGTAAAGCGATTGCGAAAGCAATGGTTAACTCTAAGCATACAGCTCCTCACGTAACATTAATGGATGAAGTAGATGTAACAGAACTTGTTGCTCACCGTAAGAAGTTCAAAGCTGTTGCAGCTGACAAAGGTATTAAATTAACTTACCTTCCATACGTTGTTAAAGCTTTAACATCTGCATTACGTGAATTCCCAATGTTGAATACTGCTTTAGACGATGCTTCTCAAGAAATCGTTCATAAACATTACTTCAACATCGGTATCGCAGCTGATACAGACAAAGGTCTATTAGTACCAGTTGTTAAAGATACAGATCGCAAGTCTATCTTCACTATTTCTAACGAGATCAATGATCTTGCTGGTAAAGCACGTGAAGGTCGTCTAGCTCCTGCTGAAATGAAAGGTGCTTCTTGCACAATTACAAACATTGGTTCTGCAGGTGGACAATGGTTCACTCCAGTTATCAACCACCCAGAAGTAGCAATCCTTGGTATCGGCCGTATCGCTGAAAAACCAGTTGTGAAAAACGGTGAGATCGTTGCAGCTCCAGTATTAGCATTATCTCTAAGCTTTGACCATCGTTTAATTGACGGCGCAACTGCTCAAAAAGCATTAAACCAAATTAAACGTCTATTGAATGACCCACAATTATTAGTAATGGAGGCGTAATAACAATGGTAGTAGGAGATTTCCCAATTGAATTAGATACAGTCGTTGTTGGTGCAGGTCCTGGTGGATACGTTGCGGCAATTCGTGCAGCACAATTAGGTCAAAAGGTAGCAATCATCGAAAAAGCTAACCTTGGTGGCGTATGCTTAAACGTTGGATGTATTCCTTCAAAAGCGTTAATCAATGCAGGTCATCGTTATGAGAATGCAATGCATTCTGATGACATGGGTATCACTGCAGAGAACGTAAAAGTTGACTTTACAAAAGTTCAAGAATGGAAAAACGGCGTAGTTAAAAAATTAACTGGCGGTGTTGAAGGCCTTCTTAAAGGTAACAAAGTTGAAATCATTCGCGGTGAAGCTTACTTCGTAGATGCTAACACTTTACGCGTAATGACTGAAGATGCAGCTCAAACTTACACGTTTAAAAATGCTGTTCTTGCAACTGGTTCTACACCAATCGAAATTCCAGGATTCAAATACTCTAAACGTGTTATCAACTCTACAGGCGCTTTAAGCTTACCTGAAATTCCTAAAAAACTTGTTGTAATCGGCGGCGGTTACATCGGTATGGAATTAGGTACTGCATATGCTAACTTCGGTACAGAAGTTACTGTAGTAGAAGCTGGCGACGAAATCTTAGCTGGTTTTGAAAAAGCTATGAGCTCTGTTGTTAAACGTGCTCTACAGAAAAAAGGTAACGTAAATATCCATACAAAAGCTATGGCTAAAGGCGTTGAAGAAACAGAAACTGGCGTAAAAGTTAGCTTCGAAGTTAACGGTGAAATCCAAACTGTAGAAGCAGATTACGTATTAGTAACTGTAGGTCGTCGTCCAAACACTCAAGAAATCGGTCTTGAGCAAGTTGGAGTTAAAATGACTGACCGCGGCATCATCGAAATCGATGAGCAATGTCGTACAAACGTACCAAACATCTATGCAATCGGTGATATCGTTCCTGGACCACCATTAGCTCACAAAGCTTCTTACGAAGGTAAAGTAGCTGTTGAAGCAATTAGTGGCCATGCATCAGCAATCGATTATATCGGAATTCCTGCAGTATGCTTCACTGATCCAGAATTAGCATCTGTTGGTTACACTAAGAAACAAGCAGAAGAAGCTGGAATGACTGTAGCTGTATCTAAGTTCCCATTCGCTGCAAACGGTCGTGCGTTATCATTAAACAGCACTGATGGTTTCCTACAACTTGTAACACGTAAAGAAGATGGTCTTCTTGTAGGTGCTCAAGTTGCAGGTGCAGGTGCTTCTGATATTATCTCTGAGATTGGTTTAGCTATCGAAGCTGGAATGACAGCAGAAGATATCGCTCAAACAATCCATGCTCACCCAACATTAGGTGAAATCACAATGGAAGCAGCTGAAGTTGCTCTTGGAATGCCAATTCACATTGTAAAATAAATAATGAAAAAAAGCGTCTCTTAAATTATAGAGACGCTTTTTTTATTTGCCATTTTAAATGGATATATTTCTTTACTTGCACTGGTGTTATTATTACAACGAAATAGAACAATAGCGGCATGTAGTTCTTTAAGACCCTTTATAAGGTTATTAATTTCTGCAAGACGTAGATTAATAAAAGTGTTTGCTTGAATTCTTGTGAGAATAAAGGATAAGTTGCATTTACATAAGAATCTTTAATAATGACAACATGCAGTTTGTTTTGCATATAAATAGTTATGAGCTTAAAAAATACTAGAAGAATAGAGAATAAAAGTTTTAAATAATTGATACATATAGAAGCGTATTTTGAAATATAGAGAGGATCAGGTTGAATTATATAATAGAAGGGATATATGAGGAGGTAACGCTATGAAAACTACGCTAGTTTCATTTTTGCATCTAGTTTTATGGAGTGGATTTTCAGCAGTGTTATTATTGTCAAGTCGTGATAAACTTCATTATAAAATTTTTCTTTTTTTTATATTTGTTTACTTAGCGTATGTGATAGCGTATTTCATACTAAGTGCAAGGAGAAAAGCGATATTTCTTACTTGCACAAATAGTATGGTTTTTTTAATCATTTATTTTTGTTTTTAAATTAACGTTTATAGAAATACATTGTTCTTCCATTAAATAATTGTAACTCTCCTTCTAATTTCTTCGCTAGAAAACGACTAAATTCATTTGCTTTACCTTTATCGCCAAATGTTGCTGTAGTAGGTAAAGAAATTTGAATGAAAGACTGCCCTTTTTCTATTCCAATTCCTACATAAATCGAATCATATCGATCGTGACTTGATTGGAGTTTTAACGTTGTCGTTGATGTATCCAATATTTCATAAGGAAAAGCTGTATTTGTATAAGCATAATTAATTTGATCGCCAGTTCTGGAAGTGACGGTTTTATAGTTGTCAAAAAGGTGTTTTACATCCTCTATTGAAACAGATTGCTGATTGGAATTAGGTACAAGCGTAATAAAGGCATGTTGCATATAAGTTCCCCCTAATTTAGTAGAATACTATCATTCTACATCCTACTGAATTTTTTGACAATTAAAAGGAGTATTACTTTTTTTGTTTAATATAGTATGAGTAGGAAAGGTGATCTAGAAAGGTGGAAACCGATGTTTGAAAAATTGTATGATGAGCATGAAAGTGTGAAGGTACGATTTTTGGGGTTTATGACACATGATACGCGTTATGATTTTGGTGTTATTTATACAAATATGTTTTTTGGGAAGCCACTCATTGTTTGTATGCAGACGGGAAGGTCTACTTTGCTTGGACAAGATGATGTGGAGAATGTTCAATATGTGCAGGAAATTTTCAAGTTAGGGTCGGAAGAGGAAGCGATGGAGTTAGCTCAATTTTTCAAATTTCTTGTTCCGTCTACTTCTTTACATGCGGAGTATGAAGAATAATTAACGAGAAACAGTCGTACGTATGGTTATGGCTGTTTTTTTGCGTGAATATCGCATACTAATTAAATTTAAAAATATTTAATGTGTTATACTAAAAACCTATTGACGCAAAAAGTATAACATATTAAAATAAAGACAGAAAGTTAAGCGGTTACAAAAAGTTTTTGGGATTATAAACTTAGGGGGAAATGGAAAATGGGAACAATCGTATGTCAAGATTGTGAAGGTACAATTGCACACTTTGAGGATGAGAAAGTAACGGTACTTTACGGGAAATGTGGATCTTGCGGATGTGATCACACAGAGCATACAAAAGCCCAATAATTGATAGGAAATGGACAGCTAAAAGTTTTTAGGACCATAAACTTAGGGGGAAATGAAAAATGGGAACAATCGTATGTCAAGTATGCGAAGGAACAATCGCGCATTTTGAAGATGAGAAAACGACAGTACTTTATGGGAAATGTGGTACAAATTGTGACTGTGCTAGTAGAGATAATGCGAAAGCTTAATGATAAATAAGTAGATTACTATTAAAACTCAGGGGGAAATGAAAAATGGGAACAATCGTATGCCAAGTATGTGAAGGAACAATCGCACATTTTGAAGATGAAAAATCAACAGTATTATATGGGAAATGTGGATCTCATTGCGAGTGTAACCATAAAGAACATAAAAAAGCTTAATAATAAGAAAGAGCGCCTACATATGTAGGCGCTCTTTTTAATAAATTGTAGTTGTATGGCCAACTGTTGCAACGATGGCATCATCTCTAATTGGAATAAATCCTATGGCTGTTTGTGGTGTGTTTGGAGAAGCGTAGTGACTCATTAGACGGCTATCAATACGAGTAATCGTATCAGTCAAAAAAGCTGAAATAAAAGCGTAAGGGACTCGTCGTTCGTTTAATGAGTAGATAATTTCTTCTTTTGTTTTTACACCTACGCCATGTCCGTAAAAAAAGAAATTTCCTAGATAGATTGTGTTTTCTCCTTGCCACTCGATTGTAGATGGATTCACTTGTGGATTTTTAAAATAAACGAGATCGCCTGGGACAAGATCACCCCCTGTTTTTGTTATGAGCTTTAAATCTTGATCGTAGTCCCACGTATAAAGTAAAAGGTCAGCAAATAGGTGGTTGAAAGTTTCTTCCTCATATAATGATAGTAAAGCTTTGTAAAAAATAATTATCATAGCGGTTGCACATTCAGTTCCATATAGTTTACCGTTTTTGAAAATATCTTGTATAGCAATAGAAGGTGGAATGTTTGGGAGAATCTGGAATCCTCCTAGTGATGTTCTTTTCCAAAACTGGGGGTTGCAAAAGGATTGTTGAAACGTACGAAACTGAAATCCACTTTGAAACAATTCTAATGCAGAGGTAATAATATTAACGCGCAAATTTAGATCAAAGCTGAGTTCATCAGCTGTTCGGAAGGAATAAACTTCTTGATTTCCCGCCATTATGGATAAAATTTGTTGCTTCTCAGCTGCAAATGGCTCATATTCATTTGTGATATAAGGGTGTACAATAGAACGGCCTATTACAATCATAATGGTATCTCCACCTATATGTTACAGATTTCGCGATACAGGAAAGCTCCATATAGGACTTTAGTCCGCCTTTTGGTATAGGATGAAAGTATCGCTTGTTCATAGAAAAACATTTATATATTCGGTACATATTAACTATAGACAAGTACAACTCTTTAAAACGTCAATATGTTCTTTGAAAAAAGATATCGTAGGGAGCTCGATAGTCGGATTCACGCTATTGGTAAAATGATATGATATGTCGCCAAGAACAAGACGCTAAAACACCTGAACATGAATCTGTACGGTATGGTGATAGAACAGTAGCTCACGAACCTATAAGGCCTGTCGTGAAAGTAGTGATAGCACACCGCAATCTTGCGCGTCAGCGATACTAGAAATGGATATCGCCTTTGGTAGTAAGAATCCCACTAACGTTAGTCAGCCTGCCCCAGGAAGGGTGGGAGTGTCAAATTCTTTAATATCGTATGAAAAAAAGAAAAAAAGGTGAAAGAAAAGCCTATCAAATGATAGGCTTGTACTCTTTAATGACACGTAATGTTTGTAATGTCATATCTTCAGGACCTTGTACAGGTAAACCTGCTTCTAAATTTTTACGAATATACTCTAAGTTATCTTGTGTAATAATTTCTCCCGGAGTAAAGATTGGAATCCCTGGTGGATAAACCATAACAAAATCAGCAATAATACGACCCGCTGCATTTTCAAATGGAATGACTTCTGTTTCTGAATAAAAAGCATCTCGAGGAGAAAGTGCTAGCACCGGTATTTCCGGAATTTCTACTTGTACTTGAACACCTTTATCTGCCCTATTACTAAATGTTGCTGCTAAATCTTGTAATGCTGTAATAAGTGTATTTGTATCACTTTCTGTATCTCCAAAAGTGATAAGGCATAGTATGTTGTATAAATCTGAGAGTTCTACTTCAATGTTATAGTGCTCTCTAAGCCATACTTCAGCCTGATGGCCGGTAATACCTAAATCTTTTACAGATACAATTATCTTTGTAGGATCATAGTTAAAAGTAGCGTCTGTACCTAACATTTCTTTTCCAGGACAGTAAAGATGCTCAATAGCATTTATAGCATCACGAACATGTTCAGCTAATTGTATTGTTTGTTCTATGAGCGCTTTTCCTTCTGTAGCAAGACGTTTTCTAGCAACATCAAGTGATGCTAATAAAATGTAAGAAGTTGATGTAGTCGTAAGCATGCTAATAATAGATTGAACATGTTTTACGTTCACAAGGCCTTCCTTCACATTAAGAATAGAACTTTGAGTTAAAGAACCTCCTAATTTGTGGACACTTGTTGCTGCCATGTCTGCACCGGCTTGCATCGCTGACATTGGCAATTCATCATGAAAATGAATATGAACACCATGAGCTTCATCGACTAGTACAGGGATATCGTATGAATGTGCTAATTGTACAATCTGTTCTAAGTCTGCAGCAAAGCCGAAGTATGTTGGATTAATAACAAGTAAGCCTTTTGCATCTGAGTGCTCTTCAAGCGCCTTTTTGACAGATTGAATTGTGATTCCGTGTGAAATTCCAAGTTTTGGATCGATCTCAGGATGCATGAAAATCGGTTTTGCACCTGAGAAAATAATCGCTGACATTACTGATTTATGCACGTTCCGTGGTACTAGGATTTTGTCACCAGGACCGCAAACGCTCATCACCATTGTCATAATTGCGCCACTTGTACCTTGAATAGAAAAGAAAGTATGATCTGCACCAAATGCATCGGCGGCTAAATCCTGTGCTTCTTTAATCATACCTTTTGGATGATGTAAATCATCGAGCGGCGCAATGTTAATTAAATCAATTGCTAATGCATTATGCCCAATAAATTCGCGAAATGTAGGATCCATGCCTTGCCCTTTTTTATGACCAGGAATATGGAATTGAATTGGATTTCGCTTACTGTGCTCAACTAAAGCGGTAAACAATGGTGTTTCGTATTGGGACAATCTATACACCCCTTCTTCTTCATAATATTTATTATAATTTGTTTTATATAATCCTTCTCTAAAAAAGTTAAATCCTTTTTCAGAATGAGGCTTGTTTTTCTGCCATTCCAAAAAGCATTATTGAGATGGTAGGTTCACTTTATTTTCTATAAAACAAAAGCATTATATCACCAATAATTATAGATGTATAGAAAAAAATATTTTTAAGGTGAGTATGTTTAAAAGTTAGGTTCAATGAATGAATAGAGGAAGACAATTCCATTGAAATGAATAAATAGTGTATAATGCAAAGTGTCTATAGGGAAGAAGAAAAAAATCTCTTCAAGATAGCACATTGAAATAAGAAGAAATGATAAATGAGGTGCAAAATGGAATATCAATATCCGTTAGATTATGATTGGTCAAATGAGGAAATGGTTGCAATTGTGAAGTTCTATGAAGCAATTGAGAAAGCATATGAAAAAGGAATTATGAGAGAGGAATTAATGGGATTGTATCGTCGTTTTAAAGAGATTGTTCCATCGAAAGCAGAAGAAAAGAAAATCGATAAAGAGTTTCAAGAAGTAAGTGGATATTCTATATATCGTGCCATTCAAAGGGCTAAAGAAGTCGAAGAACAAAAGCTTGTGAAAATGTAAAAAATATTTTGAAAAATAAAAACTGAAGTGATATAATGTGATAACAACTAAAAACGGACAATATAAATTGTCCGTTTTCTACTATCGATTACAAAGTGCATATAAAGGAAGGAGTGATTGCATCGTAGATTCAATCTTAGCAAGGAATTGTTCGTTGGTCATTGCTGAAAACTCCTCTGGTGATATATGAATACCAACTAATAATTCTGCTTTTTTCACAGTAGCTAAACGTTCAATCATCTTTTGTAAGTCTTCTGTTTCGAGTGTTTTATGCAATTTTACACTCGGTTTAGTATGGTCAATGGACCATACGAAATTATTTGGAATATTTGTTTTTAAATCATTTAAATGTTCTAAGAAGGCGTGAGCCGTCTCCACTTTTTGTGGACACTCATAGATTAAACCAAAGTATATGAAGGCATGAGTACCCCATAATCCAATTTGGAAATGTGGTAACATTTTATATCCGCGTTTATTTGTTGAAAAAGCAACCCAAGTATCATTTGGTGGATTGACTTTACGACGTGCGTGTTTTGCTACATGATAGAAAAAGTTTTCATCAGTTTGTTTGGATAAATACTCTGCAAACTGTTCCCCTAAAGCTTCTAGCTTAGGATGAATATTCGTTTTAATTGCACTCATTCGTTCTTCGAGACCATCAACTGTAAAGACCTCAAAATCAGTTGACTTGAATGTTTGTAGTGTCATGATTGTTCCTCCAACTCCTATTTTGCTTTTATTTTAGCATAGCTTGTACTATTCATAAAAAAAACAGCACAAAAAAATTTAAATAAAAAATATAATTTTGTTGCATAGATGATTTATCCAACATAGTATAGTATAAAACAAAAAATCAGAAAATTGAATTAATTCTAGTCCGAGGGCAAACGAATATTGGGAGGAGGCAAATAATATGAGACAGGTGATTAATGCGTTAAAGAGAACAGATGCTGAAAAGAGAATTCCGGTGCTACGTTTGGAGCTAGATTATGAATTAGCAACTTTATATGATGCGATGATGGAAGACGATAATCAGAAAAAAGAAGAGTGTGTACAAAAGTTAGAAGTGTTAAGACTTGAAATGATTCGTTTAGAAGCGTAATAATAGTATATGTATAAAAAATTAGTTGGTGCGAACCTTATAAAGGGTTCGTTTTTTCTGTGAACAGTAAAGATCGGAGTGTTTAAACATGCACGAGGTATGGAAAGACATTGATACACACGCGAAACAATGGATACGAGACGCAGGAGAGCGTTTAATGTTATCGATGAAAAAAGCACTTATTATAGAAACAAAATCAAATGCAGCGGATTTAGTAACGAATATGGATCGAGAAACGGAGCAGTATTTAATTGGGAAAATTAAAGAAACATACCCGGAACATTATATTTTAGGTGAAGAAGGTTACGGAGATGAGGTTATTTCATCTGATGGGGTTGTTTGGTTAATTGATCCAATTGATGGCACGATGAACTTTGTTCATCAAAAAAGAAATTTCGCAATCTCAATTGGGATCTATGAGAACGGTATCGGAAAAATTGGCCTAATCTATGATCCAGTTCATGATGAGTTATATCATGCTGTACAGGGGGAAGGGGCTTTTTGTAATGATGTATCTATTCCCATGTTGGAAGAAGGTAAAGTAGAACAAGGAATCATCGCTCTAAATGCAATTTGGCTTACCGACAACCCATTGCTTAATGTGGAAAAAATGATGACGCTTGTTAAGAAAGCGAGAGGCACGAGGTCATATGGTTGTGCAGCATTAGAAATGGTATACGTTGCAACGGGAAGAATAGACGCATATATAACGCCGAGATTATCACCATGGGATTTTGGCGGGGGACAAATAATAGTAGAGGAAGTTGGAGGAAAGGTGACAACATTCTCCGGAAATCCACTTTCAATCGTAGAGAAGAGCAGTGTGTTAGTTGGAAAACCAAGGGTATATGAAGAAATATTACCATTCGTATCGCAATAACAAAAAAAGTAAGAGGCTATGAAAGAAGCTTCTTACTTTTTAACGTTATTGCGATTTACGCATTTTTCTTTTTGTTACAAAACCGTATCCAACTGTAACAAATGTGCCGATAATGCAAATAATAATACCGATGGGACTATTTTCAGCAATCATAATACCGATACCGATTAAGAAAATAACACCGATAATTGCGGTTAATAAAAAGCGATATTGAATGTGTTCCATTTCTTCACCCTCCAATCTCATTTTACTTTCACAAAAGTAAGAATACAACTATATTTTCATTCTTGATTTTATTTTGATTGCCATTGTATCCCCTTCGCTCTTATAATAGAGAAGGATTAAAAAGACATTAGGAGTTGGACATGTTGAAAAAACGACAAGATTTACGAAACATAGCAATTATTGCCCACGTTGACCATGGTAAAACAACACTTGTTGACCAGTTATTACGTCAAGCGGGGACGTTCCGTGCGAATGAACATATTGAAGAACGCGCAATGGACTCAAACGATCTAGAAAGAGAACGTGGTATTACAATTTTAGCGAAAAATACTGCGATTCACTATGAAGATAAAAGAATTAACATTTTAGATACACCTGGTCATGCTGACTTCGGTGGAGAAGTAGAGCGTATCATGAAAATGGTTGATGGTGTTTTACTTGTTGTTGATGCATATGAAGGTTGTATGCCGCAAACACGATTTGTATTAAAGAAAGCTCTTGAGCAAAACTTAACTCCAATCGTTGTTGTAAACAAAATTGACCGTGACTTCGCTCGCCCTGATGAAGTAGTTGATGAAGTAGTCGACTTATTCATCGAACTTGGTGCAAACGAAGATCAATTAGAGTTCCCAGTAGTATTTGCATCAGCAATGAACGGAACAGCAAGCTTAGATTCAAATCCAGCAAATCAAGAAGAGAATATGAAATCATTGTTTGATACAATTATTGAACATATTCCAGCACCAGTTGATAATAGCGAAGAGCCACTTCAATTCCAAGTAGCACTTCTTGATTACAATGACTATGTTGGTCGTATCGGGGTTGGACGTGTATTCCGCGGTACAATGAAAGTTGGACAACAAGTTGCGTTAATGAAGGTTGACGGAAGCGTAAAACAATTCCGTGTAACGAAATTATTTGGTTACATTGGATTAAAACGTCAGGAAATTGAAGAAGCAAAAGCTGGAGATTTAGTAGCTGTTTCAGGTATGGAAGACATTAACGTAGGTGAAACGGTATGTCCGGTTGAGCATGAAGAGGCTTTACCATTATTACGTATTGATGAGCCAACATTACAAATGACATTCCTTGTAAATAACAGCCCATTTGCAGGTCGTGAAGGTAAATTCATTACATCTCGTAAAATTGAAGAGCGTCTTCGTTCACAATTAGAAACAGATGTAAGTTTACGTGTAGACAATACAGATTCTCCTGATGCATGGATTGTATCTGGACGCGGAGAATTACATTTATCTATCTTAATCGAAAACATGCGTCGTGAAGGTTATGAATTACAAGTATCTAAGCCAGAAGTAATTATTAAAGAGGTTGATGGCGTAAGATGTGAGCCTGTAGAGCGCGTACAAATCGATGTACCTGAAGAATACACTGGTTCTATTATGGAATCAATGGGTGCACGTAAAGGTGAAATGTTAGATATGGTGAATAATGGAAACGGTCAAGTTCGCCTTACTTTCATGGTTCCAGCACGTGGTTTAATTGGTTATACTACAGAATTCCTAACATTAACTCGTGGTTATGGTATTTTAAACCACACATTCGATTCTTACCAACCAGTACACGCTGGGCAAGTTGGTGGACGTCGCCAAGGTGTTCTAGTTTCACTTGAAACAGGAAAAGCATCACAATACGGTATTATGCAAGTTGAAGACCGTGGTGTAATCTTCGTTGAACCAGGTACAGAAGTATATGCTGGTATGATTGTTGGAGAACACACTCGTGAGAATGACTTAACAGTTAACGTTGTGAAAATGAAACAACAAACTAACATTCGTTCTGCGACGAAAGATCAAACTTCAACAATGAAAAAACCACGCTTAATGACTTTAGAAGAGTCATTAGAGTACTTAAACGATGACGAGTTCTGTGAAGTAACTCCAGAATCAATTCGTTTACGTAAAAAGATTCTTGATAAGAGCGAACGTGAAAGAGCTGCTAAGAAAAAGAAATCTGTAGAAGCGTAAGTGTAAAATATTAGAACAGCTACCTTTAATAAAGGTAGCTGTTTTTTTATACTTATTTTTTAGAATATTTACTCTTTTCTATGGACAGTATTTTTTTCGCGGGTTACTCTTGTATTAAGTACATAAATGATTTTTTTTGAGAAGGAGTGAGAAATAGTGTTAGAAAGAATGTCATTTTTTGCGAAATTGTGTAAAGTTGATGAAAATCCAGAAATAGGGATGTGGTTATTGTATGGCATTATTATTATATTAAGTGCACTTGTGTATAATTTAGGATTTGCAAGAAAATTATCGCTAATAAAAAATATAGTGATATATATTTCATTAGCGATTGGATGTACGGTTTTAACTTTCTTTGCAGTTTTTTTACCTGTTGGCGAGGGGCTTGTTGTGGCGGCAATGGTACTTGGGATTTATAGGCTACGTTTACGCCAAGCGAAACAACAAAAAGCAGGATGAGAAGGGAGAGATTTCATGCGTTCAGTACAAGATGCATTATATAATTGGTTAACGATTAAAACAGTTGCGGAAGCACGTCCAGATGATCGTGCTGCAGAAGAAACGTACTTGTTATTTCAAAATATGATATATGAAGAATATAAATTAAGGAATGTAGCAGTTCAGAAGAACGAGGAAATGTATTTGATTACATATGAATTGAATGAGGAAAGAAAATCTGCGAGATTTCCGTTAGAAGCTATTGATTGTTTTCTGGATCAGATGAATCGTGAACCTGAAAAATATAAATAAGTCCTTATCCATGTGATTAAGGACTTATTTATATTTTACCAATCGTCTTCTACTTTTTTATCACGGTATAGTCGGAAATTACCACTTGCATGACGTTCCATCGTACGTTCTGCAATTCGTTCCGAACATTCCATGCACATATATGTATGAATAGGGCGATTACGCAGCTTTTTTGCCATAGGATTTTCATCGTCTAACATATCTTTTTTATCACAAATCATACATTTGACTCTCATTTCGTCACCTCAATACGGATTCTATCAGTATAAGTATATCATGGAAGTGTAATATTTTTGAATAATAGCAGGAAAAAATAATATTTTCGCAATTCGAAAAATAAGTTATGATAAGGATATATTAAGTATATTTGGAGGTGGAAATATGGCGAATGTAGTAGAGCCTACATTAACAGATGATTTAGTACAAACATTACGTAAAGAATGTATTGTTATGGTAGCAACAACAGATTTCGAAAAACAAGTTCCTAACGTAAGTGCTATTTCTTGGGTGTATGCAGTGAGTGAAACTAGTATTCGATTTGCTGTAGATCAACGTTCGCGTATTGTGGAAAATATAAGGCACAATACAGGAGTGGTATTGACTATAATGGCGAATGGATCCGTATTTTCCATAAGTGGTGCAGGTGAAATTTTGACAGATAGAATGGAAGGCATGCCTCTAAAATTAACTGTAATAGAAGTAAATGTGCAAGAAGTACGTGATGTTATGTTTTATGGAGCAAAACTTGCAATTGAACCAACATATGAAAAAACATACGATCTTCGGGCAGCAAAAAAACTGGATAACCAAGTGTTGATAGGGATGAAAGAATTATAAATGAGATGAATAAGAAGAGAATTCGTTAATTTTTGGAATCGGTTATTGTGATTTAACGCTAATAATTAAAATTAAAAGTAATATATTGAATAGAAATGAATAAAAAATAAAGAAAAGGTTTAATTGCTATCATTTTCGATTCTACCTCGTTTATACGGTACATATAATTATAACAATGGTTCGTCCATATTTTATGGATGAAACCCTTGTTCTACAAATTTAAAAGTGGAGTCAGGGGGTAACGGGTTGGATAAAATTTATGTGTTAGATACGAATGTACTTTTGCAGGATCCTTTATCTATTTTTTCATTTGCAACCAATGAAGTAGTGATTCCAGCAGTTGTATTAGAAGAGGTTGATTCGAAGAAACGTTATATGGATGAAGTAGGACGAAATGCTCGTTATGTATCTAAGTTAATAGATAAATTTCGCGAAATAGGAAAGCTGCATGAAAGTATTCCGCTAGAAAACGGCGGTACATTTCGTATTGAATTAAATCATCGTTCATTTGTTCAACTCCAAGATATTTTTGTAGAAAAAACAAATGATAATCGAATTTTGGCAGTAGCAAAAAATCTATCTTTAGAAGAACAAGAAAAAGAGGACGGGAAGTCTGTTATTTTAGTAAGTAAAGATGTGCTCGTCAGGGTAAAAGCTGATGCAATTGGATTGAAGGCTGAAGATTATTTAAGTGATCGCGTAATTGAAGTGGATAATATATACTCAGGATTTTTAGAAGGATATATATCAAAAGAACAATTGGATTATTTTTATGAAAAAGGGGAATTACCTTTATCTGAAATTGCAAATCATCCTTTTTATCCAAATCAGTTTGTAGTAATGAAAGATGCACTAGGGGGGTCTAGTTCTGCACTTGGAATTGTGGATCACTTAGGTAAGAAGGTGAAGAAACTTATTTTTCACAATGAACAAGTATGGGGAATACGACCACGAAACGTGCAACAAATAATGGGATTAGAATTGTTGCTTCGCGAAGATATTCCACTTGTAACGTTAACAGGGAAAGCTGGTACAGGAAAAACGTTACTTGCGTTAGCTTCGGGATTAATGCAAACGGAAGATTTAGGGTTATACAAAAAATTACTTGTTGCAAGACCAATTGTTCCAGTCGGAAAAGATATCGGTTATTTACCAGGAGAAAAAGAAGAAAAGTTAAGACCATGGATGCAGCCGATTTTTGATAATCTAGAGTATTTATTTAATACGAAAAAACCAGGGGAATTAGATGCTATTTTAGCTGGAATGGGTTCGATTGAAGTAGAAGCCCTTACTTATATACGCGGCAGAAGTATTCCAGACCAATTCATTATTATTGATGAGGCTCAAAATTTAACGAAGCATGAAGTGAAGACGATATTAACGAGGGTAGGAGAGAAAAGTAAAATCGTATTAATGGGAGATCCTCAGCAAATCGATCATCCGTATTTAGATGAATACAATAACGGTTTAACATACGTTGTGGAGAAATTTAAAGAGCAACGTATTAGTGGTCATGTAAAGTTTGTTAAAGGGGAGCGTTCTAATTTAGCCCAATTAGCAGCGGATTTATTATAAAAAGGAGTGAGCTAAGGCTCACTCCTTTTTATACAATTTAAATAATCGTAAATTTACGGATATTGCGGATTGGATTGTGTCTGTTTGATCCATCGTTGAAATATAGATGTACAGGTCCGTCCTCATTTAATGGTTTTCCTTCTTTTGAAAAACCAAGGATGGCCTTTTCGACTGTTTCTAACGGAAGTGTAATCGTAGTATCTACTGTTTCAATTTCAACTTGCATAGCGTCCTCTAGCATTTCAGCGTTAGTAAGGAATGGATGAAAAGGTATACCGAATGTTCCAGTAATAAGCTGTTCTTTTTTATATTTCTTTACACTTTGTTGTATCGGCGGGAAGGCAGCACCATTACGGATTTCACGATCCCAATGCTCTGAAGTATGTTTTAAGTATGTTTCTAATTCAGATGACTCTTCTCTAGTTTCATCAAAGTAAGTTGTCAAATCTACTTTTCGATCATCAAAAATCCAAACAGTTGGATCAATAGTGATTGGAAAACGTACTTTTCCATTAATAAATAAAATTTCGCTCATTGTTGTTCCCCCATTTGTGTTATACTCCCACTTTTCAGTATAATAGTATTAGACACTGTTGTCACAAAAAATGTTTCTATTGCAATTTATTAAAACTATCGCTAATATTAATAGATAGGATAGAGGAGAGTAGGACGGAAACGGAGGGAATCAATTTGGCGTCTGAGACAGTAGCAAATCATCAGGAAAAGGCACTAGCCCTTCTACAAGCGGATGCAGAGAAGATTTTAAGACTTATTAAGGTGCAAATGGACCATCTTACAATGCCGCAATGTCCATTATATGAAGAAGTGTTAGACACACAAATGTTTGGACTATCCCGCGAGGTCGATTTTGCAGTTCGCCTTGGTCTTATTGCAGAAGAACAAGGGAAAGCAATGTTAGGTGAGCTCGAACGTGAGTTATCTGCACTTCATGAAGCATTTACAAACAAACAACAATAACGGGTTCAAATAAGGGGGCTCAAACTAAATTAGTTTGAGCTTTTTATTTGTATAATAAAGCAGGAAGAACCTATATACATATGGAATACAACAATAATTAAATTGAAACAGAGAGAGGAAATGAAATGAAAAAAGTATGGAAATCAATGGATTATTCATTGTTACTTCCTCTTGTTATCTTATGTGTGCTGGGAGTTATAATGGTATATAGTTCGAGTTCCATTGTTGCGATTTCGTCAAGATATAACTGGCCGGCAGATTACTTTTTTAAAAAACAATTATTTGCTCTTGCTATTGGAACGGTAATGTTAGCGATTATCGTTTCCATTCCCTATACAATTTGGAGAAAACGAATAGTTTTGATTGCGATGGGAATGGGGAGTATTGTTTTATTATTAGCAGCCTTGATTTTCGGTAAGGACATTAATGGCGCAAAAGGATGGATATTAGGCATACAGCCAGCTGAGTTTGTGAAAATAGCGGTTATTATTACGCTAGCAAACTTTTTTGCGAAGAAGCAAGAGATGCAAACGCCTTTTTTTCAAGGGATTATTCCCCCACTAGGTTTTGTCGGTGGAGCAATAGTAATCATTTTACTTCAAAATGACTTAGGGACCGATATACTAATATGTGGAACTATACTGATTATGTTCTTTTGTTCAGGAGTTAATGTTAACTTGTGGATAAAAAGATTCTTGTTAACGTCTATAATATGGATACCTGCGTTATATTTTATTGGAAATTATAAGTTAAGTCCGTACCAAAAAGCTCGCTTTTCAGTTTTTCTCGATCCGTTTAACGATCCTCAAAATGATGGATTTCAATTAGTAAATTCATTTATTGGAATTGCTTCAGGTGGATTAAATGGGAGAGGGTTAGGGAATAGTGTGCAAAAGTATGGATACTTACCAGAGCCTCAAACCGATTTTATTATGGCGATTATATCTGAAGAACTAGGTTTTATAGGTGTAGCTATCATTTTAATCTGTTTATTACTCATAATAATTCGTTCATTTAGAGTGGCGCAAAAGTGTAAAGATCCATTTGGAAGTTTAATTGCAATCGGTATCGCAAGTTTGATTGGAATACAAACTTTTGTTAATGTCGGCGGTATGTCTGGATTAATACCGCTTACTGGAGTACCTCTACCGTTTATTAGTTATGGCGGAAGTTCCTTATTAGCAAATTTACTTGCGATGGGGATATTACTCAATGTTGCTAGTCATGTAAAACGACAAGAGAAACAACAGAATGAGTTAATGAAAGAAAAAGAACAAGGTGGACCACATCTTGTAGTTGTAAAATAAAAAACACATTGTGCTTTAGAGCGCGATGTGTTTTTTATTTGTTAGTAACTTTTAATATGATGCATTATTTCGTTTTTATGTATAAAAATATATCACATTTAATTAAATGTGATATACAATTAAGTTGTTAGAAAAGTAAGAGGTATGCTATACTATTTTTGTGAAACAAATTGATCAGAAAACTTATCATTTGTTAAAAAATAAGGTATGATGGATAAAAATAAAGTGAAGCTTTCTAAGTATAATATAATGTGGAAAGTGAAGAACTTCACGCTCTTTAGAGTGTGTATATATTTTATCTCTAGAGTGGTAGGAAAGTAGAGGGGGAAAATCATGACAAAGCTGCAACGTATTCAAAAAGTATTGGTAGCTAACCGTGGAGAGATTGCAATTCGTGTGTTTCGAGCTTGTTCGGAACTTGGGTTAAAAACAGTTGCAATCTATTCTAAAGAGGATAGTGGTTCTTATCATCGCTATAAAGCCGATGAGTCCTATTTAGTTGGGGAAGGGAAAAAGCCAATTGATGCTTATCTAGATATTGAGGGCATTATTGAGATTGCGAAAAGTAATCATGTAGATGCAATCCACCCTGGATATGGTTTCTTGTCAGAAAATATTCAATTTGCGAAACGTTGTGAAGAAGAAGGGATTATCTTTATCGGTCCAAAAAGTAAGCATTTAGATATGTTTGGAGATAAAGTTAAGGCAAGAACACAAGCGCAGCTAGCACAAATACCAGTTATTCCTGGTAGTGATGGTCCAGTAAATTCACTAGAAGAAGTCGTAGAATTTGCTGAAAAGTATGATTACCCGATTATTATTAAAGCTTCCCTTGGTGGCGGCGGTCGTGGTATGCGTATTGTACGTACAAGTGAAGAATTAAGAGAATCGTATAATCGAGCGAAGTCAGAAGCCAAAGCAGCCTTTGGTAATGATGAAGTGTACGTTGAGAAATTCGTTGAAAAACCTAAACATATAGAAGTACAAATTTTAGCAGATGAAGAGGGCAATGTTGTTCATTTATATGAGCGTGACTGTTCTGTACAACGTCGTCATCAAAAAGTAGTAGAAATTGCACCGAGTGTGTCGCTTTCAGATGATTTGCGTCAGCGTATTTGTGAAGCTGCTGTAAAGTTAACGAAAAATGTAAACTATTTAAACGCAGGAACGGTAGAATTCCTTGTAAAGGATAATAATTTCTATTTCATTGAAGTAAACCCACGTGTTCAAGTAGAACATACGATTACAGAGATGATTACAGGAGTGGATATCGTTCAATCACAAATTTTAATAGCTGATGGGCATGCGTTACATAGTAAGATAGTAGGTGTACCTAAGCAAGAGGAAGTGGTTGTACATGGATTTGCAATTCAATCTCGTGTAACGACTGAGGATCCACTAAATAATTTTATGCCAGATACAGGAAAAATAATGGCATACCGATCAGGTGGTGGCTTTGGTGTGCGTCTTGATACAGGTAATAGCTTCCAAGGTGCAGTTATTACACCTTACTATGATTCTTTACTTGTAAAAGTTACAACTTGGGCACTTACTTTTGAACAAGCTGCTGCAAAAATGGAACGTAACTTAAAAGAATTCCGTATTCGTGGTATTAAAACAAATATTCCATTCCTAGAGAATGTAGTAAAACATAAAAACTTTTTATCAGGAGAATATGATACTTCGTTTATTGATGTGTCACCTGAACTATTCTTGTTCCCGAAACGTAAAGACCGCGGAACAAAAATGTTAAATTACATTGGTTCAGTAACAGTAAATGGATTCCCTGGAGTAGGGAAAAAAGAGAAGCCAATTTTCCCTGATGCTCGTATACCAAGCGTAAAGCACTCAGAGCCAATCCAAAATGGAACGAAACAAATTTTGGATGAGCGTGGAGCAGATGGATTAGTAAAGTGGGTACAAGATCAAAAACGTGTACTTTTAACGGATACAACATTCCGAGATGCGCATCAGTCTTTACTTGCAACTCGTATTCGTACGAAAGATTTACATCAAATTGCAGAGCCAACAGCGAGAATGTTACCGAACTTATTCTCAGCGGAAATGTGGGGCGGTGCAACGTTCGATGTCGCATATCGTTTCTTAAAAGAAGATCCATGGGAACGATTACTAGATCTTCGTGAGAAAATGCCTAACGTTTTATTCCAAATGTTACTTCGCTCTTCAAACGCAGTTGGATACAAAAACTATCCAGATAATTTAATTCAAAAGTTTGTAGAATGTTCTGCCCAAGCTGGAATTGATGTGTTCCGAATTTTTGATAGCTTAAACTGGGTGGAAGGTATGCGAGTTGCGATTGACGCTGTTCGAGATACTGGTAAAATTGCAGAAGCGACAATGTGTTACACAGGGGATATTCATGATCCGTTACGTAGCAAGTATGATTTGAATTATTATAAAAACTTAGCAAAAGAGTTAGAAGCATCAGGAGCTCATATATTAGGAATTAAAGATATGGCAGGGTTATTAAAACCTAACGCAGCATATGATTTAGTTTCTTCATTAAAAGAGACAGTATCGATTCCAATTCACCTGCACACACATGATACGAGTGGAAATGGTATATTAACGTATACGAAGGCAATTGAAGCAGGTGTTGACATTGTCGATGTGGCAGTGAGTTCTATGGCTGGTCAAACGTCACAACCAAGTGCGAATACGCTATACTATGCATTAGGCGGAAACGAAAGGCAACCAGATGTTAATATAGATTCATTAGAAAAACTATCTCATTATTGGGAAGATGTACGAAAATATTATGCACCGTTTGAAAGTGGTATGAATGCACCACATACAGAGGTATATATGCATGAAATGCCAGGTGGACAGTATAGTAACCTTCAACAACAAGCGAAAGCAGTTGGGTTAGGTGATCGCTTTGATGAAGTGAAAGTAATGTATCGCCGTGTGAATGATATGTTTGGAGATATTGTAAAAGTAACACCATCATCTAAAGTTGTCGGTGATATGGCATTATTTATGGTTCAAAATCACCTGACAGAACAAGATGTTTTAGAGCGTGGGCATTCTATGGACTTCCCAGGATCTGTTGTTGAAATGTTCTCAGGCGATTTAGGACAACCATACGGAGGTTTCCCGAAAGAATTACAAGAAATTATTTTAAAAGGGAAAAAGCCTTTAACAGTAAGACCGGGTGAATTACTAGAGCCAGTAGATTTTGATGCTTTAAAAGAAGAGTTATTCCATAAACTTGGACGCGAAGTAACGATTTTTGATGTAGTTGCATATGCATTATATCCAAAAGTATTTATGGACTACGAAAAAGTTGCAGAGCTTTATGGCAATGTATCTGTTCTGGATACACCGACATTCTTCTATGGTATGAGACTTGGTGAAGAAATTGATGTGGAAATTGAACAAGGTAAAACATTGATGGTTAAACTCGTATCAATCGGAGAACCTCAGCCGGATGGAAATCGTGTTCTTTACTTGGAATTTAACGGTCAACCACGTGAAATTGTTGTGAAAGATGAAAGTGTGAAAGCAACAGTTGCCCAACGTATGAAAGGAAACCGTGAAAATCCAAATCATATTAGTGCAACAATGCCAGGAACGGTTATTAAAGTAGTTGTAAAAGAAGGCGATGAAGTGAGAAAAGGCGATTCTATGGCAATTACGGAAGCGATGAAAATGGAAACGACAGTTCAAGCACCGTTCAATGGTAAGGTGAAAAAAGTATATGTAAATGATGGAGACGCAATTCAAACAGGTGACTTACTTATTGAATTAGATCATTAAAATAAAAAGAGCTGCGAAAGCAGCTCTTTTTTTATTGCAAAAATACCTTGCGGATGCGCAAGGTATTTAAACTTTAATTTATTTAGTTTGTTTAGAAGTTGATGCTGCTTCTTTTGCATTGACCTTACTTCTTGTACCCAACATAACTAAATAGCATAATACAGCAAACAAGCAAGAAATGAATAGGGAATGTAATAATGCCATTGCTAAACTAGCATTTGTAAATACAACTAAAATCCCAACAATAGCTTGAAGTGTTACAAGGATAAAGGAAATAATCCATCCCCAGTATACTACGCGTTGTTGTTTATATTGACGAATAGCAATAATCATCGCGTATAGTATCCAAACGAAAATTAACATTGCTGCAAGCCTATGTCCCATTTGAACCCACTCATGTAGTTGAGTTGGCATAGGTCTATTTTTACTACATAAAGGGAAGTCTGGACAGGCTAAGCTAGCTCGTTCGTGACGTACTAGAGCTCCTGTGTAGACAACGAGATAACAGTAAATTGTTACACCATAAATATGAAATTTCATTTTTTTGTCCATAATAAGTGAACGTGCATCAAATTTCTGATCAATTTCAAAAATAAGACACGATAATAAAATAACAGAAGCAAATGAAATTAAGGAAATACCGAAATGGATAGCAAGTACTGCTGGCATTTGTCCCCAAACAACTGCTGCGGCTCCCATTAATGCTTGTGCAACTAAAAATACGAAGGATAAAATTGCTAACGTTTTTGTTTCACGCACATGTTTATAATATTTCCAGGACAAAATACAAAGGAGAGTGACAAGAATTCCTGCTGATCCTGATGTAAGGCGGTGACTTAGTTCAATAATAGTTTCCATTGATAAATTAGATGGAACAAATTCACCGTTACAAAGTGGCCATGATTTACCGCACCCTTGGCCAGAACCTGTTTTTGTAACTAAAGCGCCTCCTAATAAAACTATTAATAAATCAAGGCTTGTAATGACTGCTAACCATTTAATAAAGCGTTGCAATCTCTTTCACCATCTTTCTGCTATGAAGTTATTGCGAAATATTTTCATTCCATTATGTATAGAATAAAACGCGCTAGTTCCTATGATATATAAAAAATAATAAAATAGCAAAGAAATGGAGGGGGGAGGCAGGAGAGAGAAAACAGTTGTAAAAATAGGATGTATAAGGAAATTTTTAGGTGAAAAATAGGCTATTTTGAAAAGAAATGGGGAGAATACGTGTTAAATATGACAAAATAGTTTATTATAGAAGGTAACATCATGTTATGATAAGGATAAGTAAGAATAAAGTTTTTTATGTTCGACACAAAAAGTTCATGTTTTCTTCACAAAATGTTCGGGAAATATGATTTAATATATTGGAGTATGGGCGTAGATTAGTAGTAGAATGGGTTAACAATATTTCTACTGTAATAATATTGCTATATAGAAGCGAATTATTTCATTCGAAATAGGCGCAAAAAGAAAGATGAAAGTTTTAAGAGGGGGTTAAAGTGATGAACCATGCAACAAGTGAGCTGCATGATGAGTCTGCTGTTACAAGTGTACCGGAAACAACTCGGTTACAAGATTTAAAAGCACTCGTTAAAATGGGGATTGTAAACTCAAATACACTTACTGTATTTACAGGATTTTGGTTGGCATTACACTTTAATGGATTAAGTGTAATGGACAATCTGGATAAGTTATTTTTTACAATCGTTGGTTCTGGATTAGTTATGGCAGGGGTATGTTGTTTAAACAACTACATTGATCGAGACATCGATCCATTAATGGAAAGAACAAAGACCCGTCCAACGGTTACTGGAAAGTATAAACCAGGATTTGCACTTACATTTGGATTAGTTATATTACTTCTTGGGTTTGTATTTTTATTATTAACAACACCAATGGCAGTGTTAATGGGGTTTATTGGTGCTTTCACATATGTTGTTCTATATAGTTTATGGACAAAGAGAAAGTATACACTAAATACTGTTGTAGGTAGTATATCTGGTGCAGTTCCACCTTTAATTGGATGGGCAGCAATCGATCCATCTTTAGGCCATCCAATTGCTTGGATGCTATTTTTAATTATGTTTATTTGGCAAATCCCACATTTCCTTGCATTAGCAATGAAACGTGTTGATGAATATCGAAATGCAGGAATTCCAATGCTTCCTGTAGTTCATGGATTTGAAATTACGAAACGCCAAATTATGATTTGGACAGTATGTTTATTACCACTACCATTTTATATGAGTGGACTAGGGATAACATTTATGGTAATTGCAACACTGCTTAACATCGGATGGATCGTTTTAGGATTTTATGGCTTCCGTAAGAAAGATGACATCAAATGGTCCGTGCAAATGTTTGTTTATTCCCTAAATTATTTAACAATCTTATTTGTATCAATGATTGTAGTTACATTCTTCTAAGACAACGACATAATTGGATTTCTTTACGTTGAGATTTACTTTACTTAACTATAAAGTACAATCTAATTCACAAGGAAAGTGGGGGTTGTTTGTATGAAGAAACAGTGGCGACTGCTTTCGTTCGTTTCACTGCTGGCTTTACTGTTAGGGGGATGCGGTAAAGCCTTTCAATCTACTTTAATTCCGCAAGGAGAAGTAGCAAAAATGCAATATGATCTGCTCTTACTAGCAAGTGCGATCATGGTAGGAGTAGTACTAGTAGTTACTATTATTTTCTTATATGTAATTGTGCGTTTCCGACAAAAGAAAGGTCAGGAAGATTATATTCCAGAGCAAGTTGAAGGGAATCACAAACTAGAAATTATATGGACAGTTATTCCGATTATTCTTTTACTAATCTTAGCTGTTCCAACGGTTACATATACATTCAAACTTGCTGATGTAAGTGCGATGGAGAAAAAGAATATTGATAAAGATACTATCGTTGTTGATGTAACAGCGAATCTTTATTGGTGGGAATTTTCTTATAAATCAGAAAAAATAGTAACTTCTCAAGATTTAGTCATCCCCACAGGTAAGAAAGTGTATTTGAATTTGAAGGGTGCCGATATTAAACACTCATTTTGGGTTCCATCTTTAGCTGGGAAAATGGATACAAATACAGACAATGTAAACAAAATGTGGTTAAAGGC
The DNA here is from genome assembly GCF_008368905.1 of Bacillus sp. SH5-2. NCBI lineage: Bacteria > Bacillati > Bacillota > Bacilli > Caryophanales > Bacillaceae > Bacillus > Bacillus sp. SH5-2. The sequence continues at coordinate 413,974 of NZ_QOSD01000020.1, forward strand.
AGATAAATCGGGCACTTATAATGGTTTTTGTACAGAATTTTGTGGCCCATCACATTCTTTAATGCAATTTAAAGTGAAAGCTTTAGATGAAAGCGAGTACAAAAACTGGCTTGCTGATATGAAGAAGATTGATGGGAAGAAAGAAGTAGCTTCAACAAAGGCGCAAGAGGGCCAAGAAATATTTAATAAAAGCTGTATTGGTTGTCACGCAGTTGGATCTAATGATAGTAGACCACCTTCCGCTCGTATCGCACCAAACTTAGCGAACTTTGCTGATCGCGATATGGTTGCCGGCATTGCCGAAAACAATGAAGAAAACTTAAAAAAATGGCTGAAAGATCCTGAAAATATGAAACCAGGAAATAAAATGACTGGTAAATATGGCAACTTAACGGATGATCAAATTGATGCATTAAATGCATACTTACAAACGTTAAAAGTTGAAAAGTAAAGAGGGATTATTCGCGAAGGGGAGGTTGAAAACGTGAGTTCTGTAGCAAAAAAACAGGGGATGGGTGCTGTCATATGGGATTATTTAACGACAGTAGACCATAAAAAGATTGCCATTCTCTATTTAATTGCAGGTGGATTGTTTTTTATAATAGGCGGGATAGAAGCTCTATTTATTCGCCTTCAATTGGCGATTCCTAACAACGCTTTTCTTGTTGGGGATGCTTATAATCAAGTATTAACGATGCACGGTACAACAATGATTTTCCTCGCAGCTATGCCACTCGTGTTTGCATTTATGAACGCCGCTGTACCACTTCAAATTGGTGCACGTGATGTAGCGTTCCCGTTTTTGAATTCACTCGGATTTTGGTTATTTTTCTTTGGTGGAGTATTTTTAAATTTAAGTTGGTTTTTAGGTGGAGCACCAGATGCAGGGTGGACTTCTTATGCATCTTTAGCTTTAGCTTCTAAAGGTCATGGTGTTGATTTTTATGTACTCGGTTTACAAATATCTGGTATTGGTACATTAATTGGTGGTATTAACTTCCTTGTTACAATTATTAATATGCGTGCGCCAGGAATGACATATATGCGTATGCCGATGTTTACATGGACAACATTTGTAACATCTTCACTTATATTATTTGCGTTTCCGCCATTAACTGTAGGATTAGGGCTTTTAATGTTAGATCGTTTATTTGGAACAAGTTTCTTTAATCCAGCCTTAGGCGGAAATACAATTATATGGGAGCATTTATTCTGGATTTTCGGTCATCCAGAAGTATACATTCTTATACTCCCAGCTTTCGGAATATTCTCAGAAATCTTCGCGACGTTCTCGAAAAAACGATTATTTGGTTATTCGTCAATGGTGTTTGCAACAGTATTAATCGGATTCTTAGGATTTATGGTATGGGCGCATCATATGTTTACAGTTGGTCTTGGGCCAGTTGCAAATGCTATTTTCTCAGTTGCAACAATGGCGATTGCAGTTCCGACCGGTATTAAAATATTTAACTGGCTCTTTACGATGTGGGGCGGAAGTATTCGTTTTACGACACCGATGATGTGGGCAGTAGCTTTTATTCCATCATTCGTAATGGGGGGAGTTACAGGTGTTATGCTAGCATCTGCACCAGCTGATTATCAATTTCATGATAATTATTTCGTAGTAGCTCACTTTCATTATGTAATCGTCGGCGGTGTTGTATTTGGCTTACTCGCAGGAGCTCATTATTATTGGCCACTGATGTTTAATAAAGTATTGAATGAAACGTTAGGAAAGATAACATTTTGGCTATTCTTTATCGGTTTCCATTTAACGTTCTTCATTCAGCATTTCCTTGGTTTGATTGGTATGCCGCGTCGTTATTACACATATCTTGAAGGCCAAGGGTTGGAAATGGGGAATATGATTAGTTCTATTGGAGCGGTGTTTATGGCTCTTGGAACGATTGTTCTTCTATTCAATGTAATTAAAACAACTGTATCAAAAGAAAAGGCTGGTCGTGATCCATGGGATGCACGTACATTAGAATGGACAATGCCAGCACCTACACCGGAATATAACTTTAAACAATTGCCATTTGTTCGCGGGTTAGATCCGTTTTGGATTGAAAAACGTGAAGGGAATAAAGAGATGACAGCGGCGGAACCAGTTGGTGATATTCATATGCCAAATCCATCATTTTCACCATTTATCATTTCTTTAGGATTGTTTATAGCGGCATTCGGTGCCATGTATATGCAGGGTGGAAAAGATAAGTTCTGGTTATTAGTAGCAATTATTGGTTTAATCATTACATTCGGTGCAATGTTCCTACGTTCAGTAATTGATGATCATGGATATCATATTCATAAGGAAGATTTAGAGGATAAGGGGGGCAAGGCATAATGCATGTAGATGAAAAATTAACGAATGAAACATTTCCAGCAGAGCCTGAAAAAGCAACCCTTGAGGGGAAAAATAAGTTTGTCGGTTTTTGGTTATTTCTTGGAGGCGAAACGGTGTTGTTCGCTTCCTTGTTTGGCACATATTTAGCACTAAAAAACTCTACAAATGGTGGAGCAACATCTCAAGAGATGTTCCAAATGCCACTCGTTTTTATTATGACGATGCTTTTATTAACAAGTAGTTTAACGAGTGTATATGCGATGTATCATATGAAGAACTTTAACTTCAAGAAAATGCAACTATGGCTACTTATAACAGTGTTACTTGGTTTAGGCTTTTTGGGATTTGAAATATATGAGTTTTATCATTATACGCATGAATTTAAGCATACTATGAGAAGTAGCGCATTTGGGTCTGCATTTTATGCTCTTGTTGGTACGCACGGGCTCCACGTATTGTTTGGATTGTGTTGGATATTAACTTTAATCTTCAGAAATGCGAAGCGAGGTTTAAATCTATACAATGCACCAAAGTTTTACGTTGCATCAATCTATTGGCACTTTATTGATGTAGTTTGGGTGTTTATTTTCACTGTAGTATATTTGATGGGAATGGTGGGATAAACAATGGCAATAAAGCAAACGAATAATCCTAAGGTCGATCTGGTTTATCGAAAGAGAAAAAGTGCAGAGGAAATGAAGCATCAAGTGATTACATTTGCATTAATGATATTTTTGACATTAGTAGCGTTTGTAGCGGTAGCATATCCGAAAACGTTTAGTCCAACTTTCTCTGTCCCGTTTATTTTACTATTAGCAGTGGTTCAAGTGATTTTTCAATTGTACTACTTTATGCATATGAGTCATAAAGGGCATGAAGCGGCAAGTTTCTTTCTCTATTCTGGCTTGCTAATAGGGCTAATTACAATATTAGCTTTTATGACAATTGTATGGCTTTAAACAGTAAGACATAGGGGACTTGTGCTATCACAGTCCCCTATTCACGTTACGTGAAAGGAGAAAATAGTTTTCAGAAGGTAGGTGTGAAAAATGGATAACTTATGGATATTCGGTTTTCAAGCTTTATGGAGTCCTGTATTTATGATGTTTATGATTTCTATTTTGATTGGGTACTTTCTAATTATTGGGCCGTATAGAGATCGATTTGAGAATGCGACTAAAGTAAGTAAAAAACAGATTTTCTATTTTACGATTGGAATTGTTCTTTTGTATTTTGTAAAGGGGGGACCAATCGATTTAATAGGACATATTGTATTTAGTGCACATATGTTTGAAATGGCGATTATGTATATCGCAGTACCACCTTTATTACTACTTGGTATACCAATTTGGTTATATCGTTATATTACTTCTTTTAAGTTTGTTCAAATTATGTTGAAAATCTTTGCAAAACCACTCATTGCTTTGTTTATATTTAATGGCTTATTTTCTTTTTATCATTTGCCAGTTGTATTTGATACTATAAAACAAAGTCAAGTTTTACATCCTATTTGCCTTGCTATTTTGTTTTTTGCAGCAATGATGATGTGGTGGCCGATGCTAAATCCATTACCAGAATATCAGACGTTAAGTGATATAAAGAAACTTGGTTACATGTTTGCTAACGGTATACTATTAACGCCAGCTTGTGCATTAATCATTTTTGCGACTGCTCCATTATTTGCAACATATACGGATTCAGCTGCTTGGATGAAAGCGATGGAATTATGTGTACCAGCGGGAACTTTATCGGATTTAAATATAACTGGACCAGAATTTTTGCACTGGATGCCAGTAGTACAAGATCAACAAACTGGCGGTATCATTATGAAAATTGTCCAGGAAATAGTGTACGGTACGATTATTGGCTATGTATTCTTTAGATGGGCACGTAGGGAACGCGAAAAGGATAAAGAGCAGTTGCAACAATTACCACCTTATTTGCAGACGAAATAAAGTGAAACTTTAATCAGCGGAGGCATCCCCGCTGATTATTAGCCTTCACCAATCGGGCGTTTACTGTCCGGCGAATAGCTGGATAAAAAAAGAGTGCATCCTACTGATGCACTCTTTTTTAGTTACTCTATAATTTGAAATTCTTTTAATTCTTTTTCGACGTTTTGAAGGAGTTGTTCACTTTTTTGAAGTACATTCGTTGGGAAAGTCTCATCATCACCATATTCAACGCCATGAGGATAATAATGCTTTCCTAATAAGGGAGGGAGTAGTTTTACTTCAGCATGTCTGCTACCGATGTCACCTTCAATAGCAATACCTTGTACTCGCAAATAATAAACATCCGTTAATATCTCAAATTTATAATCGTATGTAACCCGTTCATAATCCCACTGTCCAGCAAGTACAAAATGGTTATTTTCCATAATTTCAGTTAAAAGTGTTAAATCAACGACTGCCCCGTTAAATTTCGTATTTGTAAATTGCATAGAATACCTCCTTTTTTAATATTACATCATTATTTTTATAATAGTATGAATAATAAGAAAGTGCAATTCATATTGAGAGAAAAGGGATAATCCAGACTTTTTTCATGAAAATATGATATAGTGAGAAGAGTACGGTACACACAAAAAGGAAAGAAAAGGATTTGTGTATATCTCAATTTTATGTTTTGTGCAGGAGGTATATCGTTTGAAGAAATTATTGCGTATCGTAATGATTACATTTTTAATTTTAGCTGTTGATTTATACGGGAAATTACTCGTTTCACAATATATATTAACCCCATCTCAATCCAAACAAGAAAATAAAATTGTGAAAAAGAAAAAACAAGTAAATGAAGACTCTTCGGATACTGTTTTAAATATGATTGGTGGGGACTCTGAAATTTTATTAGCAAAATGGGGCGAACCATCCCGAATAGAGCCATCTGCTTACGGATATGAATGGTGGATATACAATCAAGATTTAGCTCAATATGTTCAATTTGGAGTTGCTGAACGTAAAGTTGTAACGGCGTATGTTGCTGGTGAACAAGTTAAGGTGACGCCTTATTATATAAATGAAAAGTATGAAGAAGTATATAAAAAGAATCCACTCTCACATGAGATTTCATTAAAAAGAGGGAAGAATAATTATCAATTTGAGTTATCTGATACCGAAGTAATGGAACAACCGTTAATACCTGTAGAAGATGGATGGGCACAATTATATTTTGATCATTTTACACATGAGCTTGTTGGTGTTCGTTATATGGATGATGAAACGTTATTACGCCAAAGACCGTATCAACTTGTTTATTCAGGTGAATTACTTGCAGAACAACCATTGACGCCAGAAAAAATGAAGCAAGTAGAGAATGGGAATATGCAACAAATTTTTGATTTAACAAATATTATTCGAAGTCGTCATGAATTACCGTTGTTAACATGGGATCAACAAACAGCAGAAGTTGCTATTGGTCACAGTAAGGATATGAAGGATAATAATTATTTTTCACACGATTCACCGACATTAGGTACATTAGGAGATCGTTTGCAGCGCGGGAAAGTAGGGTTTCAACTTGCTGGTGAGAACATAGCGGCGCAACATAGTGATGGAATTGCGGCCGTACAGGGTTGGTTAAATAGTGAGGGGCATAGAAAAAATTTATTGAATGAACAATTTACTGGATTAGGTGTTGGGGTATATGATAAATTTTATACACAAAACTTTATTCGAAAATAAAGTGAAACCGTAAGCGGTGGGCTTTTATGAATAGTTACGTTCTTGGATAATTCCCTCGCATTCACTGGATTGTAAGGTGGGTATCATCCTGCAAACAAATAGCGAGATAAAAAGGTGCATGAATCGTCTAAAAATAGGCGAACCATGCGCCTTTTTTTTCTTACAATATAGTAGATACACATGAAGAGGTGAGGATTATGCCAACAACAAAAGGGCCGTTACATCCATCGGTTCAACAGTTTAAAGAGTTTGTAAACCATCACCCTAAAATGGTTCATGAAGTTCGAAGTGGTCATAAAACTTGGCAACAGTTTTATGAGGAATGGTACTTACTTGGTGAAGAAGATCCGATATGGGCAACTTTTAGACCTGATGGAGCGCCTGCTTTTTCTTCGGTAAAAGAAAATAAAAAAGAAAAAGAAAAAGAAAAAGAAAAAGATAATCGAACTGAAGAGGAAAAAACTGCCGATGTGATGGGACAAATGCTTTCTTTCTTTAAAAAGCTAGATGTGGAACAAATGCAACATCATTTAGCCAATGTGACGAGTGCTATTGGTAGCGTGCAACAAGTTTTTCAACAATTTCAAGGGAAACGCGAGCAGCAAGAGCAAAGTACTTCAGAAAATAATCCATTTTTCTTTCAGAAGGATTAGGGGGAAAGATGATGAGAGCAGAACTTATGGAGTTTATAAAAGCTGATGAAGATTTATCTCGCTATATTAGGGAACAACCGTACTGGTATAGAAAATTAACACGAAACCCTGAAGAAAAAGAGGCTTTTGAGTTGGCAGCGATGCAGCATTTCAAAAAAACGATACCAGATAAAGTAGAGAAATTTCAAAATCAATTGGCGGTTGCTTCAATCATGATTGATATGTTTCAGTATATGAAGCAGCAAAATGCGACATAATTGGAAGGGAAAACTATGTCCGTCATGCAGAACTTTTGTTACAATAGAAGCGGATTATTTAAAAAAGGAGTTGCAGCATGACGGAAATTTGTTTAGTACGACATGGACAAACTGATTGGAATTTTCGAGAAATTATTCAGGGGCGTGAAGATATTCCACTTAATGAAGTTGGGAAGAAGCAAGCGAGTCAAAGTGCAGCTGCTTTACAAGCGGAATCGTGGGATTTAATTATTAGCAGCCCGTTAATTAGAGCGCAAGAGACCGCCAATGAAATCGCAGAGGCAGCTGGATTACAGTCGATTTTATTAGATGAGCGATTTGTTGAACGGAATTTTGGAGAAGCTTCTGGGCAGCCGGTTGCGACTGTTAGGGAGTTAATAGCAGAAGGTAAAGTAGAAGGTATGGAGCAAGATGAAGAAATAGTAGCTCGTTGCTTTGCGGCTTTAGAAGATGTTGCAGCAACGCATTCTGGCAAACGTATTATCATTGTTGCTCATTCCCATGCGATAAAAGCAATTTTACATGCAATTGAACCAGATGAAATTACGTTTAAGACCCCATTAAAAAATGCATGTATTAGTTATGTGAAAGAAAATAGTGGACAATGGGATGTTCTTCAATATAATATTGCGGAACATATTAATGTATAAGTGTATTTGCGATTGTGTAAAATCAGTTAGAGTTATATCTTTCTTTTAAGTGAGGCACTTCAATTAGTAGTTCTATTCTAAATGTGGTATGATGAATACTCGGAGGTGTCTCTCATGATTGTAGCGACGCTGGAAAGCGTATTGATATTAGATAAGGCAGAGCAGCTTGCAAAAGCGATTATCTGTTCAGATATAGCAGAAGATTATCGTAAGTGTTATAAAGAATTGCATGAAGATATGGAAGTTCAGGCGTTAATTCAGCAATTTACAGCGATGAAGGAACGATATGAGGAAGTGCAGCGTTTTGGTAAATACCATCCTGACTATACTTTCGTTTCAACGAAAATGAGGGAATTAAAGCGTTCTGTAGACTTACATGATAAAATTGCAGCCTTTAAACGAGTAGAAACTGCTTTGCAAAAATTATTAGATGAAGTTAGTGTGGCAATCGGCTCTGAGGTGTCTTCTTCCGTTAAAGTTCCAACAGGAAATCCATTTTTTGATGTTGGTGGCTGTAGTGGCGGTTGCGGTACCGGTGGCGGTTGTGGCTGCAAAAAAACGGGGTGATTTACCCCGTTTTTTAGAATATGGAAGAAAACGTATACAGAGTTTGTTCTATAATGTCATAAATTTCTGATTGGTTTTCATAGAATATAAAAATTTAAGTTTTTAAAAGGAGAAGATGGAGAAGATTATGTTCGGGCAACGACAAAGTATGATTGTTTATTTACACTCATTGAAACATGCCAAGATTTTGAGGAAATATGGTAACATACATTACATATCAAAGCGTTTGAAATATGCAGTTGTATATTGTGATATGGAACAAATTGAGCACATGATGCATAAGTTGAACAAACTTCCTTTTGTGAAAAAGATAGAACAGTCGTACCGCCCGTTTTTAAAAACAGAATTTGAAAATTCTCGTCCAGATCGGGCAAAAGAATACGATTATAGTTAATGCGAAAAATCCCCCTGCTACGTTTAGCGGGGGGATTTTTCACTTGAAATAAAATGTTATTTCATTGGAGGAATGAAATTGTTCATTCGTAAAATACCAATTAAATGATTGAAAAATAGTTCTTTTTCTGGGAAAGTTGTGGACGGTTTTACAGTAAATGTAGTCACTTTTTTTCCTAGTTGTTCTGCCATTTCTTCGAATAAAATGACACGTTTACTTTTCTTATTTTCAAGCATAGGAATGCCTTCGCGACATATGTATAATGGTTGGAAATCACCAGTAGTAGTTGGTTTTAATATTACAACAAGTGAACAAACTTTTTTTTCATTTTTTATCGTTTCGAATTGTAACATATGGGTTATACGTTCTTGATTTGCTTTGGCAATTTCAAGTAATTCATATAAATCAGAGTAGCCTTCTCCGAGTTCTATAAAGCGTTGAATCATATTTTTTCCTCCTCTTTCTTTTACTGTACCATCTCACTTTTTAAATGAAAAGTAGACAAATAAAAAAAACCCTGCAAAGCAGGGCCCTTCTTATACTAGTATGTACTAGTAAGAAGGCAAAGGGAGAGGAGAAACCGGAGGAAGAACTTATGGGGAAACGTAAGTCTTCTCCGCGGTTGGCAACAACATCGAAGGTGATGTTGTTATAATTATTTATGTCCAATCTAAATGAAGATATACATAATGAAAATAAATTTTATGTTTGGCTTTTTATTTTTCTTTTTTTAAATTTATGATAGGATAAAAAAAGATAAAGTGAAACTAATATACATAATGGATTCGTGTTAGCGAATGATGAGATGAATACATAAAAAATGCGAGCGGTTACTGAATTGAGAAGGGTTTTCTATAATTGCTCGATAGATTGAAATAAAGGTAGTGACAACAGATGAGAGTAGTTTCAGGTAAATGTAAAGGACACCCACTTAAAGCGGTGCCTGGTAATACAACACGTCCAACGACAGATAAAGTGAAAGAGTCTATTTTTAATATGATAGGGCCGTATTTTGATGGTGGCACTGCCCTTGATTTATTTGGTGGTAGTGGTGGCCTTGGAATTGAGGCTATAAGTAGAGGGATTGATAAAGCGATTTTTGTTGATCGAGATAGTAAAGCAATAAAAGTAATACATCAAAATTTAGAAAGTTGTAGAATACAGGAACAAGCTGAAGTATATCGGAATGATGCGGAGCGTGCGGTAAAGGCGCTTATAAAACGAGAAATATCATTTGATCTTATACTAATTGATCCGCCATATAAAGAACAAAAAATTGTATCTTTAATTAGTGTGATGGATCAACATGGATTGCTACATAGTGATGGATTAATTATGGCAGAGCATGGTAATGATGTAGTTTTACCTGATTCTATAGGGGGGCTTGCCAAAGTGCGGGCTGAGAATTATGGCATTACAGCAATATCGATTTATAAGTATGAAGGTGAGGGGACGGAATGACAAGTATAGCTATTTCTTCAGGAAGTTTTGATCCAATTACCCTAGGGCATCTGGATATTATTAAAAGGGGAGCAAAAGTATTTGATGAGGTATACGTAGTTGTTTTAAACAATTCATCAAAAAAACCGTTCTTTTCAGTCGAGGAGCGCTTAGAATTAATTCGAGAAGCAACAAAGGATATCCCGAATGTGAAAGTAGATTCACATAGTGGACTATTGGTGGAGTATGCAAAAATGCGTAATGCAAACGCGATATTACGTGGTTTACGAGCAGTATCTGATTTTGAATACGAGATGCAAATCACTTCTATGAATCGAAAATTAGATGAAAACATTGAAACCTTCTTTATTATGACAAACAACCAATATTCATTTTTAAGCTCGAGTATTGTGAAAGAAGTTGCGAGATATGGAGGAAGTGTAGTAGATCTTGTGCCGCCTATTGTAGAGCGCGCTTTAAAAGAAAAGTTTCAAACCCCGTTAAAGTGAACGGGGTTTTTCTTTATTGTTGCGAAAAAATAATAAGATAACATATACATATAAACAAAATAATGTGAATATCGGTCCGTATTGTACGAAAGATGTCCAAATTTCATGCAGTATAGAAGAATGATTTGATAAAAAGACGGGAATATTTTTTTGCATGGGCGAGAAAGAATTGACTTTTTCGTAAAATGGTTTCCAAAATATAAAAGTAAACATAGGAGCGAGAATACTTTGGATAATGCGTGCGAAAAAATATGGTTTAAATCGGATGTCAGTTTCAGCTAATATGCTTGCAACTTGTGCCTGAATAGAGAGACCGCTAAACGCTAAAATGAAGCTTGTTACCATAGCTTGTTGCAGAAGAGGTGTTTCATTTACTTGACTAATCATTTGGCTTCCAAGTGTCATTTCAAAAATGCCAGATAATATCGGAATACTAAATTCGGTAGTTAGTTGGAAGAATGATAAAATATGTTGCATAATAAAAGAAAGGGCTGTTGTAATATGAAATACAGTAATCATTTTATTTAAAACAGAGAATAAAATAATAAATCCACCAATCATAAGTAGCGTTTGAATAGACGAAACGATCGCGTCCCCAAGTAATTTTCCTATTGGTCTTTTTTCTTGCATGCGTGTCTGGTGAAGAATTGAAAAAGGATTTTGAAAAGGACGTTTTTTAGTAGTGTGTTTATCATTTGTTTTAGTGGTGTTATTACCGTAAAAACGCATCAGTAACCCGACGGCAAAGTTACTTAAATAATGTGCGGCAGCTAATATGATTCCTAATTTCGGATTATTGAAAAAACCGATAGAAACAGCTCCGAAAATAAAAAGTGGATTAGAAGAGTTTGTAAAGGATACGAGGCGTTCTGCTTCGATTTGTGTAAGTTGATTGCTTTTGCGTAGTCTAGCGCTTAATTTGGCGCCAGCAGGAAAACCTGAAGCCATTCCCATTGCCCACACAAATCCGCCTATCCCTGGAACGCGAAACAGTGGTCGCATGAGTGGTTCTAATATAACACCGATAAATTTTACAACACCAATACTAATTAGAAGTTCCGCAATGATGAAAAACGGTAATAGAGACGGGAATACAACTTCCCACCATATATTTAACCCTCGAATGGAAGCTTGCAAAGCAGCTTGGGGGTGGAGTACAAGAGAAAAGGTTAAAAACAGTGTTGATATGGTAAGGAAAGCCGTTTTCCATTTTTCATACATGTAAGTAAATCCCCCTTTGTCCCAAAAAACGTTCATTTCAGTATACGTGGATACGTGGTGAATTTAGACCATAAGTATGAAAAAGGAATGAAAAAAGTTAAAGGGTGAGAAAAATGAAAGAACCGAAAATTGGTTTAGCGCTTGGATCTGGAGGAGCGAAAGGATTTGCTCATATTGGCGTTATAAAAGTTTTGAGGGAAAATGGTATACCGATTCATATGATTGCGGGAAGTAGCATGGGAGCTTTAATAGGTACATTTTATGCAGCTGGTAGTAACGTTGAAAGACTGTATAAAATGGCAACTGTTTTCAAGAGGAAATATTATTTAGATTTCACGGTTCCGAAAATGGGATTTATTGCTGGAAAACGTGTCAAAGATATGATTAAAATGTTTACATATAATAAAAAATTAGAAGAGTTAGATATCCCGACGGCTGTTGTGGCTACTGACATCTTGAAAGGGGAAAAGGTTGTTTTTACAAGTGGTCCTGTTGCAGATGCAGTGAGGGCTAGCATATCGGTACCTGGGGTGTTTGTACCAGAAAAAGTAGATGGGCGATTATTAGTGGATGGCGGAGTTATTGATCGTATTCCAGTATCGGTTGTGAAGGAGTTAGGCGCTGATATTGTTATTGCTGTTGATGTATCTCCGATCAAGGTGAATGGTGAGGTTACGTCCATTTATGATGTGATTATGCAGAGTATTGAAATTATGCAACATGAGCTTGTGATGAATCGGCAAATTGCATCAGATTTAATGATGCGACCAGCTGTGGAACAATTTAGTTCACGTGCTTTTACAAACATTGAAGACATTATTCAAGTCGGAGAAGTAGAAGCGGAAAAACATGTTTCAAATATTTATTTATTAATTGAGCAGTGGAAGGAGAAACATAATGTTTAAGCGTTTTCGGTTTATATATGCAATTTTAATAGGTGTGATATTGGCGATGTTACTTGTTTACGTACGTTTGCCGTATTATGTAACAAAACCAGGGATGGCTGCAAAATTAGAGCCGTATGTTCAAGTTGAGGGCGGAACGAAAGAATCTGGTGATTTTATGCTTGTAACGGTTTCAATGGGACCGGCAAATGTGGTGAATTTAATAGCAGCGCAGTTTAACAAATATACACATGTATCGAAGGCGGAAGAAATATTACAAAGAGGCGAGAGCGATGAAGAATATCAATTTCGCCAAAATTATGCAATGAAAGATTCGCAAAATGCAGCGATTTACAATGCTTATAAACGTGCAAATCGTTCTGTTTCTTTTGAAAATAAAGGTGTTTTAGTAGCGGGAGTTTCGAAGGGAATGCCGTCGGAAGGAAAGCTTAAGCTTGGGGATGTCATCATAGCTGTTGATGGAAAAACATTCGAAAAGACGGAGCAATTTATTGAGTATATGACTGGGAAAAAAGAGGGCGATACAGTAAGTATTGAGTACAAGAGAGGTGGAAAGCAACTTAAAGAAAATTTAAATGTTAAGACAATCCCAAATGGGAATGGGCGTGTTGGTATAGGTGTTTCTATTGTAACGGAAAGAGAATTAGTAGTAGATCCGAAAGTGAAAATTGACTCGCATGAAATAGGGGGGCCATCGGCAGGTTTAATGTTTACATTAGAAATATATAATCAACTTGTAGAAGAAGATTTAACGAAAGGACACGAAATTGCTGGAACGGGTACAATCAATGAAAAAGGTGAAATTGGTCCAATTGGTGGTATTCAGCAAAAAGTGGTAGCTGCTAGTGATGCTGGTGCTGAAGTGTTCTTTGCACCGAATGAAAAAGGTGCGGAGAAATCGAATTATAAAGATGCACTTGAGGCTGCGAAAGATATTAAAACAAAAATGAAAATTGTACCAGTTGACACGTTGGATGATGCATTAACGTATTTAGAAAAAATGGGTGATAAAAAATAAACCTCTCTGAAAAAGAGAGGTTTTTCTTATAGAAATGTTGCAGTTGTTTCATCGTAACGAATTGGATGGTGTGTTACGTCTTGTTTTAGTAGTTGTGTCCGTAATGGTTCTTGCATGATGGAGAAATAGACAGAATTTGCTTTTCGCTCTATATCTAAAGTGGGATGATTAAAAGTTTTTGTATGAGTAAGGATTGGAAGTTCTATTTTTTTCTTGTTTTTTGAAAGGTAAGTTTGTCCTTTTTGTGACATGCCAAGTAGACGGATATACGGTGCATGCTGTTCTATATTTGCATTATGCATTTCTTCTTTTGTTGTGTTTGTTAAAATGTGTGTGCAAGCTCTTTGTAATCTAGTCCATGTATAACGTTTAGTTTTTAATGCTTCCATGAATGAATAGAACGAGGAACTGTTTTGTATTTTTGATAAAATGCGATGCTCTAAGCCTTCTTCTATTTCATATATATGTTGTAAGTCCTTGGGAGACATCGTCATGAGTTTGTATTTGAAAAATGAGAAATATTGTTCCCAATTATGTAATATCCCATAGTTTTGTTTGTAATTTGCTAAAAGTGAAGCGGTTGCTTTTGGGATGAAAGGCTCAATTGCTGTAAATGAACTATTCTCGTTAAAAAGTTGTTTACGAATACTGGTTGCGCTTGCGATATGTTGATCAGTAAATGTTTCATCATGATAATGAGAGGCAAATCTTTTTATCGTTTGTGCTTGCATAGAACTATTTTGCGAGAGAATTGCTTTCATGTATTGGAAGCCTAAAATGTTATTTGGCTGAGACATGTCTATGTTTTTTTCGGATGGCAAAATATGCAGGAAGGCTTCAGATGTAGCTTTTGCGTAACTATTACCTGTGTTCATAAATTGTTTAACAAGTCGATTAAAAGTTTCTTCTTCGTTTTTTTGTACAGAGATGGTATTATAAAAATTTTCGATTATTCCATCTTCACTACCGAAACAAATTTCAGAAACATGTAAGGCGTTTAAAATAGAAATAGCGCCATTTGCAAATGTTTCAGCCTTTTGTGTGGCGAAAGCGTATGGAAGCTCTACAATAAGGTCTACGCCGCTTTCTAACGCCATTTTGGTGCGGTACCATTTAGATAGGAGTGCCGGCTCACCGCGCTGTAAAAAAGGGCCACTCATAACGGCAATTGTAATATCAGAGTGTGTTAACTTTTTTGTTTGTTGCACATGATAATCATGACCGTTATGAAAAGGGTTATATTCAACAACAATACCACTGGCTTTTATGGTAATCTCTCCTTTCGATGTAGCATCTTTTTGAAAAACATGATACTCTATATATTATTTACTATGATGACTTCATTATAGTGTAAAGAAAAAACATTGACAAATATAAAATGGCTAGCTATAATTTTGTTTGTTGCCTTGAGGTGATATGATATGAAATGGTCCATCCATCAATTGAATAAATTGAGAAATAAAGGATTGACATTGGATGAGATGGTAGATGTAAGTGAGCTAAAAGAGGTCGAGAAAGATATTCGTGAAATTAATCCTGTTCATGTAACAGGAAGAGTTGATTTTGGCTCCGGTAAGTTTACGTTTCATCTACATATAACTGGAAACATGGTTTTACCGTGTTCTCGCTCTTTAGTAGATGTGACATTACCATTTGACATTAAAACAACTGAGGTGTTCCAAACTTCACAAGAAGATTTTGAAACAGAAGCTGAAATTCATTGTTTAGAAGGAGAAGTACTTGACTTACTGCCCGTAATCAAGGAAAATATACTTTTGGAGATTCCAATGCAAATTTTCAGTGATGATGTTTCTGGTGGAGCACCGACGCAAGGTCAAGACTGGCAAGTGATTTCGGAAGAAAACAAAGAAAAGCCTGTTGATCCAAGATTGGCAGGACTTGCAAAGTTTTTTGACAAATAATCGGAAGACTGGTTCAGGCCTTCATATGAAAATAACTATTTCTTTTAAGGAGGTGGGAAGAATGGCTGTACCTTTTAGAAGAACTTCTAAAACAGTAAAAAGAAAGCGTCGTACGCATTTCAAATTATCAGTACCTGGTATGGTAGAGTGCCCAAGCTGTGGTGAAGCGAAATTAGCTCACCGTGTATGTAAAGCATGCGGTACTTACAAAGGTAAAGAAGTAATCAGCAAGTAATTGCGGGAAAATAAACGTAGAAGATATCTTCTGCGTTTATTTTTTTTGTCTAATTCTTTAATTGGTGTATTCTATCTTTTCTAGTAACTGCATATGTTTAATAAAAAATGCATAGGGAGGACTAGAGAGATGGCGACAACAAGACAAGATGCTTGGACTGATGATGAAGATTTGCTTCTGGCAGAAGTAGTACTCCGGCATATTCGAGAAGGTGGAACACAGCTTTCTGCCTTTAAAGAAGTGGGAAGACATTTGTCTCGTACACCAGCAGCATGTGGGTTTAGATGGAATTCTTATGTTAGAAAGCAATATAAAGAACGTATTGAAGAAGCGAAGCAACTGCGTAAAGTAGAGAATTATGAAGTGAAAGAGACGAAGGTATTAGAGCCTACGTCAATTACATTGAATGATGTTATCGATTTCTTGCAAAATTATAAAGATGAAAATTCTTTAATGGTGCTGCAACAACAAATTGAATCGTTACAAACAGAGAGAGAGCGTCTTTTGGAGCGATTATCAGTATATGAGGAAGAATATAGAACATTACTTGATTATATCGATCAAAAAAGAAGTGTAATGGTTGCGGAAAGAAATAGCGCTCGTTCCAATGGAAAATTAGAGAAATTAAAGAAATAAAAAAACAGCTGCTATGTAGCTGTTTTTTTTATTTTTAAGCAGATTCTTCGTTTGTAACCGCATTCAAATTTGTTTCTGGGTGCCAAACATAAAAATCACCATTAGGTACTGATACAGGTTGGAAATTTAATTTATCCCAAAAACCAGCTGAATGGATACGTGCAATTGTTTTAATTGGGAATTGTAGTTGTTTCGCATAATTTACAAGCATTTCTCCAAATCCTTGTTTTTGAAAAGTTGGTAACACTTCTAGTTTATAGAGCTCTAGGTAAGTACCTGTAATTTCGAATGGCTCGCCGCCGTTTCTTTTCATGTATAAGCTCATACGTGCAATTAATGATCCGCCATAATAGATACCATAAAATGGAGATTCACTATCGTTTTCAATAATGTTTGCTTGTAATTCTTCTAACATGGATAGTTCTTGAGCTCCGCAACCTTTAAATTTTTTAAATTCATCTAATGTTTTATAATTGATGAGCAAACGCTCAACTTTTGGGAATCCCATTACATCACGTCCTTTTCTAATCTTGTTGAATGCAGAAAAGTAAAAATATTTATAATAATATTATAACTCATTTTTTGATTTTTATGAAGAAGATAGTATATTTCTTTTATTATTTTTTTGAGGATTTGCTAAACTAAGAGTAGAAGCGTATTAATAGGTAGTATATACATAGTGAAAGAAGAGGTTGCATTTGTTTGTCAGGGAACAGTGAAATTATTAGTTGTATTAGTGTGATTTAGGAAGATATAAAGGGGGGAGGGCAAGGGAACTTATGTAACTTGTTCATAGGAGTTCCTTGTGTGAAGATGAAAATTGGGATTGTGGGACCGGGTGCTATCGGTCTATTGTATACATTTTATTTACAAAAAAGTAATCAAGATGTTACGTTGTTTACTAGAACGGCTAAACAGTCTGAGGAATTGAATATAACGGGTATAACCTGTGTTAGGGATGAGGGATGTGAAACGGTATTTCCATCGGTTTTACCAATAGAGAGTATGCCAAAGCAGAAGTTAGACTTTATATTTATTGCTGTAAAGCAATATCATATAACTGACATATTATCTTTTGTGCAGGGAGAATTATCATTAGTCTTTTTACAAAACGGAATGTCACATTTGCATGCTATGCAGAAAATAGGGAATGAAAATATAGCTGTTGGGATTGTAGAACATGGTGCGAAAAAAGAAGGGATGCATACAGTTCATCATACGGGAATAGGTGTTACAAAGTTTGGTGTAGTACGCGGTCAATCTATACATTTTGAAAAAATATTTGATTGTTTTTCTTCCCCTCATTTCCCTCTTCAAATAGCATCTGATTGGAAGGATGTTATGCACAAAAAATTAGTAGTTAATGTATGTATTAATCCGTTGACAGCGTTATTACAAGTTCAAAACGGGGAGCTGATTTCTAATCCGTTTTTTTATCAAATGATGGAGCAAGTATTTCAGGAAGTGGTTTTTCTTGTTAAAGAAGAAAAAGAAATTGTATGGCAAATGGTACGACATGTATGTGAAAGAACGTCTCGTAATACATCATCTATGTTGGCGGATGTGAGAGCGAATAGACAAACGGAAATTAATGCGATAATTGGATATGTATTAGAAGAAGCTAAGAAACAGCAACGACCAGTTCCGACACTACAATTTTTATTCGATGCAATAAAAGGGTTAGAAGTAAAAGTATAAGTGTTATTCTTTGCTTTTACGTGAAACATTGACTACAATGTGGATTGGTGAGAGAACAGGATACGAAAGGAAGAATTATATGGAGATAAAAGAAATCTCTGTTCCGCAACAAGGTGTTGTAGCGGACTATATGAACGGTGAAAAAGAGATACAGTCGTGTTTTGATTATATGTTAACAGAAGATGCTTTTAAACAGCGTTTACATGATTTGCGTGAGAGAGAGTTTTTCCGCCAAGATTTAGTAGCGCATTTATTAGAATATAATACAAAGTTACAAGCGGGAGAAACTACAATTCAAAATGTAAAAGCGCTTGGGGATGAAAATACATATGTTGTTATAGCTGGACAACAAGCAGGGCTATTGACTGGACCGCTTTATACAATTCATAAAATTATTTCAATTTTACAGCTTGCGAAGGAAAAGGAAGCAAGTTTAGGTGTTAAAGTTGTTCCTGTTTTCTGGATTGCTGGTGAAGACCATGATATGGATGAAATTAATCACACTTTCGTAATGAAGAATAAAAATATTAAAAAGACTATTTTTCATGATCGTAATCCGAAAAAGGCGAGTGCTTCAGAGTCGGAACTTTCAGTGGAAGACTGTAGAAAGTGGATTGAAGAGATTTTTAAAACATATCCCGAAACGAATTTTACTAAGGATGTATTGCAATTTATTGATGATGCTTTGGAAAAATCGAATACGTATGTAGATTTCTTTGGTTACCTTATTACTAAAATGTTCGTTAGCTCTGGTTTAATTCTCGTTGATTCACATCATCCTGAATTGAGAAAATTAGAAGTGCCGTTCTTTAAACAAATTATAGGCAAGTATAAAGAAGTGCAAGAGGGGCTTCATAATCAACAGGAAGTAATTAAAGGATTAGGATATAAACCGATTATTGAAACGAAGAATAATGCGGTGCATATATTCATGGAAATTGATAATGAGCGAGTACTACTTGAAGAGAATAAAGGGAGATTTGTTGGGAAAGATGGAGCGTATTCCTTTTCGTATGAAGAATTAATCGAAGAGATGGAAAGAAATCCAGAACGTTTTAGTAATAATGTTGTAACACGCCCGCTTATGCAAGAGTATGTATTTCCTACGCTTGCGTTTATTGGAGGGCCGGGAGAATTAGCTTACTGGAGTGAATTGCAACAAGTATTTCATACTGTCGGTTTCCGGATGCCGCCTGTCGTTCCGCGTATTACAATTTCTTATTTGGAGAGAGATATAGCGACAGATGTGAAAGATTTACAATTACAAGAGAGCGATCCATTTGTAAAGAATGTAGATAAACTGCGTGAGAATTGGTTGTCTAATCAAATAGAGGAACCGATAGATGAACGATTTGTAGATGCGAAAAAAGAAATAATGGATATTCACGCATCATTACAGCAGTTTGTGAAGAAGATAGATCCAGGATTAAGTGCGTTTGCAGGGAAAAATGAAGTGAAAATAAATGAACAAATTGAACTGTTGGAAAGAATGTTGAAAAAGAATGTTGAGAAAAAACATGAGGTTCAGCTAAATAAATTCCGTCACATACAATGTGCACTTCGTCCGTTAGGAGCGCCGCAAGAGCGCGTTTGGAATGTGTGCTATTATTTAAATCAGTTCGGTTTAGATTTTGTTGAGCGAGTAATGGAAAACTCATTTTCTTGGGATGGAAAACATCATGTTATAAAACTATAGAATCTTGCTCTTCGGAGCAGGATTTTATTTTTGTCTCGTTGAATTTACTTTGAAGTGTAATTTTTCTGAATTATCAATTTAAAAATAATGAAGATTGTATGTAGGCAGGATACTTAAATATATGACAAAATAGCACAAAATGTAAACGTATTATTATCTTTTTCGACAGTTTTTTATTTAAATTCCCGCAAAAGATGATAAAATTTAGTATATAATAAAAGAAAATAGCGATTTGTATAGTATGCTGCCTTTGTAGGTAAGTTAAATGAGTCGTTCTTTAGTAGTATTTCGTTCTCTAATCGTGAAATAAGCGTGTAGAGGAAGGAATGCATTCAACATAATTAATTGGAAAAAGAGTAGGTGCAACAATGTTTAAACACGTAACAGTACTTTTGAAAGAAACGGTAGACGGCTTAGATATAAAGCCAGGTGGTACATATGTAGATTGTACACTGGGGGGAGGAGGACATAGTTCTTATCTATTATCCCAATTAACTGATGGCGGGAAATTAATAGCTTTTGATCAAGATGAGATAGCGATTCAAAATGCGAAAGAAAAATTTGCTTCATACGGTGAGCAGTTTGTAACAGTAAAGAGCAATTTCCGTTATTTATCTGAAAAACTACAGGAATTAGGTATAACAGAAGTAGATGGTATTTTATTCGATTTAGGTGTTTCATCTCCACAATTAGACACACCAGAGCGTGGTTTTAGTTATCATCATGATGCACCGTTAGATATGCGGATGGATCAAGATGCCCCATTAACAGCATATGATGTTGTAAACAGCTGGTCATATGAACAACTCGTAAGAATTTTCTTCCAGTATGGTGAAGAGAAATTTTCAAAACAAATAGCAAGGAAAATTGAAGCGTATCGTGAGAATAAAGCTATTGAAACGACTGGAGAGTTAGTAGAACTAATTAAAGAGGGTATCCCGGCTCCTGCACGAAGAACTGGTGGACATCCTGCGAAACGCGTGTTCCAGGCGATTCGTATTGCTGTAAATGATGAATTGAAAGTATTTGAAGAAGCTTTAGAATCTGCAATTAGTATGGTCAAGCCAGGTGGAAGAATCAGTGTTATAACATTCCATTCTTTAGAAGACCGTATTTGTAAAACAACGTTTAAGCGAAATAGTACAACGCCACAATTGCCACCAGGATTACCAATTATTCCTGAGGAATTCAAACCGAAATTAAAACTTATTACAAGAAAGCCGATTTTACCTTCTGATATAGAGCTAGAAGAAAATAATCGAGCGCGTTCTGCGAAGTTGAGGATCGCTGAAAAACGATAAAAAGGGGAGAGAGGTATGAGTAACTTAGCTGTAAAGTATAAGCAACAAGCGCAAGAAGAGGTCCAGATTCAAACACCCCCACAGCAGATGGTTCAACCAAAAGTTAAAGCGAAAATTACAAGAATTGAAAAACTGTTATATGTAGCGTTTATTGGCTTTTTATTGTATGCCTGCGTAGCGTTTATTGGAAATAAAGCGGGCCTTTATCAAGTTAATGTAGAAGCAGCGACAATAGAAGAAAAAATTGTGAAGCAGCAAAAAGAAAATCAAGAGTTACAGGCTGAAGTAGAGAAGTTAAGTCGTTATGAGCGAATCGCTGAAGTTGCAAAAAAACACGGGCTAGAAATTAATGCAAATAATGTGAAGGGCCTCAAGTAAGGCAATAGGTGTGAAGGAAAGATGAAGAGTAATATGACTAAATTTCATACCAATAAGGGAGCAGGGTATTTTATGATATTATTCCTCCTGCTCTTTTTGCTGTTATTAGCCCGATTTTTTTACATACAAGCGACAGGAACTGTGCATAACCAAGATTTGGATACACTTGCTAAGCAAAAACATAGCAAAACAGGAGTCCTCGAAGCCAATCGAGGAACAATTTATGATCAAAACGGTCATGTGTTAGCGCAAGACGCAAACTCGTATAAACTTGTAGCAGAATTAAAAGGTGCTAAGCCCGTTAAGGATAAAGAGGATACCGCAAAGAAAATTGCGGGAGTACTCGGAAAAGGTGAAGAAGATATTTTAGCTGCATTAAATAAGGAAGGCAGAAGTCAGGTTGAATTTGGAACGCTAGGTAAGAATCTGACGAAAGAGCAGAAGGAACAAATAGAAGCGTTGAAGTTGCCTGGAATATCCTTTATTACAGAAAATGCCAGAGTATATCCAAATGGTGATTTTGCATCTTACGTCATAGGTCATGCGAAACCAAATGATAAGGGAACTTCGGTAGGTCAATTTGGCTTAGAACAAAGTTTGGATAAATATTTAAGTGCTTCTAACGGGAAAGTAGCTTATACAGGTGATCGTAAAGGTGTATCTCTCGATGGTGGAAAAGTTAACGTAGAGGCCCCTAAAAATGGAGATAATGTATATTTAACAATGGATCAACGTATTCAAAGTTATTTAGAAGATGCGATGAAAGAAGCGAGTAAGCATTATGAGCCAGAAAGTTTAATAGGGATTGTTGCGGATCCGAAAACAGGAAAAATATTAGCGATGTCTAGTAAACCTAGTTATGATCCAAATGATCGTCAAATTAAATATTTCTTTAATGATGCGATTGCAAATGCATTTGAACCTGGATCAACAATGAAGATTTTCACATTAGCGGCCGCTATCAATGAAGGTGTGTACAAAGGACAAGATTATTATCAATCTGGTACATATCAAGTTGGTAATCGAAAAATAAAAGATCATAATGGTGGTGCTGGTTGGGGATCTATCACGTTTGATGAAGGGGTAGAGCGTTCTTCCAACGTAGCGTTTGCTATTTTAGGTGATCAAAAACTTGGTCCAGAACGTTTCCGAAAATATATCCATGCTTTCGGATTAGATGAAAAAACGAATATTGATTTACCTGGTGAAGGTTCAAATACCATTTTATTCGATCAGCAAATACAGCAAGTAACAACAGCATTTGGACAAGGTTCTACTGTAACGCCAATTCAACTTGTACAAGCTGCAACAGCTATTGCAAATGATGGGAAAATGATGAAACCTTATACAATTGATAAAATTGTAGATCCGATAACAGGGAAAGTAAAATTAGAACATAAACCAGAAGAAGTAGGAAAGCCTGTTACAAAAGAAACAGCAGCGCAAGTAAGGCAGTTATTAGAACGCGTTGTTACATCACCTAAAGGAACAGGGACTGCATATAAAGTTGATGGGTATTCAGTGGGTGGTAAAACTGGGACAGCACAAATTCCGGATGGAAAAGGTGGATATATGACGGGAAGAGAGAATTATATATTCTCATTCTTAGGTATGGCACCGATGGATGACCCACAACTTGTTGTGTACGTAGCTGTTAAACAGCCGAAGTTAAAAGATGATGAAAACGGCGCACAGCCTTTAGCTGATATCTTTAAATATGTAACAAAAAATAGTTTAGAGTATTTAAAGATTAAGCCGAATGAAGTGAAAGATCCAAAAAAATATTTGAAAGATCAACAAACAGCAGTTCCAGATGTAACTGGCAAAACGATGGCAGAAGCAGGGAAAGCGATCGATAAAGCAAAACTCCGTCCAATCGTATTAGGTGAAGGGAAAGTACAGCAACAAGTGCCAAAAGCGACTGAACAAACATTAAGAGGAGATCGGGTCTTCCTAGTGGGAGATAAGCCTACAATGCCAAATATACAAGGCTGGGCACTGCGTGATGTTATGAATTTAGCAAAAACATTACAGCTTAATTTAAAACCTTCTGGCACTGGGTACGTAACCGAACAAAGTGTAGCAGAAGGAACGTTATTGCAACCGGGTACAGAATTAGGTGTTACACTCGTACCGCCACTCGAACCGCAACAAGAAGCAGAAAAACCGTAATGGTAAGAAGCGAAAAGTTCTAATTAAATAAGTACAAGCATATATTGGAACAAGCTAGGCGTAAAGGAGGCTTGTTCCAATATGCGTGTATCAAATGTAACTGTTAGAAAGCGACTTATTTTTATACTTATATCCGGTATACTTATTTTCACTATCATCGATATTCGTCTTGGATATGTGCAGTTCTTTCTTGGGAGTATGTTAACAGATCGTGCGAAGGATTCATGGAGTCGTAATATTACTTTTGAACCTGAACGTGGGAAGATTTTAGACCGAAATGGTGTGGAACTTGCCACGAATAAAAGTGCCCCAACTGTCTTTGTTGTACCGAGGCAAATTGAAAAACCAGCAGAGACTGCAGAGAAACTAGCTGCAGTATTAGGTGTGGAAAAAGATGAGATTTATAAGAGAGTTACAAAAAAAGAGTCGATTGTAAGGTTAGACAAAGGCGGAAGGAAAATATCACATGACAAAGCGAAAGAGGTACGAGGATTAAGTTTGAAAGGTGTGTATATCGCAGAGGATTCGATCCGGTACTATCCATTTGGAAACTTTTTATCACATGTATTAGGGTTTGCAGGTAGTGATAACCAAGGTCTCATGGGACTAGAAAAATATTATGATAAAGAGCTAAATGGTGATAAAGGTCATGTGCGTTTTTTTGCAGATGCGAAAGGACAAAGGATGCCGAATGTTGGTGATGATTTCAAAAAACCAGAAGCTGGCTTGAATTTGGGGCTAACAATTGATGCGCGTATTACGAGAATTATGGAAAGAGAAATGAATATTGCAGAGTCAACGTATAATCCAGACGGTATGATTGCAATTGCAATGAATCCAAAAAATGGTGAAATTTTAGGTATGTCAAGCCGGCCGAGTTTTGATCCAGCAGATTTTCAAAGTGTCTCTCCTGAGGTGTATAACAGAAACTTACCAGTATGGAGTACGTATGAGCCTGGTTCAACATTTAAGATCATTACGTTAGCAGCAGCTTTGAATGAAAATTTAGTAGACTTAGAGAAAGATACGTTTTATGATGATGGAGCAGCTGAAGTTGGTGGAGCTAGATTGAAGTGTTGGAAAGCAGGAGGTCATGGTAGCCAAACGTTTTTAGAGGTAGTTCAAAACTCTTGTAACCCAGGATTTATTGAACTAGGTGACCGCCTTGGTAAAGACCGATTGTTTAAATACATTCGTAATTTCGGTTTTGGACAGAAAACAGGCATTGATTTGCAAGGCGAAGGTAGCGGGATTTTATTTAATTTAGATAAAGTCGGTCCAGTCGAGCAAGCGACGACTTCATTCGGTCAAGGTGTTTCTGTTACGCCAATCCAACAAGTGGCGGCAGTAGCAGCGGCTGTAAATGGTGGAACATTGTATCAACCGTATATAGCTAAAGAATTTATTGATCCGAAAAACAATCAAGTTGTAAGTAAAAAGACACCTGTGGAAAAAAGAAAAGTTATTTCCAAGGAAACTTCAGAAAAAGTTCGGTATGCATTAGAAAATGTTGTAGCGAAAGGGTCTGGTAAAGGGGCATATATTGACGGATATCGCGTAGGAGGAAAAACAGGAACTGCTCAAAAGGTAAAGGATGGAAAATATTTAGAGAATAACTATATTGTATCCTTTATTGGTTTTGCTCCAGCAGATGATCCAGAAATCGTTGTCTATGTTGCTGTTGATAATCCGAAAGGTGTAACGCAATTTGGTGGAGTAGTAGCAGCTCCAATTGTTGGGAATATTCTCCGGGATGCACTTCCTGTTATGGGAGTGAAACCGAGAAAAGAACAAGTTGAGAGAGAATATAAATGGGGCGATACACCAACTGTGGAAGTTCCGAATTTAATTGGTATGAAAAAGAAAGACTTACAGACGCAACTCGTCGATTTGAAGCTTGATATAAGCGGAGATGGAGAGAAAGTCATTAAACAATCACCAGAAGCAGGATCTAAAGTGAAAGAAGGCTCGAAAATTAGAATTTACTTCGGGAATTAAAGGTAACCTAGTACGTTTTATGGTACAATTGGTGGAAGTGAGTTCTTTATAGAAGAGTTACTTAATTTGAGGCCGTAAGGGTTTCAGTTATAAATAGGTCTATTTATAGACGATAGTAGCACTTACCTCCTATTTTACATAATTAGGAGGTAATGTGTTGCTTATTAAAAAAGAGATAAATACACAATGTAGAGAGGGTTTAGTGAAATGAAGTTGCATACACTTGTATCATGTTTGCATGATTTTCCAGTTGTTCCAAAAGAAAATCCAGAAATCACATCAATAGAGGCTGATTCGCGTAAAGTGAAAGAAGGAAGCTTATTTGTATGTATGAAAGGATATACAGTTGATAGCCATGATTTTGCTAAGCAAGCAGCGGCACAAGGAGCGGCTGCTATTGTTGCGGAAAGACCAATTGATGTTGACGTTCCAGTTGTACTTGTGAAAAACACTTTTCGTTCGTTAGCGGTTTTAGCTGATTATTTTTATGGTCAACCAACGCACAAGTTACATTTAATCGGAATTACAGGTACAAATGGAAAGACAACAACATCGCATATAATGGATGAGATTATGCGCGCACATGGTCATAAAACAGGGCTAATTGGAACGATTAATATGAAAATCGGTGATGAAACATTTGAGGTGAAAAATACAACGCCAGATGCACTAACACTTCAACAGACGTTTTCAAAAATGGTTGAACATGGTGTGGATAGCACAGTAATGGAAGTTTCATCGCATGCTTTAGATCTTGGTCGTGTACACGGATGTGATTACGATGTAGCAGTGTTTACAAATTTAACACAAGATCATTTAGACTATCATAAAACGATGGAAGAATATAAACATGCAAAAGGGTTGTTATTTGCACAACTTGGCAATAGTTATAATCATAATCGTGAAAAGTACGCGGTACTGAATAACGATGATGCTGTAACAGAGGAGTACATGAGAAGTACTGCAGCAACTGTTGTAACGTATGGAATTGATACAACAAGTGATATTATGGCCAAAGATATTGTTATGACGAGTGGTGGAACTACGTTTACGCTTGTAACACCGTATGAAAGTGTAAATGTTACGATGAAATTGATTGGGAAATTTAATGTATATAACGTACTAGCGGCAACAGCGGCAGGACTTGTTTCGGGCGTGAAACTAGAAACAATCATTGATGTGATAAAAGAACTAGCTGGAGTTCCAGGACGTTTTGAAGTAGTTGATGGTGGACAAAATTATACAGTTATTGTTGATTATGCACATACACCAGATAGCTTAGAGAATGTATTGAAAACAGCAAAACAATTTGCAAAAGGTGACGTATATTGCATCGTAGGTTGTGGCGGTGATAGAGATCGAACGAAGAGACCGATCATGGCCAGTGTTGCAACAAAATATGCAACTCACGCAATTTACACTTCAGATAATCCAAGAAGTGAAGAGCCAGGAGCTATTTTAGATGATATGATACAGGGTGCAAATGGGAATAATTATGAAGTAATTATTGATAGAAAAGAAGCGATATACCATGCAATTGCTAACGCGAAAGCTGAAGATATCATCATTATTGCTGGTAAGGGTCATGAAACGTATCAAATTATTGGTAAAGATGTACATCATTTTGACGATCGTGAAGTCGCTAAAGAAGCAATTACAGAGCGTTTAAACAACGAAGAGTAACAACGTGAGAGGAGGACTACATGTGCTTGAGCAAGGTTTATTAGTAACGGCTGGGGTAGCATTCTTAATTTCTGTTGCCCTTTCGCCATTATTTATTCCATTTTTAAGAAAATTAAAGTTCGGACAGAGTATTCGTGATGAGGGACCAAAGTCACATCAAAAAAAATCAGGGACACCGACGATGGGTGGTATTGTCATATATGTATCTATGATGGTGACTTCACTTATTATGGCGATTAAGTTTAATCATTTAGGTGCAGAGGTTTCATTATTACTATTAGTGACGTTTGGTTACGGATTGATTGGATTTTTAGATGACTACATAAAGGTAGTTAAGAAGAGAAATCTTGGTTTAACATCAAAACAAAAATTAGTAGGTCAGCTTGTTATTGCTATTGCGTTCTTTTTAATTGGAAAAGGGCAAGCATTTCACACATACATCATGATTCCGGGAACGGATGTTAAGTTTGAATTAGGTTGGGCGTACTTTGTACTTGTACTATTTATGCTAATCGGTGGATCAAATGCGGTTAACTTAACTGATGGTTTAGATGGTTTATTATCAGGAACAGCTGCTATTGCATTTGGGGCGTTTAGTATTATTGCTGTAGCACAAGAGCAATTTGGAGTAGCAATATTCTGTATGGCGGTTGTAGGAGCTGTACTTGGATTTTTAGTGTTCAATGCGAATCCAGCAAAAGTATTTATGGGAGACACAGGTTCCTTAGCTTTAGGTGGTGCCATCGCAGCTGTAGCAATTTTATTAAAACAAGAATTGCTACTTGTAATTATTGGTGGCGTATTCGTAATGGAAACTTTATCTGTTATTATTCAAGTTATTTCATTTAAAACAACAGGAAAACGTGTCTTTAAAATGAGTCCATTACATCACCATTATGAATTATGTGGTTGGTCAGAGTGGCGCGTCGTGGTAACGTTTTGGTCTGTAGGGTTTTTATTAGCTGTGTTAGGAATTTATATCGGGGTGTGGATGTAATTGAAAACTGTAACTGAATTTCAAAATAAAAATATTCTTGTATTAGGCATTGCAAAAAGTGGTTATGCAGCAGCTACCTTGTTACAAAAGTTAGGGGCAAACGTTATTGTAAATGACGGAAAACCTTTAGCAGAAAATGTACTTGCTGCAGAACTACAAGCAAAAGGAATGGACGTTGTATGCGGTGGTCATCCTTTAGAATTGTTAGAGAGAAATATTTCTCTTGTTGTAAAAAATCCAGGAATTCCGTATTCTAATCCAATATTAGTTGCTGCGAAAGAAAAGCAAATTCCAATAGTTACAGAAGTGGAATTAGCATATCGCATTTCAGAAGCGCCATTTGTTGGAATTACAGGATCTAACGGTAAAACGACAACGACAATGCTTACATTTGAAATGTTAAAAGAAGGACAAAAGCATCCTGTTATTGCAGGAAACATAGGGACTGTTGCTTGTGAAGTAGCGCAGGATGCAAAAGAAAATGAAGTTGTAGTTACAGAACTTTCATCGTTCCAATTGATGGGAGTAGAATCGTTCCAGCCTAAAATTGCTGCGTTTTTAAACTTATTTGAAGCCCACTTAGATTATCATGGGACGAAGAAGGAATATGGTTTAGCAAAAGCAAATATTTTTAAAAACCAAACAGAAAACGATTATAGTGTAATAAATGCAGATGATGCAGATGTGATGGCCTTATCTGTGAATACTAAAGGTCAAAAAGTATTATTTTCGACAACGAAAGAAATTGAAGATGGTGCGTATATAAAAGACAATGCTCTTTATTTTAAAGGGGAAAAAGTTGTTGAAGTAAGTGATATCGTTCTACCAGGTCAGCATAATTTAGAAAATATTTTAGCTGCGATGAGTATTGCGAAATTGTTAGGTGTTTCTAACGAAGCGATTACGGTAGTGTTAAAACGTTTTACAGGTGTAAAACATCGTTTAGAATATGTAACAACTATTAACAACCGTAAGTTTTATAATGACTCGAAAGCGACAAATATGCTAGCAACTGAGAAAGCATTATCTGCGTTTGCACAACCGATTGTGTTACTAGCAGGTGGGCTTGATCGCGGAAATGAATTCGATGATTTAATTCCATATTTCAAAAATGTAAAAGCGATTGTAACATTTGGACAAACAGCGCCAAAACTAGTAAGGGCAGCAGGGAAAGCCGGATTAGATATAATTGAAAGTGTCGATACTTTAGAAGAAGCAGTGGTGAAAGCTTATGCTCATTCTACAGACGGCGATGTTATTCTTCTTTCTCCAGCATGTGCAAGCTGGGATCAATTTAAAACATTTG
The DNA here is from genome assembly GCF_008368905.1 of Bacillus sp. SH5-2. Classification (NCBI taxonomy): domain Bacteria; kingdom Bacillati; phylum Bacillota; class Bacilli; order Caryophanales; family Bacillaceae; genus Bacillus; species Bacillus sp. SH5-2. The sequence goes on from NZ_QOSD01000020.1 coordinate 443,640, forward strand.
AAGAAAGAGGAGACATTTTTATACAAGCTGTGCATAAACTTATATAAAGTAAATCAAAACATCAGTAGGCTAACACCTACTGATGTTTTGTTACATAGGGCAAAAGGTTCTGCCTAAAGAGGTGGTGTTTATGGGTAATGAAGAAATCGCCTGATTTTATTCTCATCATCGTTACACTTTCGTTGTTGACAATCGGAATGATTATGGTTTACAGTGCGAGTGCAGTTTGGGCCTCTTATAAAATGGGGGACTCATTCTTTTTTGCAAAAAGACAATTATTGTTTGCAGGTCTTGGTGTAGTGGCTATGTTTTTTATAATGAAAATTGATTATTGGGTGTGGCGTACGTATTCAAAAGTAATTTTGCTAGTTTGTTTCATTCTTCTTATTCTCGTTCTTATTCCAGGAGTTGGTCTTGTTCGAGGGGGAGCACGAAGTTGGATTGGGATCGGAGCATTTTCGATTCAACCGTCAGAGTTTATGAAGTTTGCGATGATAATTTTCTTGGCAAAATTTTTAGCGGAACGGCAAAAATTAATTACATCTTTTAAACGTGGTTTATTACCGGCTCTTAGTTTTGTGTTTCTTGCTTTTGGGATGATTATGTTACAGCCAGACCTTGGCACAGGGACGGTAATGGTTGGGACATGTATCATTATGATCTTTATTTCGGGAGCGAGGGTCTTTCACTTTGCAATGTTTGGTTTGCTTGGTGTAGCAGGATTTGTAGGGTTAATTGTATCAGCACCGTATCGAATGAAACGCATTACATCATATTTAGATCCGTGGTCAGATCCGCTTGGAAGTGGATTTCAAATTATCCAATCATTACTCGCAATTGGACCTGGTGGATTATTCGGGCTTGGACTTGGACAAAGTAGACAAAAATTTCTTTATTTACCTGAACCACAAACAGACTTTATATTTGCAATCTTATCCGAGGAATTAGGTTTTATTGGTGGTTCATTTGTGTTATTATTATTTAGTCTATTATTATGGCGCGGGATTCGTATCGCATTAGGAGCGCCGGATTTATATGGTACGTTTTTAGCAGTAGGTATTGTGGCGATGATTGCGATTCAAGTAATGATTAATGTTGGTGTTGTAACAGGACTGATGCCTGTTACGGGTATTACTTTGCCGTTTTTAAGTTATGGTGGATCAAGTTTGACATTAATGTTAATGGCGGTAGGTGTATTATTAAATATAAGTCGCCATTCTCGCTACTAAACCCTGTTTATAAGACAGGGTTTTTCGTATGTGTGTGAAAATACAATATGTATATAGAAATAAATACGATTGAAATAAGAAATAAGAAATAAGAAATGAGAAGCGGAGGAGTTAGTAGTGCGTGTATTAGTAAGTGGTGGGGGTACTGGAGGTCATATTTATCCGGCTCTTGCTTTAATTAGAGAAATAAAAAAGTTAAATCCAGAAGCAAGGTTTTTATATATTGGTACAGAAAATGGATTGGAGAGTACAATTGTTCCAAAAGCAGGTATACCGTTTCAATCTATTGTTATAAGTGGATTTAAACGAAAAATATCGTTAGATAATGTGAAAACAGTGATGCGTTTCCTAAAGGGTGTACAAGATAGCAAACGATATATCCGTCGTTTTAATCCGGACATTGTGATTGGAACTGGTGGATATGTATGTGGTCCAGTTGTGTATGCCGCAGCAAAATTAGGTATTCCAACTATTGTACATGAACAGAATAGTGTACCAGGTGTAACGAACAAATTTTTAAGTCGTTATGTTGATAAAGTTGCTGTTTGTTTTGAAGCAGCGACAGAACATTTTCCACAGTCAAAAGTGGTTATGACAGGTAATCCACGAGCATCAGAAGTAATGGATCAAAATGGAATGAAAGGAAAGCGTTCAGTAGGTTTATCTCTTCCTAAAAAATCCGTGCTTATTTTCGGAGGGAGTCGTGGGGCTAGACCGATTAACGATGCCTTTGTAGAGGCGATAGAACAATTTGGGAATAAAAGTTACGAAATTTTGTATGTAACAGGTGAAGTACATTATGACAAAGTGATGGAAGCAGTGAAGCAAAAGGGGAATCCGAATAATGTTATCATTAAACCGTTCATTCATAACATGCCAGAAGTACTTACAGGTGTAGATCTTGTTGTTTCAAGAGCCGGGGCAACAACACTTGCAGAATTAACGGCGTTAGGTAAGCCAAGTGTGTTAATTCCGAGTCCGTACGTAACAAATAACCATCAGGAAAAAAATGCACGTTCAGTTGTTGATAAAGGAGCAGCAAAAATGCTACTTGAAAAAGATTTAACGTCTGAAACGCTAATTCGTGATATTGATGAGATTTTATTAGATGCACAAACATTACAAAATATGAAGCTAGCTGCTAAACAATTAGGTATTCCGGATGCGGCGAATAAGCTGTATGAAGTAATGAATAAGCTTGTGAAAAAATAACGTTAGGTGAACGCCCTGCATACTACTGTAATAAGGAGACTTAATATGGGGGAGATCGTTTATGGAACAATTAGTAAATGAGCTTATAAAAGCAAATGTTGGTCGAGTATTAGTTAACGAACCGTTAGCGCGTTACACTACTATGAAAATAGGTGGACCAGCTGATATTTTAATTGTGCCAAAGCATGTTACCAGTATTGAGAAAACGTTGCAGTTAGTAAAGCAATATAAAACAAAGTGGACTGTAATTGGTCGCGGTTCAAACCTTCTCGTATCTGATAAAGGGATAGAAGGTGTCGTTATTCGTTTAGGAGAAGGATTAGACCACTTAGAGGTCGAAAACCATAGAGTAAGAGTTGGTGGTGGATATCCCCTTATTAAATTGTCAACTTTACTTAGTCGCCAAGGGTTAGCTGGACTGGAATTTGCAAGTGGTATTCCAGGGAGTGTTGGTGGTGCAGTGTATATGAATGCAGGCGCACATAAATCAGATATATCAAATGTATTATCAAAGGCTCTTATTCTGTTTGAAAACGGAACAATTGAGTGGTTGAGGAATAGAGAAATGGAATTTTCTTATCGTACATCTGTATTACAAACGAAACGTCCTGGTATTGTTTTGGAAGCAGAGTTTCAATTACAGGTAGGAGAGCGTGAGGAAATTGTAAGAAGCATGCAAAAGAATAAAGATTATCGCCGCGAAACACAGCCGTGGAATCATCCTTGTGCAGGAAGTGTATTTCGGAATCCCCTCCCAGACTTTGCAGGAAATTTAGTAGAAAAAGCGGGGCTTCGTGGTTATCGAATAGGTGGAGCTCAAATTTCTGAAATGCACGGGAATTTTATTGTTAATACTGGGGGGGCTTCAGCGCAAGATGTATTATCCTTAATCGCATTGATAAAACAGACGATTAAGGAAAAATTCGGTATAGATATGCATACAGAAGTAGAAATCATTGGAAGATAACGGTTATTCGTTCCGCTCATTATCATTTATGTTATAATAAGAAGATAAGAACGGCATGAGGAACATGCCGTTCTTTATGTTACATAGGGGGATCGTACATGAAAAATAGTAAAGTGATTAAACTACAAGATCGTGTACCAAAGTTGAAAAATCAAAAGAAAAAAAACAAAAACAAAAAAAATGTTAATCATCGATTGATTTTATACATATCAATTTTATTTTTATTAGTACTCTTTTTAATTTATTTTCGGTCTCCGCTTAGTAATATAAAAAAAATAAGTGTACTTGGAAATCATTATATGACAGATGAACAAGTGATGAAGGAATCAGGTGTGACATATGATACAAGTTATTTCCGAGTGACAGCACATAAAGCAGAAGAAAACTTAACGAAACGAAAAGAAATTAAAGCAGTAAATGTAAAAAAACGTTTTCCGAACAAAATTGATGTTCATATTGAAGAGTATGTAACAATTGGTTATATAAACAAAGATGGAAAATTACAACCGTTGTTGGAAAATGGGAAAACACTTGATGTACTCCCGAACGGAAAACTTCCTGTTGCAGCACCAATTTTTGAACCTTTTAAAGAGGAAAAAATGAAAGAGTTAATTGCTGAGCTAGAAAAATTAACACCGACTATTTTAAGGTCCATTTCTGAAATCCGTTATTCACCTACGAATGCGAATGAAGACCATCTTACTTTATATATGAATGAAGGGTATGAAGTGAGCACTACGATTCAAAATTTCGCAAAGCGTATGGAAGCTTATCCTCTTATTTTAAAAACAATTGAACCAGGTAAGAAAGTATTAATTGACTTAGAAGTAGGGGCATATACGAAAGAGTTAGGAGCGGAAGAAAAAAAAGAATAGAACGGTAGTTTTCGCTACGGTATTATAGAAAAACGAAACGAATGTTCTATTGTGTGCATATGAATTTACAAGAATGGTTCATTTGATGAAAAATATGTAAAAATTCGTAGATTCATACTAGGATTGGTACAAGTTTCACTTTTCTATGAGTACATCTTAGTGTAGACTTATACTTGGCGGTAATCTTTACACTTGAAATAGAATTATTTCAAGATAAGCAGTTATTCACAGTTTACTGCGATATTCTTAAATGAATGTTAAATAAAAATAAGAAAAATATAGGGTTAAAAAAGGGAAACGTATAAAGACGTTGAATATTTTTCTTATAAATAGTAAAGTTGCGATTGTTGTTCCATATATTGAGTTGTATGGTATAAATAAAGAAGGAGGTGCCAAAGAATGAACAGCAATGAAATATATGTTAGTCTTGACATCGGTACATCCAATGTTAAAGTCATCATTGGTGAAATGGTTAATGACAGCTTAAACATTATTGGTGTTGGAAATGTAAAATCAAATGGTTTAAAGAAGGGATCGATAGTTGATATAGACGAGACTGTTCGATCAATTAAAAAAGCAATTGAACAAGCTGAGCGCATGGTGGGAATCCACATTGAGCAAGTTGTAGTAGGTGTCAATGCAAACCAGGTACAACTACTTCCTTGTCACGGAGTAGTCGCTGTTTCAAATGAAGATCGTGAAATCGGGAATGAAGATGTCTTACGCGTTCTAGATGCAGCACAAGTTGTGTCAATTGCTCCTGAACGTGAGTTTATTGATGTGGTACCTCGACAGTTCATCGTAGACGGTCTTGACGAGATTAACGATCCACGCGGGATGATCGGTGTAAGATTAGAAATGGAAGGTACACTTATTACAGGCTCGAGAACTTTACTACATAACCTACTTCGTTGTGTAGAAAAAGCAGGTCTTGAAATTGTTGATATTTGTCTTCAACCATTAGCGGCTGCGACAGTTGCTATATCTTCAGATGAAAAAAATAGAGGTGTAGCCCTTGTTGATATTGGGGGAGGTTCTACAACGTTATCTATTTTTAAAGATGGAGAGTTACAAGCGACGAGCGTATTGCCATTAGGTGGAGACCATATAACGAAGGATATTGCAATTGGATTGAAAACTTCAACAGAAAATGCAGATCAAATTAAGTTGAAATATGGACATGCTTTCTATGATACAGCATCTGAAGAAGAAATGTTTACGGTTCCTATCATGGGAAGTGATCAAACAGAACAGTATTCACAATTGGAATTATCTGATATTATCGAGGCTCGTGTAGAGGAAATTTTAATGTTTGTTCAAGAAGAAGTACGTAAGTTAGGAATCAAACAAGTTGCTTCTGGTTATGTACTAACTGGCGGAATTGCTTCTATGCCAGGTGTTCTTGATCTTGCATATGATATTTTACATGAAAATGTTCGTATAGCGACTCCTGATTATATTGGTGTGCGTGAGCCTCAATATACAATTGGAGTTGGATTAATTAAACACTCTTATCAAAAAGCTAAATTACGTGGGAAAAACGTGCAGGAAAAGCAAGAGCATTTTGAACCAGTACCTGCACCAATGCCGGTACAACAGCAACCTGCGAAACAAAAAACTCGTAATCAAAACAATAATAATCAAAATGATGACCGTATGATGTCAAAAGTAAAACGTGTATTCCGTTATTTATGGGATTAAAATTGGACACGAAAAATGAGGTTCTAGGGGGATTTCGACATGTTAGAGTTTGATACTACTCAAGATCAATTAGCGAATATAAAAGTTATCGGTGTCGGCGGTGGCGGAAACAATGCTGTAAACCGTATGATTGAACACGGTGTACAAGGTGTAGACTTTATCGCTGTGAATACTGATGCACAAGCATTAAATCTATCAAAAGCTGAAACAAAAATGCAAATTGGTGGAAAATTAACGCGCGGACTTGGTGCAGGCGCAAACCCTGAAGTAGGGAAAAAAGCTGCAGAAGAAAGTAAAGAGCAAATCCAAGAAGCACTTCGTGGTGCGGATATGGTCTTCGTAACAGCTGGTATGGGCGGCGGAACTGGAACTGGTGCAGCTCCAGTTGTTGCTCAAGTTGCAAAAGAACTAGGCGCATTAACAGTTGGTGTTGTAACACGTCCATTTACATTTGAAGGCCGTAAGCGTGCAACACAAGCAGCATCTGGTATTGCAGCATTTAAAGAAAATGTAGATACGTTAATTGTAATTCCAAACGATCGTTTATTAGAGATTGTTGATAAAAATACGCCGATGTTAGAAGCGTTCCGTGAAGCGGATAACGTATTACGTCAAGGTGTTCAAGGTATTTCTGATTTAATTGCAACACCAGGTTTAATTAACTTGGACTTTGCAGATGTAAAGACAATCATGTCTAATCGAGGTTCTGCTTTAATGGGTATCGGTTCTGGTAATGGGGAAAATCGTGCTGCTGAAGCTGCGAAAAAAGCGATTTCTAGTCCATTATTAGAAACATCTATTGATGGAGCTCAAGGTGTTATTATGAACATTACGGGTGGAGCTAACTTAAGCTTATATGAAGTACAAGAAGCGGCAGATATTGTAGCTTCAGCTTCAGATCCAGAAGTAAATATGATCTTCGGTTCTGTTATTAATGAAGGATTAAAAGATGATATCGTTGTAACTGTAATTGCAACTGGTTTTGATGACAGCATTGCAACTCAACCACCAAAACCAATTATCCGTCCGACTGCGAATCATACGCAACAGCAACAACCAGTAGCTCAACCTTCAAAACAACGTGAAGTAAAACGTGAAATGAAGCGTGAAGAGCCGGTTGTACATGAGCGCCATTCAGACTCAGATGACATCGATATTCCAGCATTTTTACGTAACCGTCGTAGACGATAAAAGAAAAGGAGCTTTCATGCTCCTTTTTTGTTTTTTAAATGGAAAAGATCTGCTAAGCAGGTCTTTTTTTATTTCGTATATTTTAATTTACTTTGCATTAATTACCTGTGAAACTCGTTTTTTACATATCACTAATTACAGTTTCGCTATATAACCGTAGTAAATTTTAAGCCTGGTTATATAGTTCAGTTAATCTGTTTATAAAAAATAAAAGTATATCACGCTATGAAACTATACTTTTATTTTTTACCGACAGATTATGTCTAGAAATCACAAAATAACAAAAAAACACCTCCGCAAATTGACACACTTTCCTATTGGATATGCATTATACTAGTCTCAACTTAAAAAAAGAGGTGAATTGTTTGGTTGTTTACGCCGACATTGTTTGGTTGTTAAACGCCTGCATTGATTTTCTTTTACTTTTATTAACAGCTACCGTGTTAAAAAAGAAGATCAAGAGATGGAGGCTTGTGTTAGGGGCATTTATAGGTTCAACCATTGTTATTTTTGCCTTTACTCCTTTTGCTTCTATGATGACACATCCTATTATGAAACTACTGTACTCGTTACTTATTGTGTATACAGCATTTGGGTTTACAACGTTTAGAAATTATGCACAAACTGTTTTTACCTTTTACTTTGTCACCTTTATGGTTGGTGGAGGATTAATTGGAACGCATTTCTTTTTGCAAACGAATGACATGGTAAATGGATTGGTTCAATCTCAATCCATTTCTTACGGCGATCCAATTAGTTGGTTGTTTGTTATTTTTGGCTTTCCAGTAATTTATTATTTTTCTAAAAAGCGTATTGAAAGCGTAGAGGTTACGAAAATACACTACGATCAAATCGTAAGAGTGAAAATTCAATTAGCTGAAGAAGAATTAGAACTAGCAGGTTTAATTGACAGCGGGAATCAACTGTACGACCCATTAACAAAAACACCCGTTATGATTATGCATATTTCATCATTAGAACATTGTTTACCAGCTTGGTTAACAGAACAAATTTATTCCAAAACAGAAATTCCTCAAATACCAGAAAATGATTCTGGATGGGCGACAAAATTACGCCTAATTCCTTTTCGCGCAGTTGGGGTAGAGAGTCAATTTTTATGGGCAATTAAGCCAGATAGTGTGCAAGTCGATCATGAAGACAGCTCTATTGTTGTAAACAAAGTATTAATTGGATTAAATACACAACAATTGTCTACTAATGGAGAGTATCAATGCATTGTACATCCAAAAATGTTGATTTCGCAAAAGATGGTAATTGCTTAATTATGAGAGGCGGGATAATATGATGAAATTAAAATTTTATTTAGTATACCTTTGGTATAAAGTATTGCTGAAATTAGGAATTAAGACCGATGAAATTTATTACATCGGGGGAAGTGAAGCGTTGCCGCCACCGTTAACGAAAGAGGAAGAGGAAGTTCTTTTGAATAAATTGCCAAAGGGAGATCAGGCAGCAAGATCATTACTTATAGAACGCAATTTACGGCTAGTTGTATATATAGCAAGAAAGTTTGAAAATACAGGGATAAATATTGAAGATTTGATTAGTATAGGAACAATCGGCCTTATTAAAGCGGTAAATACATTTAATCCAGAAAAGAAAATAAAATTAGCAACATATGCATCGCGTTGTATAGAAAATGAAATTTTAATGCATTTGCGCCGGAATAATAAAAATCGTTCAGAAGTTTCTTTTGATGAGCCACTTAACATTGATTGGGATGGGAATGAACTGTTGTTATCGGATGTATTAGGTACAGATGATGATATTATTACAAAAGATTTAGAGGCTACTGTAGATCGTCACCTTCTAATGAAAGCATTGCACCAATTAAATGATCGGGAAAAACAAATTATGGAGCTCCGGTTTGGGCTTGCTGGAGAAGAGGAAAAGACACAAAAAGATGTGGCAGATATGCTTGGGATTTCACAGTCATACATTTCGCGTTTAGAAAAAAGAATCATAAAAAGATTGCGAAAAGAATTTAATAAAATGGTGTAGAGAATAAGACCAGCCTTTATCTAGGCTGGTCTTATTTTGTTTAGTTGTACGAGAAAACGGAACTAAAATGAAAAGTGAAGAAAAAACCACATGCATAAAATCCCCTTCAAAGGAAATACTTTACACTGTACAGCAACTCCCGATAGGAGGGAACACTTTGACGAGAAACAAAGTAGAAATTTGCGGTGTTGATACAGCTAAACTTCCAGTACTAAAAAATGAAGAGATGCGTAAATTATTTCGTGAAATGCAAAGTGGAGAGATAAGCGCAAGAGAGAAATTAGTGAATGGAAACTTACGTCTTGTACTGAGCGTCATCCAAAGATTTAATAACAGAGGAGAGTATGTTGACGATTTATTTCAAGTTGGTTGCATCGGACTTATGAAATCGATTGATAACTTTGATTTAGGCCAAAATGTAAAATTTTCAACGTATGCTGTGCCGATGATTATTGGGGAAATACGCAGATATTTGCGTGATAACAATCCGATTCGCGTATCTCGCTCGTTACGAGATATTGCGTATAAAGCGTTGCAAGTAAGGGAAAAATTGATTGCAGAAAATTCAAAAGAACCAACAGCGATGGATATTGCAAAAGTTCTTGAAGTGACTCATGAAGAAATTGTTTTTGCTTTAGATGCGATTCAAGATCCGGTTTCATTATTTGAGCCGATTTATAACGATGGGGGAGATCCTATCTTTGTTATGGATCAGTTAAGTGATGAAAAACAAAAGGACGAGCAGTGGGTTGAAGAATTAGCGTTAAAAGAAGGAATGAAGCGTTTAAATGATCGAGAGAAAATGATTATTCGAAAGCGTTTCTTTCAAGGGAAGACACAAATGGAAGTTGCAGAAGAAATTGGGATTTCTCAAGCTCAAGTATCACGTTTAGAGAAATCAGCTATTAAACAAATGAATAAGACGATTCAAGGATAAGGTCTCACCATTTATGGTGAGACCTTTTTATTTGCGCTCATAGTAGGGAGACAGTGTTCATATAATGAAAAATAATATGGATTTTAGTAGAGGGTGCTTCCTGTTAATTTGAGAAACAGTATTTTAAAATTTGTCATATATAAGGGGGAGGATGGAAGTGATACGAATTTCGGAGTTGCAGATGAAGGATGTTATAAACATTTCAGATGGAAAAAGGTTAGGGAATATTGGAGATATTGAAATTGATATAAATACAGGGAAGGTGCAGTCTATTATTATTACAAAACAGGCACGTATGCTTGGTATTTTTGGAAAGGACGTAGAAATTGTAATTCCTTGGGAGGAAATTATGAAAATTGGGGAAGATGTCATACTTGTTAGAGTAAATCCTGTTAATTCTGTAACAGAATCAATACAAACACCGACAATTTCATAAAGAATATTACAAATTCCTCTTTTTTTTCTGTTGGCATTATGAAAAAATAAAAGTATGGTAAAATAGACAGGAAGTACCATGCTTTTTTATGTTATTTTAATTAAAAGGAGCCGCTTTGTTATGAGAGAACCATTTAAATATGTGGACGGTATACTGTATTTACAAGCGTGGAAAGAACTTGGAAACATTACTGCTGGATTTACGACAAAAGATGGTGGGATAAGTACGGGCTCCTTTCATGCGATGAATTTAGGATTACATGTGAATGATATTGCGGAGAACGTTCATGAAAACAGACGCATTTTAGCAAATAAGTTACAAAAACCATTGGAAAACTGGATTTGCTCTGAACAAGTTCATGATCACCATGTTGAAAAAGTAGGACAACAAGAAAAAGGAAGTGGCGTCTATTCATATGAGGATGGCATTTCAAAAACAGATGGCATTTATACGACTAGTAACGATGTTCTTTTAACGTCTTGTTACGCGGATTGTGTTCCGCTCTATTTTTATGCACCATCACATGGTATGATAGGACTTGCGCATGCTGGGTGGAAAGGGACCGTAAAAGAGATTGCAAATGAAATGATTCAAAAATGGAATGCAGAAGGGATTTCAAGTGATGAAATTCATGTTGCGATTGGACCGGCAATAGGATCTTGTTGTTATGTTGTTGATGATAGAGTATTAACCGCAGCACAACAAGTAGTAAATGGGTCTGTCCCGTATAAAAAAATTTCTGATGGACAGTACGCAATTAATTTAAAAGAAATTAATCGTATATTATGTGTACAAGCAGGTATAAAAGAAGAGCATATTGTAATGTCATCTCTTTGTACAAGCTGTGAAGAACAACTATTTTTCTCTCATCGTCGTGATCAAGGAAAGACAGGGAGAATGTTGAGTTTCATAGGTTTTAAGGAGGAAGGAAGCAAATGACAGTGCAAGAAAATTTAGTAATTGTAAACGAAGCTATTAAAGAAACTTGCGCACGAGCTGGACGTTCGTTGCAAGATATTAAACTCGTTGCAGTTACAAAAACTGTAGGGATTGAAAAAACAAACGAAGTAATTGAAGCTGGAATTATTGATTTAGGTGAAAATAGAAATGAAGGTTTCATACAGAAATATGAGCATTTCGGCTCAAAAGTTAATTGGCATTTTATTGGCTCATTACAAACGAGAAAAGTAAAAGAAATCATTAATGAAATTGATTATTTACATTCATTAGATCGTCTTTCTTTGGCGAAAGAAATTCAAAAACGTGCCGATAAGAAAGTGAAATGCTTTATTCAAGTGAAAACCTCACCTGAAGAATCGAAGCAAGGGTTGGCAATAGAAGAGACGATTTCTTTTATTCAAAGTTTGCAAGAACTGGATAAGATTGAAGTGGTCGGACTAATGACGATGGCACCATTTACAGAAGAAGAGGAAGAGGTTCGCCGTTGCTTTAAAAAGTTACGTGTACTACAAACAGAGGTACAGGGGCTAGGATTGTCATATGCACCATGTAAAGAACTATCAATGGGAATGTCCAATGATTACACGATTGCAATTGAAGAAGGTGCTACATATATTCGTTTGGGAACGATTTTAGTAGGAAAAGCGTAAAAGGAAGGAGAATCTTATTATGAGTTGGTCAAAAGTAAAATACTTCTTTTTTGATACACCAGAAGAAAAAGAAGCAGCTCAATATAGCTATGACAAGGAGCAAACAGACATGAAGAAGCAACAAGATCCGCCAGAACAACAAGATGTTACGTTTCCAAAAGCGCAACCGAAACAAAATGTTGTGAGCATTGAAACGGCAAAGCAATCTTCAAAAGTTGTTTTATTAGAACCACGCACATATTCGGAAGCGCAAGGGATTGCGGACCATTTAAAAGGTAGACGAGCTGTTGTAATTAATTTACAAAGAATGTCTACTGATCAAGCGGTACGTATCGTTGACTTTTTAAGTGGTACTGTATACGCTATAGGCGGGGACATTCAAAAAATAGGACCGAAAACATTTATGTGTACACCTGAAAATGTAGATATTGTTGGTGCAATTTCAGAGTTATTCGGTGAAGAAGAAGAAACAAATATAAAGAGGTGGTAATACGCCATGACAACAGTTTTAATGGTGTTAAGTTATGCTTTCGAGATTTATTCGTGGGCACTTATTATTTATATTCTCCTATCATGGTTTCCTGGTGCAAAGGAATCATCTTTTGGAGATTTCCTGTCACGTATTTGTGAACCGTATTTAGAACCATTCCGCAGATTTATCCCGCCGCTTGGTATGATTGATATTTCTCCACTCGTTGCGATTTTTGCGTTAAAACTTGCTAAAAGTGGTTTGTTCAGTTTGTTTGGCTATTTCTTATAAATAAGAGGTTACATACATGAGCATTTACGAACATTTTAGACCTGATGAAGAGGTCTTTGTGGATAAAGTGTTAGAGTGGAAGCGAACGGCGGAGTACCATCAGGTGAAGTTAACAGATTTCCTTGATCCAAGACAGCAACAAATTGTTTCTATGGTAATTGGACAAGGAGATGTTGCTGTACAATTCCATGGTGCAACGCCTCACGCGGAGCGTAAAAGAGCACTAATTTATCCAGACTATCTAGAAGTAAATGAAGAAGAATTTCAAGTAGAAGTATTAGAAATTGACTATCCTTCCAAGTTTTATACGCTAGAGCATCGGCAAATATTAGGTACATTTATGTCTCTTGGTTTAACGAGAGAGAAATGTGGTGATATTTTGCTTCAAGAAAATCGTGCCCAAATTGTAGTTGCGAAAGAAATCGTATCGTACATTGAGATGAACTTACAATCAATAGGGAAAGTAAAAGTCTCCTTATCATCAATACAAGGAGAACAAATTCTGCAGATGCATGAAACGTGGGGAGAGAAATCTGGAACGGTTTCGTCACTTCGTTTAGATGTTATGCTAGCTGAAATGTTACATGTATCCAGACAGAAAGTACAACCTTTAATAAAAAATGGTTTAGTGAAAGTCAATTGGAAAACAGTGGAGCAAACTTCTTATGAATGTTATCCAGGAGATGTTTTTTCTGTAAGAGGATACGGGCGAAGTAAATTATTTTCTGTAGAAGGTAAAACAAAACGCGACAAATGGAGAATTTTGTATGGTATACTAAAATGATTGGTTTTTTAGAAGGAAATCCTCCTATTTTGTCGAAGAAAAGATATAATTGAAAGAGGAAATTTAGATAACTACTTGGAGGTGGCGTTGTGCCGTTAACACCATTAGACATTCATAACAAAGAATTTGGTCGCGGATTCCGTGGCTATGATGAAGATCAAGTAAACGAGTTTCTTGATCAAATTATCAAAGATTATGAATTAGTCATTCGTGAGAAAAAAGCTTTAGAAGAAAAGGTTGCGCAATTAGAAGGAAAGTTAGATCATTTCTCTAATATTGAAGATACGTTAAACAAATCGATTGTTGTCGCACAAGAAGCAGCAGAAGAAGTAAAACGTAATGCGCAAAAAGAAGCGAAATTAATTGTACGTGAAGCTGAAAAAAATGCAGATCGTATCATTAACGAAGCTTTAGTAAAATCAAGAAAAGTTGCCTTTGATATTGAAGAGCTGAAGAAACAAGCAAAAGTATTCCGAACTCGTTTCCGTATGCTGTTAGAAACACAGCTTGAAATGTTAAACAACGATGATTGGGATAAGTTAATTGAGTTAGAAGACGAAGTGGACGAGCTGTTGAAAAAAGAAGAAACAGTGTAAGCTTGACGTTTTTCTCATTATTACATATAATTTTAAACAACATATTTATTAAGAAAAACGAAGATAGGGATAAGTACCTTTTCACACCTTATATAGCGAACTGAGGATGGTGTAAGCTCAGGATAAGGAGATAATGGGAATATCACCCTGGAGTTCCGCGCTGAACAAATAGAGTAAGCGTAGGCGTATATTCGCGTTAAGAATATAAAGAGGATCTTATACATACGTATATGGTCTACTAGGGTGGTACCGCGGGAGACTTTCTCGTCCCTTTTGGGGATGAGAAGGTCTCTTTTTTATTCCGTTTTTTAAGTATTTCTTTTATACATGTAAGGAGGAATTGAGCATGGAGTACAAAAATACATTACTGATGCCAAAAACAGAGTTCCCAATGCGTGGGAATTTACCAAAACGTGAGCCTGCAATGCAAGAAAAATGGGCTGAAATGAACATTTATGAAAAAGTGCAAGAGCATACAAAAGGTCGTCCTTTATTCGTATTGCATGATGGACCTCCATATGCGAATGGTGACATTCATATGGGACATGCATTAAATAAAGTGTTGAAAGACTTTATTGTTCGCTATAAATCAATGACTGGTTTTAGTGCACCATATGTACCAGGTTGGGATACGCATGGTTTACCAATTGAGCAAGCTTTAACAAATAAAGGTGTAAAACGTAAAGAAATGACGGTTGCTGAGTTCCGTAAGCTATGTGCAGAGTATGCATATGAGCAAGTAGAGCGTCAACGTGAACAATTTAAGCGTCTAGGTGTACGTGCAGATTGGGATAATCCATATATTACTTTAGAGCCAGCTTATGAAGCACAACAAATTAAAGTGTTTGGTGATATGGCGAAAAAAGGTTATATCTATAAAGGACAAAAGCCAGTTTACTGGTCTCCAACGAGTGAATCAGCTTTAGCAGAAGCTGAAATTGAATATCAAGATAAAAAATCAGCATCTATTTACGTAGCATTCCCTGTTAAAGATGGAAAGAACGTATTAGAAGGTGATGAGAAATTCATTATCTGGACAACAACACCTTGGACGTTACCTGCAAACTTAGGTATTTCTGTTCACCCAGAACTTGAATACAGCATCGTGAAAGTAAATGACGAAAAATATATTATTGCTTCTGAACTATTTGAAACAGTTGCAAAAACGTTAGAGTGGGAAAATGCTGAAGTTGTGAAAGCAGTAAAAGGTAGCGAACTTGAGTATACAGTTGCAAAACATCCATTCTACGATCGTGATTCATTAGTTATGCTAGGAGATCATGTAACAACAGATGCAGGTACAGGTTGTGTTCATACAGCACCAGGACACGGGGAAGATGACTTCGTTGTTGGTAAAAAGTATGGATTAGACGTACTTTGCCCAGTTGATGATAAAGGTGTATTAACAGAGGAAGCACCTGGATTTGAAGGCTTATTCTATGATAAAGCTAACAAGCCAATTACAGAAAAATTAGAAGAAGTAGGTGCGTTACTGAAACTAACATTCATTACGCATTCATACCCACATGATTGGAGAACGAAAAAACCAATTATTTTCCGTGCGACAGCACAGTGGTTTGCATCTATTGAAGCATTCCGTAAAGAGTTATTAGAAGCTGTTGCGGAAACAAAATGGGTACCAGCATGGGGAGAAACTCGTCTTCATAATATGGTTCGTGACCGTGGTGATTGGTGTATTTCTCGTCAGCGTGCATGGGGTGTGCCAATTCCTGTATTCTATGCAGAGAATGGCGATCCAATTATTACGGATGAAACAATTAATCATGTAGCAGATTTATTCCGTGAGCACGGTTCTAACGTATGGTTCGAGCGTGAAGCGAAAGATCTATTACCAGAAGGATTTACACATCCAGGTAGCCCAAATGGTGAATTCCGTAAAGAAACAGACATCATGGATGTATGGTTCGACTCAGGTTCTTCTCACCAAGCGGTATTAGAAGAGCGCGATGACTTACAACGTCCAGCTGATTTATATTTAGAAGGATCTGACCAATATCGTGGTTGGTTTAACTCTTCATTATCAACAGCAGTTGCTGTAACAGGCAAAGCTCCATATAAAGGCGTACTAAGCCATGGTTTCGTATTAGATGGCGAAGGACGTAAAATGAGTAAGTCGATTGGAAATATCGTTGTACCGAAGAAAATTATGGATCAATTAGGTGGAGACATTTTACGCTTATGGGTATCTTCTGTTGACTATCAATCTGACGTACGTATTTCAGATGATATTTTAAAACAAGTAGCAGAAGTGTATCGTAAAATCCGTAACACATTCCGTTTCTTATTAGGAAACTTAGACGATTTTAAGCCAAGTGAAAATACAGTAGCGGTAGCTGAACTTCGTGAAGTAGATCGTTATATGTTAGTGAAATTAAATGACTTAATTACAAAAGTAAAAGAAGCATATGAAACATACGACTTCGCTGCTGTGTATCATGCAATTCACAACTTCTGTACAATTGATTTAAGTTCATTCTACTTAGACTTTGCAAAAGACATTTTATACATTGAAGGTGCAAACCATGCAGATCGTCGTGCAATTCAAACTGTATTATATGATGTTCTTGTTGCATTGACGAAACTTGTAACACCAATCTTACCGCATACGGCTGATGAAGTATGGCCATATGTTCCAGGTGTAACTGAAGAAAGCGTACAATTAACTGATATGCCAGAAGCTGTACAATTAGATGGTGCGGAAGCATTAAAAACAAAATGGGATGCATTTATGACATTACGTGATGATGTATTAAAAGCGTTAGAAGTAGCGCGTAATGAAAAAGTAATCGGTAAGTCATTAAATGCAAGCATTACACTATATCCAACTGCAGAAATGAAAGCTATGTTAGAGTCTATTAGCGAAGACTTAAAACAATTATTCATCGTTTCTGAGTATAAGCTTGGTGGTCTGATGGAAGAAGCTCCAGCAGATGCGCCTAAATATGAGCATACAGCGGTTGTTGTTGCTCAAGCAACTGGTGAAACATGTGAACGTTGTTGGGTAGTTTCAGAAACAATTGGTAAAGATGCTGAACATGAAACATTATGTGAGCGTTGTGCAACAGTTGTTAAAGAAAACTATGTAAAATAATAAGGAATGGCTGCACGTAAAGTGCAGTCATTTTTTGTTAACAGTATATTGAAATAACTTTCACTCTCTTTCCTATGAAGGAAAAATGTGTGTGAGGTAAGCAAATAGATTTCGGACACACTAACTGTACATTACAGCTAGGAGGAATGTACACGTGAATGAAATCTACATGGAAATCAAAGAAGAATTGCAATTGATGAGAAAAGAGTTGCAAGAGAGACTAGCTAAAGAAGTAATGCATAAATACGATACGGAGTTTAGTGGGGAGCTCGGATATGAAATTCAGGAAGAGATAAAGAAAAAATTGCTATTACATGATATGAAAGAGGATTTAAAGGATGTAGAACGTGCATTATTTAAAATGGAAATAGATATGTACGGTATTTGTGAAGAAACGGGGAGAGTAATTTCGGTAAAACAAATGAAAACAATGCCCACTGCCCGTACGATTCATGAATTTTTCTATGAAAAGGTAAATGTATGAATACGCACAACGATATTATATTACCTTTTTTTAATTTATTTTATTCTTCTATAAAGGTTCATTGTGAAAAGGTAGCAGCTATGCTAAAATTTTGAGGTACACTGTCTTTGTGGGGGAAATGAAAATGATATATTATGTAATAGCGTTATTTGTCATTGCCATCGATCAAATATCGAAGTGGCTAATTGTAAAGAACATGGAATTGGGTACAAGCATTCCGATTATCGATAATGTATTATATATAACATCACATCGAAATAGAGGAGCTGCCTGGGGTATTTTAGAAAATAAAATGTGGTTTTTCTACATTATTACAGTCGTTTTCGTAGTGTTTATCGTATTTTATATGAAAAAATATGCGAAGACAGACAAGCTTCTAGGTATTTCATTAGGTCTAATTTTAGGCGGAGCAATTGGCAATTTTATTGATCGTGTATTTAGACAAGAAGTAGTGGATTTCATTCACGTGTATATTTTCTCGTATAACTATCCAGTATTCAATATAGCTGACTCAGCATTATGTATTGGAGTTGTATTAATTATTATTCAAACCGTATTAGAAGGAAAGAAAACAAAGGAGTAATTGAATGAGTGAAGTAGTACAAGTAACAGTTGCAGAAGAACAAAAAAGCGAGCGAATTGATAAATTCGTTGCAGGAATAAATAATGAATGGTCACGTACACAAGTACAGCAATGGATTAAAGATGACGTCGTGACAGTTAATGGAAAAGCAGTAAAAGGGAATTATAAAGTTAAAGAAAATGATGAAATTACAGTGACGATTCCTGAGCCAGAAGAGTTAGATATTCAACCAGAAGATATGAACTTAGAAATTTATTATGAAGATGCCGATGTACTCGTTGTTAATAAGCCACGTGGTATGGTTGTACATCCAGCGCCTGGTCATACAAGTGGTACGCTTGTGAACGGTCTTATGCACCATTGTACAGACTTATCAGGCATTAACGGTGTAATGCGTCCAGGTATCGTGCATCGTATTGATAAGGATACATCAGGCCTATTAATGGTTGCTAAAAATGATATGGCACACGAATCACTTGTAAATCAACTTGTAGCAAAAACAGTAACAAGACGTTACAAAGCGATTGTGCATGGTGTTATTCCGCATGATAAAGGAACTATCGATGCACCAATTGCTCGTGATAAGAAAGAGCGTCAAAGTATGACAGTGGATGAAAATGGTAAGAACGCTGTTACTCACTTCCAAGTGTTAGAGCGCTTCAAAGACTTCACACTTGTAGAATGTCGCTTAGAAACAGGGCGTACACACCAAATTCGTGTTCATATGAAATATATTGGTTATCCACTTGCAGGAGATCCAAAGTATGGACCAAAGAAAACATTAGACATGAATGGACAGGCACTTCATGCTGGTATTTTAGGATTTGATCACCCTCGTACTGGTGAATATATTCAGTTTGAGGCACCGATTCCAGAAGTGTTTGAAGATGCATTAAATATTTTACGAAAATAGTATTGACAAATCATAAGAAAACTGAGATACTGACAACAGTTAAATAATGATCCTTTAACACAGCCCCGTGAGGTTGAGAAGGTAACGGTTTGAAATACATAGGGTATGCTGTACCCTTTTTCAAAAGTCCTCTCGCACACGCTGAGAGGACTTTTTTTATACCATTACTCTCACGCAAGAAAAAAAGCTTGGAGGTGTAGAGCATGCAAGAGAAAGCTGTCGTTTTAGATGACCAAATGATTCGTCGCGCTTTAACACGAATTAGTCATGAAATCGTGGAACGAAATAAAGGTGTCGATAATTGTGTTCTTGTCGGAATTAAAACTCGTGGAATTTTTATTGCACAACGTTTGGCAGAACGAATTGGTCAAATTGAAGGAAAAGAAATGGAAGTTGGAGAGTTAGACATTACGTTATATCGTGATGATTTAACACTACAATCGAAAAATAAAGAACCACTTGTAAAAGGTTCTGATATCCCTGTAGATATTACGAAGAAAAAAGTTATCCTTGTGGATGATGTATTATATACAGGCAGAACAGTTCGAGCAGCAATGGATGCTCTTATGGATTTAGGTAGACCATCACAAATCCAACTGGCGGTTCTTGTTGATAGAGGTCATCGTGAACTACCAATTCGCGCTGATTATGTAGGAAAGAATATTCCAACATCAAGTGAAGAACGTATTGAAGTTGATTTGCAAGAGACAGATCAACAAGATCGAGTAAGTATATATGATAAGTAAGCCCTTTTAAATGTAGTCCTGTGAGGCTGCCAAAGGGTCTTGGCTTTCATATGTCAAATTTGGCATACGAAAGTATAGGACTCTTTGTGCACAGGCACAAAGAGTTTTTTTATTGTAAAGATTTCAACTGAAGGAGGATGTAACAATGGAACAAAAGCCAGTGTTAGACGTTAATGAAGTACCGAAACCGGGAAAATGGTTATTTTTAAGTATACAACATTTGTTCGCGATGTTTGGATCAACAGTGCTTGTTCCGTTTTTAACAGGATTGAATCCATCAGTAGCATTAATATCAAGTGGATTAGGAACGTTAGCGTTTCTTCTTATAACGAAAGGTCAAGTACCTGCCTATCTAGGATCATCATTCGCCTTTATCGCACCGATTATAACAGCGAAAACAGCAGGTGGACCGGGAGCAGCAATGCTTGGTGGTTTACTTGCAGGACTTGTGTATATCTTAATCTCACTCGGAATTAAGAAATCAGGATCAGCGTGGATTATGAAATTACTACCACCAATCGTAGTTGGTCCAGTAGTAATGGTAATCGGTCTAGCTTTAGCACATACAGCCGTTAACATGGCGATGAACGGTGCGGATGGAAAATATAGCTTTACACACTTTTCAGTAGCATTAGTAACATTAGCAATTACAATCATTTGCTCCATATTCGGGAGAGGGTTCTTCAGTATCATACCAGTTTTACTTGGGATCATCGGGGGTTACATCTTTGCTTACTTCCAAGGGCTAGTCGATTTAAAGCCGGTAGCTGAGGCAAAATGGTTTGTCATACCAGATTTCACAGTACCATTTGTAACATACACACCAGAGTTTTCATGGAAGATTGTACTCTTAATGGTACCAGTTGCACTCGTAACAATTTCAGAACATATCGGACATCAAATTGTACTAGGAAATGTTATTAAAAGAGATTTAATTGAAAAACCAGGTTTACATCGTTCAATCTTCGGTGATGGAGTAGCAACATTGATCGCATCACTAATCGGTGGACCACCGAATACAACGTATGGTGAAAACATCGGTGTGCTAGCAATTACGAGAGCGTACAGTGTATACTTATTCATCGGTTCAGCAGTGTTCGCAATCATGTTCGGATTTATCGGTAAGATTTCTGCACTGATTCATTCGATTCCAACACCAGTTATGGGTGGGGTGTCAATCTTACTATTCGGTGTAATCGCATCAAGCGGATTACGCATGATGGTAGATGATAAAACAGATTTAAGTGACAAACGAAATTTAATGATTGCATCAGTAATACTAGTAATCGGTATTGGTGGAGCGGTACTTCACGTAGGAGAATCGTTCCAAGTAGAAGGAATGGCATTAGCAGCAATTGTAGGTGTACTGTTAAATCTACTACTACCGGAAACGAAACAAATAAAACAATCTAAGCAGATTGCTTCATAATAATAACCTTTTAATTCAGTCCTGTGAGACAGAAAAGGGTGGCTTCTTCCTTGCACCCTAGTCTTACATGACTAGGGTATTTTTATACAAAGGTTGTTATAAAAATACAAAAGTGGTAACATAAAAATCAGAAAGATGAGGGATGACGATGAGCCATTTGTTAACGATGAGTGAATTATCGGAAGTAGAAATTTCAGAAATCCTAAAAGACGCAGAAGATTTTGCGAATGGAAAAGAGAGCAAAACGACAGAGCAAACTTTTGTTGCAAACTTGTTCTTTGAGAATAGTACCAGAACGAGATTTAGCTTTGAAGTTGCTGAGAAGAGATTAGGACTTGATGTTTTAAACTTTTCAGCAGATGCATCTAGCGTACAAAAAGGAGAAACTTTATACGATACGATAAGAACACTAGAATCAATCGGAACAAAAGCAGTGGTCATCCGCCATGAGCAAGATCGCTACTTCGATGAACTAAAAGATCAGGTGAATATCCCGATCTTAAACGCTGGAGATGGATGTGGAAACCACCCAACGCAGTGCCTACTCGATCTTCTTACAATTAAACAAGAGTTTGGAAGATTTGAAGGTTTGAAGATTGCAATAGTAGGAGATGTTCGTCATAGCCGAGTAGCACGTTCGAATGCAGAAGCATTAACGAAGCTCGGTGCAACAATTTACTTTGCAAGTCCAGAAGAGTGGAAAGATGAAGACAACACATTTGGAACATACAAACCATTAGATGAACTTGTTCCGGAAGTTGATGTAATGATGTTACTTCGTGTACAACATGAGCGTCATGATCATTATGAAACAGACATTATGAAAGAGTATCATGAGAAACACGGATTAACAGTGGAAAGAGAAAAGCGTATGAAAGAAGGAAGCATTATTATGCATCCAGCTCCTGTAAACCGAGATGTTGAAATTGCAAGTGAACTTGTTGAGTGTGAGCGTTCACGCATATTTAAACAAATGGAAAATGGAGTTTACGTAAGAATGGCTGTACTAAAACGCGCCTTACCAAATGTATTAGGAGGAATGAAACATGAATTACTTGTTTAAAAATGGTCGTTATATGAATGAAGAAGGAAAAATTGTAGCAACAGATCTTCTCGTACAAGACGGTAAAATCGCTAAGGTAGCAGAAAATATTACGGCAGATAATGCTGAAGTAATCGATGTGAACGGAAAGTTAATCGCACCTGGATTAGTAGATGTACACGTACATCTTCGCGAACCAGGTGGTGAACATAAAGAAACAATTGAAACAGGTACACTAGCAGCGGCAAAAGGTGGATTCACTACAATTTGTGCAATGCCAAATACACGCCCAGTACCAGATTGCAGAGAACATATGGAAGATCTGCAAAATCGTATTAAAGAAAAAGCGCATGTCAACGTACTACCATACGGAGCAATTACAGTACGCCAAGCGGGTTCTGAAATGACAGGTTTCGAAACATTAAAAGAACTTGGAGCATTTGCTTTCACTGATGACGGTGTAGGCGTACAAGATGCTAGCATGATGTTAGCTGCTATGAAGCGTGCAGCGAAACTGAATATGGCAGTAGTTGCACACTGTGAAGAGAACACACTTATTAATAAAGGTTGTGTACATGAAGGGAAGTTTTCTGAGAAACACGGATTAAACGGTATCCCATCAGTATGTGAATCTGTACATATTGCAAGGGATATACTGCTTGCTGAAGCGGCAGATTGTCACTATCACGTATGTCACGTAAGTACGAAAGGATCTGTACGTGTAATCCGTGATGCGAAACGCGCTGGAATTAAAGTAACAGCAGAAGTAACACCTCATCACTTAGTGTTATGTGAAGATGATATCCCATCAGCTGATCCTAACTTTAAAATGAACCCACCGCTTCGTGGAAAAGAAGACCACGAAGCATTAATTGAAGGTTTATTAGATGGAACAATCGATATGATCGCAACTGATCATGCACCGCATACAGCGGAAGAGAAAGCACAAGGAATTGAAAGAGCACCATTCGGAATTACTGGTTTTGAAACAGCATTCCCGCTTCTATACACAAACCTTGTGAAAAAAGGAATTATTACATTAGAGCAGTTAATTCAATTCTTAACAGAAAAGCCAGCTGATACATTCGGCTTAGAAGCAGGTCGCCTGAAAGAAGGTAGAGCAGCTGATATTACAATCATTGATTTAGAACAAGAAGAAGAGATTGATCCAACAACATTCTTATCAAAAGGAAAAAATACACCATTCGCAGGTTGGAAATGCCAAGGATGGCCGGTAATGACAATCGTTGGTGGTAAGATCGCATGGCAAAAGGAGAGTGCATTAGTATGAAAAGACAACTTATCTTAGAAGATGGAACAGTATTAATTGGAAAAGGTTTCGGAGGAGAAATCGAAAAGTCAGGTGAGGTTGTATTTACAACAGGAATGACTGGATATCAAGAAACATTATCTGATCCATCATATTGCGGTCAAATCGTAACATTCACGTACCCATTAATCGGAAACTACGGCATCAACCGTGACGATTTCGAATCGATTCACCCATCTGTAAATGGTTTAATCGTAAACGAAATTTGTGATCACCCATCAAACTTCCGTAATGAAATTTCGTTAAATGATTACTTAAAAGAAAGAGACATCCCAGGGTTAGCAGGAATTGATACGAGAAAATTAACGAGAAAAATTCGTCAATACGGTACATTACGCGGACGCCTTTGTAACATGGATGCAGATGTAGAATACATCGTGAGCCAATTAAAAGCGACAGTATTTACAGATCACGTGAAACGCGTATCAACGAAAGATCCATACCCAAGTCCAGGCCGCGGACACCGAGTTGTACTTGTAGACTTCGGAATGAAACATGGTATTTTACGAGAATTAAATAAGCGTGACTGTGATGTAATTGTAGTTCCTTACAACACAACAGCAGAAGAAATTTTACGCCTTAGTCCAGATGGAATTATGTTAAGTAACGGACCTGGGGATCCAAAAGATGTACCAGAAGCAATTGAAATGTTAAAAGACATTATCGGTAAAGTTCCTTTATTCGGAATTTGCCTAGGACATCAATTGTTCGCTCTAGCATCTGGTGCGAATACAAGTAAGTTAAAATTCGGTCACCGTGGTTTAAACCACCCAGTAAAAAATATTGCAACTGGAAAAGTAGCAATTACTTCTCAAAACCATGGTTACGCAGTAGAAGAAGAATCAGTTGAAAATACAGAGCTTGAAATTACACATGTTGCTTTAAATGATGGAACAGTAGAAGGTCTTCGTCATAAGAAGTTCCCAGCATTTACAGTTCAATACCATCCAGAAGCTTCAGCAGGACCAGAAGATGCAAATGATTTATTCGAAGATTTCTTAGAAATGATTGAAAACTTCAAGAAAGAAGGGGAAGAGTTATGCCAAAACGCCTAGACATTAACACAATTTTAGTAATCGGATCAGGACCAATTGTAATTGGGCAAGCAGCGGAGTTTGACTACTCTGGTACACAAGCTTGTCAATCTCTTAGAGAAGAAGGTTACAAAGTAATCCTTGTTAACTCAAACCCAGCAACAATTATGACAGATACTGCGACAGCAGATAAAGTATATATAGAACCACTAACATTAGAATTCGTAAGCCGCATTATTCGTAAAGAACGTCCAGATGCAATCTTACCAACATTAGGTGGTCAAACAGGCTTAAATATGGCTGTTGAACTTGCGAAATCAGGCATACTTGAAGAGTGTGGAGTTGAAATTTTAGGAACAAAATTATCAGCAATCGAGCAAGCGGAGGATCGTGATTTATTCCGTACATTAATGCAGGATTTAAATGAACCAATTCCATCTAGCACGATTATTCATACGCTGGAAGAAGCACATGAATTTGTAAAAGAAATTGGTTATCCAGTTATTGTTCGCCCGGCATTTACAATGGGAGGAACAGGTGGTGGAATCTGTAGTAATGAAGAAGAACTAATTGAAATCGTATCAGGCGGATTGAAACATAGTCCGGTAACACAATGTTTATTAGAAAAGAGCATTGCCGGTTGTAAGGAAATTGAATATGAAGTAATGCGTGATTCGAATGATAACGCGATTGTAGTATGTAACATGGAAAATATCGATCCAGTTGGGGTTCACACAGGTGATTCAATCGTTGTAGCACCGAGCCAAACATTAAGTGACCGTGAATACCAAATGTTACGTAACACTTCATTACGAATTATTCGTGCACTAGGAATTGAAGGTGGATGTAACGTTCAGCTTGCACTAGATCCACATAGCTTCCAATACTATGTAATCGAAGTAAACCCACGTGTAAGTCGTTCATCTGCACTAGCATCTAAAGCAACTGGATATCCAATTGCAAAATTAGCAGCGAAAATTGCAGTCGGTTTAACATTAGATGAAATCATAAACCCAGTAACACAAAAAACTTACGCTTGCTTCGAGCCAGCATTAGACTATGTTGTTTCAAAAATTCCACGCTGGCCATTTGATAAGTTTGAATCAGCAAACAGAACGCTTGGTACACAAATGAAGGCAACTGGTGAAGTTATGTCAATCGGACGTAACTTAGAGCAATCATTATTAAAAGCGGTTCGTTCTTTAGAGCTTGGCATTTATCACTTAGAATTAGACCACTTAAAAGAACTTGATAAAGAAACAATGAAAAAACGCATTATTAAAGCAGACGATGAGCGACTGTTTATCGTAGCCGAAGCGATTCGTCAAGGTGTAACGAAAGAAGAAATCAACGAATGGTGTGAAATGGACTTCTTCTTCTTACAAAAAATTGAAAACATCGTAAATATGGAACGCGAAGTAAAAGCGTATGTAGGAAATATGGAAGTACTACAAACTGCGAAAGAAATGGGCTTCAGTGATCACTACATTGCAGCTGCTTGGAACAAAACGGAGCGTGAAATTTACGATATACGTAAAGAAAGCAATATAACTCCTGTTTATAAAATGGTAGATACTTGTGCGGCAGAGTTTGAATCTGCAACACCATACTACTACAGCACATATGGTGACGAGAATGAATCGGTTATAACAGATCGTAAGAGTGTTGTTGTACTAGGGTCTGGTCCAATCCGTATCGGTCAAGGTGTTGAGTTTGACTATGCAACAGTTCACTCTGTATGGGCAATTAAAGAAGCTGGATATGAGGCAATCATTGTTAATAACAATCCAGAAACAGTTTCAACAGACTTCAGTATTTCTGACAAATTATACTTTGAACCATTAACAATCGAAGATGTAATGCACATCATTGATTTAGAAAAACCAGAAGGCGTTATCGTTCAGTTCGGTGGACAAACGGCAATTAATTTAGCGGCGAAATTAGAGGCTCACGGTGTGAAAATCTTAGGAACATCACTTGAAGACTTAGACCGTGCAGAAGATCGTGATAAATTCGAAGCTGCTTTAACAAAACTTGGTATCCCGCAACCAGTTGGTAAAACAGCAACGACTGTAGAACAAGCGGTAGCAATCGCAGAAGAAATTGGTTACCCAGTATTAGTAAGACCATCTTACGTACTAGGTGGACGTGCGATGGAAATCGTATATCGTCAAGAAGAACTGCTGCACTACATGAAAAATGCAGTTAAAGTTCATGCAGATCACCCAGTATTAATCGACCGTTACATGGTTGGTAAAGAAATTGAAGTAGATGCAATTTCGGATGGTGAGAATGTATTCATTCCAGGTATTATGGAACATATTGAACGCGCTGGAGTTCACTCTGGTGACTCAATTGGAGTATATCCACCACAAAGTTTATCTGAAAAACTAAAAGAACAAATCATTGAACATACAATTGCACTTGGAAAAGGATTAAACATTGTTGGATTACTAAATATCCAGTTTGTAGTATTCAAAGATCAAGTGTACGTAATTGAAGTAAACCCACGTGCAAGCCGTACAGTACCGTTCTTAAGTAAAATTACAGGCGTACCGATGGCGAATGTTGCAACGAAAGTTATTTTAGGTCAAGACCTAGTAGAGCAAGGATACGGAACGGGCTATCACCCAGAAGAGAAAGAAGTATATGTAAAAGCTCCGGTATTCTCATTCGCGAAACTACGCTCAGTTGATACAACATTAGGACCTGAAATGAAATCAACAGGGGAAGTAATGGGTAAAGACTTAACGCTTGAAAAAGCATTATATAAAGGATTAGTTGCTTCTGGAATTAACATCCCAACGCACGGCTCAGTAATCATCACTGTAGCGGATAAAGATAAAGAAGAGGCGATGGAAATTGCAAAACGTTTCCACGAAATCGGCTATAACTTATTAGCGACAGCTGGAACAGCACAATCATTAGAAGAGCAAAATATCCCAGTACAAGTTGTAAACAAAATTGATTCTGAAGACTACAACTTACTAGATATTATCCGTCAAGGAAAAGCACAGTTTGTAATTAACACATTAACAAAAGGTAAACAACCAGCGCGTGATGGTTTCCGCATTCGCCGTGAATCAGTAGAAAATGGTGTGGCTTGCTTAACATCACTTGATACAACAAGAGCAATCTTACGAGTATTAGAATCTATGACATTCTCAGCTCATTCAATGAAAGAAATTACGCAAACAAAGCGTCACGAGGTGGTACATGCATGATGCAAAAGCAAAATATGATCGTCGTTAATCAAAAAGAAATCGCAAAAAACATTTACGAGTTAGTGCTTCAAGGAACTTTAGTACAGCAAATGAACGAACCAGGGCAGTTTGTACACATTAAGGTAGCAGAGGGCATTGCGCCCCTTCTGCGCCGCCCGATTAGTATTTGTAATGTAGATCAAGAGAAGAACGAATTTACAATGCTATATCGTGCGGAAGGACAAGGGACAAAAACATTAGCAACTAGAAAACAAGGTGAAATGGTAGACGTACTAGGACCACTAGGACACGGTTTTCCTGTAGAAGAAGCAGAAGCTGGTCAAACAGCTTTACTAGTAGGCGGGGGAATTGGTGTACCACCACTTTATGAACTATCACAGCGTCTCGTTGCAAAAGGTGTACGTGTGATTCACATCTTAGGTTTTCAAACGAAAGATGTAGTTTTCTATGAAGAAAAATTTGCAGAACTTGGTGATACGTACGTTGCGACAGTAGACGGTACACACGGTACAAAAGGATTTGTCACAGATGTAATTGATAATTACGGAATTGACTTTGATATTCTTTATTCATGTGGTCCGTTAGCGATGCTTCGTGCATTAGAAGGACGTTACAAAGAGAAAAAAGCCTATATTTCATTAGAAGAACGTATGGGCTGCGGTATTGGAGCTTGTTTCGCATGTGTATGCCACTTACAAGAAGATCCAAGTGGACATTCTTACAAGAAGGTGTGTAGCGACGGACCAGTATTTCCAATCGGGGAGGTTGTACTATGAACAGATTGCAAGTTGAATTACCAGGATTATCATTAAAAAATCCAATTATACCGGCATCTGGATGCTTTGGATTTGGTCGTGAATATGCACAGTTTTACGATTTAAGTGTACTAGGATCAATCATGATTAAAGCGACGACAGAACAACCACGCTATGGAAATCCAACGCCTCGTGTTGCTGAAACACCGGGCGGCATGTTAAATGCCATCGGACTGCAAAACCCAGGGTTAGAAAAAGTAATGAATTCTGAATTACCATGGTTAGAACAATTTGACCTTCCAATCATTGCGAACGTTGCAGGATCACAAGCTGAGGATTACGTAGCGGTTGCAAAGGAAATTTCTAAAGCGCCTAATGTCCATGCACTAGAATTAAATATTTCTTGTCCGAACGTAAAAACAGGTGGTATCGCCTTTGGTACAAACCCTGAAATTGCTGCTGATTTAACGAAGCGAGTAAAAGAGGTTTCTGAAGTACCTGTATACGTGAAGTTGTCACCGAACGTGGCAAACATTGTGGAAATTGCAAAAGCGATTGAAAATGCAGGTGCAGATGGTTTAACGATGATTAATACATTGCTTGGTATGCGTCTAGATTTAAAAACAGCTAAACCAATTTTAGCAAACCGTACAGGCGGATTATCAGGTCCTGCGATTAAGCCAGTAGCAATTCGTATGGTACATGAAGTAAGCCAAGCGGTTAACATTCCAATTATCGGAATGGGTGGTATTGAAACAGCGGAAGATGTAATTGAATTCTTCTACGCTGGTGCAAGCGCAGTTGCAGTAGGTACAGCGAACTTTATCGATCCGTTCGTATGTCCGACAATTATTGAAGAGTTACCAGCATTACTAGATGAATTAGGATTTGATCACATTTCGGAATGTCAAGGAAGGAGCTGGAAGCAAACATGTCACAGTCGTTAATCGTTGCACTAGATTTTCCAGGGAAACAAGATGTAGAACAATTCTTGCGCCACTTTGAAGGGGAAGAGTTATTTGTCAAAGTTGGTATGGAGTTATTTTACAAAGAAGGCCCTGCAATTATTACGTACTTAAAAGAAAAAGGACATAAGATTTTTCTAGATTTAAAACTTCATGATATTCCGAATACAGTAAAAAGCGCTATGCGTAGCCTAGCTAGTCTAGATGTTGATATGGTAAATGTTCATGCTGCTGGGGGAAGTAGCATGATGAAAGCTGCGATTGAGGGATTAGAGGAAGGTAAGCAAGAAGGAAAAGAGAGACCGATTTGTATTGCAGTTACACAACTAACAAGCACTTCGGAAGCTATGATGAAAAAAGAGATCGGCATTGAGAAAACGTTAGAAGAAGCGGTTGCTCATTATGCAAAACTAACGAAAGAAAGTGGACTGGATGGCGTTGTTTGCTCAACGCTTGAAGTTCCAAAATTACGTGAAGTATGCGGAAATGAATTTGTAACAGTAACACCGGGGATTCGTCTTGCAAGCGATGATGTAAATGACCAGGTGCGCGTAGCAACACCGAAACGTGCGAGGGAACTTGGCTCAAGCTACATCGTAGTTGGACGTAGTATTACAAAAGCAGAACATCCGCTTGAAGCGTATAAAACAGTAAAACAACAGTGGGAAGGTGTAACAGTATGAAAAAAGAAATCGCATCGCATTTATTAGAAATTGGAGCAGTATTTTTACAACCGAATGATCCATTCACATGGTCTTCAGGTATGAAATCACCAATTTATTGTGATAACCGTTTAACTTTATCTTATCCAAAAGTACGTCAAGCGATTGCAGCTGGATTAGAAGAGTTAATTAAAGAGCACTTCCCAACTGTAGAAGTTATTGCAGGAACAGCAACTGCTGGTATTGCGCACGCTGCATGGGTAAGCGATCGTATGGATTTACCAATGTGCTACGTACGTAGTAAAGCAAAAGGCCACGGTAAAGGGAATCAAATTGAAGGAAAAGCTGAAAAAGGTCAAAAAGTTGTAGTAGTAGAAGACTTAATTTCAACTGGCGGTAGTGCAATTACATGTGTAGAAGCACTTCGCGAAGCTGGCTGTGAAGTATTAGGAATCGTATCAATCTTCACATACGAGCTAGAAGCAGGAAAAGAAAAGCTAGAAGCAGCTAACGTAGCATCATATTCTTTAAGTGATTACAGTGCATTAACTGAAGTTGCAGCAGAAAAAGGTATGATCGGACAAGCTGAAACGAAAAAATTACAAGAGTGGCGTAAAAATCCAGCTAACGAAGCTTGGATCACAGCGTAACACGAAAAAAGACGACCGCGGGGGAACGCGGTCGTTTTTTATATGATTTCTAAAACTTCGTATAAAGAATGTATAGTGGATACATCGTATTTTTGCAATGAGCTGTTCCTGTTTAACCATATCCCTTGCATTCCAGCTGCTGTACTACTAATTGCATCAGTCTCTAATCGATCGCCAATATAATAGCAATCACTCATTTCAAGATTCGATTGTAATACGGATCGGTGAAACATTTCAGGGTCTGGTTTTGATATCCCGAGTTCACTAGAAGTAAAAATATATTTGAAATATTGTAGAATGTTTAGAGCAGTTAATTTTTCGATTTGTTGTTCATAGTCACCATTACTAATGATACCTAATGAGTGTCCTCTTTGCTGTAAGCTTTGTAATGTATAGAGTACATCCTCAAACGCGGTCCAGTTGTTCTTATATAATTCTATATATTGATTGAATCTTTGCTGAGATTCCCTAGGTGATAAGTTTACTCCATATGTTTTAAATAAATGATACATTCGCATCCTTTGTTGTTCTTGAAAAGATAATTCCTTGGATAAAAATTTGTTGAAATATTCTTCTGATAATTCATGCCAGATTTTTGTGGCGTCTAATTCATTACCTGAAAAAATGGTGTGATATGTTTGAAAGAAATCTATAATCCCCTTACTCTCAGCGGTATCATAATCAAGTAAAGTTCCATCAATATCAAAGAAAATCATATTACAATCCCCTTACTAATAACTACTTTGCGTTTTCCACAATTTCATATCCTCTCACAAACAAGAGAGTCATATAAGAAACAATAAATGAGAAGATGC
The DNA here is from genome assembly GCF_008368905.1 of Bacillus sp. SH5-2. Lineage (NCBI taxonomy): Bacteria > Bacillati > Bacillota > Bacilli > Caryophanales > Bacillaceae > Bacillus > Bacillus sp. SH5-2. The sequence continues at coordinate 475,704 of NZ_QOSD01000020.1, forward strand.
TGTACATGCCAACCCAAAAGAAAAATTTTGGAGTAAAGGCGATGACACCTATTATTAAAAAACTAGCAAACGTTACAATCGGCATTACGTAATACGTTTTCGACTTGCGTGTTCCAATAACAGAAACGATAAAGATAAGTAATGGACAAATTAATAAGACGAAAATCAATTCATTCATAGGTATGTCCCCTTTTCTAATTGCAGTAATCTGTTTCTCGTAAACGTTTTGAAATAATTACTCTCCTAATATAATTTCGCTAAGTAATAATGAATCCCTCTTGAAAACCAGTATTTCATGATGAATTTTACAAGCAAAAAACGTAAGCAAGAGAACACTTGCTTACGTTATAGAATAAACATCGCAACGATTGTAGTGACAATTAAGCCAATCACAACCGGTAAAAAGTTTCGACGTGCAAGTTCAAATGGATCTACCTTGCAAATCGCAGCGGCAGGAATAAGTGCCCAAGGAATTAATACACCAACACCAATGAAAGACATTATGCTATTTAACTGAAACAATGATGATTTCTCTTGGTATACCAGTACCTCTTTTATATTCTTCTTCGGTATCAATAACAATTTGAGAAAAGAGTGTACACATCATTTGTTTTTTTTCGGAGTCATTAGCTTTACTCCATAATGATTCTATATTTCTAGCGATAAAAGAAATATCTTCTATATTTTCATGACTCCTTTTGTAATTTTGGAGTTCTTTAGTGAGATCCTTTTCTCTTTGTCTCAGTTCCTCGGTTTTTTCAACTAGTTCATCAATATCAATAATATCTCTTTCATACATCTTTTTATGCTTAGTTAGAGACTTTTCTATTGCCGATAATTCAGCTTCCAACTCTTTAACTTTCCTTGTGGAAGATTGTGTTTCAGTATTAATTTGCGGGGTGACCAAATCTACTAGTTCGTTAAATCTTTCGAAAATCTTCTTCACTAAAGTAGATTCTAGAATGATATGGCTAGAACAAGTTTTCCCTGATTTTTTCCCAGAACAACGATAAGTTTTTTGACCCACACTACCTCTATGACCAGACATAGAATGACCACAACGACCACATTTTAATATAGTTGAGAAAAAATAATTGCTTGTTTGTCGTTTTCCACCTGGTCCACGTCTTGTATCTAAAACATCTTGTAATGACCAAAATTCATCTCTTGGTATGATTCTTTCGTGAATTCCTTCGTATAATTTTTGTTCTCTTGGAGGTTTTTTGTAAGCTCGAAGAGTTTCATTGAAAGTGAGGTATCCAGCGTATACTGGGTTATTAGCAATCCCTCTAACGGTATCTACATGCCAATCTTTATTTGATTTAGTATAGCACCCAGATTCGTTTAGCTTCTTAGCGACTGTCACGAATCCATATGTCCTTGATAGTTCGAAGATTTTTTTTACAATGGGGGCTTCTGTAGTATTAATTTTCAGTTCATCGTTTTTATATGTGTATCCGTAAGGTGCCACTCCACCTTTCCATTTCCCCATTTTGGTCTTTTTTTCTATTCCTAACCTAACACGCTCAGCTAAGTTTTCTCTTTCCCATTGAGCCATTCCTGCTGCAAGCGTAATAAATAATCTCCCCATAGCATTCGTTGTATCATAAACTTCTGTGGCGGATTTAAAAGAGCAATCACTTTCCTCTAAAATTTTTAATATTTTATAAAGGTCTAAAACAGACCTAGTTAAACGATCTAGACGATAAACAAGTAATACATCGATTTCTTTCTTTTTAATTTCCTCTATCATTAATTGGAATTTAGGACGATTTAAATCTTTAGCAGAATATCCCTCATCAATATACGTATCAATAATTTCCCAACCTTGTGATGCACAAAATGCTTCGAGTTTTTCCTGCTGTGCAGCAATTGAATATCCATGTTTTGCTTGTTCTTCTGTTGAAACGCGAACATATAAAACACATTTCATGAAAATCACCTCATATGTATTAGATACCGAAAAGTATAAAATTATGAGTAAAAAGGCATGATAGTCAATTAAGTAATTGACTTTAGGGCGCAGTGAGGTCAATTCCTCACTGGTCGACCCAAATGAAATCATATAGTTCTTCGACAGGAACATCGAGATGATGTGCAATGTTTTTGGCTGTTTTTAATGTCATTGTACTCGTATTGTTAGCATAGGCATGGACTTGTTGTTTTTTCATGCCAAGTTGTAAGGCTAAATCAACCTGTGTCATTTTCCTGGCTTTTAAGATTTCATTTAGTCGACACTTGCCGACTATAAACACTTATCATCACCTAATTACTCATCATAGGACTTACACTATATAAAAATTTACCTATGATTTTAATGTCTTCACAATTATCTTGTGAGAATTGTTGGTCCTTAAAACTTTCATCGTAAGAGCACGGTTCTAATACCATTAAATCAGTAAATTTGTAAACCTTCTTAAGAGTTGCATAATGACCATTCACAATAACAGCTGCAATTTCACCATTTTCAACATCTGGTTGTTTTTTTAGTACAGCATAATGTCCGTTTGGAACAATTTTGTTCATAGATTCACCATTTACCACAAGACCAAATAGTTCATCCACATGGTGTGTTTTGTATGGTGGTGCAATTCTGTCAACTATATCTTGTACAGCTTCTATTGGGGTACCAGCAGCGATTTTTCCTATAACAGGTATAGTATTAACAAAATGATTGTTCATTTCTTCAATCTGCATTCTTTCCAATTGATTTGCTAGATACAATGTTGCTAGGTCGTTTCCATCAATCTCTCTGTTGATTGCATGTGCAATTTCATTTCGTTCTTCTGAAATTAATTGCAACACACCATCTATAATAGCAACTTTTTTATTTTTATAAGTAGTATCAATGTCTGCTTTGGTAACTCCGAATACCATCGCCATTTTTTCTAATACACCTGAACTTGGTTTAGATCTGTAATTCATATAGTCACTCATTGTACTTCTTGCAATACCTATTTTATTGGCTAGTTCTGATTGAGTCATATCATGTTGTTTTAAAAGCCTTTTTATATTATCTACTATTATTTGTTTTTGTGATTCGCTCATTAATTTCACCTCCTATGTTAACCACGTTTTTAATATATCACATTACGAAATATTCGTAAAGTGTTCGTTTTGTATGGTTTTTTCGTACTTTTGTATTGTGTTTACATAAAATTAGTAATACAATAAGTTTCGAAGGAGGGACGGAAAACAATGGAATATGCTAAAAGAACTCTTCATGAACTAAGAACAAGCGCTGGATTAAATCAAGCTGAACTTGCAGACATACTTGAAGTTTCACCAAAAACACTTTGGTTTTATGAACAAAATTCAAGTAACATACCTGATGAACTAATTCAAAAATATATGTATGTATTTAATGTTCCTTACGAGGATATATTTTTTGGTGATAAGTACGAAAAAATCGTACAAATAAAAAATAACGTATTGGCAAGGGCTCAAAACTTGAAAAAGTTACGAAATAGTATGTAGTCCAAATGTCCAATCAGCATATGTTGTGTTGAGGTGAGAAAAATGAATAACTGGACTATTGAGATTACAGAAGAAAAGCTACGTAAGTTAAAGCCAATATTTGAGAGTATCTTGTCTAGAGAACAAGGTAAAACAATTAAAATCACGTCTTTAACGATGGGACATGTAACTATCAAGGATAAATAAGGGCTTCATTTTTTTTATACATAATGTCGAAAAATGAAGTCGTTATTTATCAAAAATAAATGAGAGATGGTGAAAAGTATGAACGGAGTATTATCAGCAAGTAAATTAATGAAAGCATCAGAAGTTGTAAAAAAATGTGCAGAAACGAGAAAGCATCCAGCAATGTTATTAATTACTGAAATTGAAGTAAAGCGCAAGATGTACGAAATGAACCGTGAGGTTTCATCTCGAAGGGAGGTGAGTTAATTGAAGGAAGTAACATTGGTTTTTAAGTCGGGTGCAAAGGTTAGTTTTACAGCTGAACAATTTAAAACAATTACAAATGGATTTGGTTCTTTAACGAAAATTGAATATACGGGTGCAGCTACGAAGGTGCCATTCCACATTAGTGTTTGTAATATCGATGCAATATTTGTGGAAGACATCATCGAAAAGGAATCGATTAAGGAGCCTGATCATCCAATTGAAGATTTCTATGGTTGTGAAATTCAACAAGATGATAAGTATTTTGTGTTTGGACAAGATATCGTACTTAAAGAAAATCTGACGGAATACTTAATTGAGCAACACAATGTTGAATGCTTTAAAGCAGTATAAAAAGAAAAACCACCTGCGCCAACAGGTGATTTAAGTAAAAATATTCACAGTCATTATAGCATGAATTGATTTCGTGTAAAGGGGGTACATATCAATGGGCATTAAAGAAGTTTCTAAAGCTGTACAAGCTATACGAGAAGCCCGAAATGAACATGGCATTATCAGTGTTCGCGGAAAAGAGGTCCATCTTAGTAATGAAGTACTGGAATCATTGTTGGATGAATCTAAGGTTAAACCACTAATACTAAAACGTGAGTCAAAGGATTATCCTTATGAAGTTTCATTTATTAGTGAACATGTAATCTATTTTTCTCTTTATACTTCAGAACGATTAAAAACTAAACTTGGAGGTAATATCGATGAATGCATTACAACAAAATGAATTATTGGAAGTGGACCAATTACAAGATGCGGAGCAACAGTTTGAAATTACGGATATTAATGGTTTGAACTGGGCATTCCGTAAACTATCTGCTCTTAAATCAAAGGAAAAAGAAATTAATCAATTAGCAAACGTTGAACGTGATCGCATTGCTGAATGGGAAAAAGGTGAGTTGATTTCCGTCCACAATAGTATCACCTTCTTTGAAAGTCATATTCAACGTTATCATGCGGAACAACTTGCAGCGGATCCAAAACAGAAAACAATTAGTACGCCTTACGGTAAATCAAAAACTCGTAAGAGTAAGGAAACCCCTGATAAAGGTGATGAAGCGTTGCTTCTAGATTATGTTATTCAAAATGACCTTGCTGAATTTATTAAAAATAGTGTTAAGTGGGCTGATTTAAAGAAGACATTAAAAATTGTTCAAATTGGTGATGAGAAAGTAGTTGTAGATGGGGATGGACAAATTGTCCCAGGGGTTACGGTTAAACCTGAATCTATTTCTTATAGTGTAGAGGTTTAGGTAAATGCTTTGTCCTTATTGCGGCAAAGAACCAAAGTTCATGTCCAGTAAAGAATTCTACGGAAAAGATTATGGCTCAAATATATATGTTTGCCGTCCGTGTGATGCTTATGTAGGAACTCATGGGAAAACTAAGACACCATTAGGGACATTAGCAAACAAAAATCTAAGAATAATGCGTAAGCGAGCCCATAAATCATTTGATCCATTGTGGAAGTCAAAGAGAATGAGTCGTTCACAAGCATATAAATGGATGGCTGAAGTTATGAACCTTCCATCAAAAAAAGCACATATAGGCATGTTTAATGAAAGACAATGTTTTAAATTATTGAAGCATATTAGAGAAATTTCATTAGTTCATTTTTAGAAAGGATTGATTCTATGTTCCAAGTAACAGAAGCAAAGCGTGAAAAGATGAAAGCTGTAATTGGATTTATCGGTTGTAGTGGCTCAGGTAAAACAGGTAGTTCATTACTTACAGCCTTTGGAATGATGCAAGAAGCATACCCTAACTTATCAGAAGAAGAATTGTGGAAGAAGATTGGAGTTATCGATACAGAGCATGAACGCTCAAAACTCCATGTAGGTCTTGTATATGGGGAAACGAAAATAGGAAACTTCCTTCACATTAATTTTACTCCACCGTACACAACTGAAAGATATAACGAAGCGGTTCGAGTTATGAAGAACGCTGGTGCTGAAGTACTTATCATCGATTCCTTATCGCATAACTGGCAAGGTGAAGGTGGCATTATAGAAACTCATGGTGAAATGTCTGGTAACTCATTTCAAAACTGGGGCAAGCTTTCATCTGAAACTACTAAATTAATAAAAACGTTAACTCAGAACAATGTTCATATTTTAGCGACCCTACGAACTAAAACTGAGTATGTAGTTGAGCCTGATGCAAAAGGGAAAATGGCTCCACGTAAAGTTGGAACTAAACCAGTACAAAAAGATGAAATGGAATATGAGTTCATGCTCAATTTTGTAATTGATATTGACCATGTAGCTGATACTTCAAAGGATAATACGCAAATGTTCGAAGGACATCCACAGAAGATTACTGCTGAAGTAGGTCGCAAATTGTACAAATGGCTTGAGTTAGGTGTTGATGTGAAAACCGAGGAAGAAAATGAAAGAAACAATCTTATTGCACAAATTAAAGAAATTGCTAGTACGAGTGACGAGGCAACTAAGATGCTCTCTGAAATTGAATTTAAAACGAATCAAAAACTTGAAGATTTCAATATGAAATTTTTAAGCGTTGCTTTAGAGAGGTTGCAACCCTTTAGTAAATCCGGAGAAAAAGCATGACACAAGAGCAACTTATTGAAATTCAAAAGAAGTTAGCAGGTCAATTTATGCAAAAAGTTGATGTTTATCACTATGAAAAATACAGAGGGATTTTAGTTGTAGGTCATGGAGAAGTACTCCATCCGCACAACATCCTTGCTGTAATACCATATTAAAATATTGGAGGAATAAATAATGTTTAAAGTAGATCACAGTCAAGCAGCAGAATTTGAGGTAATTAAACCAGGTGAATATGAAGTAACAGTTGTTAATTATGAATTAAAACAAGCTGAGTCAGGCAATAACCGAGTAATCGTTGATTATGAGATTCGTAGCGATGTGGAACAACCATTCCAAGGTCAAAAGATTTTATTTGATAACTTTACAGTGACTGAAAAAGCAATGTGGCGATTCCAAGCAGCATCAAAGGCAGCACAATTCCCAGATGGAATGCAATTTAGCAGCTACAAAGAATGGGCTGATACATTCTTAAATAAACCATTGCGATTAGTAGTAGGTGAGCGTGAGTACAACGGTAAAAAGTATCCACAAGTAAATGGTTTTAAGGTATCTGAAGTAGCAGCTCCAAGTAGTGGATTTACTGTTTCAGATGAGGATATTCCATTCTAAAAATTAATTAACAAGATTCAAATAGGAGGGAGCTACTAACGGCTCCCTTTTCCAAAGGGAGAAAATCAAATGAGATATAAATTTAATCAAATACCGGCAGAGCTTAAAAACACTCCTCATTGGATCTTATGGCGGTCAGAAGTAAGAAACGGTAAGAAAACAAAAGTTCCTTATCAAATCAATGGGGAAATGGCTCAATCAAATAATAAACGGAGCTGGTCAACGTTTCCGACAATCGTAAAGTTCTATGAACAAGGAGATTATGACGGGATTGGATTCATGTTTTCAAAGGATGATCCATTCATTGGAATTGATATTGACCATTGTATCCAAGAAGGTGCTCTTACAAGTTTAGCTGAGGATGTTATTGAAACTGTAAATAGTTACACGGAATATTCACCAAGTGGTGATGGTATCCACATTATTGCAAAAGGTAAGCTGCCATTAAAAGGACCAGGTACAGGACGGAAAAATGTAGATATCGGATTGGAAGTATACAGACATGGACGGTACTTTACTTTCACCGGTGATTGCTTAGATCAAGTTCCTGTGGAAGATAGAACGGATAAATTAAAAGTTTTATTTGAGAAGTATTTGAAAGAGAAGCCAAAGCCTGAAAAGAAGCAAAGCACTACTTCATTTGAACGAGAAGATATTACTAGTTTATCGAATGCCGAATTATGGGAGCGAATGTTTGATAGTAAAAGCGGTGCAGCCATTAAAGATTTATTCCAGGGCATGTTGATTAACGGTGATCACTCTTCAACTGATATGGCTTTATGTAATCATTTAGCATTTTGGACTGATAAAGATTCAACAAAGATGGATTCAATGTTTAGAGAGTCTTCATTACTTCGTGAGAAGTGGGATAGACCACATTCTAGTGATGGTCGTACATATGGACAAATGACAATCGATACAGCGATTCTTTCAACACCTTCCACAATAGCTGATTATGAACCACCTGAAGAGAAAAAGTATGAAGTTTATATTTCCGATAACTCAATTGAAGATACTGAGGAAATTATCGATGAAGCTCCAAAGTTTCATTTAACTGAGTTAGGAAATGCAGAACGTATTGCTTATTATCATGGCGAAAATATTCGCTATTGCAATGAATTGGAATGGCTCATATGGAACGGTAGGCATTGGCATGAGGATAGTAAGAGACAAATTGAAGCTATCACAGCAAAAACATTTAGAGCTATATATGGAGAAGCGAAAGCTACGGAAGATAAATATCAATCAAAGTTGTTAAATGATTGGGCAAAAAAATGTGAAAGACGGTCCATACGGATAAATAGCATCTTGGATGTAAGACCTATGGTATCGGTGAAAAAGAAAGAATTGGACTCTCATAGTTTTCTATTTAATTGTGATAACGGAGTTATCGATTTAAAGACCGGTGAATTATTACCGCATGACCGTGATTTGTTATTAACAAAGATTTCTCCAATCAAGTATGACAAAAATGCTGAATGTCCAAACTGGAAGGCTTTCTTAGAAAGTATTTTTAAAACACATACTGGTGCAGCGGATCATGAACTCATTAACTATCTGCAGAAAGCTATTGGCTATTCATTAACCGGTGTAACAAAAGAGCAAGTAATGTTTTTCTTATTCGGTAATGGACGAAATGGTAAATCTACTTTTATTAACATCATCCAAGATTTACTTGGTGATTATGGAAGACAGACGAACAGTGACACTTTCTTAAAAAAGAGAAATGATTCAGGTATTAATAACGATGTAGCCCGACTTGATGGAGCGCGTTTTGTATCAGCTGTCGAGAGTGAAGAAGGGCAACAATTATCTGAAGCCCTGGTTAAACAAATCACCGGTGGTGAGAAAATGTCAGCTCGTTTCTTACGCCAGGAATATTTCGAGTTTACACCTGAATTTAAAGTATTCTTCACTACCAACCATAAGCCAATTGTTAAAGGTTCCGATGAAGGTATTTGGAGAAGGATTATGCTTATTCCGTTTACCGTAACAATCCCAAAAGACAAGATTGATTATGATCTACCAGATAAATTAGCAAAAGAAATGCCTGGCGTTTTGCGTTGGGCGGTGGAAGGCTGCATGAAGTGGCAGACCGAAGGGTTGCGTGCCCCTGAAGCCGTGAAGGCAGCGACTGCAGAATATCGTGAGGACATGGATATATTGGCACCTTTCATTGATGAGAATTGTACGGTACATCCTACAGAGAGAATTGAAGCGAAGCTACTATACGAAAATTATACAAAGTGGTGTTATCAAAATAATGAATTGGATTTAAAAAATCGTGCCTTTTATCGTCAATTAGAAATTCGAGGATTCAAAAAAGAAAAAGGTTCGAAAAACAAAACTTTTATTATAGGCATGACATTAAACAATCATGCTAGTGCAAGTTTATTTTCAACAGACGATAAAAAAGAAGAAAGTAACATAACTCCTATAAATAGGAAAAAGATTTGATGTTGGGTTACTGAAGGGTTACTAAACTGTTTTTTCAGTAACCCGTATAAATGTTTTTATATCAATGGTTTATAGCTTATGGGTTATTAAGGTTACTGAGTTTCCTATAACAGCCTATAAGAAAATAAATATATAAAAAAATAATATATATATAGGACTTTAATAGAAAATCGGGTAACTTCAGTAACCCTGATAACCCAAAGTGACCTTGAACCCTTGATACGATTGGTTTTATAGTGGGTTACTGAATAAAAAACTTAATAACCCTCGATAACCCTTTTAGAAAAAGAGGTGTAATATGCATCCAAAACAAATATGTGCTGATGTTCAATCAATGGGAGCGAAGCTCGTTCTTGATGGGAATGATTTATATATTGAAAACCATGAAAAGGTTGCTCCTGAAATTGAATCAGTTATTAAAGAATACAAGCTACGGATTATTAAATATTTGCAAGGTAATTATTCAGACCAAGATCATGCGGTAAAACAAACGATAGATAAAATTATTAATTTTTTTATCGGTGTCGAACAAGACATGAATCCAAAAATAAATGATTGGTTTAATCATGATGAAGCTGCTGCAAGGTTGGTTATGGAATTAACGTTAAATTTCTCACTTAATGGCTGGTTATATGTAAAAGAATCAGTAGCAAACTATGAAAATAAATTAACGGACGAGCTTTCACAGGAAATATTCAATCGTGCAATGTCGCATTTTAGGAAGGTGAAATAAATGCCAGCAATTCATTATCGATATTCAGAAAAAGAGTTAAAAGAAATTCTCGATACATTAGAAATCATGGTGGATACAAGGGAACAGAAAAACCAACATGTACTTGATTATTTTCGCAAAAAGAATGTTCCATTTAGACTTAGAAAAATTGATACGGCCGATTATTCAGCTGTAATTCCTAAGAATCCTGAAATGGGAATTACACGAGATATTTATTTAAGTGCCGGAGTAGAACGTAAAAATGGTGTAGATGAATTGGTTCAATCAATTAAAGATCGTACAAGATTTGAAAATGAATTAATTCGTGCTGCTAAACATCCATTTGTTCTACTTGTGGAAGATTTAAAAGGCTATCAAAAAATCTTGAAAGGCGAATATATAAGCCAATACAAACCAGAGGCATTACTTGGTAGCTTAAAAACATTTGAAGTGCGATATGGATTTTCAACAGTTTTTATTGAGCCGGCTACAACAGGCAATTACATATACCATCATTTCTTATACATGGCTCGTGAGTATCTGAAGAAGGGAGTCATATAAATAATGATTTATTCTCGTGAAGAGCAAGAAACTACATTGGTTTTTGACTATAGTACAGGTCAGTGGAATGTTTACTCTACTGTTCCTAAACACATTCGAAAACTTAGTAATCTATGTGAATTACAAACCTTAGAAGAAGAGGATGGAAGACCAACAGCCGTTAAAGGTATTCTTCAAGAAAAACAAGTAACGATGAAGAATTTACGAGTTATGACAGAAGAACAAAGATTGAAAGCGGCTGAAAGACTTTTTAAGGCTAGAAACGTACAGAAATAACAGGAAAACTTTAGTTCTAATATCAATCTAATACAAAAGGAGCCCGAACCATGACAAAGGTAAATTTGAACGTATTATTCAAGAAAATGCAAAAGGACGATAAAAAGGAAGTTTTAATGTTCCACGTATTAAGTGATGAACTTCCACATGCTGATGAATTATTAAAAATGCCAGGTACTATTGTTCATCTAACTGTGGAGAAAAGTGAAGTTGAGCCAATCGGTGCGGAGTTTGTTAATATTCAACGAGATAGCAAGAAAACAGCAATTAAATTAAATGTAAAACGTGATGCAAAAGGTGTAGTAAATCAGCTTTATCCTTTCGCTGGGGGAAATGTTGATATCATTCTTGAGCCTTCTCAAATGTCGATTGATGAGTTCTATGAAGAACCACATGAAGGTGTAAATTACAAAGTTAATCCTGATGGAACAACGGAAGTTGCTCCTGGTCAGTTGAAAATTGTTGATGATGAAAAAGTTGCTGAATAAATAACTGTCCTGGGCTTTGGCTCAGGATATCACTTGTAAATTGAAAGGATGTAATTAAAAATGGCTAATACTGTAGTGGATCTAACAGAATTATTTACAATGCAAAAGGCACTTGATGATGATATCAAAGTTAAACATAAAAAGAATTATCTTCGCTATGATGCGATGTTCAATAAAGCTTACGCATTAAAAAATGAAGTGAATGAAGCATGGAACGTTACAAATGCTTTCAAGATGTGGTCAACGAAATTTGAAAAGCCGAAAGAATCATTATTAGAAGAAATGATTGATATTCTTCACTTCTGGTTATCTGTTGCAATGGACTTTAAAGTTGAACAAACAATGCATAGAGTGCGAATTACAGAAAGTAAAATTCATGGATTTAATAAAGCATTCTTCCATATGGATAAGAACGTTAATTATCTAATAGGAAAAGTAGAGTACAAGGATAATGTTGGTGCAAGGGGTCCGTTATTAGGAATCATGGATTTGTTCTATAAAATCGTTGTATTCGCTGGATTTACATGGGATGACGTAGTACGGATGTATAAGGAAAAGAATGAAGAGAATTTTAATAGATTAGCGGTTGGATATTAATATAATTTTTATTTTATCGAAAAAACGGCTTATCAGATTAAGAAAAAACTGACATGTTTTTATTTCCTAATGCAATTCATCATGTGGAAGGTAAAACGTCTTAGAAAGGAAAATAAACGTGTTTTATGATATTTATAGTTTTTGGATGGAAAGTAAAGATAAAACCATCCTAAAAAGGATGGTCGGATGTTTTATTTCTTAAAATTTTCAACAGTCGCTACAATAAATTTTCTAGCTGATTGAATTTTACTTTCCTTTTCAAGTTGATGAATTTTTTCATCAAGTATTAATTCAATCGCAACCTTGACATTAGGGAATAATTCTAGACATGTTTGTTCGTCTAATTCATGTATTCCTTTGCTCAAAATCCCATAAAGTTTTCTGTTTTCAACAAGAAAACTTGGAAGATATGTTTTTAACATTAGTATTTTTTCATCCATCTTGGAGCCTTGGAAATCGGTATCGTTAAATGAAGGATCGTTTTGTGCTTCAATTCTACATTCTTGGATGAGGTTTTCGAAAATTCTACGTAGGTAGACGAATGAACCAGCACCAATTCCATGAGAATACAGTCCGATGGCTTTAGAAAAATCGCGATAATCATCACTTAGAATCTTACGGTACTTGTCTATAGTATGTACTTCTAAAGACGCAATAGAAGGGAATTGTCCAATCTTTGTTATTTTATTATCAGTAATTCGGAAAGAGAATGTGTAAATATGTAGGGTATCCCTTTGGCATGTAAACATTAAATCAATAGGTACTGAATACTGGTTTAATTTATGTTTAGCTGAAAAGGTGTTTGGACTGAGGGCTCGTGTGTAGCCTCTGATCTCGGAATATTTAAAAGTAGATTCCTTTTTACATTGGGTACAATAGCAATCAAATTGAAGGTTTTCAGGATCGTTGAACATTGCTACTAGCGTGCGAACGTCAGTCTCGTCAAATTCGATAGGATCGTATAACCCAAGGTGTAATAAAAGGTAATTAGAATCAAGTTTGTTTGACATAGTTTATCCTCACTTGGTTGTTTTTTATTATTAGTATAGCAAATTTAAAAGGAATAGTTTGGTAAAATAGTAGGTTTCAAAAAGAAAGTAGGTGAATCATCATTTGTTTGACTGGCTGAAAGACTATCAGAAATTAGAGGAACGAATTGCATACTTAGAGTACAACTTAGACAAAACAAAAGCTGAATTAAAACGCTGGATTAGTGGTGATTTGCAAGATGTACGTTTAACTGCTGAATCAGAAGGCGCGAAAGTAGAAGAACGTATTGAAGCAATTGAATATGAATTAGCACATAAGATGAACGACATTTATAAATTGAAAAAGTTAATTCGTACATTCAGAGGTTTAGACCATAAAATTGCATATTTCAAGTATGTGGAAGGTATGACATTAGAAAAGGTTGCTGAACATCTAAATTACAGTCCGCAATATATCTATAATAAACATGCTGAAATGAGAGGGAAGGTTGAGTATGCAGTAGATTTGAAATGAAAATGTGCCATTAATAAAAAACATGATGTCATGAATAAAATTATGATAAGAGTGTGTTTGGATAAATCTTTATTCAAAAAACGCACTCTTTTTTGTTTATCAAGGCAATGATAAAACTTAATTCTAAAGCAATATTAAAGTTTTCTAATTAGATAATTATGTATAAGTGTACAAGAGAAAAATTTAAGTACATCATACATATACCATATATGATAAACAAAGGAGCATGATTATTAATGAATCCATATTATAAAAATAATTGCAATCCATGTGCTTTTCCTATTCCAGGAGAACAAGGAATCCCAGGCCCAACAGGGTCAACAGGAGAACAAGGTGTTCCGGGACCTACAGGATCCACGGGAATGCAAGGTCCACAGGGACCAACAGGCTCTCAAGGAATTACTGGTTCAATAGGCTCAACGGGAGTAACAGGACCGACAGGTGATATTGGGCCAACGGGCTCTCAAGGAATACAAGGAATACAGGGACCAACGGGAGTAACAGGACCGACAGGTGATATTGGGCCAACGGGTGAAACAGGAGCGCAAGGAATTCCAGGGCCAGTGCCTCAATCTGCATTTAAAGCCGTGAAATCAAATAATCAAAACTATAGTGAGGGTGTTTTTACTCAGGTTACTTATGAATCTGAGGTATTTGATTTAAATGATGAATATAATCCCATTACCTCTACATTCATTCCTAAACAAAATGGAGTATATTTTGTTTTAGCAAGCATGATTATAGTTGTTCTTGATCATGCAGAGAAGCTAGATTCGAGATTAAACATTCTCGTAAACAATATTCCTGTAATAACTGTTACTGAAGCTTTTCCATCTTTTTTCACATTTAATGCTATTATAAGTATCTCTGGAATTTTGCGTTTAAATGCAGGAGACAAGGTTACCGTAGGTCTGGAGTGTTTTGACCCTGGTGTTATTAATAGTTTTCCTAATTCAACACACTTCGAGGCTGCTAGGTTTCCATCTCCATTATAAATTATTTTGAAAAAAGTCAGGATCACTCAATCACTTTTTTATATGAAATACAAATTTCTATTTTGATTAAACTGTATTTTAAAGTAATATATATACTAGTAAAACTTAACATTAATTTAAGGTAAATTCTCATTATACAAACCATTGAAAATATCGATTATAGTAATAACATAAGAAATTGACGAAAGATAATTGATGTGTAAATTTGTCAATTGTTGTCGATTTATTAAACTAGAAAGATATCACCGTCTATCTGATAATGAGAATAGGAGGTGATATCGTGGATGTTAAAGAGATAATTTGTCAAATCTTAGAGGCAATTAATGCTGGTGAAAAAGATATAACTGCTGATAAGTTAGAAGTCGATAAGACAATACTTAGAGATTTATGCGAATGGATAGATGATAATGATTTGGCTGTCGGTATCGATTTTCAGTATTATGAAGTTGATTTTTCAAATGCAAAGGTTACTTCGAAAGGTGAAAAATATTTAAAGCAAAAATCTATATAAATTTTGAAGAAAGGGCAACTGATGCATGGTTGCTCTTTTATTATGTATATAATGATGACAAACATTGTCAACTCCATTATGATTAGTTGTGGAGGGATGTTTAAGTGAGTACTGAACAAAAGGTTAATGAACAAGTTTTACACATCCAACAGAAAGATAAAACGGTTAATAACATGGATGTATTTAATGAATTAAAGCGAAGAGTTGATTTAACTAGAAGAGCAAGAATAAAAGCTTCCGCTAGATTAAGAGAGAAGCATGAGTTTTTTGAAAGAACATCATACTTCTATTCTGTAGTAGTATTAATTCTATCTATATGGTTTATTGATGGGAAAGGAGATATACCAAAAGTATTATTAATATCTTCTTTATCATTAACATTTTTTACTATGTTTTTAGGGGTTAAAAGTTACAAAGAGCGTGCTAGTAATTTTGAAAATAACTATCAACAATTAAATGTGTTATTAAATAAACTACAACGATTAGAAGCTGATCCAAATTCAATTAATCAACTGAAATTAAAGGAACTTCATCGAGAGTATGAAAAGTTAATTTTGGAAAAAGAAAATCATATTAGTATTGATTACATGACATGCAAACCTGATCATGAAGAGAAATATAAAGATGAAATAAGAAGATATGTGTGGCAAGAAAGGTTTCAAAGATTTATTGTATTTTGTTTACCTTTAATACTATTGATTTTATTTATTAAAAAGTAAAGATTAAAGCATTCCGTATGGAGTGCTTTTTATTATGCAAAGAAAAAAGCCCTAATAGGGCTATATGCTTTTCTTCATACCACACTGACGGCATTCTCTCAAATAGATGAAATCTTTAACGGAACTCTTGAATGCGGTGTTGCCGCAATTGTCACATCGCCCGCTAATTCTATCGGGATGCTCTTTGTACGTGTATGTCTTGCTTAGATCGTACTTTTGTTCAGGTTGTTTATTTTCCATTCGTTTCACCTGCAATCTGAATTAATATAGCTTAAATATAATAACACGAAGCGTTCATGTAGTGGATGCTTTTTTATTTTGAATAAAGATAAGGAGTGAGGATAGATAGATGGCTAAGGAATATGCAAAACACTTTTATAAATCAACAGCATGGAAGAAGTGTAGAGCATCATACATAGCTACAACACTGGATGGTATGTGTGAGCATTGCAAAGAAGAACCAGGATATATTGTTGACCATATCGTTGAGATAACGCCAGATACTATAAACAATCCAGATATAACATTGAACCATGATAACCTACAATACTTATGCTTGCCTTGTCATAATACAAAGACATTTGGTAATTCAGTATTGATTAGAGAAGATGTAATGTTTGATGCGAATGGTGATTTGATTAGGAGGGATAGAGATGGAACTAACTAAACTTGAGATAGCAATTATTCTTGGTGCATTCGTTCAAGGGTTAGGTGAGGAAGCACTTACTAAGGGTAATGATTCCTTAAAAGAATTAGAAAAAGAATTAGATAAAGTAGTTAGTAATTCAACATTAAATCAAATGAAGGAAGCTAGCGAAAGTGTAATAGAAAAATTAATCCATAGTTTATTAGAAGAAAACAATCAAAAACAAAAAGAAACAATCCCCCCCATTAAAAAATAAAAATTGGTCTCTATAGGGGACCGAGAGGGGGGGCTTCAAAAAATAAATGGGTCATTTTCGTATGAGGGGGGTATCAAAAATTATGGTTAAATTAAGCAAGAAAAAACAAGATGAATTAATTAAAGAAGAAATACAAAGATATGCTAATATTTTTCAATATTTACAGGAAGATAAAAAACAAGTTGCACAAAAGCTTATTGAGAGAGTTGCTTTTATGACTGTAACTTTGGAAATATTAGAGGAAGCAATTAAAGAGAAAGGTCCGACTTACGAATTTGTAAATGGATCTCAGAAGATGATTGTGGAAAATCCAGCGCAAAAATCCTACAACACTATGATTAATAGATACACCTCAGCATACGAAAAGCTGTTTAATCTTCTTCCAAAGGAAGGATTAACTGTAAAAGATGATGGAGATGATGGATTTGAAGAATTCGTGGATAACAAATGAAGCTTCGTAAAAAATATCCGATTTCTTATAATCCTATAATCGAATATCATAGCAAAATTGAATCTGGTGAGGAAGTTGTAGGATATAAGGTTAGAAGAATATACAAAAAGCTTGTAGATGATATTTATGATCAAGAATCTGTATATGAATATAGTCCTAAAAGGGCGAATCATGCTATAGAATTCATTGAAAATTTCTGTAAGCATTCCAAAGGAAAATGGGCTGGTAAACCAATTGACCTGGAGCTATGGCAAAAGGCTTTTATTGCCGCTTTATTTGGATTTATTCACAAAATTGAAGGCACACGTAAATATCGTGAAGCCTTTTTGGTCGTTGCTCGTAAAAACGGGAAGTCTACATTATCATCAGGTATTTGTTTGTATTTACAAGTAGCTGATGGAGAAGGTGGAGCCGAAGTTTATGCTGTAGCAACAAAAGAAAAACAGGCGAAAATTGTTTGGTCTGAAGCAAAGCGAATGGTAAAGAAATCGCCAGTTCTTTCAAAACGTATTAAAGCATTAGTAAAAGAATTAAATGCAGATTTTAATGACAGTACTTTTCAGCCCGTTGGAAGTGATAGTGATACTTTAGATGGTTTAAATGTTCATGGAGCGTCCCTTGATGAAATCCATGCTTGGAAAGATAAGAATCTTTATGATGTTATTGTGGATGGCACATCAGCGCGGGAACAGCCCCTCATCCTCATGATCACGACAGCAGGAACGGTCCGAGAATCTGTTTATGATATGAAATATGAAGAATCTGAAAGGTTTTTATTGAGCCTTGATGATGAAAAAGAATATACAGACCCAACATTTTTACCAATTATTTATGAATTAGACAATCGTAAAGAATGGACGGACCCAAAATCTTGGAAGAAAGCTAATCCAGGTTTAGGCACAATTAAAAAAATCGATAACCTGGAAACAAAGGTGAAAAAAGCGCAAGCTAACCCTTTACTTGTTAAAAATTTACTAACAAAAGATTTTAATATCCGAGAAACTTCAAGTGAAGCCTGGTTAACATTTGAACAATTGAATAATAAACAAACATTTGATGTGATGGAATTAAAACCTAACTATGGTATAGGTGGAACTGACTTGTCAGAAACGACCGATTTAACCGCAGCAAAGGTTATTTTTATGCTTCCAAATGATATAAATGTGTATGTTTTACAAATGTATTGGTTACCTGAGGAATTATTAGAGCAACGTTCAAAAGAAGATAAGATACCATATGATTTATGGCATGAAGCTGGTCTTTTAAGAACAACTCCAGGTAATAGTGTTCATGCTAAATTTGTTACTGAGTGGTTTTTAGAAGTAAGGGATGAATATGGAATCTATCTTCCTTGGATTGGTTATGATAGATGGTCCGCAAAATATTGGGTTGAGGAAATGCAAGGATATTTCGGTAAAGAAGCACTGGTACCTGTAGCACAAGGTAAGCAAACATTATCAATGCCGATGAAACTTTTAGGCGCAGATTTGGAAGCCAAGAGAATTATTTATAACAATAATCCAGTTGATAAATGGTGTTTATCAAATACAGCAATTGATGTGGATAAAAACCTTAATATACAACCCAATAAAACTAATAATCAGCGCCGCCGTATTGATGGTACGGCAGCTCTTTTAGATGCTTATGTAGTCTTGCAAGAAAAGAAGAATGATTATCTAAATATGATTTAAAGGGGGTGATAAATTGGGATTGTTCGAAAAAATATTCGGTAAGAAACAACCACCTTCCACAACTCGATTTGAAATGGTCAATGATGATGGTGGCGGTTTTTATTCCTGGGACGGTCAACTTTATAAAAGTGATATTGTCCGCGCTTGTATTCGTCCTAAGGCTAAGGCGGTTGGTAAATTAATTGCAAAACATATTAGGGAAAATGCAAATGAATTTAAGGTCAATCCAGATGCGTATTTACGGTTTGTTTTAGAAGAGCCTAATCCATTAATGACTGGGCAGGTTATGCAAGAAAAGTTGGCAACTCAATTAGAGTTAAATAACAATGCA
Source organism: Bacillus sp. SH5-2 (assembly GCF_008368905.1). NCBI lineage: Bacteria > Bacillati > Bacillota > Bacilli > Caryophanales > Bacillaceae > Bacillus > Bacillus sp. SH5-2. The sequence continues at coordinate 494,992 of NZ_QOSD01000020.1, forward strand.
TTTGCGTATATTAAGCGAGATGAATTAGGATATGTCACTGAAATTTATCCGATTCCTTGTGTATCTATTGAAGTTGTGCAAAATACTTCTGGCGATATATTTTTGACGTTCTACTTTAAAAACGGTAATCGTATGACTATTCCTTATGCGGATATTATTCATTTGCGGCAAGACTTTAATGATGATGATTTCTTTGGAGAGCATCCAGGTAAAGCTCTTTCTTCATTAATGGAAGTCATTAACACAACAGATCAAGGCATTGTTAAAGCGATTAAGAATAGTGCAGTTATTAAATGGATACTTAAATTTAAAGCAGTATTAAAAGAAGAAGATGTTGATGCTCAAATTCAAAAGTTTGTTAAGAATTATATGAGTATTGATAGTGTTAATGGTGGGGCGGCTTCATCTGATCCACGTTATGATTTGGAACAGGTAAAACCAGAAGCGTTTGTTCCAGATTCTAAACAAATGCAAGAAACTACCCAAAGAATATACAATTTCTTTAATACAAACGAAAACATTATTCAAAGTAAATATTCAGAAGATGAATGGAATGCATACTATGAATCTTCAATTGAGCCATTGGCGATGCAGCTTGCTGGAGAATTTACCAGGAAGCTTTTTTCACGTCGTGAACGTGGATTTGGTAACAAGATAATCTTTGAAGCGGCAAGCCTTCAATACGCTTCTATGTCAACAAAAATGAGTTTAGTTCAAATGGTTGATAGGGGAGCGATGTTACCAAATGAATGGCGTTCTATTCTTTCATTGGGCCCGATTGAAGGTGGGGATAAACCAATTCGTCGATTAGATACAGCTTTAGTTAAGGGTGGCAATGTTACTGGTAAAGGAGGTGAGAAGAATGGACAAAACGGAAACGAGGGAAATAGTAACGCAGAAGATTGAAATTAGGGAAGATGACAACGGTAATCGAACTCTAACTGGTTACGCTGTAAAGTGGGAAAAGAAATCTTTAGTAATGGGTTATTACCGTAAGTTCCGTGAGCAATTCAAAAACGGAGCCTTTACAGAGTCATTGCAAAATGATGACCAACGTTTTTTATGGTCTCATGATACATCAAAGGTTTTAGGAAGAACTAAAAATAATACTTTGCGTTTAAGCGAGGATGCAGTTGGTTTGCGTTTTGAATTGGATTTACCTAATACAACTTTAGGTAATGACACTTATGAATCTATTAAACGCGGTGATGTGGATGGTGTTTCCTTTGGATTTAGCATGATTAATCAGGATATTGAAGAACCAGATGATGATCTCATGCTACGAACTGTTACGAAGGCAAAGTTATTGGAAGTAAGTGCCGTAGCTTTTCCAGCTTATCCAGATTCAGAGGTAAGTGCTAGGGGATATGACCCATATAAACATTTGACAGAAGAAAGAAACCGCTCGGAAAAGCGAAAGAGACTTTATTTACAAACATTATTATAAAAAAGGTGGAAACTTAAAATGAATAAAGAACAATTACTAAGACGTAAATCTGAAATTAGTGAATTGCTAGGTGACGAAACTCGATCTATCGATAATTTAAATGATATCGAAAAAGAATTACGAGAAATTAATGAACAGTTAGCAGCAATTGAAAAACGTGAGCAACTTTTAGCAGATGCTCGCTCAATTAATGATGGTAATGCAGCTGGTACTCATAAAGTTGAAACATTTAATGCAAATCCAGGGGATGAGCAACGAGAATTCGGTACAGATTCACTGGAATATCGTAATGCTTTCATGAATTACGTATTAAAAGGTGAAAATATTCCAAATGAGTTACGTGCAAGTGCTGTTACAAAAACAGGTGATGTTGGCTCTGTTATTCCACAAACTGTGTTAGATAAGATTGTGGAAAAAATCGAAGCTGTAGGAATGATTCTACCATTAGTTACTCGTACAGCCATTAAAGGTGGAGTGACTGTACCAACGTCATCAGTTAAACCAATTGCTACATGGGTAGCTGAAAGTGCTGGAAGCGATAAGCAAAAGAAAACTACTGGAAGCATTACTTTTAACTACCATAAATTACGTTGTGCAGTAGCCGTTTCTCTTGAAGTAGATACTATGTCTCTAGCTGTATTTGAAACAACGTTAATCAATAACATTGTGGAAGCTATGACAAAAGCGATTGAACAATCAATTGTTAATGGTGATGGAACAGGAAAACCAAAAGGGATTTTATCAGAAACTCCTGTTACTGGACAGGCTTTAGATGTAGCGAAAATTAGTTATAAAACATTAACGGATGCAGAAGCAGCGTTACCTCTCGAATATGAAGCAAGTGCAGTTTGGACAATGACCAAAAAAACATTTATGGAATATGCAGCTATGGTAGATACTTCAGGACAACCAATTGCACGTACTAATTATGGTATTGCTGGTAAACCAGAGCGTATTTTATTAGGACGACCAGTTGTTTTATGTAACTATGTTGATAGTTTTGCAACGGCTACTGAAGGAACTCCATTTGCTTTCTTATTTAATTACAAAGATTATGTTCTGAATACTAACTACCAAATGGGTGTTAAAAAGTATGAAGACAATGAAACTGATGATCTTGTTACAAAAGCAATTATGATTGTGGATGGTAAGGTTGTAGACAAAAACTCTCTAGTTGTTCTGAAAAAAGCTAAAGCAGTTTAATAAAGGAGTGATTCGATGGAGCTTTTAGTTTTAAATGCTTTCATTGATAAAGAAACTAATATTGGATATTCACAAGGTGATATGTACGAATCAAATGATTCTGGACGTATTGCCTTTTTAATTGAAAAAGGATTTTTACAAGAGAATCAAAAACCTTCTAAATTTCCTAAACATGCTGGTGGTGGTTGGTATGAATTATCCAATGGTGACAAGATTCAAGGGAAAGATGAAGCTGTGGAAGCGGAACAATCATTACGAGGTGAGTAATTATGCTTTTGGATGATGTTAAAACTACCTTACGTGTATCTCACAATGCCTTAGATAATGATATATCTGATTTAATTGAAGAAGCTCGACACGATTTAATGTTGTCGGGCGTTTCTTCAAATAAAGCAAATGATGATATAGATCCATTGATTAAACGTGCAATAAAAACATATTGTAAAGCAGAATTCACTTCTGATGCCAGGGAATCCGAGCGTTTCAAAACATCTTATAACATGTTGAAAAACCACCTAACATTAGCAGGTGATTACAAGTGAATGATATTTTGTATTTTCCAATTGTAACGACTAGTAAAGATGAATTGAATCAAATAGAAATCTCAGAAGACTTTACAAGACAAGTATTTTGCGAGAGAAAAAGTGTTTCTCAAGATGAGTTTTTCAAGGCTGGTCAAAATGGTTTTAAGCCTAAATGTGTATTAATTGTTTATACATTGGATTACCAAGAGGAACAAAAAGTAAAATACCGTGAAAAAGAATATAGTATTTACCGCACATATGAAAGAGATGATGAAAAGATTGAGCTTTATTGTGAGGTGAAGTCTGGTGACTAATATCAATAATTTAGCGAATGAAATCGCTAAAGAAATGCAAAGGTATGCCGATGTTGTGGAAGAGGAACTAATTGAGGCTCAAGAAGAAGTTGCTGATGTTGCTATAGACAAATTAAAGCAAGATAGTCCTAAAAAAACTGGTGGTTATCGTAAAGGGTGGCGTAAGAAAAAAGAAGGTAAGGGCATTGTTCTTCATAATACAAAAGGACAATTAACGCATCTCTTAGAAAACGGACATGCAAAAGTTGGTGGCGGACGTGTCCCAGGGCAAGAGCATATTCGTCCAGTTGAAGAGTATGTAATTGACGAATTGCCAAAACGTATTGAAAGGGCGATTCAAAGATGACATTAGGTGAATTAACAAAAATACTTGAAGCTACAGGTTACCCTGTGGCTTATTCGCATTTTACACCAACGCCAGGTAATCCTGTACCAGATCCACCGTATATTTGTTTTCTTGTGGACGGATCAGCAAATTTAATGGCTGATAACAAGGTTTATCATAAGATAAATGATTTAAATATAGAGCTTTACACAATTAAAAAAGATTTAGTTGCGGAAGCAAAACTGGAAAGAGTCCTGGACGATCATGAGATTCCTTATGATTCGTATGGGACTTTTATTGAATCTGAAAAAATGTATCAAAAAATATATGAAACGAGGTCGATATAAATGAACAAAGTTACTTTCGGTTTAAAAAATGTCCATTATGCATCATTAGATACAACAAATGGTGCGGTTAAATTTGGAGTTCCAATTCGAATGCCCGGAGCTGTCGAGTTAACAACTGAGCCAAAAGGTGAACTAACAGAATTTAATGCTGACGATATGGTTTATTATTCTTCTGATAATAACCAAGGTTATGAGGGAACTTTATCAATTGCTATTATCCCAGAGCAATTTGCCATTGATGTATTAGGGGAGCAATTAGATGAAACTGATGGTGTATTACATGAGGTTGCAAACGCAAAAGGAAAACCATTTGCAATATTATTTGAGTTCGATGGAGATGAAAAAGCAGTTAGACATGTTATGTATAGCTGTACAGCAAGCCGTCCAACAATTTCATCGAAAACAAAAGGTAGTTCGGCAGAGCCAAACGTAAATGAATTAAAGTTTGTTGCTAGTCCGATTCATATTAACGGAAAACCATTAGTTAAAACGAAAACAGCTTCTAAAACAACAGCAGCCATTTATGATGGTTGGTACACAGCAGTCTATACCAAAAAATAATGATGTAAGGGGGATATTCAGGTGGAAAAGATAATTGTAATAGATGGTAAAGAAGTTCCTATGAAAACTACTGGTGCAACAGGAATTCGATACAAAGCGCAGTTTGGACGGGATATGTTTGCTGATATGTTTGGTTTACAGGCATTTATGCCCTTGTTTACAGGTGGAAATATTCCTAATAAAGCACAATTAAAAGATATGGATTTTGATATTATTTATAACTTGGCTTGGGTTTATGCTAAAACAGCTGACAAGGATATTTCCGATCCTCTTTCATGGTTAGATTCATTTAGTGAATTTCCAGTATGCGATATTGTTGTTGAATTACAAGATTTAATTATAAGATCACTGAAAACCTCAAAAAAAAAATAAAGAATGAAGAAGAGGAACAAGGAAGTTCAAGTGATGAAAGAATATCGTTTGATACATTTCTTGTTCTTTGTCATAGGGTGAATTTAACCATTGATGATTTGGAAGTTATGACTATCGGAAACTGTTTAGATTATATTCAAACGGTGCTTGATATGAATAAGAAAAAAGAAAATGAAGTTAGAAAAGCAAATCAAAAAGACTTCGATTCATTCTAAGAAAGGGGTGAGAAAATGGCAGGAAGAATTAAAGGGATTACGATTGAAATTGGCGGAGAAACTACCGGTCTTCAAAATGCCTTAAAGGATGTAAATAAGCGTAGTAATGATTTGGCGAAAGAACTTAAAGATGTAGAGCGATTATTAAAATTTAATCCAGGTAATGTGGAAGCGTTGGCGCAAAAGCAACAATTGTTAACGCAACGTGTGGAAGCAACAACCAACAAGTTAAATCAATTAAAAGCAGCGGAACAACAAGTGCAAGCTCAATTCGAACGTGGAGATATTGGAGAAGAACAGTATCGATCATTTCGCCGTGAAATTGAATACACGGAAGGTTCATTACAAGGCTTACAAAGTAAATTAAAAGGCATGAAAGATGAACAAGAAAAGGTAGCACATGCAACTCAACAATTAAATACAATTTTACATACAACGGGCTCTAGTATAGATAAATTTGAAGAAGCTATAGGGAGTCGGTTAACATCAGCGATACGGCAAGGTACTGCATCATCGTCTCAACTTGAAGAAGCTATAGGGAAAATACAAAATGAACTAAAAGAAGCGGCAGAAGAAGAATCTAAGGTAGAAAAATCTACCCGTGAATTAAATGCTATTTTTGCTATATCGGGAAGAAACGTTGAGGAATTTTCAACTATACTTGGATCCGATTTAACATCCGCTATCCGAAATGGCACAGCGACTTCAGAACAATTAGGAAAAGCAATTGAGCTTATTGGTCGTAAAGTGCTAGGCAGTAATGGTGATTTAGAAAAGTTTAAAGCTACATTAAGAACAATTCATGATGGGGCTAATTTAGATCAAATAACAAAAGAGTTAGATGAGATTACTCGAGAAGCTCATAACGCGGAAAAAGCTGTAGATGAATTTGGAGTAGGACTTGAAAATGTTGCAGGAGCATTAATGGCTGGTGGGGGAATTGCTGAAGCTATTAAACAAGCATTAGATGTATCGAGTTTAAACACTAAAATAGAAATTTCTATGGAAGTACCAGAAGCTTCTAAGCAATCCGTAAAGGATGCAATTAGAGGGGTAGAAACATATGGTGTAGATGCAGAAGCAGCTTTGGAAGGTGTTCGTAGGCAATGGGCTCTGAATAAGGGCATAAGTGATGAAACGAATGCAGCTATTGTAAAAGGAGCAGCTGCAATTTCAGCGGCTTATGGAAATATAGATTTTACAGAATTAATTCAAGAAACACATGAAATTGGTAATGAACTAGGAATATCAAGTGAGAGCGCTCTTGGATTAGTAAACAGGTTATTGAAAATAGGCTTTCCACCAGAACAGCTAGATATTATAGCTGAATATGGAGGGCAGCTAACTCGTGCTGGTTATAATGCTGAAGAAGTCCAAGCTATTATGGAAGCAGGTATTGATACAGGAACCTGGAATATCGATAATCTCTTAGATGGTTTAAAAGAAGGGCGTATTCGAGTAGCTGAATTTGGTCAAGAAGTACCAAAAGCACTTCAAGATTTACTTAAAGGTACAAAAATTTCTACTGAACAAATGCAAAAATGGGGTAAAGCTGTAGCTGAAGGTGGTAAAGGCGGTTCCCAGGCAATGACAGAAATTGCAATTGCATTAGATGGTGTAGAAGATGCAACGCAGAAGAATTTAATAGGTGCCCAAATTTTCGGGACAATGTACGAAGATCAAGGGCAAAACATCACCAACACCTTAATAAACGCTAAAGATAAAGTTGTGGATTTCAAAGAAAATCAAGATTCGTTAAATGAATCCGTTAAACAATTAGATCAAACACCAGCTGTAAAGATGCAACAAGCCATGGTAGAACTAAAAACAGCTATGGAACCATTGTTATTAGTAATTGCCGATGTTATTAGCTCAATTGCATCATGGGCTGCAGAAAATCCAAAACTAGCATCCACAATTGCAGCTATTAGTATAGCGCTCGGTGTAATAATTGGGGCTATAGCCGCCCTAGCCCCCGGATTTATTGCATTGTCAGGAGCGATTGCAGGAGCAGGTGGAGCCGCCGCTGTATTTGGTGGAGCGTTAGCTGTTATGACAGGTCCAATTGGATTGGCTATTGCAGCTATTGCAGGGTTAACAGCTGGAGGAATTGCTTTATACAATCACTTTAAGGAATCATCACTTGAGGTTGAAATATTTGGGGATAAGGTTTCCGAATCAACGGAAAAAGCTGTAGGTGGATTTTTGAATTTAAATGAACAGGCTACAGTATCCTTAAATCAAATGTCTTGGAGTGGTCAAACTGTAACAACAGAAATGGCTAATGGAATTGTAAATACAATTTCTCAAATGGGTGACCAGGTACTTGTAGCAATGCAAGAGGATCATGCTGCTCAGTTATCAACTATGCAGGCATTCTTTGATTCAAGTGCTGCTATAACCGATGCTGAGGAAGCAGAGATTATAACGAAAATGCAAACGAATCAACAACAACAACAAGAGGTTATTACAAATGGTAAAAATCGAATTGTCGAGATAATGAATACGGCTAAAGAAGAAAAACGTGCGATAACTGATGCTGAAAGACAAGAAATTAATGGCATCCAAGAGCAAATGACACTAAAAGCTGTTGAACATATGTCTGCAAATGAAATGGAGCAAAAAGTAATCTTAGAGCGTATGAAGATGCAATCAAGTCAGATAACAGCTCAACAAGCTGCAGAAACAGTTGCAAATTCCGTTAAACAAAAAAATGAGGTTGTAAAAGAAGCAAACGATCAATATAACAAAACTATCGCTGAAATTATAAGGCAACGTGATGAGACAGGAACGATATCAGCCGATCAAGCAACAAAGCTAATTGGTGAAGCAGAAAGACAAAAAAACGAAACAGTGAAAAAGGCTGAAGATATGCATCAAAAGGTGGTTAATGAAGCACAAAAACAAGCTACTGAGCATGTAGATAAGGTTAATTGGCAAACAGGTGAAGTACTATCAAAATGGGAAGTTTTTAAAAATGATTTTGGTAGAACAACAGATTTGATCGGAAAAATCGCATCTAATAAGTGGGAAGAAATGAAAAATGATACTAAAAATAAATGGGAAGAAATTAGAAAGTGGCCAGGTCAAAAAATAAAAGAAATGAAAAGCGATGTGGAACGTGAAATGGGAGAAGTCAAAAACCGCATTAAAGGAATTTTAGACGACATAACAGGTTTCTTTAAGAAATTAGATTTTAAAATGCCAGAGATTAAATTACCTAAACTACCACGCTTTTCAATGTCAGGAAACTTTAGCTTAAATCCACCATCTGTACCATCTTTAAGTGTTGATTGGTTTGATAAAGGCGGTATCTTCACTGGTCCGCAAATTATTGGGGTAGGTGAAAAACGACCTGAGTTTGTAGGGGCTTTAGAAGACTTAGAAGTGATAGTAAAAAAAGCAATGCTAGATGTTTCAAGTAGTAATAACAAAATTAATTCTATTGATGCTTCATTTTCAGTAAAAGATAACAGAATAGAAAATTCAGCATCCTTACCAACGCGAGGTAGGGATATAGTCATTGAAGTACCGGTTGTTTTAGAAGGAAGAGATGTGGCTCGTGGCACTTATCGATATACGAAAGAGTATCAAGAAAGAGAAGAACAAAGAAACTCAGCCTTTTAGGTTTGGGTTTCTTTTATTTTATAAAGAAATGAGGTGTGAAAATGAGCTCTTTTAAATTTAACAATATACGTAATGATTATATTCAAGTAAAGAAAGGATGGAGTCCACCAACGTGGGCGCCTTTGAAGCGTAATTTCTTAACTACTCCTGGGTATCCAGGTGCAAGATTATTAAGTACGGATACTGAACCTCGTCCGCTTCCTGTACCTGTTGGAATTATCGTTCCTGATGGAGCGGATTTAGAAACATTAAAAGAGGAAATAGCCGATTGGCTTATTACAGAAAAAGAAGCTGAACTAGTATTTGATGTAAGGCCCGATAGAACATATTTAGCTGTTGTGGATGATAGTTTTGATTTAGATGAATTTGTAACCCTTGGAATAGGTACGATTCAATTTATTTGTCCAATGCCGTATAAATTAGGACCTGTACAAAAGAAAATGATGGCAATTGATCAGGCTGGTAAGTTAAGAGCTGAAATGTATAATAAGGGATCTGTGGAGTCCAATCCTATTATAAATATCACTATAGGGGCACAAAGCCCGTTTCTTGATGTATGGAATGATGATGATTACTTTAGGATTGGATATCCTATTGGGCACAAATCTAAAATTGTACAAGAAGATGAGAGGCTTATTAACGATGATTGCTCTAGTTTAAATGGGTGGACTACTTTCGGGGGGCAGTTAGAGAAATTCCTTGCAAGAGGTTCTATGGAAGTTATAGGTGGGAAAGCTTTTAAAGCTTCGAATTATGGCACGATGGAGCCGTTCAAGTGGCGTGGACCTTTTGTAATGAAAGAAATTCCGAAGGCAGGTAAGAAAATCACAGACTTCAAAATGGATGTCCAGTTTGCCTTACAATCTACGAAATATGATCAGATGGGTAAAACTATTGCGATGGTTTTGGATGCGAACTACAACATTATTTGTCAGGTAGATATGAGTGATGAATATATGAGTCATGAAATCACGTTAGCTCATTCTGTTGTAGGAAGTGAGGGGAATAATGAACAACTCCTATCGAATGAAACGGGACATTACATGGATACATTCAATCAATTTTCAGGACACTTTGCCATTGCTCGTAGAGGAAATCACTGGAGAGTCTATTGTGCTAAATATATTGAGGGTACGGAACAAGATGGAGCAAGTTTTGTACACGAATGGTATGACGTAGGTAATTGGAATCCAAACACTACCAGAGAACCGAAATATGTTGTTGTGGGCTGTGTAGCCTTTGGAGAGTATAATCCAGTTAATGTTTGTCAAATCAAGGACGTTAAATTCTGGCGTATTAATACTTTAGAAATAGATGAAACTCCTTATATTTTCGATGTGGGAGACAAAGTGCAAATAGATACAGAACGTTCATTGGTTACAGTCAATGGAACTGATGCAATTGCATTAAAAGATATATTCAGTTCATTCCCTGTTGTAAAGCGGGGGAAAAATGAAATGATAGTACGTCCAGCCGATGTAGGAATAGTTGAAGTGATGTATAGGGAGCGATATAGATGAGGGCACCAAGTGGAGACTTACACATTGTTGACTTTAAAACAAGTCAAATCGTTTCAGTTATACAACCAAAAGATTACCGTGATGATAAAAGGCATTGGGAAATCAAAAATAATATCGATACATTAGAGTTTAAGGTATTTGATGGCACAAAACATGCAATAACACTTATGCAGCAGAATCTAGTGTTAAAAGAAGTGCGAGATGGTCGAATTGTTCCCTATGTTATTACAGAAGTTGAAAAAGATTCTGATGGTAGATCGTTAACTACCTATGCATCTGGTGAATGGATTCTACTTGCTAAAGCGGGAATTATCGACCCACAAAAAATTGAAAGTAAGACATTGAAAGAGTGTATGGAAATAGCCCTTAAAGGGACGAAGTGGAAAGTAGGTAAAACGGAACATGATGGTGCACATTCAATGGCAATTGATGAATTTACTGATCCGCTGGATTTACTTAAAAAAATTGCCGCTTCTTTTGAAATGGAAATCCAATACCGTGCTGAAGTTGTAGGCTCTAAAATCGTTGGTCGTTATGTTGATATGGTTAAAAGGCGAGGACGATATACAGGGAAAGAAATAACTCTTGGTAAAGACTTAATAGGAATTAAACGAATTGAAAACTCCCAAAATATTTGTACCGCCTTATTGGGTTTTGTAAGAAAAGAAGGTGGAGAATTCATTACCATCTCAGAAATAAATGATGGTGTTCCTTATCTTGTGGATGACGAAGCTTATCAGCGTTGGAATGAAAAAGGACAACATAAATTTGGTTTTTATAGTCCCGAAACAGAAAACCAAGATATGACTCCACAACGCCTAAAGATTCTTATGAAAACAGAAATGGCAAAACGTGTGAATACTTCCGTTTCATATGAAGTAGATGCAGCTAGTATTGGACGTATATTCGGAATGTCTCATGAGTTAATCAATGAGGGTGATGTCATTCGAATCAAGGATACAGGATTTACTCCACAATTATTTTTAGCAGCACGAGCTATTGCTGGTGATGAATCTTTCAAAAATCCATCGCAAGATAAATATATATTTGGTGATTATTGTGAAATTGTGGATACAAGAGAAGAGTTACAGAAGTTATACAATAAAATTCGTGATTCTTTATATGATAAGGCTAATATAGATGCTTTAAAAGAACTTGAAAAACTATTAGAAGACACATCTAGCGATTTTAACGATAAATTAATCGCTATGAAAACGAGCATTGAAAAAACAGACCAATCGATTGTTTTAAACGCTCAAGCGGTTAATCAAAAGCTAGAAAAGCTAACAGGCGAGTTGAAAGTCACAGCTGAATCTGTAAGTTCAAAAGTTGAGAAAGATAACATTATATCTACTATTAACCAAACAGCAGAAAGAGTAAAAATAACAGCTGATTTAATTGATCTAGTTGGTAAAGTAAAAGCTGAATGGTTAATTGCTGGTTTACTAATGGGTATGACCATTAAAACGAGCAATACAAATGAACATTTGCATATGGAAAACCAAGTCTTACGCTTTGTGAATCAAGGGACAGACAAACTTGTCATAGGCTTCGAAAATGAGAGGAAAAGTAAAACTTTAAATCCTTATATCGTCCTGGGGCAAGGTGATGGTAATGGCAGGAACTTTGGTAGTATCTACAAGGATAACGATGGTGTTTACTATCGATATGTAGATAATGCTGGGGCTGAAAGTAATATTCGCTTAACATCCCAAGGTAACATTGGTATCACGGCTCAAGACGGGCTTTGGTTTACATCTAAAAGAACTAATTTTACAGCTCCAATTGAAACGCCAGCAATTAAGTTTAACTCGTTTGGTAGCACTCCTGGTTCTCAACAAGGAGTAGTATGGGTAGGACACGGTTATAACGGATTCGGACCTTACTTCTATAATAATGGCTGGATTCCATTAAAGTATTAATTTGAAAAGGAGTAGTTTTATGAATAAATTTTTAGGTGTTTTGGCAACTGTAACCGAAGAGGGAACACTTCAATTACCGCTAGATATGTTGGAAACAGCAGGTATCAAGCCAAACACAAAAGTTGAAATATTTGCAGATACTTCTCATTTATTTATAAGAACCGCAGAAAGGTTTTGCGATATTTGTGGTGTGAATGCAAATACAACAAGAATTGGATATCAAGAGATTTGCAAGGATTGTATAGATCAAATAGCGTATGCGTCACAAGAACAGCAAAAGACGGTCTCAGAATCGGAAGAAGAAAAATAAATCATTGAAAACAGAGGGAGCAGCAAGCGCTGGTCTTTTTTATTTTGCATAAGGGAGTGGTTAGATGACATTCAAAACACATGAAATCACTGTAGATTTAGTAAATGCGACACCTACAAAGGAGCTCCGTTTTTCACAAGGTGATAGAAATTCCGCTAAATTTGTATTAAATATAACAAATGAAGGGCAGGAATTAGATTTAAGTAAGGCAAAAGCGGTTCGAATTACTTTTAAGAAGTCAGATGGAACAACGGTATTCCAGCAAGATTGCCAAGTAATTAATGCTTTAAAGGGTAAATATCAAATTGTATTAAAAACACAAACTCTAGCCGCAGTAGGAAATGTGTACGCGCAAGTTCGGATTTTTGAAGATGATAGGGAACTAGATGCTGAACCGTTTGTATTTACTGTTAAACAATCATATTCAGGCGATACAGTGGTTGAGTCCACAAATGAATTTACTATTATCCAAAAGGCAATTGAAGCGGGGAAGAAGCTTGAAGGTGTAGACATCGATGGTATCATTGCCGCAGGTGCTAAAGCAGACGCCGCACTACCTAAAACGGGCGGTACGATGACTGGTCCCCTTGTGATGAATGGTTCAAAAGTAACTTGGAAGAATACTGCAAGTACTGGCGAAATTGATATGGCGGTCGCTAGCGATGGTGTTTTTTGGATAACTGATAAGAAGACAGGCAGGACGATTGCGACTATTAAAGAGGGAGTTCTAAATGTTCCTTCTGAAACCAACCTCCTAAAAAAAGCCGGGGATACAATGACGGGCGACCTTGCAATGAACAACGAAAGAAACTTAGTGTTCAAAGGTAGTAATGACTACGAATTTAAATTACGCGCTCAACTGAATAATAACAAAATGGTTATGCAGTCCACACACCCTACAGGTAATAAATTTATATGGGACTACTGGGCAGATACTGATACGTTTAGCATAACATCCAATACAAACCTTGTTAAAAAGACAGGGGATACGATGACGGGCAGTTTGAATTTCGACGTAAAAGCCGGAGCATCAAAAGCGTTACGAGGAATTATTGACGGTCAGGTTCAAAGCGGACTATTACTAGAACAAAGCGGGTTCCAGGCTTTTGACTGGAAGAATAATAAACAGGTATTCCAATACCTTGAGGCAACGAACACGTTCAATGTTACCGCCACAAACACAAATCTAGTAACAAAAGCAAAAGACGATAGAGCTATTATTCCTGTCACAGCTGATGCTGAATTAATCACTTCTTATGGTGTTATATCTGACAGACGAGGCAATACAGTAACTTTAAGAGCACCAATCAGAAGAAAGGTAGGATCTACTAACGGACATGTATTTACATTGCCACCAGGTATGCGACCTACTATGATGTTAACTCAAGTAGTACATGCAAGTGATGGGACACCTGCTCTAATGACAATCCCTAGCGATACTGGTCAAGTGCTACTTCAGACGATTACCCCTGCTATTATGGGTAAGGACTATCACATAGTATTAACGTACGTAGTAGATTAATAGTGTTTAGATTAAATAAATATAGAAGGAGATGTTTTATAAATGAATGTATCTAAAGGTGATAAATTTATTATGGATAGTAAGTATATTTGGGAATGTATTGAAATTATTGTGGAAGAAGTAACTAGAATTGCTCTATCTTTTAAGGTTTTAAGTGAGGTTTTAGAAGGAATCTATAATTCAAATAAGGATTTACCTGGTGGGGACAGTAATAGAGTAACCCATTTGAAATTTTCATGTGTAGGAGATGAGAGTACGTATGCGTTGGTAGATGTTTCTGGAGAAAAAAGCCCCGCTTTCGAGTCTTACGTGGAAGGAGAATTAGTCAATTGGAGTAATAACCCTTCAGCAGATAACATTTTATATGCGTTATATTATTCTGTGTCACGAAACGGCATTAGGGAGTATGACTTGCATGACGATAAAGGTAATTTGGTAGGGAATTACACTGTATTAGATTACTCTGAAATACATCAATAAGGAGGAAGCATTATGGCATACGGATACTGTTATGACGAAAACGGCAAATTCACTGAAATGATTCGCTTAGAAGAGAAGCCAATTTACGAGAAACAAACCTTCTACCGAGAAGAATTAAAAGAAATTGTAACGGAAGAGAAACTATGCGAACTTCATCAATCTATTCAAGATGGTACTTATGTGCCTGATCAAGAGGATGCAGAAGAACCAATTAGCAAGTACGATTGTCCTGATTGTGTAATGGCAAATGTAGAATATGAACCTATTAGAGTACCATACCAGGAAGATGTTGTGATTGGATATGAACCTGACATTCCTGAAAATTGTACTTTAGAGGTTTGCCCGTGGTTAGGGTACGAACCTGTATTCAAAGATGGTAAGTGGGTGAAAACAGTTGAGCCAGAGCCCGTTGAACCGCAACCAGAAGAACCATCGGAATTAGAAATACTTAAAAAGCAGATGGAACTAATGCAGAAAGCAATGGATGAAATGATTATTGCAGGTATCGAATAAAAAGGAGTAGATACAGAATGGCAGAATACATGGCACAACGAGTAATCGATGAAGTTTTTACGTATGCATATATCATTTCAAAAATGAAGGCGTACAAAGAGCGCATCGATAAATACCTAACTGACAATGGAAGAGCAGATTTAATTGATAGCGCACAATAGTGGGCTTTTTTATTTTCTGATAAGCAGGTAGAAATATATTAAAAAAACACAAGTACTACACCGTTAGTACACAATGATATTATATTCTATTGGAAAATACACATAGATATAAGAGGGTATATATTATGGGAAAAGACGTTAATTTCTTTGTAGGGTTATTTTGGGGTGGCTTATTCTCAATAGTTTTATGGATAGCATTTTATCAATTAGTAGTTTTATTATAAAAACAAATTAAAACTGAACAACATACGGCTTGTATAACAAAAGGGGGACATAACTGTCTCTCTTTTTATTTTGGGAAAGAGGTGAGAAGATTGCCAGAACACGAGAATCACGATGATTTCACAAAAGTAATTATAGGACTTACAAGGGTAGAAACAAAAATCGATGGTCTGGGAAATGTGAGGGAGCTAGCCATTGAAGCGCAACAGTCAGCTAAGAGTGCTCATTTGCGTGTGGATCGATTAGATAGACTTGTATTTTGGATGGGAACAACAGTTATTGGTTCGCTTATCGCTGGTGCGATTGCATTACTATTTAAATTTGCAGGGAAGTGATCGTATATACGGTCACTTTTTTATTTGAAAAGAGGTGATAACATGAAAACTTTTGATACGGCTTCAATTAGTCGCTATGTCGTACTAGTAATTGCTGTGATAAATAGTGTTTTAAATCTTGTGGGATACCAAACGATTGATGACAAAATCACTAACGATTTAGTGGCTGTAATTACAGGGGCATTCACTTTGTATGTGGCTTGGAAAAACAACTATTTAAGCAATAAAGGGTTGCAACAAAAAGATGTATTAGAAAAAAATAACTTACACTAAGAGGAGATGTTGAATAATGGGTTGTTTCGCAGGTTCAGGTGGTCATAATAAAATTGTGCCAGGTGCAGATAGTCAATTTGGAATTGAGCATGTGGAGGATAGAAAATTCTTAGATGCTGTTGCTAAGTATGTACAAGCGGCAGGATGGAAATATGTAAACTGTTCAGATGAAGTAGGCACAACAAAAACCGCAGTTTGGAGTAATGCAGCAAATAACCATTTACGAGTAAAAGATAGCAATGTAGATTTACAGTTTCATTTAAATGCTTCTCCAGGTGGTACAGGCTGTGAAGTTTGGTTACATCCTTCATACGGGAATAGAGAATTAGCAGCCAAGATTTCAAAAGCAATGGCTGATGCGTTCGGATTAAGAGATAGAGGAATCAAATTTTCTACTGATTTAGGGTGGATTAATAAAACGAAAACAGGATTATTACCAGAGATTTGCTTTATTGATAATGAAACGGATATGCAAAAGTATCGCGCTAATTTTGATAAAGCAGCCAAAGCTGTAGCGGAGGTTATTGTGGGTAGATCCATTCAATCTTCTGGTACAAGTCAATCTATTGCACCGTCTAAACAAAATGTTATTCAAACAGGTGCTTTCTCACCGTATGAAACTCCTGATGTGATGGGAGCATTAACTTCTCTAAAGATGACAGCTAACTTCAAATTACAATCAGATGGATTAACATATTTCGTTACTGATCCTACTTCAGATGCGCAACTTAATGGAATGAAAGATTGGTTAGAACGTAAGGGATGGCATTACGAAGTTAAGTAAAAATAAGAGCCGTCATTTGACGGCTTTTTTTATTTCTTTCATATTAAATGGGGTCGACTGGAAAAAACGGTTCAGTTGGCGCAAACTGTTCATTCAACACCGTATTACCTTGCTGAATTACCCCTGCAAAGTTAATGCCCCATGTGTTTATGGTAACTGGTCGGAGAGGGTCTTGTGGAGCAGTAGGGTCTTGTGGAGCAGTAGGGTCTTGGGGGAAGAAAGGGTCAGTTGGTGTCGTCACCCGAACTACGTATACAGGGTCTTGCGGTCGTGCCGGGTCACCGGGGATAAACACCCTTACGCTAAAAAGTTGCCGTGGTGGAATCGTAAATGTAACTGGACCAATAAACGGAGTTACTCCTTCAGGCTCACAATAGATACATCCTCCGTTGCCATTTCCATTGCTTACTTCATCATCGGAACCTCCATTATCATCGTTTATTAACTCCCCACAAAGATATCCATAAGAAGGATATACATTCCCCTCACAAGTATCTTGATAATTCTGTACAGCTATAGTTACAGTTTGCGGCTCGTCTGTTTGATTGAACGCGGATACTTGTATGAAGTCGGTATTTGCATTACGGAATAAAGGTCCAGATGTTAACGTTTGGTAGCGAGGTTCACAATGACAATCACAGTCGCATTTTTTATGTTTCTTCCGATAGCACTTATATGAACGGTCGTAATAATAGTTTGACATATTAAGCATACATCTCCTTTTTAGTACATGCTATGCGGAAAATGAAAGTTGTGTTTGGACAGTAAATTGTGGATGTTTAGATAGGGAAAAAGGAAGAGGAAAATAAAAAAACCGCCTATTTAAAAGACGGCTTTTTTATTTCTATTAAACTTAGAATTTACTTTTAGATAATGCTTTTAATATAGGGTTTATGATTTTACTCAACAAACGGAACGCGTTAAATATTGAGCGAACGACCTTCATAATATACCCTCCTAAAATTTAAGTAGATTATTTGTTCATTTTAGTTAAAGCTTTGTCCATTTGACGTTCATTTGCTTGTGTAGCACTACTTGTTGCATTTTCTACGCCACGGTAGTTGTATTTAGAGTTTTGCCAGAAATCGAAAGCGAAATCTTTTAATGGCTTTTCTGATGCGTTGCTATCAACAACTTGTGACTTGAAAATGTTCGTTAACATATACTCATGGTTAGCTACATCTTTAATATAATTTTTATCTTTATATTCTTTAATGATGTCATCGCCAAATTGTTTAACTTCATCTTTAGATGGTTTGTAATCATGAGCGTATTTGCTTATTTCATCAAATTTCTCATTTGGATTCTTATCACTTGATGCTACTTCTTTAATTTTATTTCCCCAGTCAACTGTTTTAACATTTTCTTTTGCGTCAGTGAGTTCTTGTTGAAGCTGTTCTTTATTTTTCAGCAATCCAAAGTCTAAAATAGTATCTACTTTGCTGTCATTAAACAGTATGTAAACATATCCATCTTTCACTGCACCATCCAATGCAGGATATTTATATTCAACAAGTGACGGATTAAATTGATTAACACTTTCTTCTCCTTTTCCGCCTACAATTTTCTCAACCTCTTTCATACTCATTCCTTTTTCAATCTGTTTAAATTCTTCTTTAGAAATTTTCCCGTCAGCTGTACTACATGATGAAAGTACTGCTATTAGGAAAGATAGTAATACTATAAAAGATAGTGATTTTTTCAATATTAGACCTCCTAGTTGATATTAATAACTGTATTATTATATCAAACTTTGGAGATGTTGGGATTATTTATCAATATTTACTTAATTGTATACAGCTCTACTTGCTCAAGTAATTGGGTAATTTGCTTATGTCTTTCTCTAAGTTCATCTAAAGGTATATTTGTAATGGCAGCGTTTTGGATAAAAAAGTTTTTATGGGACTGCCATTTATAAACAAGGTGTGCAACCTCTTGACGGTTTCCATGCTTTAATAATAAAGCTGCAATATCTTTTTGCTTAGAATAAACATCCCTAATCAATTTGTCTTTTTCAGATGCTACTGGATTGGTAATCATGTTTAAATCCTCCTTTTAAAATTTTGATTGTACGTGACTTGGATGGGTCGCGGTGAATATAACCTTTCTCTTCTAAATGCATTAAATGCCCATGTACTGTGGAACTAGAGGCGAGTCCAGTTGCTTTTCCGATTTCCCTGACAGTAGGCGGATATCCGTTTTCTATGACCCGTTCTTGGATGAAAGTTAATATTTGAGCTTGTCTACTTGTTAATGGTTTCATGGTGTATACCCCGCTTTATGTATGAAATATCTAACCATATAATACCAAGTTGTTGAGAAAAAATCAAACACTTGTTCGTATCTTTGAAAGGTATTATGCTCCCATAAACTCTTTATCAAAATAGAACTTGTCCATTAAGTTATTTACAATCCCGTTGAAATAAGCGAATTTACCTTTGTTCATTTTTGTACCAGATTTAATTTTCATAACGAATTCTTTAATAGCTTTTAAGCCAATAGTAAGTTCCTGGTCTGTAGTAAATGCTTTATCACCTGTAGAGAAGTTTGTAACTTTATTGCACTGTCTTACGACCTTCCAGAACTCTTGGATTGTTTTTGATTCATGATAAAAAGAGCTAACTAAAGAAATAAAACGTTGCGGTACCCAATGAGCTACAAAATCAGCTTGTTCAATATTCTCTTCTGGTGTATTGCTATTCTCATTACTATTACGTTTGTTTTTATCTTTTATATTTTGTTTTAAGGAAACAGGGGTTGTTTTAATGGTAGGACACTTTGTAGGACTTTTTGCATCTACCTTGTTGGACACTTCTTCCACAATCGGTTGAATAATAATAGCGTTAGAAGTTTGTAACATATCTTTTGTACGCTTCATTGCCACCTGTTTAATCATCTCTAGATCCACAAGTTTCTTCATTAAACGTTGTACAGTTTTATATGAAACTTCCATCTTTTCAGCAATTCTATTTTTGCATAGGAAACTAACGCCTACATATTTGCAGCTGTGGCGCTTTAAAATTTCAAGTAATGTAATAAGTTTAGATTGTACGTCAGTACGTTTAATAGACATACGGATAGTGTCTCTATATGCACGTACAGTTTTATTAAGTTCTTCTACTTCCTTAAATGTAGAAAGATTGTGGAAGGATTCTTTAATTGCGATAACATCGATACGTTTCTTTTCCATGACATTTAGGCTCCTTTGTAAAACAAAAAGCAACAGAATGCCAAGTGTAAGCAAACTGTTGCTAAGAAGCCCTTACGTACTGTAAAATAGTTCGTAAGAGTACAGCAAGTGTTTGCCTATTCAGAGTAGGCGGACGGTATAAGAGTGCTACCAACACTACTTATACACGCTGTGCTCTTTTGTTTTATTTATTTGTAGTAACTAAATGTCTAACATCGGCGAAGGAACCCCGCCCCCGGTCCATATAGCTGCAATTTGCCCGAGTGCTGTTAATGTAGCTGTTCCATGTCCAAGTGCTGTTCCAAAAAGATTGGCAATTGAACCAGCAAGTGAAATGCCGGAAAATCCTGATCCATCTAAACCGGTAATGACACCAACGATAGTTAATGTTCCTGCCGATACATATTGGTTTAAAGGAACAGTTTGAGATAAAGCGATTCCTAAGTCATTAATGATTCCATGTGAACCTTTCGGTAAATAGTCTCCAATAATTTTTACAAATCCGCTATCTCCTAAATAAAAAAGTGCAGCAATTGGAATAACTGGGCCGAAAATTTTAAAGCCAAATTGGAGCCCTTCTATAAAATAATCGGTCGTTTTATTCAGTCCCTTTCCTTTGTAGGCGATGAGAGAAATGATGATAATCATAATAACAGTCGTTCCGCCGATTAGCGCTGTAGCATCGCTTCCTTGTAGTTTAAACTGGATCATACAAAGGATATCAAGGATATATACGATAGGGATACATATAGCGAGCCATTTTTTTATGCGAGGAGATAAAGAAATAGTAGTTTTAGATGATTCAGTTGATGAAGAGGTATCTTGCAGCGATAATCCTGTATGAAATTCTTTTCGTAAGAAGAAAAATGCGACGGAAGTTGTCACAACGCCCATAACGATAACGAGGGGAACACTGGCAGAAACAACGCTAGAAACAGGCAGACCAGCAGCGTCCGCAGTTAATTTCGGAGCGCCTTGAATAACGAAGTCACCAGATAAGGCGATGCCGTGTCCGAATAAGTTCATAGCAATGGCAACACCAATTGGCGGAAGACCGACGCGTACAGCGACGGGTAATAAAATAGCTCCCATTAAAGCGACAGCTGGAGAAGGCCAAAAGAAGAATGAAATTGTCATCATCAAAAGACCGATAATCCAGTAGGCAAGGGTGGGGGTACGAATCATTTTTGTAAATGGTGAAATCATCGTATCATTTATGCCGGTATGAACGAGTAGAGTGCTCATTGATACGATAATGGAGATAATTAATATAGTTGGTAATAGCTCAGTAATGGCGTAAATGAAACTTTGAAAAATCCCGCTAATAGCAAGAGGGATAGAATTTGTAGCGGTTAATGCTAATAAAAAGATAAAAACGATACAAATAATCGTCGTATCTTTCCGGAGAATAAAAAAGGTAATAATAGTGAGTAAACAAAGAACATAGAGAGCGTGCAATAGCGTTAATTCAACTCCCATAACATTCACATCCTTTAGGCGTTCGTGTAGTTTATTGTATGGAAGCAGTGAAAGTATGTGAGTATAGGAAAAAGAAAAAAGGTGAAATTTCATGTACTGCATTGGTAAGAATAAAAAAATGGATGTTACAATACAATTAAACCTAAAAATGGAATTTAAGGAGAAGGAGAATGGGGGAGTACGAATGAGAGAGAAAATAGGGTATTATGGTGTGCTCGTTTGTTTACTATTATCAGTTATTTCGGGGCAATTTCTTAAAAGTGAATGGATACCAGTTATATTATGTATAGGAGTATTGATTTTTGCTCCTATGTATCGCTGGAATGAATGGAAAGCATATAGTCGAAAAAAGAAAATGGTTTTTAGCATCGAGTTTGTCATTATAATTAGTACGATCCCATTTTTGTTATTAAAAGGAAATGAGATAATAGATGGAATTGTAATGTTTCAAGGGTGGTTGTTCATTGCGAAATTGCCATATTTAATTTGCACTTTAATGTTGGTAGTGGTAGTTACTAAAACAGTAAACGAAAAGTTATTCGTTAATGAATAACAGAAAATGCCACCTTATTCGGTGGCATTTTCTCATTTTACTGCATGAGCTTTTTGCATCTTTTTAATTAAACGAATTTGTCCGCGATGATTGATTTCATCTTCAAAAACGTGAAACCATTTAAAATAGTTATTTGCTGGTTTGTCATACCAAAAGTTTGTCGTTTTAAATAACCAATCATCAGGTAACGATTGAAAAGTCTCGATTGTTTTGGAACGTACTTCTTGTAATGTATTGATGTAAAATTCTATAGTGTTTCCTTTTATTTTCTCACGACCAAGATCACCTAACTCAATACCGGGTAACCAACGTTCTAATTCAGCTTCCGTCGGTTCACGGTCTTCAAAGGTATGAATTTGGTAGTAAAATTCAATAGCTGCCATATGGTACAATAGCATACCAATTGAGTTTGCTTCATCATCATACAAATAATCAAGTTCTTCAATTGTTAAGCCTTCGACAGCTTGCATCGTTGTGTAACGAGCGTAATTCATCATGGAAACAAGTTTTGAAAACTCAACTTGTAAACCATCTATTTTATCAATTACAAAATTCAATTTTAATTCCCCCTCTTTAAATGAACACTCCAGAGAAGAAATTCTATGTGCAACGAAAAAATCCTGTTAAAAACTTTAAACTATTAACAAGGAATAACAATTAGCTCTCTATTTGATTTTGTAATAACTTCATATCCGTCTTTTGTAATGACGATATCATCTTCAATTCTACAACCGCCCCAGTTTGGTATGTAAATACCTGGTTCAACGGTAACAACCATACCTTCTTCTAATGTAGCTTTACTTTCCTGGGATAGGCGAAGAGGTTCATGTATTTCTAAGCCAAGACCGTGCCCTGTAGAGTGACCAAAATATTGACCATATCCACAATCTGTAATGTAGTTTCTTGTTACATCATCGATACTTTTTGCAGTTTCTCCAGGCTTAATTGCTTCCGTTCCACGTTTTAATGCTTCGCGTATAACATTGTATATTTTTTTGAATTCTTCTGATGGCTCACCGATTGCTACAGTACGTGTTATATCGGAACAATATCCGTTGTAAAGTGCACCGAAATCTAATGTAACAATGTCACCTCGCTCGATTATTTTATTTGATGCAACGCCATGAGGAAGAGAAGAACGAACACCAGAAGCTACAATAATTTGAAATGATGAGGATGTAGCCCCTTTTTTTCGCATGAAAAATTCTAATTCATCTCGGACATCAGTTTCACTTATTCCTGGTTTTAGAAACGTAAGGATATGATGAAATGCTTCATCCGCGATATTAGCTGCGATTTTCATTGTTTCTATTTCAGGCATGTCTTTAATAAGGCGAATATTTTCAATGATTTCGCACACTTGAATCATTTCCGCATGTACGTATTTTTGTAAGTTTTTATATTGTTGCAATGTCATGTTATTTTCTTCAATTCCAAGTTTTTGAATGTTTAATTTCGATACTTGATTTGCAATTTCTTTTTCTAAATTTCCTTTATGCATTATAATTTCAGCATCTTGTATTTGTGATCTCGCTTGATCTACATAGCGAAAGTCAGTTATAAAAACAGCTTTATCCGCAGAGATTAAGACGACGCCAGCACTACCTGTAAATCCTGTCGCATATTGGCGATTTTCTTTTTTTGTAATAAGTAATCCATCAATTTCATAGTTTTGTAGTTGATTTTGGATTTTATTAATTTTTAAAGTCATGTAAATTCCCCCTATTCACAGTATTGAATAAAGCAAATAGTGTGCCAAAATATAAATTGTAGAGAAAATAAAAAGTAGCTAGCTATTTGTGAGAGGCGGGCTGCTTATAATATCTAGATTACTTTAATAATTAGTAGTGGATAAAAAACATGGAGTTGAGGTGCACTGTATTTACATACTGTAAAGAAATTTATACAGATGTGGAATAACACTGTCAATTTTTTTGAAAATATATAAAATGACAAAAGAAAGATGTTATGAATTAGTTAATGGGTATAGGAACGAATAAAAAAATGCGCTGCATACAAGCAACGCATTTTTTATATTTAAGCTTTTAATTTCATTACAGTGTCAGCATCAGGTGTTACATATACGGTTTGTTGGTTGTCGTACGTAACAAAACCAAGTTTTGCACCACTCGGTTTTTTCACATGGCGTATTTTTGTGAAATCAACAGGTACAGAGCTAGACTCTTTTGCTTTACTGTAATAAGCGGCAATTTTTGCAGCTTCTAGTAAAGTTTCTTCAGCTGGTTCTAAAGAACGAATGACAACGTGAGAGCCTGGTATGTCTTTCGTATGTAACCAAATTTCATCACGACGGGCAAATTTTGTTGTTAAATAATCATTTTGCTTATTGTTTTTACCGACGAAAATTTCAGTGCCGTCACTAGCCAAGTATCTATCTAATACTGGTTTAGTTGGTTTTTTCTTTGCGTTTTTCGTTTTACGATTGCGCATATAACCTTCTTCAGCTAATTCCTCGCGAATTTCTTCAATATCTTTTGAAGAAGCAGCTTCCATTTGTTGAAGTAAGCTATCAAAATAAAGAATTTCTTCATTTGTTTTTTTGATTTGTTCTTCTACAACAACAACTGAATTTTTTGCTTTTTGGTACTTTTGGAAATAACGTTGCGCATTGTCAGATGGTGTTTTTAAAGGATCTAATGTGATCTTTACAGTTCCACCATTTTCATCGTAATAGTTAACGACTTCAATATCTTTATCACCTTTTTTTAAAGCATACATATTGGCTGTAAGTAGTTCTCCAAAAAGTTGATATTTATCTGCTTTTCCAGCATCTTGTAACGTCTTTTCAAGTTTAATAAGTTTCTTCTCGTTTTTATTTTTTTCGTTTTGCATAAAGCGCTCTAAATCATGAGCTTGTTGTTTTACACGGTCACGCTCTGCTTTACCGAAGAAGAAGCGATCTAACAATTCACTTACGGATGAGAATGTTTTTTCTTCTCCTTGCAAGTGTGTAAGAGGGAAAAGATAAAAGAATTCTTTCCCGTTTGCAGTAATCATTGCTGGTGTATATGTATGAGTAAGTAATGGTTTTTGTATGGAGAAAAATGCTTC
Source organism: Bacillus sp. SH5-2 (assembly GCF_008368905.1). Classification (NCBI taxonomy): domain Bacteria; kingdom Bacillati; phylum Bacillota; class Bacilli; order Caryophanales; family Bacillaceae; genus Bacillus; species Bacillus sp. SH5-2. The sequence continues at coordinate 520,263 of NZ_QOSD01000020.1, forward strand.
AGATAAAGCTTTTTCATTTACCATACCTGCAGTTTTCACTACTTCTTTTGCGAATAACGGCGATATTCCCGTAAAAGTGCCGACAAGCTGTTTATCCATATTTCCAGATAGAAAGTCCAGCGGTCTAATAAATTCATCATCCGTTTCAATCTGAAGTGGGTTAATTTTATGTTGTGCGGGCGGTGCAACGTATTCAGCGCCAGCATATACCGTTCGATGACGGTTTACGGCTAACGAAACGTGTTTTAAGCTATCTAAAATAACGTTCGTTTTCGTGTCTAATAAGATGATGTTACTGTGTCGTCCCATTATTTCAATTACTAGTGTTTTTAGTGATTCATCACCAATTTCATTTCTGCTGCGCACTGTGATTTGAATAATACGTTCTAAATCAATTTGTTCAATTTTTTCAATGAACCCACCTTCTAAATGCTTACGGAGAAGCATACAGAACATTGGTGGAAGTGCAGGTGAATCGTAATTTTGATTTGTTAAGTGTAAACGTGCATATGTCGGATGAGCGGAAAGAATCAGTTTTTGATTTTTTCCGTTTGCTCGAATATGTAATAAAATTTCGTATTTTGAAGGTTGATATATTTTTGAAATTCTTCCCGTGTAAAGAGAATTTGCAATTTCATGTGTAATCGCTCTTGTAAATAATCCATCGAATGCCATGATTAAACACTCCTTTCTAACTAAAAGTTAATTATAGCATTTTTTTGGACGAGGCTGAATAAGCTTTCAATAGAGTATGTCTGGAATCAGGAGGTCGATAGCAGGATGAACTGGTATGGAATGCGGGCACATGAAGTAGAAGAAAGAACGAATACAAATGTGAAGGTTGGACTTACGGAGAAAGAAGCAGAGGGCCGAATCAAAAAATTTGGTACAAATGAATTAGATGAAGCAAAAAGGCCTTCGGCACTAATGGTGTTTTTAGCGCAATTTAAAGATTTTATGGTACTCGTTTTGTTTGGTGCAACAATAGTTTCTGCTTATTTAGGTGAATATATTGATTCTATCGCCATTGTTGCCATTGTTATTATCAATGGAATTCTAGGTTTTTTTCAAGAGAGAAAGGCCGAAAAATCATTGGAAGCCCTAAAGGAGTTAGCCGCCCCGCAAGTTACTGTGATGCGGAATGGAAAGTGGGTAAAGGCGCCATCTAAAGCGCTTGTTTTAGGTGATATTATTAAATTTTCCAGTGGAGATCGTATTGGGGCTGATGTACGTCTCGTTGAGGCATCGAGTTTATATATTGAAGAGTCTGCTTTGACAGGAGAGTCCGTACCAGTGCAAAAAAAGGTAGAAGCATTGCAAGGGCAAGAAATTGCAATTGGAGATCAAAAAAATATGGCTTTTATGGGTACGATGATTACGAGAGGATCTGGAACAGGGGTAGTTGTAGCAACTGGTATGAATACAGCGATGGGCCAAATTGCAAATATGTTGCAAAATGCAGAGCAAATGGAAACACCACTGCAAAGAAGATTAGAGCAACTTGGAAAAATATTAATTATTGTGGCTCTTATTTTGACAGCGCTCGTTGTATTAGCTGGTGTGTATCAAGGGAATGAAGTATATCATATGTTTTTAGCTGGCGTGTCGCTAGCTGTTGCTGCTATTCCAGAAGGATTACCAGCAATCGTTACAGTAGCGTTATCGCTTGGTGTACAGCGTATGATAAAAAAGAGAGCAATTGTAAGGAAGTTACCGGCAGTAGAAACGTTAGGCTGCGCTTCTGTCATATGCTCTGATAAAACAGGAACAATGACGCAAAACAAAATGATGGTAACACATATGTGGTCAGGTGGAGAGTTATGGAAAGTGACGGGGCAAGGATACGAACCTAATGGATCTTTTATGAAAGGTGAAAAAGAAGTTGATCCAGCTCGGACAAAATCACTTTATCAATTACTTACATTTGGTTCATTATGTAACAATGCAAATATTATTCAAAAGAAAAAGGCGTATGTATTAGATGGAGATCCAACAGAAGGAGCGCTTGTAGCTGCAGCAATGAAAGCAGGGATAACGCGTGAAGCGCTGAAAGGGAAATTTGAAATTATTCGTGAATTTCCATTTGATTCGACCCGAAAAATGATGAGTGTAATTGTGCGAGATCGAGAGGGGAAAAAGTTTGTGGTGACAAAAGGGGCGCCAGATGTCCTGTTGCAAATGAGCCAAACGATCTTATGGGCGGATAGGCAGCAACCATTAAGTGAGTTGTATAGAAAAGAAGTACAGGCGGCTATTCATAGTTTAGGCAGTCAAGCACTTCGAACAATTGCAGTTGCATTTAAGCCATTAAAAGCAACTGACTCTATTGAACATGAAAGAGACGTTGAAAAAGATTTTATGTTAGTTGGGATACAAGGAATGATTGATCCGCCAAGACCAGAGGTAGAACAGGCGGTAAAAGAGTGTAAAGAAGCTGGTATTCGAACAGTGATGATTACAGGAGATCATAAAGTGACAGCAATGGCGATTGCAGAACAATTAGGAGTTTTACCAACTGGTGGACGCGTTGTTGAAGGGGTAGAACTTGCGAATATGGATGTAGAGGAATTAGAAAATGTTGTAGAAGATACGTATGTATTTGCTCGTGTATCACCTGAACATAAATTGAAAATTGTTAAGGCGCTGCAAAATAAAGGACATATAGTAGCGATGACAGGTGATGGAGTGAACGATGCCCCAGCTATAAAAACAGCGGATATTGGGATAGCGATGGGAATTACAGGGACAGATGTTGCGAAAGAAGCATCTTCACTCGTTCTACTAGACGATAATTTTGCTACGATAAAATCAGCAATTAAAGAAGGTAGAAATATATACGAGAACATACGTAAGTTTATTCGATACTTATTAGCATCAAATGTTGGAGAAATCTTAGTTATGTTATTTGCAATGTTACTTGCGTTACCATTACCGATGGTTCCAATTCAAATTTTATGGGTGAATTTAGTGACTGACGGTTTACCAGCGATGGCATTAGGTCTGGATAAAGCTGAAGGAGATGTGATGAAGAGAACGCCGCGCCATCCGAAAGAAGGAGTATTTGCTAGAGGGCTTGCTTGGAAGATTATAAGTCGAGGATTTCTCATCGGGGCAGTGACGTTAGTGGCGTTTATTATTGCGTATAATCAACATCCAAATGAACTGAAATATGCACAAACCGTAGCATTTGCGACGTTGGTACTTGCGCAGCTTATTCATGTATTTGATTGCCGTAGTGAACATTCTGTCTTCCACCGCAATCCATTTGGGAACGTGTATTTAGTAGGAGCGGTTATCATTTCTTTACTGTTAATGCTAGTAGTTATATATTATCCACCGCTACAACCGATTTTTAGCACAATGCCAATACAGGCAAGAGATTGGTTGTTAATTGGAGGGTTGTCATCAATTCCGACTTTCTTACTAGTGGGATCTTTATTAACAGGGAAAAAAAGGGGAAAGAAAAAGCCGATATTATATAAGAAGGGATTAAACTTGAAATAGTCAATGATATGAAAATGTGATATAATTTACAGAAGGTAGTAGAGCCTTGTCTCTATTACCTTTTTCATTGAGTTATTTCATGGCTTGGATGTGATAAAAATGATTTGTAGCATGACAGGATTTGGAAGGGCGAAAGTTGAAAATGATACTTTTCAAATTACAGTAGAAATGAAATCGGTGAACCACCGTTTTCTAGAGATGAGTATTCGACTTCCGAAGCAAATGATGGTATTTGAAGACAAACTTCGTAAAATAATTGCAGAACAAGTTCGACGTGGGCGCATTGAAGTGTCTATTAGTATAACGGGTGAAGGGCTTGTTGAAAGAAAATTAAGTGTGAATTGGTCGCTTCTTGAGCAGTACCAATCGATTATGGAAGCTATAAAAGGAAAGTTTCAATTACAAGATTCTATTACACTTGAGCAGTTGATGGCAATGCCAGAAGTAACAGCGATTGAAGAAATAGAAAAAGTAAATGAACAATTCGAAAACAGTTTATATGAGGCTGTTCGTCAAGCTACTCATATGTTAAAAACGATGAGAGTTGGCGAAGGAGAACGATTACATAAAGATATAGCGTATCGTTTGCAAGAGATTCACAATTGTGTAGACGCAATTATTCCACATGCACCGATGGTTACACAAAAATATCGTGAACGATTAGAGAATCGCTTAAAAGAATTACATAATCAAGATCTGGATGAACAAAGATTGCTAACAGAAGTCGCAATGTTTGCAGAGCGTTGTGATATTCATGAGGAATTAGTTCGTTTGCAAAGTCATTTAGATCAATTTCGTGAAACACTGCAGATTGAAGAGCCTGTTGGAAGGAAAATGGACTTCATCGTGCAAGAGATGCATAGAGAAATTAATACGATTGGTTCTAAGGCAAATGACTTAACAATTTCAAAATATGTGGTAGAAATGAAAAATAACCTTGAAAAAATTCGTGAACAAGTACAAAATATTGAGTAGCTTTCAAAAAATATATAAAGTTATACGTGGTGGAGAAATCGGATAGACTTACTAGGAGGCGCAAACTATGGCCATGCGGTTTTTAAATATTGGATACGGAAATATTGTATCTGCTCATCGAATTATTGCTATTGTAAGTCCGGAGTCAGCTCCTATTAAACGAACAGTACAGGAAGCACGTGAACATAACGCTTTACTTGATGCTACGTATGGGAGAAAAACAAGGGCGGTTATTGTTATGGATGATGGGCATGTTGTATTAAGTCCAATTCAGCCAGAGACGATTGCACATCGTTTGAATAATAAAGAAGATTTAAGTGAGGAAGGGTAGGTTTTACATATTTATGAGAAGTAGAAGAGGATTGCTCATCGTTCTTTCAGGACCTTCTGGGGTTGGAAAAGGAACGGTTCGAAAAGAGCTGTTTAGCCATGAGGATACACGTTTTCAGTACTCTATTTCAGTAACGACACGTAAGCCACGTGAAGGTGAAGTAGACGGTGTGGATTATTTTTTTAAAGAGAGAGAAGAATTCGAGGAAATGATTCGTAATGAAAAATTACTTGAATGGGCTGAGTTCGTAGGTAATTATTACGGAACACCGATTGACTATGTTGAAAAAACATTACAAGAAGGAAAAGACGTATTCTTAGAAATTGAAGTGCAAGGAGCAATTCAAGTTAAGAAAGCTTTCCCAGAAGGTGTATTTATTTTCTTAGCACCTCCAAGTTTATCTGAGCTAAAGAACCGAATTGTCGGTCGTGGTACAGAAACTGAAGATGTTATTGAAAATCGTTTAACTGTAGCGAAAGAGGAAATCGAAATGATGGACGCTTACGACTATGTAGTAGAAAACGACCAAGTTGAATTGGCTTGTGAAAGAATTAAAGCAATTGTGGTTGGCGAACATTGCCGCCGCGAAAGAGTAGCAAAATATTATAAAGAAATGACGGAGGGTCTATAATTATGTTAAATCCATCAATTGATTCATTATTAACAAAAATCGATTCTAAATATACACTTGTAACAGTAGCTGCAAAGCGTGCGCGTGAAATGCAACTTGCTAATAATTGTGTGATTGAACAACCTGTTTCTCATAAATGTGTTGGTAAAGCATTAGAAGAAATCGATGCAGAAGTATTAAGCTACGTACCAAGTGAAGATAGAGTAGCTGAATAAGACTTTGTCTTCGACAATTTAAAACATAGACTTTATAATTTTCTATGTAACGGTAACAACCTATTTACAAGTAGGTTGTTATTTTTTTACGGTAGGATGAAATATTGGTACTGACGAGCTGAAAATTCTATTTCGGTATTATAAGTTTGAAAAAGAAAGAGGACGAGTCATATGCTAAAAGGGAAAAAGCTACTTCTATGTGTAACAGGAGGCATTGCGGTCTTTAAAGCGGCTGCGTTAACGAGTAAATTGACACAAGCTGGTGCTATTGTAAAAGTAATGATGAGTGAGTCAGCAATGAAGTTTGTTACACCTCTTACATTCCAAGCACTTTCTCGCCATGATGTATATACGGATACATTCGATGAGAAAGACTCAGCTGTTATTGCTCATATCGATTTAGCAGATTGGGCAGATGTTGTACTTGTTGCACCTGCTACAGCCAATTGTATTGGAAAGTTAGCTAACGGTATTGCAGATGATATGATTACAACTACTTTGTTAGCTACTACAGCCCCAGTGTGGATTGCACCTGCTATGAATGTGCATATGTATGAAAATAAAATTGTTCAAAAAAATATGATGACGTTAAAAACGTTAGGGTATACATTTATTGAGCCTGGAGAAGGTTTTTTAGCGTGTGGTTATGTAGCGAAGGGAAGATTAGAAGAACCTGAAGCGATTATTGCACGGTTAGAAGAGGCTTTTTCAGAACAAAAACCACTGCAAGGAAAAAGAATATTAATAACTGCTGGCCCAACTCGTGAAAAGATTGATCCAGTCCGTTTTATGACCAATTTTTCTTCTGGAAAAATGGGATATGCGATTGCGGAAGTGGCAGCGAACTTAGGCGCTGAAGTCATACTTGTTTCGGGACCGACAGCATTAAATCCACCATTGCATGTAACTACAATGCAAGTGGAATCTGCACAAGATATGTTAGAGGCAGTTATTCAACATTATCAAAACGTAGATGTTGTCATTAAAACAGCAGCAGTTGCAGATTATCGTCCGAAATATGTTCATGATAATAAAATGAAAAAGAAAAATGGCGATGCTGTAATTGAACTTGAGAGAACAGTAGATATTTTAAAAACGTTAGGTGAAATGAAGGACAAGCAGTTACTTATCGGTTTTGCGGCTGAAACGACAAACGTAGAGGAATACGCAACGAAAAAATTGCGTGAGAAAAATGCGAATATGATTGTTGCGAATGATGTAAAGGCGCAAGGAGCTGGATTTGGTACAGATACGAATATTGTAACAATGTATAGAAAAGATGGAGAAGTTATTGAGTTGCCACTTTTAACGAAGAAAGAGGTTGCTCGTGAAATATTAAAGCAAATCGAAATGATGCTGGAAGATGATCGTTTATGAAATTTGCAAGTGTAATTGTTGATGTACCTGCTCGTCAGACAGATCGCCCATTTGATTATATTATCCCTAGAAAATGGGAAGATATTGTCCAGACAGGAATGCGTGTAGTTGTTCCGTTCGGCCCAAGGAAATTGCAAGGATTTATTATTGGGATTAAAGATTCTGTTGACGTAGAAAGTAAGAAACTAAAAACAATCCATGAAATATTGGACGTAACACCGGTTTTAAATGAGGAATTATTAAAGCTTGGGTATTGGCTTACAAGTGAAACGTTATGTTATATGATTTCAGCTTTTCAAGTAATGCTTCCGACGGCGATTAAAGCAACATATAAAAAGCGTCTACAACTTCGTGAAAAAGAAACAGTAGCATCTGAAATACTGTTTTTATTTCAGGACAAGGAAGCGATAGATTGGGAAGCAATTGAGACGCAGCCACATTTATACCGCACTATTCAACAAGAAATTAAAAAGGGCACGATTGAAGTCGTCTATCAAGTGAAGGATAAAGTGCAGAAGAAGAAACAAAGGGTAGTTCAGCCGGAGTTGCCAGAAGATAAATTGGAATTAGCGGCATTTGAACTGAAAAGTAAAAAACAACAAGATGTACTCTATTATTTTGTGGAAAATTATAAAAGTGTACCGTTGAAAGTGATAACAGAAGAATTACAAATAACAGATGCCCCAATAAAAGCACTTGTTAAAAAGGGGCTAATCTCAGAAAAGTATGTGGAAGTATACCGGAATCCGTATGACGATGATGATTTTGAACAAACGAAACCATTTCCACTTACTGAGGAACAAAAACAAGTCATTACACCGATTTTATCATCAATTACAAATGAAACTTACAATCCATTTTTACTATATGGTGTTACAGGAAGTGGAAAGACAGAAGTGTACTTACAATCTATAGCAGCAGTGCTCGAGAAAGGGAAAGAAGCTATTGTACTTGTTCCTGAAATTGCGCTAACGCCTCAAATGGTAGATCGTTTTAAAGGCAGATTTGGCTCACAAGTTGCAGTTCTTCATAGTGCGCTGTCTGTTGGAGAAAAATATGATGAATGGCGTAAGATTTTAAGAAAAGAAGTGAAAGTCGTAGTTGGTGCGCGTTCAGCTGTTTTTGCGCCTTTTGAAAATTTAGGAATTATTATTATCGATGAAGAACATGAATCGAGTTATAAGCAAGAAGATAATCCGCGGTATCATGCAAGAGATGTAGCTGTGTGGAGAGGACAATATCATAAATGTCCTATCGTTCTTGGTAGCGCAACACCGACGCTTGAATCGTTTGCAAGAGCAAAGAAAGGTGTTTATGAACTACTAACGATGGAAAAACGCATGAATGAACAAGCTTTACCAACTGTAGAGATTGTTGACATGCGTGAGGAACTTCGTGATGGGAACCGATCAATGTTTTCCAAGGCATTGCATGAAAAAATAGCAGATCGATTAGAAAAGAAAGAACAAATGGTACTCTTTTTAAATAGAAGAGGTCATTCTACATTTGTTATGTGTCGTGATTGCGGGTATGTTGTACAATGTCCGCATTGTGATATTTCGCTGACATATCATAAAATGAACCATCGTTTAAAATGTCATTATTGCAGTTACGAAGAGAATATGCCATCTGCGTGTCCTGCTTGTCAAAGTACATATATTCGTTTCTTTGGTACAGGTACACAAAAGGTAGAAGAAGAAATTACAAAACTATTTCCTGAGGCGAGAGTTATTCGAATGGATGTAGATACGACAAGCCGTAAAGGAATGCATGAAAAATTATTAAAGGCGTTTGGGGAAGAAAAGGCAGATATATTACTTGGAACACAAATGATTGCTAAAGGATTAGACTTTCCGAAAGTAACGCTCGTTGGAGTTTTAACTGCAGATACGATGCTGCACCTACCTGATTTTCGGGCGAGTGAAAAGACGTATCAGTTATTGACGCAAGTGAGTGGACGAGCGGGTAGACATGAATTGCCAGGGGAAGTTGTAATTCAAACATACACACCGGAGCATTACAGTATTGAGTTAGCAAAACAACAGCAATATGATATATTTTTCGATCACGAAATGCAAATGAGACGAATGAGGCAATACCCACCTTATTACTATGTTGTACTTGTAACTGTATCTCATCCGGAATTATTAAAGGCAGTGCAAGTGACGGAAAAGATTGTCGGTCAATTACGAATGCATTGCACGCAGCAGACGATGGTATTAGGACCAGTTGCTTCAGCAATTCCAAGGATAAAAGATAGATATCGTTATCAATGCATGATAAAATACAAACGGGAACCAAACTTAAAGAACGTGCTCAAAATGGTAAATGAACATTATCAAGCAGAAATGCAAAAAGAGCTACAAATCTCAATTGATTTTAATCCAACAATGTTAATGTAGCGGAGGGAAATATGGCAGTTTTAGAAATAGTAAAGCATCCAAATGAAGTGTTAGAAACACCATGTGAAAGAGTAATTAACTTTGATAAAAAGTTGGTAAAATTGTTAAAAGATATGCATGAAACAATGCTAATTGCGGATGGAGTTGGTTTAGCTGCGCCTCAAGTAGGTGTAAGCTTGCAAGTAGCGGTAGTTGATATTGGTGATGATACGGGAAAAATCGAGTTAATCAATCCAGCCATCCTAGAAAAACGTGGTGAACAAGTAGGTCCCGAAGGCTGTTTAAGCTTCCCGGGACTTTATGGTGAAGTGGAGCGTGCGGATTATATTAAAGTAAGAGCGCAAAATCGTCGTGGTAAAGTATTTTTATTAGAAGCGGAAGGTTTTTTAGCGCGTGCCATTCAACATGAAATCGATCATTTACACGGTGTATTATTTACATCTAAAGTGACGAGATATTACGAAGAAAACGAATTAGAATAGGCATTAAAGGAGCGGTTTTTGAATGATAAAAGTTGTATTTATGGGAACACCGGACTTTTCAGTGCCGGTGCTTCGTCGTCTTATCGAAGATGGTTATGATGTAGTAGGTGTTGTGACACAACCCGATCGTCCAGTCGGTAGAAAAAAAGTATTAACACCTACACCTGTTAAAGTTGAAGCAGAAAAACACGGTATTCCGGTGTTACAACCGTTAAAAATTCGTGAAAAAGACGAATATGAAAAAGTATTGGCATTAGAACCAGATTTAATTGTAACAGCTGCGTTCGGTCAAATTGTACCAAATGAAATTTTAGAGTCACCAAAGTATGGATGTATTAATGTCCATGCCTCTTTACTTCCAGAACTTCGTGGTGGTGCACCGATTCATTATGCAATTATGGAAGGTAAGGAAAAAACAGGTATTACAATTATGTATATGGTAGAAAAATTGGATGCTGGTGATATTTTAACGCAAGTGGAAGTGGAAATTGACGAGCGTGAAACGACAGGCTCATTATTTGATAAGTTAAGTGAAGCTGGGTCACACCTTCTATCTAAAACAGTACCGTTATTAATTCAAGGTAAGTTAGAACCAATCAAACAAAACGAAGAAGAAGTAACGTTTGCATATAATATAAAACGTGAGCAAGAGAAAATTGATTGGACAAAAACAGGTGAGGAAGTATACAATCACATTCGCGGATTGAATCCATGGCCAGTTGCTTATACGACTTTAGCAGGACAAGTTGTTAAAGTATGGTGGGGAGAAAAAGTACCCGTAACGGAAGCGGCTGAAGCAGGAACGATTGTTGCGATCGAAGAAGATGGTTTTGTTGTAGCAACTAGCAATGAAACGGGTGTTAAAATTACTGAGTTGCAACCTTCTGGTAAAAAGCGTATGAGTTGTTCGCAATTTTTACGTGGCACAAAACCTGAAATTGGAACGAAGTTAGGAGAAAATGAATGAGACAAAATGTTCGTGAGTTAGCTCTTGATGGTTTAATTCAAGTAGAAAAAAGTGGTGCATATAGCAACTTACTTTTAAATAATTTAATCGAAAAAAGTTCAATTGATCGAAAAGATATTGGTTTATTAACTGAAATTGTATACGGGACGATTCAACGTCGTGATACATTAGATTATTATTTACAACCTTTTTTAAAAAAGAAGGTTGAGGCATGGGTAAGGGTATTGCTTCGTTTATCGTTATATCAAATGATCTATTTAGACCGAGTACCAGAAAGAGCGGTTATTCATGAAGCAGTTGAGATTGCAAAGCGCCGTGGGCATAAAGGGATTGCTGGTATGGTGAACGGTGTATTACGTTCGATTCAAAGGGAAGGTGTACCTTCTTTAGAAGAAATCAAGGATCCAGTAGAACGTCTTGCAATTGCAACGAGTCATCCAGTTTGGCTTGTACAAGAGTGGGCTTCAGAATATGATTTAGAAACTGCAGGAAAAATGTGTGAAGTAAACATGTTACCGCCTGTACCAACAGCACGTGTAAATGTTGATAAAGTAACAGTAGAAGAAGCGGTTGAGTTATTGGCAAGTGAAGGTATAGAAGCAAAACGTGGTGATTTGTCAGAAGATGCAATTCAAATTGAAAGAGGGAATATAGCGCATACAGATGCGTTCAAAAAAGGTTTTCTTTCTATTCAAGATGAAAGCTCTATGCTTGTAGCACGTGCTTTAGAACCGAATGAGGGAGATGTAGTTCTAGATAGTTGTGCTGCTCCGGGCGGAAAAACAACGCATATCGCAGAGCGACTAAAAGGAACTGGTAAGGTCATGTCTCTTGATTTACATGCACACAAAGTGCGTTTAATTAAACAACAAGCAGATCGACTTGGTCTAGAAAATGTAGAAACAAAGGCATTAGATGCTAGAAAGGTGCAAGAGCACTTTGCTAATGAAACGTTTGATAAAATATTAGTAGATGCACCATGTTCTGGATTTGGTGTAATTAGACGTAAACCTGATATTAAGTTAGGAAAAGATAAAGGCGATAGTGAAAGATTATCGACGATTCAACTTGCCATACTAGAAAAAATAGCACCGTTATTAAAACAAGGTGGTCGCCTTGTTTATAGTACGTGTACAATTGAAAAAATAGAAAATGAACAAGTAATAGAGCGATTTTTACAAGAGAATCCTGAATTTGAGTGGGATACTACGATAAAAGAGCGTATGCCAGAAAAGTTAAGTCCGTATATTGATGAAGGTCAAGTACAAATTTTACCGCATTATTTTGCAACAGATGGCTTTTATATTGCTTGTTTAAGGAAGAAGGTGTAGCATCATGGAAACGACTGTAAGAAAACAAAAGAAAAATGTAGAAACGAAAAAACCATCAATTTACTCATTACAACTTCATGAAATGCAAGATTGGTTAAAGGAACAAGGAGAACCGAAGTTCCGCGCTGGACAAATTTTTGACTGGTTATATAAAAAACGCGTAAAAAATTATGAGGATATGTCAAACCTTTCTAAAGGATTGCGTGATAAATTGTCGAATTCCTTTGATATTACTACATTAAACACGTTAGTAAAACAAACGTCTTCGGATGGGACAATTAAATTCTTATTCCAGTTATATGATGGATATTCTATTGAAACGGTATTAATGCGACATGAATATGGAAATTCTATTTGCGTAACAACGCAAGTTGGTTGTCGTATTGGATGTACGTTCTGTGCTTCTACACTTGGTGGATTAAAACGAAACCTAGAAGCTGGAGAAATCGTAGCGCAAGTAGTAGAGGTGCAACGTGCGCTTGATGAAACATCCGAACGTGTAAGCTCTCTTGTTGTTATGGGAATTGGAGAACCATTTGATAACTACGATAACTTAATGGGCTTTTTACGCATCACTAACCATGAAAAAGGTCTTCATATCGGTGCGAGACATATGACAGTTTCGACGAGTGGAATTATCCCGAAAATTTATAAGTTCGCTGAAGAAGATTTACAAATTAATTTTGCGATTTCATTGCATGCTCCAAATTCAGAGTTACGTTCAAAATTAATGCCGATTAACCGTGCTTATAAGCTACCTGATTTAATGGAAGCTATTAAATACTATGTAAATAGAACAGGGCGTCGTATTACATTTGAATATGGATTATTTGGAGGAGAAAACGACCAAGTTGAGCACGCTGAAGAACTTGCTGCGCTCTTAAAAGGTGTAAAATGTCATGTGAACTTAATTCCGGTAAACTACGTACCTGAACGTGATTATGTACGAACACCACGTGAGCAAATTTTCTTATTTGAAAAGACGCTAAAAGATCGTGGAGTGAATGTAACAATTCGCCGTGAACAAGGTCATGATATTGATGCTGCCTGCGGTCAGTTGCGTGCGAAGGAGCGCAAAGAAGAGACGAGGTGACGAGATGAAAGCCGTGTTTCTATCAGATAAAGGAAAAGTTCGTCAACATAATGAAGATAGTGCAGGAGTTTTTCACAATTTAGATGGAAATATTTTAGCGGTAGTAGCAGATGGAATGGGGGGGCATCGAGCTGGTGATGTAGCTAGCTCGATGGCCATTCAATTATTCCATGATTATTGGAAGCAAACGCATAATATGAATGAGCCGAAAAAAGTAGAAGAGTGGTTACATACTAGTGTTGGAATTATTAATGAACGTATTTATGAATATTCTAAACAACATGTAGAATGTAATGGCATGGGAACAACAGTTATCATAGCAATTTGCACGCCTAATTTTGTAACAATTGGCCATATAGGAGATAGTCGTTGTTATATGGTATCAGAGGGAGAGATATCGCTTGTAACGGAAGATCATTCTCTTGTAAATGAACTTGTGAGACATGGTGAAATTTCAAGGGAAGATGCAGAATATCACCCGAAAAAGAATGTTTTGTTGAGGGCATTGGGAACAGAAGAGAAAGTCGGATTAGATGTTAAAACATTGGTGTTAGAGGAAGATGATCAATTACTTCTTTGCTCTGATGGATTATCTAATAAAGTTTCCATTGCTGATATGAAACAAATTTTACAGTTAAATGAACAACTTGAAGTTAAGGGACAACGTCTCATTCAATTGGCAAATGATCGTGGCGGAGAAGATAATATCACCCTTGTTCTTATTGATTATGCGGATTCGACAAACGAAAGTAGGTGAAGTGCAACGTGCTGATTGGAAAACGCTTAAATGACCGTTATAAGCTACTAAAAATGATTGGTGGCGGAGGAATGGCCAATGTATATTTAGCTCATGATGACATACTCGGCCGAGATGTAGCGGTAAAGATATTAAGACTCGACTATTCAAACAATGAAGAGTTTATTAAGCGTTTCCATCGAGAAGCGCAATCTGTTACAACGTTGTCGCATCCAAATATTGTGAATATGTATGATGTTGGGGAAGAGGATGGTATATATTATCTTGTAATGGAATATGTACCTGGACAAACATTGAAGCAATACATAACAGAGCGAGGGATGTTACCTATAGGAGAGGCTCTTGATATAATGGAGCAGTTAACATCCGCCATGGCACACGCCCATCATTTTGAAATTGTGCATCGTGATATAAAACCGCACAATATTTTAATTCGAGCTGATGGAGTAATAAAAGTAACAGATTTTGGAATTGCGACAGCTACAAGTGCAACAACAATTACACATACAAATTCAGTACTCGGTTCGGTGCATTACTTATCACCAGAACAAGCACGCGGCGGGATAGCAAATAAACAATCAGATATTTATTCCCTAGGAATTGTTATGTTTGAGTTGTTAACAGGAAGACAACCGTTTTCTGGCGAATCTGCTGTTGCTATAGCTTTAAAACATTTACAAAGTGAAATTCCGTCTCCAAAAAGATGGAATGAAAATATTCCGCAAAGTGTCGAAAATATTATATTAAAGGCAACTGCGAAAGATCCGTTTCATCGATATCAATCTGCTAATGCGATGAAACGAGATATTGAAACTGCACTATATCCAGAGAGGATAAATGAGCAACCATTTTACATACCGGAAGATATGGAAGCGACAAAAGCGATTCCGATTATTCAACAGGAACAATTATTCGAAAATGTAACTGATGAAACAATTGTCTTAAAGGGAAGTAAAGTGGATGAACAGACAAGAAAAGAAGATGCAGATTTAAATAAGAAGAAAAAACGAAGTAGTAAATGGCTCAAAATTTTAATTACTACATTTTTACTTTTAGCGATTGGAATAACGTTAGCGCTTACTGTTATTCCGGGATTCTTTATTCCGAAAGATGTAAAAGTCCCTGATGTGGCTGGTATGAAGTATACGACAGCAGTAAATACGTTAGTTGAAAAGGGTTTTGAGGTTACGGAACCTAATATTGTATATACAGATGATGTTGAATCCGGGGATGTCATAAAAACAGACCCTGTGGCAGGAAGAGTTGTAAAGGAAAACTCTAAAATTACTATCTATCAATCAGGTGGAAAAAAGAAAAGTAAGATGAGTGATCTCACAGGAAAAGATTTTGAGAGTATAAGGTCTGAATTAGAAGAAAAATATAAACATGTTACAATAAATTATATTGAAAATGATAGGCCAAAAGGTGAAATCGTTGAGCAAATTCCGACGCCGGATCAAATGGTAGTAGAAGAGGAACAAGAACTGAAAATTTGGGTAAGTAAAGGTCCTTATCAAATTAGACCAGGTGATTTTTCGGGATGGACTGAAAATAGCGTAAATGGTTATTTGAATGAGAGAAAACTAACTCCAGATATAAAACGAGAGTATTCCGATACTGTTGATAAAGGACTTGTAATTTCGCAATCTCCAAAACCAGGAACACCGTTAAAAGAAGGAGATAAAGTGACGATTATCATCTCGGAGGGTCCTAAGCCGAAAGTAACGAAAACAGTGAAAGTGGATAATATTTCTATTCCGTATGAATCTTCTATAATAGGTGAGAAAAAACCGCAAACGATAGAAATTTATAAAGAAGATATGCAACAAAAAATGGATAGACCAATTGAAACTAGAACGATTACAGAGTCGGCAACGATTTCTTTAGAATTTATCATCCAAGAAGGTACAAAGGGACACTATAAAATCGTAAGAGATGGAGTTACGATTATTGACAATGAAGTACCATATCCAACTCAATAATAGTGATCGCTTTCTATAAAGAAATATGATGTATTACTCTTGCCTGTTATGCTATCTACAATGTGGATGGTATAACAGGCAAAAATATATGATTCAAAAAGTTATAAAGGTGATACTGTTATAAATAATATGTCGAATTTGATGGTAGATTAAATATAGTAACCTTGGTGTAGATTTGATGGGTTTGAAATGATTATTTAAAGAATTCTAGTCCATTCAATATTAGTGACAGCTTCACTTTATACAAAATAAAGGAGAATTATATGCCAGAAGGAAAAATTATAAAAGCTCTAAGTGGGTTTTATTATGTGCAGCATGAAGAAGGAATTACACAATGTCGCGGGCGTGGTGTATTTAGAAAGAATAAAATTACGCCACTTGTAGGAGACCAAGTCGTTTTTCAAGCAGATAATCCGAGTGAAGGATACGTGCTTGAAGTATTTGATCGAAAAAACGAACTTGTGAGACCTCCTATTGCTAATGTTGATCAAGCGATTCTCGTTTTCTCTGCAGTAGAACCAGATTTTAATCCCGGATTGTTAGATCGATTTTTAGTGCTGATTGAATATCATAACATTAAGCCGATTATCTGTATTAGTAAGATGGATTTAGTGGATGAAAAAATGAGAGAGACTGTTGAATCGTATGCAAATGACTATCGTGAAATGGGATATGATGTATTATTTACTTCTATAAATACATCGGAAAGTATTGATATTTTAAAACCATTTTTAGAAGGTTGTGTTTCTGTCGTTGCAGGGCAATCTGGTGTTGGAAAATCTTCAATGCTTAACGTTTTACGTCCAGAGTTAGAACTGAAAACGAATGATATTTCCTCGCACTTAGGACGCGGGAAACATACGACAAGACACGTGGAATTAATTGCGATTGGAAGTGGACTAGTTGCAGATACACCTGGTTTTAGTTCACTTGATTTCATAGATATAGAGGTAGAAGATCTTACATATTGTTTTCCAGAGTTGAAAGAAGCGAGCCAATACTGTAAATTTAGAGGGTGTACACATCTTTCTGAACCGAAATGTGCTGTAAAGGCAGCGGTTGAAGAGGGGAAAATTACAGAATATCGTTATAAGAATTACAAACAATTCGTAGAAGAAATTAGAGAGAGAAAGCCGAGGTATTAGTTATGATTAAAATTGCACCATCGATCTTATCAGCAGATTTTTCAAAATTAGGGGAAGAGATTAAAGATGTAGAAAAAGGCGGAGCAGATTACATTCACATCGATGTAATGGATGGACATTTCGTACCAAACATTACAATTGGACCATTAATTGTAGAAGCTATCCGTCCGATTACATCGTTACCGTTAGATGTACATTTAATGATTGAAAATCCTGATAATTATATCCCGACTTTCGCAAAAGCGGGAGCGGATATTATTACTGTTCATGTAGAAGCTTGTCCTCATCTGCATCGTACAATTCAGTTAATTAAATCTCATGGTATTAAGGCGGGAGTTGTATTAAACCCTCATACGCCAGTTTCAACGATTGAGCATGTATTAGAAGATATCGATATGGTATTACTTATGACAGTAAACCCTGGATTTGGTGGACAGAAATTTATCCATTCTGTATTACCGAAAATTAAACAAGTTGCAGAAATGGTTAAAGAGCGCAATCTAGAAGTAGAAATTGAAGTTGATGGTGGTGTGAACGCTGAAACAGCAAGACTTTGTATCGAAGCAGGAGCAAATGTACTTGTAGCTGGATCAGCAGTATACAATCAAAAAGACCGCGGTGAAGCAATTCGTGTCATTCGTGGATAATGAATGAACGAATCTTTATCCTAGTGAAGCTTTTAGTTCAGTAAGCTTTCACTATTTACAAAGGGTAGAGAAAAATATGTAAAAAGGCAATCTACCGAATGGCAGATTGCCTTTTTACAATAGAAGGGGAAGGAAACATGATTATTCATATTTTAGCAGGAGGTCCTGCAGAATATTGTGCAGATTTTTCGCGATATGAAAATGAGCAAGTAGTGTGGGTAGCGGTTGATAGAGGAGTGTATCGTTTATTAAAAAGAGGTATTACTCCTACTGTTGCGTTTGGGGATTACGATTCAGTTACGGAAGAGGAATTAGTATGGATGGGACAGCAAACGAGTGAATTACATATTGTTCCGCGGGAAAAAGATCAAACGGATTTAGAAATTGCAATTAACTGGGCGTTAGAACAGAAACCGGCATTAATTCGTATTTTTGGTGCTACGGGCGGAAGACTTGATCACGGTTTAGCAAATATACAGATGCTTTTAAGAGGGTTAAAAGTAGAGATAGAAATGTGCATTGTAGACAATAAAAATGAAATAAGTGTAAAAAAAGTGGGTACACATATAATTGAAGAAAATAAAAATTTCCCTTACGTATCTTTTGTGCCGGTTACTGAAATAGTGGAAGGGATTACATTACTTGGTTTTAAATATCCTCTAACTAATAAAACAATAGAGTGGGGATCAACACTTTGTATTAGTAATGAACTCGTTGAGGAAAAAGGTACTTTTTCATTTACTTCTGGCATATTAATGGTGATAAGAAGCACTGATTAAAGAAACAATTTTGCTCCTTACATCATATAGTGAACAAGTGGAGTAATGGGGATTAGGAGGGAAACCATGAGATTTTATACAATTAAGTTACCTAAATTTCTTGGTGGAATTGTTCGTGCCATGTTAAATACCTTCAAAAAAGATTGAAAAAAGCACCTATTATCGGTGCTTTTTCCATTGGTATAGTAAAAAAAGAGCCTAGCGGCTCTTTTTTTTATTATTAAACACGTTCGATTTTGCCAGATTTTAATGCTCTAGCAGAAACGTAAACACGTTGAACTTTTCCGTCGATGCGTACGCGAACTTTTTGAAGGTTAGCGCCCCACTTACGTTTTGTAGCGTTCATTGCGTGAGAACGAGAGTTACCAGAACGAGCTTTTCTTCCAGTAATAGCACAAACACGAGCCATTTATATTTCCCTCCCTTGATACCTTACCATACGTAATTTTTCAATGTTAGTCTTTTATGCGATGCTAAAAACACTACTATAATTTAACACAACTAAAAAGAGAATGCAACACTGTAGAAAAAAGAAATCAAGAAAAATTACTTGACACCATATGTCAATGAAGAAAAGTTGAAATCAAGAAAAATTGCTTGACATATTATAGTGATACATGTTGTATAATAACAATGGACTATTTTGCTCATCATAAAACAGTGTAGTTTTCAACATAAAATATGAGAGTGAAAAAGAAAGAACGATGGAATTTTCTTTAAAAAGATTATATGATAGTAACTAAAGTAGTCTAACTCACTTTCACCATTTATGAAGGGGGAAACGAGATGTCAATTGAAATTAAAACGAAGTACGGTCAAATTGATATTAGTACAGATGTAATTGCAACAATTGCTGGAGGTGCCGCGGTAGATTGCTACGGTATTGTAGGCATGGCATCAAAAAATCAGTTAAAAGATGGATTAACAGACATTTTACGAAAAGAAAACTTCACTAGAGGTGTTATTGTTCGTAAAGATGAAGATGAAGTACATATTGATATGTATATTATTGTGAGCTATGGTACGAAAATTTCAGAAGTAGCACATAACGTGCAGACGAAAGTGAAATATACATTAGATCAAACTGTAGGACTAGCAGTAGATTCTGTAAACATCTACGTACAAGGAGTTAAAGTAATAAACTTGTAATGTGCATTAAGGAGGAAAATCTGTGTCAATTCAAAAAATTGATGGAAAACGTTTATCACAAATGATCATTCAAGGAGCGAATAATTTAACAAATAATGTTCAGCTTGTTGATGCATTAAACGTATTTCCAGTTCCAGATGGCGATACCGGTACAAACATGAACTTATCTATGACTTCAGGCGCACGTGAAGTGAAAGCAAATCCTTCACAGCATGCTGGTAAAGTCGGCGTAAGTTTAGCCAAAGGATTATTAATGGGAGCACGTGGTAACTCTGGAGTTATTTTATCTCAGTTGTTCCGTGGTTTCTCTAAATCCATTGAACAGAAAGAAGAGTTAACAACAGTTGATTTTGCTGCAGCTTTAGAAGCTGGAGTAGAGGCAGCTTACAAAGCGGTTATGAAACCGATTGAAGGAACGATTTTAACGGTTGCAAGAGAAACGGGTAAATATGCAGTAACAGTTGCGAAAAAACAGCGCGACTTTGTTTTGTTTATGGAAGACGTTGTGAAAGAAGCGAATGCATCGTTAAATCGTACGCCAGATTTATTACCTGTATTAAAACAAGTTGGCGTTGTAGATAGCGGTGGTAAAGGTCTTGTTGTTGTATACGAAGGATTTTTAGCTGACTTAAAAGGAGAAACGATTTCTTCTGATGCCCCGGCGCAACCATCTATGAATGAAATGGTACGCGCAGAACATCACCGTAGTGTACAAAGCCAATTGAGTACAGAAGATATTAAGTATGGATATTGTACGGAGTTCATGGTGAAATTAGAAGCTGAAAAAGTGAAAGAACATAATTTCTCTGAGCAAAAATTCCGTGAAGATATTAGTGTGTATGGTGATTCTCTACTAGTTGTATCTGATGATGAAATTGTAAAAGTTCATATTCATGCAGAGCATCCTGGAGACGCTATGAACTACGGGCAACGTTACGGTAGTTTAATTAAGATTAAAGTAGAAAATATGCGTGAACAGCATACTGCTTTATTAGATGAACCTACTATGATGCCTGAGCAACCAAGCCAATCGAAAGAGAAGCAACCGTACGGTATTGTAACTGTAGCTATGGGATCTGGTATTAAAACTTTATTTGAGAGCATTGGTGCGACGAAAGTTATCGAAGGTGGCCAAACGATGAATCCAAGTACGGAGGATATCGTGAAGGCGATTGAAGAAGCAAATGCTGAAAAGATTATCATCTTGCCAAATAACGGTAATATCGTGATGGCGGCAGAACAAGCAGCGTCAGTAGTGGATCAAGAAGTTATTGTTATTCGTTCTAAAACAGTTCCTCAAGGTATGGCTGCAATGTTGGCATTTAATCCAGTTGGAACGTTAGAAGAGAATGAAGATAACATGAAAGAAGCTTTATCTCATGTGAAAACAGGTCAAATTACGTATGCTGTTCGCGATACAGAAATTGACGGTGTAGCAATTCAAAAAGATGATTTCATGTGCATTGCAGATGGGAAAATTGTATCTACAAATGCTGAAAAAGTAGGAGCTGCGAAGCAATTACTAGAAGCGCTTATTGATGAGGATTCTGAAATTGTAACAATTCTACAAGGTGAAGATGCGACTGATGAAGAAGTAGCTGAGTTAGTTGAATTTGTAGAAGAGAATTTTGAAGATGCAGAAGTAGAAGTGCATGTTGGGAACCAACCAGTGTACTCTTTCATCTTCTCTGTAGAATAAAAAAAGATTCGTTTTGAAAATAAATGGATTCCTTACTTGCTAATGAGTACGAAGTAGTAATGTGAAGTTTGTTACTAGTTTGTATTCAAAGGGCTAGCATATTGAAGATAAAAAAGAGCCTTGCTGCTAATAGTGAGGCTCTTTTCTTTCGTATTGTTTATGAGGGATTTGAGTAGTTTCTCTTAGAATGCCTATGATAGAATATATAGGGTGAAAGAGAGCGATTACAGATGTTAATGAATACGCAGGTAAAGTGCAACAAAGAAAATAATGTGACGGGGTGTGAGAATTTTGAATGAAGGTGTACAAGTTCCTGTTACAGATGTAAAGGGAATCGGTGGAGAAGCATCTGAATTACTGCACGAGATGGGAATTTATACAGTTTCTCATCTATTAGAACATTTTCCGTACCGTTATGAAGACTATGCGATGAAAGATCTTGCTGAAGTAAAGCATGATGAGCGTGTAACAGTTGAGGGGAAAGTTCATAGTGCTCCTTTACTGCAATATTACGGGAAAAAGAAGTCGCGCCTTACAGTTCGTGTCCTTGTCGGTCGTTATTTAATTACTGCTGTATGTTTTAATAGACCGTACTATAAGCAAAAGTTAAAGTTAGATGAGGCAGTAACGATTACTGGTAAATGGGATCAGCATCGTCAAACGATTGCGGTATCAGAGCTTCATTTTGGACCGGTAGTACGTCAACAAGAAGTAGAGCCTGTATACTCAGTAAAAGGGAAACTTACAGTGAAACAGATGCGTCGTTTTATTGCCCAAGCGTTAAAGGAGTATGGAGACTCTATAGTCGAAGTGTTACCTGACGGTTTGCTTAGTCGATATAAATTATTACCACGCTATGAAGCGCTCAGGGCCTTACATTTTCCGGTAGGGCAAGAAGATTTAAAACAAGCACGTCGCCGTTTTGTCTATGAAGAGTTTTTCTTATTTCAATTAAAAATGCAAACGTTACGGAAAATGGAGAGAGAAAATTCGAAAGGGACGAAAAAAGAAATTCCTTCAGCAGAATTACAAGAGTTTATCGACACACTTCCGTTCCCATTAACTGGTGCGCAGCGCCGAGTTGTAGATGAAATTATGAAAGATATGACATCTCCTTATCGAATGAATCGTTTGCTGCAAGGTGATGTAGGTTCAGGTAAAACGGTCGTTGCTGCAATTGGTCTGTATGCAGCGAAATTAGCACATTATCAAGGTGCTTTAATGGTTCCAACAGAAATTTTAGCAGAACAACATTATCAATCGCTCGCGGAGACGTTTTCTCATTTTGGTATGAAGGTTGAATTGTTAACAAGTTCTGTTAAAGGTGTGAGACGTCGAGAGATTTTGGCGAAATTAGAACAAGGAGAAATAGATATCCTTGTTGGAACACATGCTTTAATTCAAGATGAGGTTATTTTTCATAGGTTAGGTCTCGTTATTACTGATGAACAACATCGATTTGGTGTAGCGCAGCGACGGGTTTTACGTGAGAAAGGTGAAAGTCCAGATGTATTATTTATGACAGCGACCCCAATTCCGCGTACGTTAGCAATTACTGCATTTGGAGAGATGGATGTTTCTATAATTGATGAGATGCCGGCGGGTAGAAAGGTAATTGAAACATACTGGGCAAAACATGATATGTTAGATCGAGTTCTCGGTTTTGTGGAGAAAGAGATAAAAAAGGGAAGACAAGCATATGTTATTTGTCCTCTTATTGAAGAGTCTGAGAAACTTGATGTTCAAAATGCTATCGACTTACATAGTATGCTAACTCATCATTATCAAGGAAAATGTCAAGTTGGGTTAATGCATGGAAGATTATCTTCTCAGGAAAAAGAAGAGATAATGGGACAATTTAGTGAAAATAAAGTGCAAATTCTTGTATCAACAACGGTTGTTGAAGTAGGTGTTAACGTACCGAATGCGACTGTTATGGTTATTTATGACGCAGAGCGTTTCGGTTTATCGCAGCTCCATCAGCTGAGGGGCCGTGTTGGACGTGGTAGTGAACAATCGTATTGTTTATTAATCGCAGATCCGAAATCAGAAACGGGAAAAGAAAGAATGCGTATTATGACTGAAACGAATGATGGATTTGTATTGTCGGAAAAAGATTTAGAATTACGAGGTCCAGGGGATTTCTTCGGAAGTAAGCAAAGTGGTTTACCAGAATTTAAGGTTGCTGATATGGTACATGATTATCGGGCGTTAGAAACAGCAAGACAAGATGCGGCGATACTAGTAGATTCGGAAGCGTTTTGGCACAACGATCAGTACGCTGCCTTGCGCACGTATCTTGATGGGACAGGTGTGTTCCAGGGAGAGAAGCTCGATTAAAGGGAGTCAACAAAAATTTTTGTTGCATTCTACTTTTAATGATTATATACTACTGTTAGTACCTAGTCATAAAAACGGATGGTGCGGTATGAAAAAAAGAAGAAGTAAAAAAGAAAGACAAGAATTATTACAACAAACAATCGAAACGAATCCTTTTATAACGGATGAAGATTTAGCTGAAAAATTTCAGGTTAGTATACAAACGGTTCGTCTGGATCGAATGGAATTATCTATTCCTGAATTAAGAGAGAGAATTAAGCATGTAGCTACAAAGCAACATGAAGAAGATGTGAAATCTTTACCGTTAGAAGAGGTTGTCGGCGAAATTATCGATATAGAATTAGATAGACACGCAATTTCTATCTTTGAAGTTAAGGTAGAGCATGTATTTAAAAGAAATCAAATTGCCCGTGGGCATCATTTGTTTGCACAAGCAAACTCACTAGCTGTTGCGGTTATTGATGAAGAATTAGCTTTAACTGCAAAGTCTACCATTCGATACATTCGTCCTGTAAAATTAGGAGAGCGTGTTGTTGCAAAAGCGCGCGTTGAAGATGTAGAGAATGATAAAGGACGGACGGTTGTCAAAGTGCGCAGCTTTGTTGGAGAAGAACTTGTTTTTACAGGCACTTTTGAAATGTATCGATCTAGTAATTATAGTGAGGAAGGTAACAACTTATGAAAATCGCAATAGATGCAATGGGCGGCGATCATGCTCCGAAGGCTGTCGTATTAGGGGCAATGAAAGCTATTAAGGAATATCCAGATTTACATATTACGTTAGTAGGAAAAGAGGGAGAAATTCGTCAACACTTAACGAGTGAAGAGCGAATTACAATTCTTCATACAGACGAAAAAATCGAATCGACAGATGAACCAGTAAGAGCGGTTCGTCGAAAAAAACAAGCTTCAATGGTACTTGCAGCAGAGCAAGTGAAAAATGGTGAAGCAGATGCTTGTATATCAGCAGGTAGTACAGGAGCTTTAATGGCGGCTGGGCTATTTGTTGTTGGTCGTATGGAAGGGATTGAACGACCAGCATTATCACCAACAATGCCAACTGTTGATGGTGAAGGTTTTGTTATGCTAGATGTTGGAGCGAATGTTGATGCAAAACCAATTCATCTATATCAGTACGCGGTAATGGGATCTGTTTACGCTGAGAAAGTAAGAGGAATTAAAAATCCTCGTGTTGGACTTTTAAACGTTGGAACAGAGGATGGAAAAGGTAACGAGCTTTCTAAACAAGTCTTTGCAATGCTTAAAGACGCACCGATTAATTTCGTTGGGAACGTAGAATCAAGAGATTTATTGCAAGGTGTAGCAGATGTTGTTGTGTGCGATGGTTTTACAGGTAATGTAGCACTGAAGTCACTAGAAGGAACAGCTCTTGCATTATTCTCTATGTTAAAAGAGCAATTAATGAGTTCGTTTACAAGTAAATTAGCAGCAGCGGTATTAAAACCAAAACTTATGGTATTAAAAGATAAAATGGATTATTCGGAGTATGGCGGAGCAGCGTTGTTTGGATTGAAAGCTCCTGTCATTAAGGCTCATGGTTCTTCTAATGACCAATCGATATTCAGTGCGATTCGTCAAACGAGAGAAATGGTAGCGAAAGAAGTTATTCCTACAATTTCAAGTGTAATGGAGAAAGAGCCACTCCAATAAGAGGAGGATTTGAAATGGGAAAACTAGCATTTCTTTTTCCGGGCCAAGGTTCACAGGCAGTTGGAATGGGTAGACAGTTAGCGGATAATAATAAAGAGGTTGCGAAAGTTTTTGAAAAAGCAGATGAGGTGTTACAGGATTCACTTTCAGAAGTGATTTTTGAAGGACCACAGGAAAAGCTAACATTAACGACAAATGCGCAGCCGGCATTATTAACAACGAGTTATGCAATTTTGACAGCTTTGAAAGAGTACGGTATTACACCTGATTTTGTAGCAGGACACAGTTTAGGTGAATATAGCGCTTTTGTGGCAGCTGGTGCATTAACTTTTGAAGATGCTGTATATGCTGTAAGAAAACGCGGGGAATATATGGAAGAGGCTGTTCCAGGCGGGGAAGGTGCAATGGCAGCTATTTTAGGTGCTGACCCAGATATGTTGAAACGAGTTACGGAAGAAGTAACAAGTGAAGGATATGCTGTGCAAATCGCTAATATGAATAGCACGAAGCAAATTGTGATTTCTGGAACGAAGCAAGGAGTAGAGATTGCATCTCAAAGAGCGAAAGAAAATGGCGCGAAGAGAGCGATTCCGCTTAAAGTAAGTGGACCGTTCCACTCTTCACTTATGAAGCCGGCAGCTGAGAAATTCCAAAGTGTTTTAAATGAAATTACAATTCGAGATACGAATATTCCAGTTATCGCGAATGTTACAGCGGACATTATTACACGTGGTGCAGATATTCAAGAAAAGCTAATCGAGCAGCTTTATTCGCCTGTATTATGGTATCCATCTGTGGAATATATGGTGAATCAAGGGGTAGATACATTTATTGAAATTGGACCTGGGAAAGTGCTTGCTGGACTTATGAAGTCGATTGATTCATCAGTGAAAGCATATGCGATATACGATGAAGAGACATTAAAAGATACCATTTCAAATTTGAGAGGAGAAAACTGATGTTAAAAGGAAAAGTAGCATTAGTAACCGGTGCTTCACGCGGGATTGGTCGTGCGATTGCGATTGATTTAGCAAAACAAGGGGCGAATGTTGTAGTAAATTATGCAGGTAATGAGCAAAAGGCGAATGAAGTAGTCGATGAAATAAAGAAATTAGGTTCGGATGCAATTGCGGTAAGAGCAGATGTTGCAAATGCAGAAGACGTTACGAATATGGTAAAACAAACTGTAGATACATTTGGACAAGTTGATATTCTTGTAAATAATGCAGGTGTAACGAAAGATAATTTATTAATGCGTATGAAAGAAGAAGAATGGGATACAGTTATTAATACAAACTTAAAAGGTGTATTTTTATGTACGAAGGCAGTATCTCGATATATGATGCGTCAACGTCATGGACGTATTATTAATATCGCTTCTGTTGTTGGTGTAACAGGGAATCCGGGACAAGCAAACTATGTTGCTGCTAAAGCAGGTGTAATTGGATTAACAAAAACATCAGCAAAAGAGTTAGCTAGTCGAAATATTACAGTAAATGCAATTGCTCCTGGGTTTATTGCGACTGATATGACGGATGTACTGGATGAAAATATAAAAGCCGAAATGTTAAAATTAATTCCTGCAGCTCAGTTTGGTGAAGCGCAAGATATCGCCAATGCTGTCACATTTTTCGCTTCTGATCAAAGTAAATATGTGACAGGTCAAACGTTAAATGTTGATGGCGGAATGGTAATGTAATAAAAGAAACGATTTCAACTAGTTTTTTTTGCTAATATTTAATATAATATTTGAGGGGAGGTGAATGGAATGGCAGATGTTTTAGAGCGTGTAACAAAAATCATCGTTGATCGTTTAGGTGTAGAAGAAACTGAAGTAGTACCAGCTGCGAGCTTTAAAGAAGATTTAGGCGCAGACTCCCTAGATGTAGTAGAACTTGTAATGCAATTGGAAGATGAATTCGAAATGGAAATTTCTGATGAAGATGCTGAAAAGATTGCTACTGTTGGCGATGCTGTGACTTACATAGAGAGTCATCTATAATGCTTAAGTGAAGTCCCGTTTTTTAGCGGGGCTTCTCGGCTTATATCTGGAGGGACCTATGCCGTACCGAAAACATAGAGAAAAAAAATACGAAACAAAATATCGTGAAGCGTTTAAAGTATTTCAAAAAGAGATAGGTATTACGTTTACAGATGAAAAATTATTGATTCAAGCATTTACGCATTCATCGTATGTGAATGAGCATCGAAAAAAACCGCATGAGGACAATGAGCGTCTAGAGTTTCTTGGTGATGCTGTATTGGAACTCACTGTATCACAGTATCTGTTTCAAAAATATCCGACAATGAGCGAAGGAGAGTTAACAAAACTACGTGCAGCTATTGTATGTGAACCATCTCTTGTTCGTTTTGCGAACGAGTTGTCATTTGGTAGCCTTGTTTTATTAGGAAAAGGTGAGGAAATGACGGGTGGACGTGAACGACCAGCTTTATTAGCGGATGTCTTTGAAGCGTTTATTGGAGCCCTTTACCTTGATCAAGGGCTAGAAACAGTTTGGGGATTCTTAAAAGAAGTTGTATATCCGAAAATTAATGAAGGTGCTTTTTCTCATGTGATGGATTATAAGAGTCAATTACAAGAATTGATTCAGCGTGATGGTAGTGGCAATATTGAATATCAAATTCTGCAAGAAAAAGGACCGGCTCACAATCGAGAATTTGTGTCACGTGTTACGTTAAATAACGTGGCATTAGGTCTTGGTAGTGGGAAGTCGAAAAAAGAAGCAGAGCAACAAGCTGCTGCAGAAGCGTTGAAAAAATTAAAAGAACAACTATAAGGAATCCCCCTTTGAATGAGGGGGATTCCTTATGCATAGAATGAAACTTTCTTTTTGTTTGTAAATAAAAGGGAGGGAAATCCGTATAATGGCCCGTTTGCATGCAGACGGCATTTATAACAACGGAGAATAGGAGGAAGGCCTTTCGTGTTTTTAAAAAGATTAGAAATAGCAGGGTTTAAATCTTTTGCTGAGCGTGTATCTGTTGATTTTGTTCCAGGTGTAACTTCTGTAGTAGGACCTAATGGAAGTGGGAAAAGTAATATTACGGACGCAATTCGCTGGGTACTTGGTGAACAATCTGCAAAATCATTACGTGGTGCAAAGATGGAGGATATTATTTTTGCGGGCAGTGATACGAGAAGAGCAGTTAATGTTGCTGAAGTAACAATAACTTTAAATAATGAAGATCAACGTTTGCCGATTGAATATAATGAGGTGTGTGTAACGCGCCGTGTATCTCGTTCGGGTGATAGTGATTTTTATATTAATAAACAATCATGTAGATTAAAAGATATTATCGATCTATTTATGGACTCTGGTATGGGAAGAGAAGCTTTTTCGATTATTAGCCAGGGGAAAGTTGAAGAGATTTTAAGTAGTAAATCAGAAGAGCGTCGTGGTGTATTTGAGGAAGCTGCGGGTGTGCTGAAATACAAACTTCGTAAAAAGAAAGCTGAAGGAAAATTAGCGGACACACAAGAAAACTTAAATCGTGTACAAGATATAATTCACGAATTAAGTAGTCAAGTAGAACCTTTAGAAAGACAAGCCTCTATTGCGAAAGATTATCTCGAGAAAAAAGAAGAATTAGAGAAAGTAGAAGCAGCGCTTATTGTACATGAAATTGAAGAATTACATGAGAAATGGGAAGCGCTTCGAAATCAGTTTGGGCATAATAAAAACGAAGAAGCTAAAATGTCAACGAATTTACAAAAAGGCGAAGAAGAGCTTGAGGAATTACGAGGACAATTACAGGCGGTAGATGAGTCTGTAGATTCTTTACAAGAGGTACTGCTTCTTTCTAGTAAAGAGCTAGAAAAACTAGAAGGACAGCGTGAGTTATTAAAAGAGAGAAAGCAAAATGCAACGACACATTGTGCACAACTCGAACAGTTAATTGTTGAATTAACAGAAAAAGCTAAAAGTTATGATGGTGAAATTGAATCGAGTACAGAAGTGTTGATGCAATTTGTAGATCAAGTAAAAGAGTTAGAGAAAAAATTGCATGATAATGAGCTATTGCTTGCAACTTTCGCTGACAATTTAGAGGAACAAATTGAGAATTTAAAAGGTGATTATATTGAACTTTTAAATCAACAAGCTAGTCATCGTAATGAGTTATCTATGATTGAAGAACAATCTAAACAGCAAAGTTCTAAAAATGAACGTCTTGATGAAGAAAACGCGAAATATGTAGAGATGCGTATGGAAATTACAGCGAAAAAGACGAAACTTGTAGAAAATTACGAACAAGTGAAAGAAAAAGTAGCTAGTATTCTTTCGAACATACAGAAGACGGAAACGGCGCTAGGGAAATGTAAGGCGCAGTATAGTGAGAATGAAACGAAACTATATCAAGCGTATCAATTTGTACAACAGGCACGTTCTCGAAAAGAAATGTTAGAAGAGATGCAAGAAGATTACTCTGGTTTTTATCAAGGGGTACGTGAAGTATTAAAAGCTAGAGAAAATAGATTGCAAGGTGTCGAGGGAGCTGTTGCAGAACTTCTGACTGTACCGAAAGAATATGAAATCGCAATGGAAATCGCTTTAGGTGCAGCTATGCAACATATCGTAGTGCAAACCGAAGAACATGCTCGTAATGCGATTTCGTTTTTAAAGCAAAATAAACATGGACGAGCAACGTTTTTACCACAATCTGTTATTAAGAGTAGATCGTTATCATTTGAGCAATTACGTATCGTAAATCAACACCCATCGTTTGTTGGTGTGGCGGCAGAACTTGTTCAGTACAACAATAAATATGAAAATGTAGTTTCGAATTTATTAGGTACGGTTATCGTTGCGAAAGATTTACGCGGAGCAAATGAGTTAGCGAAACAACTACAATACCGTTATCGCATTGTAACGATCGAAGGTGATGTAGTGAACCCTGGCGGTTCTATGACGGGTGGAGCGGTAAAACAAGCGAAATCTTCTTTATTAGGGCGCCAACGTGAACTGGAAGAGTGGACTAACAAGTTAACTGATATGGAAGAAAAAACAACGAAGTTAGAAAACTTTGTTAAAGCAGTAAAACAAGAAATTCAAGAAAAAGAA
The DNA here is from genome assembly GCF_008368905.1 of Bacillus sp. SH5-2. Lineage (NCBI taxonomy): Bacteria > Bacillati > Bacillota > Bacilli > Caryophanales > Bacillaceae > Bacillus > Bacillus sp. SH5-2. Next base: position 550,821 of record NZ_QOSD01000020.1, read on the forward strand.
GTAAAAATACGCGAACTAAGACAAGGTGTAGAAGCAGAGCGTGTAGATGAGCAGAAATTAAGAGAAGAAATTAATCGTTTAGAATTAGAAGAACATCGTATTAACGATCGCTTATCTATTTATGATTTAGAGATTGAAGGATTCTTACAAGATCGAGTGAAAATGCAAGGGCGTAAAGAGGAGTTAGAAGGGATTTTAACGAATCTTCAAGCTGATATTACTGAGTTAGATAGTAAAATTGCCGCTTTAACAAAACAAAAAACTGAGCAACATTCTTCGAAAGAAAAAGTTCAAAAAGAAATGACTGAGTTAAAAGTGCTAGCGGCTGAAAAGCAACAGCGTTTATCTAATCAAAAAGAAAAAGTGGAACGATTGACGAAGGAAAAAGACGAAACGGATGCAACGCTTGTTAAAACGAAAGAGGATTTAGCATTCTTAAAACAAGAAATGACGTCTAATTCAAGTGGTGAAGAACAAATCACGAATATGATTGAGAAGAAAGCATATGATCGTAATCAAACTTCAGAGTTAATACGTTCTCGTCGTGAACAACGCGTATCGTTACAAGAAAGAGCTGAACATTTAGAGCGTAGTCTGAAAGAAACGACGGGTAAACATAAATATATTCTTGAAATGTTGAAAGATCAAGAAGTGAAAATAAATCGACTTGATGTAGAGCTAGAAAATAGATTGCAACATTTACGTGAAACATATACGATTTCGTTTGAAGCGGCAAAACTGAAGTATACAATGATAATGCCTGCCGAGGATGCACGTAAAAAGGTGAAGCTAATTAAACTATCCATCGAAGAGCTAGGCACAGTAAACTTAGGAGCAATTGATGAGTATGAGCGTGTAGCAGAGCGTCATACATTCTTATTAGAGCAAAAAGATGATCTAGAAGAAGCGAAAACGACATTGCACCAACTTATTACTGAAATGGATGAAGAAATGAAAAAACGCTTTTCTACTACGTTTGAAGGAATTCGAATGGAGTTTCAATCGGTATTCTCTGAATTATTTGGTGGCGGTAGAGCGGATTTAGTTATGACGAATCCAGAGGACTTATTAAATACGGGTATTGATATTGTAGCGCAACCGCCAGGGAAGAAACTGCAGAACTTAGGTTTACTTTCAGGTGGAGAGCGTGCTTTAACAGCAATTGCGCTTTTATTTGGTATTTTAAAAGTGCGCCCAGTACCATTCTGTGTACTAGATGAGGTAGAGGCGGCTCTAGATGAGGCGAATGTTGCCCGCTTTGCACAGTATTTAAAGAAGTTTAGTGATGAGACGCAGTTTATTGTAATCACACATAGAAAAGGTACAATGGAAGAGTCTGACGTATTGTATGGTGTAACGATGCAAGAATCAGGGGTATCTAAACTTGTTTCGGTTCGCTTAGATGATGGAGAAGAACTAGTGGCAAGTAAATAGGAAGGATGGGAAGTATGAGCTTTTTTAAAAAATTAAAAGAAAAAATTTCTAAACAAACAGATACGGTAACAGAGAAGTTTAAACAAGGATTAGAAAAAACAAGAAATTCATTTGCCGATAAAGTGAATGATTTAGTGTATCGTTATCGCAAAATAGACGAAGATTTCTTTGAGGAATTAGAAGAAATCTTAATTAGTGCAGATGTCGGAGTTTCGACAGTAATGGAATTAATTGATCAGTTGAAAGAAGAAGTACAACGTCGTAACATTCAAGATCCGAAAGAAGTACAAGCTGTTATTTCAGAAAAGTTAGTAGGAATTTATAAAGGTGACAGCGATTTTATTAATGAAGTTAACATACAAGAAGATCAATTAACAGTTGTTTTATTTGTAGGTGTTAACGGTGTAGGGAAAACAACGACAATTGGTAAGTTAGCTCATAAATTTAAATCAGAAGGAAAGTCTGTCTTATTAGCGGCAGGAGACACATTCCGTGCTGGAGCGATTGAACAATTAGAAGTATGGGGCGATCGCGTTGGTGTAGAAGTGATTAAACAAGGATCAGGGTCTGATCCAGCAGCAGTTATGTATGATGCTGTACAAGCTGCGAAAGCGCGTAAAGTAGACGTATTACTATGTGATACAGCAGGACGCTTACAAAATAAAGTGAACTTAATGAAAGAGTTAGAGAAAGTAAAGCGTGTAATTGAGCGCGAAGTACCAGGAGCTCCTCATGAAGTATTACTTGTTATTGATGCAACAACAGGACAAAACGGTTTAAGTCAAGCGAAAACATTCCGTGAAGCAACGAATGTTACTGGTATTGTTTTAACGAAGTTAGATGGAACTGCTAAAGGTGGTATTGTATTAGCGATTCGTAATGAAATGGATGTACCGGTGAAATTCGTTGGACTAGGAGAGCAAATGGATGACTTGCAACAGTTCGACCCAGAACAATATGTGTATGGTTTATTTGCGAACTTAGTAGAAACAGAAGAAGTATAAGCGAAAGAAGCGGTATTTTCCGCTTCTTTTTCTATAAAAAAATGTGATGTTAAGAAAAAAACTTGACACTCTTTTGTACTCCATGTAAACTAATTCATGTAAAGGGAAATCACTTAACAAAGGATGATCCAACATGCTCGAAAAAACAACGAGAATGAACTATTTATTTGATTTTTATCAATCGTTGTTAACGCAAAAACAAAGAAGTTATATGTCGCTTTATTATCTAGATGATTTATCTCTTGGTGAAATTGCGGAAGAATTTGATGTAAGTCGCCAAGCCGTGTATGATAACATTAAACGGACTGAAGCGATGCTTGAAGAATATGAAGAAAAATTAGTATTACTTCAAAAGTTTCAAGAGCGACAGCGACTTGTTGCAAAGCTAAAACAGCTAATCAGCGAAGAAGAGCATGTGAATGAAGAAATGAAACAAGTTGTTGAAGCTATCGAAAAATTAGATTAGGAGGGCGGCAATATGGCATTTGAAGGATTAGCCGACCGACTTCAACAGACAATGCAAAAAATCCGCGGCAAAGGAAAAGTTTCTGAAGCCGATGTGAAAGAAATGATGAGAGAAGTTCGTCTAGCTCTTTTAGAAGCGGACGTTAACTTTAAAGTAGTAAAAGATTTTGTAAAGCGTGTGTCTGAACGTGCTGTCGGACAAGATGTAATGAAAAGTTTGACACCTGGACAACAAGTAATTAAAGTCGTACAGGAAGAACTTACAGAACTTATGGGCGGAGAGCAAAGCAAAATTGCTGTTGCTAATAAGCCACCGACTGTTATAATGATGGTTGGTCTGCAAGGTGCGGGTAAAACAACGACAACAGGTAAGCTTGCGAATTTGCTTCGTAAAAAGCATAATCGTAAACCGATGCTTGTTGCAGCGGATATTTACCGTCCAGCAGCTATTAAACAGCTTGAAACATTAGGGAAGCAATTGGACATGCCTGTATTCTCTTTAGGAGATCAAGTAAGTCCTGTTGAAATTGCGAAACAAGCGATTGCAAAAGCAAAAGAAGATCATCACGATTATGTTTTAATCGATACAGCAGGTCGCCTGCATATTGATGAAGAACTAATGGATGAATTAGCGAAAGTGAAAGAAGTTGCGAAACCGGATGAAATTTTCCTTGTTGTCGATGCGATGACGGGACAAGACGCAGTAAACGTTGCACAAAGTTTCCATGAACAGTTAGGTTTAACAGGTGTTGTATTAACGAAATTAGATGGTGATACGCGCGGTGGTGCTGCATTATCTATTAAAGCTGTAACAAACACACCAATTAAATTTGCTGGTATGGGTGAAAAACTAGATGCGATTGAAGCGTTCCATCCAGAACGTATGGCATCCCGTATTTTAGGGATGGGAGACGTCTTAACATTAATTGAAAAAGCGCAAGCTACAGTTGATGAAGAGAAAGCAAAAGAACTTGAGCAAAAAATGCGTACGCTTTCGTTTACGCTTGACGATTTCCTAGAACAACTTGGACAAGTGCGTCAACTTGGACCGCTTGACGAATTGTTAGGAATGCTTCCTGGTGCAAATAAAATTAAAGGGCTGAAAAATGCGCAAGTTGATGAAAAGCAAATTGGGCATATTGAAGCAATTATTCGTTCTATGACTAAATTAGAGCGAGAACAACCGGAAATAATCAATGCTAGTCGTAAAAAACGCATTGCCAAAGGTAGCGGTACAACGGTACAAGAAATCAATCGTTTAATCAAGCAATTTGATGATATGAAAAAGATGATGAAAACGATGACTGGAATGCAAAAAGGTAAGAAAAAAGGACTAGGTGGATTGAAGTTTCCATTCATGTAAGGAAAAAAGATGGCTCTGTTAAGAAAAAATACTTTACAAAGCAATAGTCTTTTTGCTAATATAATTATCTGTGTGAAATAAATTCGGAGGTGCTTTATAAATGGCAGTTAAAATTCGTTTAAAACGTATGGGAGCTAAAAAAACTCCTTTCTATCGTGTAGTTGTTGCAGATTCTCGTTCTCCTCGTGACGGACGTTTCATTGAGGAAATCGGTACTTACAATCCGGTTGCTCAACCAGCTGAAGTTAAGATCAACGAAGAAGCAGCATTAAAATGGTTAGGAAATGGTGCTAAACCATCTGATACAGTTCGTAACTTATTCTCTAACCAAGGTATCATGGAGAAATTCCACTTATCTAAACAAGGTAAGTAATTGAGGCAATGACTATGAAGAAGTTAGTCGAGACGATTGTCAAGCCTCTTGTCGATCATCCTGAAGATGTAAAAGTTACACAGGAACTTTGCAACGGAGAGATAAAGTATCGATTAACTGTACATCCTGAGGATGTTGGAAAAGTCATTGGAAAGCAAGGGCGAGTTGCGAAAGCGATTCGAATGCTCTTGTATTCAGTGGGACATCATAATGATGAAAAAGTAACACTGGAAATTCAATAAACGTAAAAAGGGCGAGGAGTTATTCCTCTCCCTTTTTTAACATTTAAAGAGAGATTGCATGTTCCATATGTGAAATGGAGATGCTTAATTTATATAGAAACCAGGGGTGACATACTATTTATGACAAAATGGTTTAACGTAGGGAAAATTGTAAATACGCATGGCGTAAGAGGAGAAATCCGAGTTATTTCTCGTACTGATTTTCCGGAAGAGCGATATAAAGTAGGAAACACGTTATACATATCGAATGAAAAAGGTACAGACTATCTTCCGGTAAAGGTAACTTCTCATCGTCAACATAAGACATTTGATTTATTAACACTTGAAGGATACAACAATGTAGATGAAGTTGAGAAGCTTAAAGGTTCTTTAATAAAAGTACCAGAAGAGCAGTTAGGCGAATTAGCTGAAGGTGAATACTACTACCATGAAATTATCGGTTGCAGTGTTGTGACAGAAGAAGGAGAAGCGCTAGGGACAATCAAAGAGATTCTATCTCCTGGTGCAAATGATGTTTGGGTAATTAAACGTCCAAAGGGTCAAGACCTTTTAATTCCTTATATCGATGACGTTGTACTTCAAGTTAATATCGAAAATAAATTAGTAACCATTCATGTAATGGAAGGATTGCTATAATGAAAATTGATATTTTAACGTTGTTTCCAGATATGTTTACGGGTGTGTTTGGATCTTCAATTTTAAAGAAAGCACAAGAAAAAGAAGCTGTAGAGCTTCGTGTTGTCAATTTCCGTGATTATACAACTAGTAAGCATAATAGTGTAGATGACTATCCGTATGGTGGAGGCGCTGGGATGGTGTTAACTCCGCAACCTATCTTTGATGCGGTGGAAGATTTAACGAAAGAAACAGAGCGTAAGCCGAGAGTTGTCTTAATGTGTCCGCAAGGAGAAAGATTTACTCAGAAGAAAGCGGAAGAGCTTGCAGAAGAAGAACATCTAATCTTTGTATGTGGGCATTATGAAGGATATGACGAACGAATTCGTGAACATCTCGTAACAGATGAAATTTCTATTGGTGATTATGTATTAACTGGCGGAGAATTGGCCTCAATGGTTATTACTGATAGTGTCGTACGTCTATTGCCAGGAGTACTAGGAAACCATGCCTCGCAAGTGGAGGATTCGTTTAGTACAGGTTTGTTAGAACATCCGCACTATACACGTCCAGCTGATTTTCGTGGGATGAAGGTGCCGGATGTACTAATGTCAGGAAATCATAAAAATATTGATGAATGGCGCCATAAAGAGTCCTTGCGTCGCACGTATACACGTAGGCCGGACTTACTGGAAGAACGAGAATTATCTAAACAAGAAGAGAAATGGCTAGAACAAATTAAAGAAGGCCGATAAGGGCTTGATATATTTTCTATTGCAACAGTCCTAGCAATATGCTATTATAACATTTGTGCTACTGAAATCAGTAGCCGTATTAACGATGTTCCGCTGTAATTTATTAAGACTTTATAAGAACATCTGTTTAAAGGAGAGAATTTAATATGCAACAATTAATCGCAGAAATTACAAAAGGCCAATTAAAAACTGACCTTCCTTCATTCCGTCCTGGAGACACTTTACGTGTACACGTAAAAGTAGTTGAGGGAACTCGTGAAAGAATTCAGCTTTTCGAAGGTGTTGTAATTAAACGTCGTGGTGGCGGAATCAGTGAAACATTCACAGTTCGTAAAATTTCTTACGGTGTAGGTGTTGAGCGTACATTCCCAATTCACACGCCAAGAATCGCGAAAATCGAAGTACTTCGCCGTGGTAAAGTACGTCGTGCTAAGTTATACTACTTACGTAACCTTCGCGGTAAAAAAGCACGTATTAAAGAAATTCGATAAGACATGTATGGGAGCTTGTAAATGCGCAAGCTCCCTTTTTCCAATCTATATAAAATTTTGATATAATACGAGCAGCTTACATAACCGTGGAGGGGAAATACATGAAGAAAGAAAAAAGTTCACTTTGGGAATGGATCAAGGCAATTTTGATTGCTGTTGTATTAGCGGGCGTTATTAGACAGTTTTTCTTTGCGCCAATTCTTGTAGATGGAGTATCGATGGCATCTACTTTACACGATCGTGATCGAATGATTGTCAATAAAATTGGTTATCACATAGGAGATCCGAAACGATTTGATATTATCGTATTCCGAGCAACGGAAGATAAGGACTATATTAAGCGTATTATTGGCCTACCAGGCGATGAAATAGAGTATCGTAATGATAAACTATATGTTAACGGAAAGGCTTATGAGGAGCCGTATCTAGACAAGCAGAAAAAACAAATTGCTGACGGACCGCTTACATATGATTTTACTCTTGAAGAAATGACAGGGAAGAAAACTGTTCCAGAAGGTCAATTATTTGTTTTGGGCGATAATCGTCGTTTTAGTAAAGATAGCCGTTCAATTGGAACCATTTCAATGGATCAAGTGATTGGTAAAGCAAATATGCTATATTGGCCGTTAAAAGATGCTCGTATTGTGAAATAAAAGAAAAGAAAAAGAAGGTGGCAACATGGTAATTCAATGGTTCCCGGGACATATGGCAAAGGCTAGACGCCAGGTAACAGAAAAATTAAAGTTAATTGATGTTGTAATTGAGCTTGTAGATGCTCGATTACCTTTATCATCTCGAAATCCAATGATCGATGAGATTATTACGCATAAACCGAGGCTTGTTGTTTTAAATAAAGCAGATATGGCAGATGATCGTTTAACGAAACAATGGATTGCATATTTTAAAGAAAAAGGTCATATGGCAATTTCAATTAATGCACAAGCTGGACAAGGTATGAAGGAAATTGCAGCGGCTTGTAAAGTGTTGGTTAAAGAAAAGTTTGATAAAATGGTTGCTAAAGGTATTAGACCGAGAGCGATTCGTGCATTAATTGTAGGGATACCGAATGTTGGTAAATCTACGTTAATTAATAAATTGGCAAAGAAAAATATTGCTAAAACAGGTGACCGTCCAGGTGTGACAACAGCTCAACAATGGATTAAAGTTGGTAAGGAAATGGAATTGTTAGATACGCCGGGTATTCTATGGCCTAAATTTGAAGATGAGTTAGTGGGTCTTCGTTTAGCGACAACGGGTGCAATTAAAGATTCCATTTTAAATTTACAAGATGTAGCTGTTTACGCATTCCGTTTTATGGAGAAGCATTACCCAGAACGTTTGAAAGAGCGATATAATTTAAATGACATTCCAGAAGATATTGTGGAGTTATTCGATGCAGTTGGAAAAAATAGAGGCTGTTTAATGGGCGGCGGAATGATTGATTATGATAAAACATCTGAGCTTGTGCTTCGTGAGCTTCGTGGTGGCAAACTTGGGAAAATGACGTTTGAAACACCAGAAGAGTTTGCAGAGCAGATAGAAGATGTAGAAAAAATAGAAGAAGTATAAGACGTGCGTTTGTGCGTCTTTTCTTTTTGGATACGTTTAAAAGGAGTGTAAAAGGATGCAAAAAATGACTATACAAGAAGCGGAAAATATACTGCAAGAAATTATAAGTGAAGAAGATGAACATTTTCAATTGTTATTGAAGGATGAGCGAAAAGGTGTTCAAAAGCTAATTTTGAAGTGGTATAAACAAAAAGAATTAGCGCAAAAAGAAAGAGAAAAATTTCTGGAAATGTCAAAGTACGAAAATGCATTACGTGAAAAAGGTCTCACATATATCGCAGGTATTGATGAAGTGGGGCGTGGACCGTTAGCTGGGCCTGTTGTGACAGCGGCTGTTGTCCTTCCGGAAGATTTTTATATCCCGGGTTTAAATGACTCGAAAAAGCTGAGTGAGGCGAAGCGAGAGCGTTTTTATGGTGAAATTAAAGCGCAAGCCATTGCAATTGGAGTTGGAATTGTATCACCACAAGTTATTGATGAAATAAATATTTATCAAGCGACGAAACAAGCGATGTTAGATGCTGTTGCGAATTTATCTTGTACACCACAATATTTATTAATTGATGCAATGAAACTCCCTACACCAATTCCGCAAACATCGATCATTAAAGGTGATGCAAAAAGTGTTTCTATTTCAGCTGCATCCATTATTGCGAAAGTAACGAGAGATCGTATGATGAAAGAGCTTGGAGAAAAGTATCCTGCATATGGATTTGAACAACATATGGGATATGGAACAAAACAACATTTAGAAGCGATTGAAGCGCATGGAGTGTTAGAGGAACATCGAAAATCGTTTGCACCTATTAAAGATATGATTCAAAAATAAGCTGCGAAAACGCAGCTTATTTTTTATTTTGACATATAAACATTACTATTTTCAAAAAAGAATAAAGCGATTTCAGTTTTCTGACACTTTATTGTAGACAGCGTGCCAATCATCTTATACAATGGCAATGTAATGTTTTTTAAACATTAAAAAACTTTTCGAGTAAAACAGGAAAACAGGGGAGGATGGGACCATGAATATCCATGAGTACCAAGGTAAGGCAGTCCTTAGAAGCTATGGGGTTAGCGTTCCGAACGGGAAGGTTGCATTTACAGTAGAAGAAGCTGTAGAAGCAGCGAAAGAATTAGGAACGGATGTATGTGTAGTAAAAGCACAAATTCACGCTGGTGGACGCGGCAAAGCTGGCGGAGTAAAAGTTGCAAAAAATTTAGATGAAGTTCGTACATATGCAGAGAGCATTTTAGGAACTACACTTGTAACACATCAAACAGGTCCTGAAGGTAAGGAAGTAAAACGCTTACTTATCGAAGAAGGTTGCGATATTAAAAAAGAATATTATGTAGGTCTTGTGTTAGATCGTGCAACTTCTCAAGTTGTTTTAATGGCGTCTGAAGAAGGCGGAACAGAAATTGAGGAAGTAGCAGAAAAAACACCTGAAAAAATCTTTAAAGAATATATTGATCCAGCAGTAGGCTTACAAGGCTTCCAAGCGCGCCGAATCGCATTTAACATCAATATTCCAAAAGAGCTTGTAGGACAAGCTGTGAAGTTTATGATGGGCTTATACCGTGCGTTTATCGAAAAAGATTGCTCTATCGCTGAGATTAATCCACTTGTTACAACAGGTGACGGTAAAGTTATGGCATTAGATGCAAAATTAAACTTTGATTCTAATGCATTATATCGCCATAAAGACATTTTAGAACTTCGTGATCTTGAAGAAGAAGATGCAAAAGAAATTGAAGCTTCTAAATATGACTTAAACTACATTCCTTTAGATGGAAATATCGGTTGTATGGTTAATGGTGCAGGTTTAGCGATGGCTACAATGGATATCATTAAACATTACCATGGTGATCCAGCTAACTTCTTAGATGTTGGTGGCGGTGCAACAGCTGAAAAAGTTACAGAAGCATTCAAAATTATCCTTTCTGACAAAAATGTAAAAGGTATCTTCGTTAACATTTTTGGTGGCATCATGAAGTGTGATGTTATCGCAGAAGGTGTTATTGAAGCGACAAAGCAAGTTGGCCTTGAGTTGCCTTTAGTTGTACGTCTTGAAGGTACAAACGTAGAGTTAGGTAAGAGAATTTTAAATGAGTCTGGCTTAAATATTGTTGCAGCAGAATCTATGGCAGACGGTGCACAAAAAATTGTTTCACTAGTGGGCTAATAGAAAGCGGGGGAGAAAAATGAGCGTATTAGTTAATAAAGATACAAAAGTTATTGTTCAAGGTATTACAGGTTCTCAAGGGTTATTCCACACAAAGCAAATGATTGAATACGGTACGAAAATTGTCGGTGGTGTAACACCAGGTAAAGGTGGCACTGATATTGAAGGTGTACCAGTATTTGATACAGTAGAAGATGCAGTGAAGGCAACAGGCGCAAACGCTTCAGTTGTATACGTTCCACCCGCTTTTGCGGCTGATGCAATTATGGAAGCAGTTGATGCAGAAATTGATTTAGTAGTATGTATTACTGAAGGAATTCCTGTATTAGATATGGTAAATGTAAAGAGATATATGGCGGGTAAACATACACGTTTACTTGGACCAAACTGCCCAGGTGTTATTACGCCTGATGAATGTAAAATCGGTATTATGCCAGGATACATTCATAAAAAAGGTCATGTAGGTATCGTATCTCGCTCTGGTACATTAACGTATGAGGCTGTACATCAGTTAACACAAGAAGGTATCGGCCAATCTACTGCTGTAGGTATCGGCGGGGACCCTGTTAACGGTACAGACTTTATTGATGCGTTAAAAGCATTTAATGAAGATGAAGAAACACATGCTGTAATTATGATTGGTGAAATCGGCGGTACAGCGGAAGAAGAAGCAGCTGAATGGGTAAAAGCTAATATGACAAAACCTGTTGTAGGCTTCATTGGTGGCCAAACTGCGCCTGAAGGCAAACGTATGGGCCATGCTGGAGCAATCATTTCTGGTGGTAAAGGAACTGCTGCAGAAAAGATTAAAACAATGGAAGCTTGTGGTATTAAAGTAGCAGAAACACCAGCTGTTATGGGTGAAACATTAATCTCTGTTTTAAAAGAAAAGGGATTATTTGAGACTTGTAAAAACTATTAATCTTTTTGAAAGACACCTTCTTATTAGAGGTGTCTTTTTATAGTTCTTCTGTTTACATAATAAAAATTATGGGTAAGGAGAAGTGAGATGAAACGAGAACGATTATTGCATCTTCATTACATGCTAGCAGACCATTGGAAGGCGATAGAAAGGTTACTATATGTCGATCCAGAATTGAAAAAAATATACACCTTTAATTCAAAACAAATGGAACATTACACAGGAATATCCTCGAAAAAATCTTCAGAACTAGTAAGTTTTCTTCAAACGTCAAATCTACCGCAATATATATCTTATTTAGAAAAAAATCGGTTCTTTTATTTGACTATATGGGATGAAGATTATCCACAATTATTACGTGAAATACAAGATCCTCCCTTTGTTTTATATGGAAAAGGAGAAAAGAATTTCCTCAAAAAAACAAATAAACTAGCGATTGTTGGAACGAGAGAGCCGACTTTATATGGTCATGAGAGTTTAAAGTTTATTGTACATCCATTATTAGAAAGAGAGTGGCTTATCGTTAGCGGGTTTGCAAGGGGGATAGATACAATCTCTCATGAAATTACAGTAAAGCAGCATTGCCCGACTATTGCGGTATTGGGACACGGATTATCTTATATGTATCCGAAAGAAAATAGACATTTATATGAAGCGTGGAAGGAATATATATTGTTATTAACAGAGTATCCGCCGCACTATGCACCGAAAAAATGGTATTTTCCAAAAAGGAACCGGATTATTAGTGGTATAAGTAAAGGGGTTTTAGTTGTAGAAGCGAAATCGAGAAGTGGAACACTTATTACTGCGGACCTTGCGTTAGAGCAAAATAGAGAGGTATTTGCGCTTCCTGGACCTATATTTATAGAGGGTGCATCGGGAACAAATCATCTTATTCAACAAGGTGCAAAACTAGTAAGAAATGCAGAAGATATCTTAGAAGAGATTTTAAATTAACCTTATATTTTTATGTTTTTATTAAACAATTATTGACAAATGGTAGATTGGCACTGTATGGTATATTCATTCTTGATTGACAAAAACAAGAGAAATCAATAAGATTAATGAAGACTTGAATCCACCTCTTAAGGAGGCACTAGCATGTCAGATTACCTCGTAATCGTGGAGTCGCCTTCTAAGGCGAAGACCATTGAGAAATATTTAGGAAAAAAATACAAAGTTGTCGCGTCTATGGGACACGTTCGCGATTTGCCAAAAAGTCAAATGGGGATAGAAGTGAAAAATAACTTCACCCCGAAGTATATTACCATTCGTGGTAAAGGTCCCGTCTTAAAAGATTTAAAATCAGCGGCAAAAAAAGCAAAGAAAGTCTATCTCGCGGCCGATCCAGACCGCGAAGGGGAAGCAATTGCTTGGCATTTAGCAAATACGCTAAATGTGGACGTTGAATCAGATTGCCGAGTTGTGTTTAATGAGATTACAAAAGATGCAATCAAAGAATCATTTAAACATCCGCGTGCGATTAATATGGATTTAGTAGATGCACAACAAGCAAGACGTATACTTGATCGCCTTGTTGGTTACAATATTAGTCCTTTATTATGGAAGAAAGTAAAAAAAGGATTAAGTGCAGGACGCGTACAATCTGTAGCAGTTCGTTTAATTATCGAACGTGAAAGAGAAATTGAAAGCTTTGAACCTGAAGAATTCTGGACAATTAAGACAGAATTTGTGAAAGGGAAAGACACATTTGAAGCAAGTTTTTACGGTGTAGATGGTGAGAAAGTTCAATTAACGAATGAAACGCAAGTGAATGAAATAATTGAACAGATGAAAGATAATGCGTTTTCAGTTGAAAATGTAACGAGAAAAGAGCGCAAACGTAATCCTGCATTACCATTTACAACATCTTCCTTGCAACAAGAAGCTGCACGTAAGTTAAATATGCGAGCAAAGAAAACAATGATGCTTGCACAGCAATTGTATGAAGGGATAGATCTTGGAAAGCAAGGGACTGTAGGTCTTATTACGTATATGAGAACTGACTCAACACGTATCTCAGAAACAGCTCAAACAGAGGCTCGTACTTACATCACTGAGGCGTTTGGTACGGAATACATAGGAACAGAAAAGAAGAAGGAAACGAAAAAATCAAATGCGCAAGATGCGCATGAGGCGATTCGTCCTACTTCGGTAATGAGAAAGCCAGAGGAACTAAAAAGTTTCTTAAGCCGTGACCAACTTCGGTTGTATAAATTGATTTGGGAGCGATTTGTTGCAAGTCAAATGGCGTCTGCTATAATGGATACTGTGACAGCGAGACTCATTAATAACAATGTTCAGTTCCGTGCTAGTGGATCGGTTGTAAAGTTCCCAGGATTTATGAAAGTGTATGTAGAGTCGAAAGATGATGGGGCTGAAGAAAAGGATAAAATGTTGCCGCCTTTAGAAGTAGGGGAAACTGTATTTTCTAAGGATTTAGAACCGAAGCAGCATTTTACACAACCTCCGCCGCGTTATACAGAGGCCCGTTTAGTAAGAACACTTGAAGAACTTGGAATTGGAAGACCATCTACGTACGTGCCAACACTTGAAACGATTCAAAAACGTGGATATGTAGGCTTGGATAATAAACGCTTCGTTCCAACTGAACTTGGTGAAATAGTAATTGAACTCATTTTAGAGTTTTTCCCAGAAATTATTAACATTGAATTTACTGCCAATATGGAGCAAAGCCTTGATGAAGTAGAAGAAGGAAATGCGAATTGGGTAAAAATTGTTGATGATTTCTACGTAGGCTTTGAACCGCGTCTAGAAAAAGCGGAAAAAGAAATGCGTGAAGTGGAAATTAAAGATGAACCAGCTGGGGAAGACTGTGAATTGTGTGATCACCCAATGGTCTTTAAAATGGGTAAATACGGGAAATTTATGGCTTGCTCGAATTTCCCAGATTGTCGTAATACAAAACCGATTGTGAAAGAAATCGGTGTTACTTGTCCGAAGTGTGATAAAGGTCAAATTATTGAACGCCGTAGTAATAAAAAGAAACGTCTTTTCTATGGATGCGGTACGTATCCAGAATGCGACTTTGTATCTTGGGATAAGCCGATTGGCCGTAAGTGTCCGAAGTGCGAAGGTATGCTTGTAGAGAAAAAGTTGAAAAAAGGCGTGCAAGTACAATGTATTTCGTGCGATTATGAAGAAGAACAACAAATGTGAGCGTAACTGCTCACATTTTTTTCGGGAAGAAAAGGAAAGGTGATATATATGACAACACAAGTAGTAAACGTCATTGGCGCAGGTCTTGCAGGAAGTGAAGCAGCTTACCAAATTGCAAAACGCGGCGTTCAAGTTAGATTATACGAAATGAGACCAGTAAGGCAAACGCCGGCTCACCATACAGATAAATTCGCTGAATTAGTATGCAGTAACTCACTTCGTGCAAACACATTAACAAATGCAGTTGGAGTTATTAAAGAAGAAATGCGTTTAATGGATTCAGTAATTATTCGTGCAGCGGATGAATGTTCTGTACCAGCTGGAGGTGCTTTAGCTGTAGACCGTCATGAATTTGCGGCGAAAGTAACTGAGTATGTGAAAAATCATCCAAACGTAACTGTTATGAATGAAGAGATCACTGAAATTCCAGAAGGACCAACTATTATTGCAACAGGTCCACTTACTTCTCCTGACCTTTCTGCACAATTAAAAGAACTAACAGGTGAAGATTATTTTTACTTCTATGATGCTGCAGCGCCAATCGTTGAAAAAGACAGCATTGATATGAATAAAGTATATTTAAAATCACGTTATGATAAAGGTGAAGCAGCATATTTAAACTGTCCAATGACAGAAGAAGAATTTGACCGTTTTTATGAAGCTTTAATTGCTGCTGAGACAGTGCCTTTAAAAGAATTTGAAAAAGAAATTTTCTTTGAAGGTTGTATGCCGGTAGAGGTTATGGCAAGTAGAGGAAGACAGACGCTAGTATTTGGACCGATGAAGCCTGTTGGGTTAGAAGATCCGAAAACAGGGAAAACGCCATATGCTGTTGTTCAGTTACGTCAAGATGATGCAGCAGGGACGTTATACAATATTGTAGGTTTCCAAACGCATTTAAAATGGGGACCACAAAAAGAAGTATTACAGCTAATTCCAGGGCTAGAAAACGCAGAGATTGTACGTTATGGTGTAATGCATCGTAATACGTTTATTAATTCACCTAACTTGCTTCGTCCAACATATCAATATAAACAGCGTGATGATTTATTCTTCGCAGGTCAAATGACGGGTGTAGAGGGATATGTTGAATCGGCGGCGTCAGGGTTATTAGCGGGTATTAACGCTGCTCGACTTGTAAAAGGTGAAGAGCCAGTTGTATTACCACCTGTAACTGCAATGGGAAGTATGGCGAACTATATTACAGCGACAAATGCGAAAAACTTCCAGCCAATGAATGCGAACTTCGGTTTATTCGCACCGTTAGAGAAGAAAATTAAAAAGAAAGCAGAACGAAATGAAGCGTACGCTACACGCGCTTTAGAAACGATTCAAAATTTTGTAAATATTTAGTTAAATATCTTGCAAAGGCTACTAAGTTGTGATACGATTTAGTAGCCTTTATTGAGGTGAGTTATGTGAATGTGGAGAAATTGTTACAATTATTCATTGGATATTTACAAATTGAAAGAAATTATTCAAAATATACAATTGCAAGTTATCAAAATGATTTAGAACATTTTGTGCAATTTATGGAGCGAGAAGGTATATCCTCTTTTTTAGATGTTACATACGCGGATGTTCGTTTGTACTTAACGACGTTGCACGATGAAAAGTTAGCCCGTAAATCTGTCGCAAGAAAAGTATCAAGCTTACGAAGTTTATATCGTTTTTTGATGCGTGAAGGTTATCGGACAGATAACCCGTTTGCACTTGCGTCACTCCCCAAAAAAGAATTGTCAATCCCAAAGTTTTTATATGCTGAAGAATTAGAGGAATTATTCGAAGTTTCTGATACAGAGACGCCGCTAGGTCAAAGGAATCAAGCGTTATTAGAGTTGATGTATGGGACTGGGATTCGTGTGAGTGAATGTGTCAATTTACAACTTACCGATATTGACTTCGCAGTGGGAACAATTTTAGTGATGGGAAAAGGAAAAAAACAAAGGTATATTCCGTTCGGAAGCTATGCACAGGATGCTTTAATTACTTATATAGAGAACGGGAGAAAACAGTTAGCGAACAAGACTGAAGAACACTCTCATATGGTATTTTTAAATGCGAAGGGTACGCCGCTAACAAGCCGTGGTGTACGTTATGTGTTAAACGAACTCATTAAGAAGGCTTCATTGACAATGCGGATAAGTCCCCATATGTTAAGGCATACATTTGCTACACATATGTTAGATGAAGGGGCGGATTTACGTACTGTACAGGAGTTATTAGGTCATGAAAATTTGTCGACGACACAAATTTACACGCATGTTTCTAAAGAAAGATTACGTTCTGTTTACATGAAGCATCACCCGCGGGCATAAATTGCTTTTAAAGCTATAAAAACATATAAAGGGGTTTTTTCTATGGGAAATTTCCACGCTACAACGATATTTGCAGTTCATCATAATGGAGAATGTGCAATGGCTGGAGATGGCCAGGTAACAATGGGAAATGCTGTTGTAATGAAACATACAGCTCGTAAAGTTCGCAAGCTTTTTCAAGGTAAAGTTTTAGCTGGTTTTGCAGGTTCAGTTGCTGACGCATTCACCCTTTTTGAAATGTTTGAAGGGAAATTAGAAGAGTATAATGGCAACTTACAGCGTGCCGCTGTTGAAATGGCAAAACAATGGCGTGGCGATAAAATGTTACGTCAGCTAGAAGCGATGCTCATTGTTATGGATAAAACAACGATGCTCCTTGTTTCAGGTACAGGAGAAGTGATTGAACCGGATGATGGTATTTTAGCAATTGGATCTGGTGGGAATTATGCGCTTTCAGCAGGTCGTGCTTTAAAGCAATTTGCAAGTGAACACTTAACAGCGAAACAAATTGCGAAAGCGAGTTTAGAGATTGCTGGCGATATTTGTGTTTATACAAACCACAACATAATTGTGGAAGAATTGTAGAATCGTAAGGGAGGCATTTTATATGCATTTACATTTTACTCCACGTCAAATTGTGGAAAAATTAGATCAATACATTATCGGTCAAAAAGATGCGAAGAAAGCGGTTGCTGTAGCTTTGAGAAATCGATACCGCCGAAGTAAATTAGCTGAAGATTTACGTGATGAAATTGCGCCTAAAAATATTTTAATGATTGGACCGACAGGTGTTGGTAAAACAGAGGTAGCACGACGAATGGCGAAACTCGTTGGAGCACCTTTTATTAAGGTTGAAGCTACGAAATTTACAGAAGTTGGATATGTAGGTAGAGATGTAGAGTCGATGGTACGTGACCTTGTGGAAACGTCAGTTCGCATCGTGAAAGAAGAAATGGTAATTAAAGTACAAGACAAAGCAGAAGAGCAAGCGAACCAACGTCTTGTTGAAATTTTAGTGCCAAGTCCGGAGAAGCAATCTGGATTTAAAAACCCATTAGAAATGCTTTTTGGTGGGGCTCAAAATTCGAATCAAACATCTGATGTGCAAGAAGATGTTGAAATCGAAAAGAAACGTCAAGATGTGGAAAGAAAGCTTGCTGCAGGACTTCTGGAAGATGAAATCGTATCGATTGAAGTGACTGAACAACAGTCTTCTATGTTCGATATGTTACAAGGAACTGGTATGGAACAAATGGGAATGAATTTCCAAGATGCATTAGGAAGTTTTATGCCGAAAAAAACGAAAAAACGTAAACTTTCTGTAAAAGAAGCGAGAAAACTCTTGACAAATGAAGAGGCACAGCGCTTAATTGATATGGATGAAGTTACACAAGAGGCTGTTTATCGTGCTGAACAGCTCGGGATTATTTTTATCGATGAAATTGACAAAATTGCTGGTAAGCAGTCGAATAGCGTAGATGTATCACGTGAAGGCGTGCAACGTGACATTTTACCAATTGTAGAAGGATCGAATGTTGCGACAAAATACGGATCAGTAAAAACGGATTATATTTTATTCGTTGCAGCTGGAGCGTTTCATATGTCTAAACCGTCGGATTTAATTCCGGAATTGCAAGGGAGATTTCCGATTCGAGTAGAATTAACAAAATTATCGACAGATGATTTTGTGAAAATATTAATCGAGCCTGACAATGCGCTAATTAAACAATATATGGCATTATTAGCGACTGAAGGTATAGAAATTGAATTTTCAGACGATGCTATTCGTAAGATTGCTGAGATTGCTTATCAAGTTAATCAGGATACAGATAATATTGGAGCAAGAAGACTTCATACGATTATGGAGAAGCTCCTTGAAGATTTATCGTTTGAAGCATCTGAAATTACGTTAGAGAAAATAACGATAACACCTCAATACGTTGAGGAGAAATTAGCAACAATTGCTAAAAATAAAGATGTGAGCCAGTTTATTTTGTAATAGTGTCATCAGGTGACTCGCCCTAGTTTCCAAGTGATGAAAAAATATGTGAGTAATATGTAGGAGGAACTTTTGAAATGGAATTATTAGCAAAAACGAGAAAATTAAATGCGTTATTACAGAGCGCAGCAGGGAAGCCTGTAAACTTTAGAGAAATGTCTGACACAATGTGTGAAGTAATCGAAGCGAACGTATTCGTAGTAAGTCGTCGTGGTAAATTACTAGGTTATGCGATTCACCAACAAATCGAGAATGAGCGTATGAAACAAATGCTTGCAGAGCGTCAATTCCCAGAAGAATATACACAAAGCTTATTCAACATTACAGAAACATCTTCAAACTTAGATGTAAACAGTGCTTACACAGCATTCCCAGTAGAAAATAGAGAATTATTCGGTCAAGGTTTAACTACAATCGTACCGATCGTTGGTGGCGGTGAGCGTCTAGGCACATTAGTGTTAGCTCGTCTTGGTCAAGAGTTCTTAGACGATGATTTAATCCTTGCTGAATACAGTTCAACTGTAGTAGGTATGGAAATCTTACGTGAAAAAGCAGAAGAAATCGAAGAGGAAGCACGTAGTAAAGCTGTTGTTCAAATGGCGATTAGCTCATTATCTTACAGTGAGTTAGAAGCAATCGAGCACATCTTCGAAGAATTAAATGGAACAGAAGGTTTACTTGTTGCAAGTAAAATTGCTGATCGCGTAGGAATTACTCGTTCTGTAATCGTAAATGCACTACGTAAATTAGAAAGTGCTGGTGTTATTGAGTCTCGCTCTTTAGGTATGAAAGGAACATACATTAAAGTGCTAAACGACAAGTTTCTACAGGAACTTGCTAAATTAAAAACAAACTAATTTATAAAACTCTCCTCATTTTTTGAGGAGAGTTTTTGTGTATAAAAGATTGATGGTGTTTGTAAAAAGTGTCATAATCGTGTTCTTTGTAAAAGCTATGAATTGAATTTCATTTTTTTGCTTAAAAGAAATGCAGGTTGGTAATACTAGAATTCGAGTGTAAATAAAGAAAGTTTTACATTGTTCGCATTTTCGACTTGATTGTAATATTTCAGTATGATATAGTAAGCAGTGGTGTCAGTACAAAGTACACACGTTTACTGATTTAAGTGTTGGTGCTACGTTTGTAGTTTCGCTTAGAGATGAAGTAAACGGAGGATATCAAAAACCATTTAGGAGGAACTATATTATGTCAGTAATTTCTATGAAGCAATTGCTTGAAGCTGGTGTTCATTTCGGACATCAAACTCGTCGTTGGAACCCAAAAATGAAGCGTTACATTTTCACAGAGCGTAACGGTATCTACATCATCGACTTACAAAAAACTGTGAAAAAAGTTGAGGAAGCTTACAGAACGATGCGTGACATCGCTGCTGAAGGTGGAGACATCTTATTCGTAGGTACTAAAAAACAAGCACAAGAAGCTATTAAAGAAGAAGCAACTCGTGCTGGTATGTACTTCGTTAACCAACGTTGGTTAGGTGGAACTTTAACAAACTTCCAAACAATCCAAAAGCGTATCAAGCGTCTTAAAGACATCGAAAGAATGCAAGAAGATGGTACTTTCGAAGTACTACCTAAGAAAGAAGTTGTTCAACTTAAAAAAGAGTTAGAGCGTCTTGAGAAATTCTTAGGCGGTATTAAAGATATGAAAGGTCTTCCAAGTGCATTATTCGTAGTAGACCCTCGTAAAGAGCGTATTGCAGTTGCTGAAGCACGCAAATTACACATTCCAATCATCGGTATCGTTGATACAAACTGTGATCCAGACGAAATCGATCACGTTATCCCAGCAAACGATGATGCAATTCGTGCTGTAAAACTTCTTACATCTAAAATGGCAGACGCGATCCTTGAAGCAAAACAAGGTGAAGAAACTGTTACTGCGTAACAAAGTTGGAAAGGTGATAAGGGGTTCGGCCTTTTATCACCTTTTTTAAGGTATAAACACCTTTATAAAAGGTATAAATACATATTTTAGGAGGATGAAAAGTATGGCAATCACTGCACAAATGGTAAAAGAATTACGTGAAAAAACTGGCGCAGGTATGATGGACTGCAAAAAAGCTTTAACAGAAACTAATGGCGACATGGAGAAGGCAATTGACTTCTTACGTGAAAAAGGTATTGCGAAAGCTGCTAAAAAAGCAGACCGCATTGCTGCTGAAGGTTTAACTTTCATCGAAACAAACGGTAACGATGGTTTAATCTTAGAATTAAACTCAGAAACTGATTTCGTTGCGAAAAACGAAGGTTTCCAAACATTAATTAAAGAATTAGCTGCTCACCTATTAACTAACAAACCAGCTAACGTTGAAGAAGCTATGGCTCAAACAATGGAAAACGGTAAAAAAGTTGAAGAGCACATCAACGAAGCAATCGCTAAAATTGGTGAAAAACTTACACTTCGTCGTTTCGAAATCGTATCAAAAACTGATGCAGATGCATTCGGTGCTTACCTACACATGGGTGGACGCATTGGTGTATTAACAGTTCTTGAAGGTTCTACTGATGAAGCAGCTGCTAAAGATGTTGCAATGCACATCGCTGCAGTTAACCCTAAATACATCGACCGCGATGCTGTAACAGCTGAAGAAGTTGAGCATGAGCGTCAAGTATTAACACAACAAGCATTAAACGAAGGCAAGCCTGAAAAAATCGTTGCAAAAATGGTTGAAGGCCGTCTAGGCAAATTCTTCGAAGAGATTTGCTTACTTGACCAAGCATTCGTTAAAAACCCTGATATGAAAGTTCGTCAGTTCGTTGAGTCTAAAGGCGGAACATTAAAAGGATTCGTTCGCTACGCAGTTGGCGAAGGTATCGAAAAACGCGAAGACAACTTTGCTGAAGAAGTAATGAACCAAGTAAAAGGTAGCAACTAATACAGATTAGGGAACACTTTGTGTTCCCTTTTTTAAAATAAAGATGTAAGCAATTGGAGGTTCATTATGAGTAAACCGAAATATAATCGTGTCGTTTTAAAGCTAAGCGGAGAAGCTTTAGCTGGCGAACAAGGATTTGGAATTAACCCGGCTGTTATTAAATCAGTTGCGGAACAAGTGAAAGAAATTGCAGAACTTGATGTAGAGGTTGCTGTTGTTGTTGGCGGCGGGAACATTTGGCGTGGGAAAATTGGAAGTGAAATGGGCATGGATCGTGCAGGAGCAGATTACATGGGCATGTTAGCTACAGTTATGAATTCGTTAGCACTTCAAGATAGCTTGGAGAATATCGGAATCCAAACTCGCGTACAAACTTCAATTGAAATGCGTCAAGTGGCAGAACCTTACATTCGTCGTAAAGCAGTTCGTCACTTAGAGAAGAAACGTGTTGTTATCTTTGCAGCAGGTACAGGTAATCCTTACTTCTCTACAGATACAACGGCAGCATTACGCGCAGCTGAAATCGAAGCTGATGTTATTTTAATGGCGAAAAATAATGTGGATGGCGTATATAATGCAGATCCATCTATTGACCCGACAGCTACGAAGTACGAAACACTTACTTACTTAGATGTATTAAAAGAAGGTTTAGGTGTAATGGATTCTACAGCTTCTTCTTTATGTATGGATAACGACATTCCATTAATTGTATTCTCAGTTATGGAAAAAGGTAATATTAAGCGCGCCGTTTTAGGTGAAAATATTGGAACAGTTGTAAGGGGGAAATAAACATGGGACAACAAGTATTGAAGTCTTCGAATGAAAAAATGGAAAAAGCAGTTGCTGCTTATTCTCGTGAATTAGCAACAGTTCGCGCTGGCCGTGCAAACGCGTCTGTATTAGATAAGGTACAAGTTGATTACTATGGTGCACCAACACCAGTTGTGCAATTAGCGAATATTACAGTTCCAGAAGCACGTTTACTTGTAATTCAACCTTATGATAAAACTTCTATCGGTGATATTGAAAAAGCAATTTTAAAAGCAGATTTAGGCTTAAACCCTTCTAATGATGGAACTGTAATCCGTATTGCATTCCCTGCATTAACAGAAGAGCGTCGTCGCGATCTTGTAAAAGTTGTAAAAAAATATGCTGAAGAAGCAAAAGTTGCGGTTCGTAACGTACGTCGTGACGGAAATGATGATCTTAAGAAGCTTGAAAAAGCTGGCGAGATTACAGAAGATGATTTAAGAGGATATACTGAAGATATCCAAAAAGAAACAGATAAATATATTGCAAAAGTTGACGAAATCGCAAAAAACAAAGAAAAAGAAATCATGGAAGTGTAATAGCGATACCTTCGCAAATATGACCCTCTTCTTAAGGGGGTCTTTTTACACTTTTAGGCATACGTCTGCTTGCTGGAGGGTATGAATGATGTTTAAAAACTTTCCTTTTTTTAAAGGTAAAAAGGACACATCGTTTGATCATCTCGTTGAAGAAGTGAAAAAAGGATACATCCCAGAACATATTGCTATCATTATGGATGGTAATGGAAGATGGGCAAAGAGGAGAGCAATGCCTCGTATTGCGGGACATCATGAAGGTATGCAAGTTGTAAAGAAAATTACAAAATTTGCAAGTAAACTTAATGTGAAAGTATTAACTCTCTATGCTTTTTCAACTGAGAACTGGAAAAGACCGAAAAAAGAAGTTGATTATTTAATGAAGCTTCCGGAAGAATTTTTAGGTACATTTTTACCAGAATTGATTGAAGAGAACGTACAAGTCCGAGTAATAGGGCAACAAGATCGTCTTCCTACGCATACACGCAGAGCGATGGAAAAAGCCATGGAAGATACGAAAGAGAATACGGGATTAATTCTTAATTTCGCGTTAAACTATGGAAGTCGAGATGAAATCGTTTCTGCTGTGCAACATATGATGAAAGATCGTGAGGAAGGAAAGGTTCGTGTTGAAGATGTAAGTGAAGAAATGCTTTCTTCCTACTTAATGACAAGTTCTTTACCTGATCCAGAGTTGTTAATCCGTACGAGCGGAGAGTTACGTATTAGTAATTTCATGTTATGGCAAATTGCATATTCGGAGTTTTGGTTTACAGATGTGTATTGGCCAGACTTTACAGAAGAGCATTTGCTAAATGCGATTACAGACTTTCAGCATAGAGGGCGCAGATTCGGAGGCGTGTAGAAAGAGAGGGTTTGGTAGTGAAACAGAGAATTATTACTGGAGTGGTTGCTGCCGCGCTATTCATTCCCATCGTAATTTACGGTGGCGTGCCTTTTACGGTTTTAGTGTATGCACTTGCTTCTATAGGTTTATATGAATTAATTCGTATGAATAAGCTTACGCTTATTTCAGTACCAACAGTTTTAGCTGCAATATTATTATGGATTATTTTAATTCCAAGTAGTGCATCAGAACTGTTTACTTGGATTGGATTAGGTAAATTAGAAATCACATTTGTGATTGTTTTATTACTTTTATCATATACAGTCCTTTCTAAGAATACATTTACTTTTGACAATGCTTCATTTTTACTAATGGCAACAACATATGTTGCAATGGGATTCTTATATTTGAATGAAACGAGAATTTTAGGAATTAAATATGTGTTTTGCGCATTATTTGTTATATGGGCTACTGATTCAGGTGCATATTTCGTAGGAAAAGCATTAGGAAAGAGAAAATTATGGCCAGAAATTAGTCCAAATAAAACGATTGAAGGTTCATTAGGCGGCATCGTTTGTGGAATTATTGTGGCGCTTGTTTATAACATGTTCTTCCCAGTGGAAGCGAATGTAGTAATTTTAATTGTGCTGACAATTATCATTTCTATTTTTGGACAAATTGGTGATTTAGTACAATCTGCATTTAAACGTCATTATGGCGTAAAAGATTCAGGTACAATTTTACCTGGACATGGTGGTATATTAGATCGAACAGATAGTTGGTTATTCGTTTTACCAATTCTCTACTTCTTATTACAATACAATTAATAAATGAACGAGGGGTTGGAGTCATGAAAAACATTAGTTTATTAGGTGCAAGCGGATCAATTGGCACACAAACTTTAGATGTATTACGCTCGCACCCAGACCAATTCCGTCTCGTTGCTTTTTCTGTAGGGAAAAATATTGACTACGCAGTAAAGGTCATTCAAGAATTTTCTCCGCAAATTGTCTCTGTGCAAAGAGAGGAAGATGTTTTAAAATTACAAGCTGTCTCTGGTAATACAAAAATTGTATATGGTAGTGAAGGACTTTTAGAAGTAGCATTACATCCAGATGCGGAGATTGTAGTAAATGCTGTTGTAGGTAGCGTAGGGTTGTTACCAACACTTCGTGCAATTGAGGCGAAAAAAACAATTGGAATTGCAAATAAAGAAACGTTAGTAACTGCAGGGCATCTTGTAATGGAAGCAGCGCGAAAACATAATGTTTCGTTACTTCCAGTAGACAGTGAACATTCAGCTATTTTTCAATGCTTGAATGGTGAAAATGAAAAAAGAATTTCTCGACTAATTATAACGGCTTCTGGTGGAAGTTTCCGTGATAAAACGAGAGATGAATTGCATCATGTGACCGTAGAAGATGCGCTTCGACATCCAAACTGGTCAATGGGTTCGAAAATTACAATTGATTCTGCTACAATGATGAATAAGGGGCTAGAAGTAATTGAAGCACATTGGCTTTTTGGTATCCCTTATGAGCAAATCGATGTTGTTTTACATAAAGAAAGTATTATTCATTCTATGGTTGAATTTGAAGATTGTAGTGTGATGGCACAGCTTGGCTCACCTGATATGCGAGTACCAATTCAATACGCACTTACATATCCTGATCGATTACCTCTTTCAGACACAAAGCAGTTAAATTTATGGGAAATGGGTACATTGCATTTTGAGAAAATGAATCAAGAACGTTTCCGTTGCTTGCGTTTTGCGTATGAAGCTGGAAAAACAGGTGGAAGTATGCCAGCTGTAATGAATGCAGCGAATGAAGTAGCTGTTGAAGCTTTTTTACAAAAGAGAATTGGTTTCTTAACAGTGGAAGACCTCATTGAAAAAGCAATGAACCATCACAATGTCATTGCACGTCCGAGCTTAGAGGAAATTCTGGAAATTGATGCAGCCACAAGACGGTTTGTGATGGAACAAATTTAGCAAAGGTGGTATGGAATTGAATACAGCGATTGCCTTTATATTAATTTTCGGTGCACTCGTATTTTTCCATGAGCTAGGGCATCTATATTTCGCAAAAAGAGCAGGTATTTTATGCCGTGAGTTTGCGATTGGTTTTGGTCCGAAAATATTCTCATTTGAAAAGAATGAAACAGTGTATACGATTCGATTACTGCCCCTTGGTGGCTATGTAAGAATGGCTGGCGAGGATGCGGACACAGTTGAATTAAAGCCTGGGAAAAAGGTTGGCCTTGTATTAAATGAAAAAGACGAAGTTGTGAAATTGGTTTTTGATGGATATGAAAAGTATCCAAATGTTCGCGTTATTGAAGTCGAACAAGCTGAATTAGAACATAATTTAACTATTTCGGGCTATGAAGAGTACGAGGAAGAGCTGCAAACATTCCGAGTGAATGAAAAGGCTCGTATTATTACTGCTGGGGAAGAAATACAAATTGCTCCGTACAATAGGCAGTTCGGCTCTAAAAAATTGGGTCAACGCGCTTTAACGATCTTTGCGGGTCCGGCAATGAACTTCATTTTAGCATTTGTTATTTTTGTGATTCTTGGATTTGTACAAGGTGTTCCTGTTGACAAACCAATGGTCGGAAAAGTGATGGAGAATAGTGCAGCAGAGCAAGCTGGATTAAAAGAAAATGATACAATTCAAGCTATTGATGGGAAAAACACAAGTACATGGAAAGAGGTTGTTACCATTGTACGTGAAAACCCGAATAAAGAAATTACGTTACAAGTAAAGCGTGATAGTGAACAGTTTAATGTGAAAGTAACGCCAACGCTTGATAAAGAAGGTAAAGAAGAAATTGGTAGAATTGGTGTTTACACTCCAGTAGAGAAAACAGTAATGGGCTCTATTAAATCAGGTTTTGAACAAACATACTATTGGACGAAACTAATTTTTGAGTCTCTTGTGAAATTAGTAACTGGTCAATTCTCTATTAATGAGTTGTCAGGTCCAGTAGGAATTTATAATCTTACAGATCAGGTTGTAGATTATGGATTTACGCGTGTATTAAATTTAGCAGCAGTTTTAAGTATTAACCTTGGTTTATTTAATTTATTACCAGTTCCTGCTTTAGACGGTGGACGCTTGTTCTTCTTCTTAATTGAAGCATTGCGTGGGAAACCAATTGATCGCCAAAAAGAAGGAATGGTTCACTTTATTGGTTTTGCATTATTAATGTTACTTATGTTAGTTGTAACTTGGAATGACATTCGTAAGTTTTTCTTGTAAAATAAAGTGAAACTTATAATGAAATAGAGCTCGTAGAATAAAATCCCTCACCTAACTCGAGGTGAGGGGTTTTACTGCGTGTAAGAGTAAAATGAAGAGGTGCGAATAAATGAAACAAAGTATGGTATTCAGTCCTACATTACGTGAAGTTCCAGCTGATGCTGAAATTAAAAGTCATCAATTATTACTTCGCGCAGGTTTTATGCGTCAAAATGCTTCTGGTATTTATAGTTTTCTACCATTCGGTTTAAAAGTACTGCATAAGGTAGAGCGTATCGTTCGAGAAGAAATGGAACGTGCAGGAGCTGTAGAATTATTAATGCCGGCTATGCAAGCAGCAGAATTATGGCAAGAATCAGGCCGTTGGTATTCTTACGGATCTGAATTAATGCGTATGAAAGATCGTAATGCTCGTGAATTTGCATTAGGAGCTACACACGAGGAAGTAATTACTGATCTTGTACGTGATGAAGTAAAATCATATAAAAAATTACCGTTAACATTATATCAAATTCAAACGAAGTTCCGCGATGAACAAAGACCTCGTTTCGGTTTATTACGTGGAAGAGAGTTTCTAATGAAAGATGCATACTCTTTCCATGCTACACAAGAGAGCTTAGATGAAGTATACGATCGCTTATACAAAGCGTACTCTAATATTTTTGCTCGTTGTGGTTTGAATTTCCGTGCAGTCATTGCTGATTCTGGAGCAATGGGCGGAAAAGATACACATGAATTTATGGTATTATCTGAAGTTGGTGAAGATACTATTGCATACTCTGATACATCTGATTATGCAGCGAATATCGAAATGGCTCCTGTTGTAGCTACGTATACGAAGAGTGACGAAGAAGAAAAAGCACTTGAAAAAGTAGCGACACCAGACCAAAAAGCAATTGAAGAAGTATCTGCATTCTTAAACATTGAAGCTGACAAGTGCATTAAGTCTATGGTATTTAAAGTAGATGAGAAATTAGTAGTTGTACTTGTTCGTGGTGATCATGAAGTCAACGATGTAAAAGTGAAAAATGTATACGGCGCTTCAGTTGTTGAGCTTGCTTCTCATGAAGAAGTAAAGGAACTATTAAATTGTGAAGTTGGTTCATTAGGACCGATTGGTGTAACAGGTGATATCGAAATTATCGCTGACCATGCTGTAGCATCAATTGTCAACGGATGTTCAGGAGCAAACGAAGAAGGATTCCATTATGTAAATGTAAATCCAGAACGTGACTTTAAAGTAAGTCAATATACGGATCTACGCTTCATTCAAGAAGGAGACCAATCTCCAGACGGAAACGGAACAATTCTTTTCGCACGCGGAATTGAAGTTGGTCATGTATTCAAATTAGGAACTCGTTATAGTGAAGCAATGAACGCAACATTCCTAGATGAAAACGGGAAAACACAACCACTTATTATGGGTTGTTACGGTATTGGTGTATCTCGTACAGTGGCAGCAATTGCAGAGCAGTTTAATGATGAGAGCGGTTTAGTTTGGCCTAAAGCTGTCGCACCGTTCCATGTGCATGTAATTCCAGTAAACATGAAATCTGATGCACAACGTGAAATGGGTGAAAACATCTACAACTCATTACAAGAGCAAGGTTATGAAGTATTATTAGATGACCGTGCAGAACGTGCAGGTGTTAAATTTGCAGATGCAGATTTATTCGGCCTTCCAGTTCGTGTTACAGTTGGTAAAAAAGCAGACGAAGGCATTGTAGAAGTGAAAGTACGTGCTACAGGCGAGTCTGAAGAAGTGAAAGTAGAAGAACTTCAAACATATATTGCTAATATTTTAAAATAAGAAGAGGTACCTCGTAATGAGGTACCTTCTCTTTCTTTGTAAACGTATTTTGTAAAAGAAGGAGGGAGAAATCTTTCTTTGTAGTACGTTTCAATTTATAATAGCAAATGGAAGGAGAGTGCTTATGTCTTTAACAAATGAACAACAAGAGCGATTTCAAATTTTGCTCCAGCAGTTGCAAATACCAGAAGACCTTATAAATCAATATTTACATGGCGGTGGTATTGAAAAGTTAGTTATCGATAAAGTAAATAAAAGTTGGCATTTTGACTTACAAGTGCCACGTATTTTGCCGACAGAATTATATGAATTGCTAGAAACAAAGCTTAAGCAATCATTTTCGCATATTGCAAGAACAACATTTGCATTAGAAACAGAGAATAAACAATTTACAGAAGAAGAAGTGAGGGCGTATTGGCCACTTTGTACGGAACGAATTACATTCTCACCTATGTTTGCGTACTTAAAAAAACAACTTCCGCAAGTGAATGGCGTGAAGTTGCTAATAAATGTGAATAATGAGCTAGAATCTACTGCTCTAAAGAAAAACGTTGCGAAACCAGTAGGTGAACAATATGAAGCTTTTGGATTTCCACGTTTTCAGTTAGACACACATATAAAACAAAATGTAGAAGAAATGCAAAAGTTTCGTGAGCAAACGCAGCAAGAAGACCGCGAGCGTGTTATACAAGCTATGGAAGAAATGGCGAAGAAGCAAGCTGAAGAAAGCAGCGTTGTGCATGAAGGCCCGATCACACTCGGGTATCTTATTAAGCCAGATGAAGAGATTACACCGATGCGAGAAATTCAGGATGAGGAAAGAAGAAAAACGGTGCAAGGATATGTCTTCCATGTGGAAACAAAAGAGCTTCGTAGTGGACGTACGTTATTAACTTTAAAAATAACGGATTATACAGATTCTATTATGATCAAAATGTTCTCACGTGATAAAGAAGATATTCCAATGCTACAATCCTTGAAAAAAGGAATGTGGGTGAAGGCTCGTGGTTCTGTCCAAAATGATACATTCGTTCGAGATTTAGTAATGATTGCAAATGATATCAATGAAATAACAGGACCGTCTCGTAAAGATAAAGCGCCAGAAGGCGAAAAACGTGTAGAGCTTCACCTTCACACTCCAATGAGTCAAATGGATGCTGTTACGCCTGTTTCCAAGCTTGTTGCCCAAGCAGGGAAATGGGGGCATGAGGCTATTGCGGTTACTGACCATGCTGTAGCTCAGTCTTTCCCGGAAGCATATTCTGCGGGTAAAAAGGCTGGGGTTAAAGTTATATACGGTGTAGAGGCAAATTTAGTTAATGATGGTGTACCGATAGCATATAACGAAGCGCACCGTTTACTGGCAGAGGAAACATATGTTGTTTTCGACGTTGAGACGACAGGTTTATCAGCTGTATACGATACAGTTATTGAGTTGGCGGCTGTAAAAGTAAAAGGTGGCGAAATTATTGACCGCTTTGAATCTTTCGCAAATCCACATCAACCACTATCGGCGACGATTATTGAATTAACAGGTATAACAGATGATATGTTAACAGATGCTCCAGAAGTGGACGAAGTGTTTAAAAAGTTTGAGGAATGGATGGGCGACCATACACTTGTTGCTCATAACGCAAGCTTCGATATGGGCTTCATTAACGTAGGATTTAAAAAGGCGGGGTTAGAAAAAACGAATAACCCAGTTATTGATACGTTAGAACTTGCACGATTCTTATTCCCAGAAATGAAAAATCATCGATTAAATACGATGTGTAAAAAGCTTGATATTGAATTAACACAACATCACCGTGCGATTTATGATACTGAAGCAACGGGATATTTACTTGTGAAAATGTTAAAAGATGTGATTGAAAAAGGATTTGAATATCACGATCAATTAAATGATAGTATGGGACAAGGGGATGCATATAAACGTGGACGTCCAAGTCATATGACATTACTTGCTACATCAGACGTTGGATTGAAAAATTTATACAAACTTGTTTCTTATTCTCATCTTAATTACTTTTACCGTGTACCCCGTGTACCAAGGTCACTATTAAAAAAATACCGTGAAGGAATTTTAGTAGGAACAGCTTGTGATAAAGGTGAAGTGTTTGAAGCAATGATGCAAAAAGCTCCTGAAGAGGTAGAAGAAATTGCACAGTTCTATGATTACATTGAAGTAATGCCTCCAGAAGTGCTACGTCATTTAGTAGAACGTGAACTTGTTCGAGATGAAGGGCAATTAAAAACAATTATTTCTAACTTAGTAAAACTAGGTGAGACGTTAGATAAACCAGTTGTCGCTACAGGAAACGTGCATTACTTAGACCAAGAGGATGCAATGTATCGTAAAATTTTAGTTAGTTCGCAGGGCGGAGCAAATCCGTTAAACCGACATTCGTTACCGCCTGTGCATTTCCGTACAACAGATGAAATGTTAGAGTGTTTCTCATTCTTAGGTGAAGATACAGCGAAAGAAATTGTTGTCACGAATACACAAAAAATCGCATCATTAATTGGCGATGTTCATCCAGTAAAAGATGATCTATACACACCGAAAATTGAAGGTGCAGATGATGAAACGCGTGATATGAGTTATAAAATGGCGCGTAGTATTTATGGTGAAGAGCTACCTGAAATTGTAGAAGCGCGCTTAGAAAAAGAATTGAAAAGTATTATTGGCCACGGATTCGCCGTAATTTATTTAATTTCACATAAGCTTGTGAAAAAATCGTTAGTAGACGGATATTTAGTAGGTTCGCGTGGATCGGTAGGTTCATCATTCGTTGCAACGATGATGGAAATTACAGAGGTAAACCCATTACCACCGCATTATGTATGTCCGAAGTGTAAGCAATCCGAATTCTTTAATGACGGTTCTGTAGGTTCTGGTTTTGACTTGCCAGATAAAAGTTGTCCAACATGTAATGTTCCTTATGTAAAAGATGGACATGACATTCCGTTCGAAACGTTCCTAGGATTTAAAGGAGATAAGGTACCCGATATCGATTTGAACTTCTCCGGGGAATACCAACCACGTGCCCATAACTATACGAAAGTACTGTTCGGTGAAGATTATGTATATCGTGCAGGAACGATTGGTACAGTTGCGGAAAAAACTGCTTATGGATATGTAAAAGGTTATGCAAATGATCATAACTTAACGATTCGAAATGCAGAGATTGACCGCTTAGTAGCAGGATGTACTGGTGTAAAACGTACAACCGGACAGCATCCAGGTGGTATTATCGTTGTGCCAGATTATATGGACATCTTTGATTTCTCACCAATACAGTTTCCGGCAGATTCAATAGGGGCTGAGTGGAGAACGACACACTTTGATTTCCACTCGATTCATGATAATTTATTGAAACTTGATATACTAGGACACGATGATCCGACAGTTATTCGTATGTTACAAGATTTAAGTGGTATTGATCCGAAAACAATCCCAACGGACGATCCAGAAGTAATGAAAATTTTCTCAGGACCAGAATCGTTAGGCGTAACAGAAGAACAAATTAACTGTAAAACAGGTACACTTGGTATACCAGAGTTTGGTACGAAATTCGTAAGGCAGATGTTAGAGGAGACGAAACCGACCACATTCTCAGAGTTAGTCCAAATTTCTGGACTATCACATGGTACGGACGTATGGCTTGGTAATGCAAATGAGTTAATTTATAACGGTACATGTACGCTGAGTGAAGTTATCGGTTGTCGTGATGACATCATGGTATATTTAATCTATCAAGGTTTAGACCCATCATTAGCCTTCAAAATCATGGAGTCGGTACGTAAAGGTAAAGGTGTACCAGAAGAATGGGAAGAGGACATGAAAAGTAATAACGTACCAGGTTGGTATATTGATTCATGTAAGAAAATCAAGTACATGTTCCCTAAAGCCCATGCGGCTGCTTACGTACTTATGGCTGTACGTATTGCATACTTTAAAGTACATTTCGCGCTTCTATTCTATGCGGCTTACTTTACAGTTCGTGCAGATGACTTTGATGTAGAGGCGATGGCGAAAGGCTCGGCATCTATACGTGCGAGAATTGATGAAATTGCGCAAAAGGGACTCGATGCTGCGCCAAAAGAGAAAAGTTTATTAACAGTACTAGAAATGACACTTGAAATGTGTGAACGTGGATACTCATTCCAAAAGGTTGATTTATACCGCTCACATGCAACAGAATTTATTATTGATGGCGATTCTTTAATTCCTCCATTTAATGCGGTGCCTGGTCTAGGTACGAACGCTGCTTTAAGTATTGTAGAAGCACGTAAAAATGGAGACTTCTTATCGAAAGAAGACTTACAGCAACGCAGTAAGGTTTCGAAAACGATAATTGAGTATTTAGATAGTCAAGGTTGCTTAGGAGATTTGCCGGATCAAAACCAGTTATCACTGTTCTAATAGGTAGGAAAAGTCTTTGCAAATCAATATTTCCTATGATATACTATTAACCGAGATAACCATGTCATGTATATTTTGCAAAGAGAAGAGTGGGGAAACCCACTCTTTCGTGTTACTATCTATGTTTTATCTACGTAGGTAGGTGAGACATTTCTGTCGTATATACATATTTTGTTACAAGTTTTACTTCTTAAATTTGGTAATACTAAGACAGATAATCCCTGCTGAACAGCAGGGGCTTTTGTTAGCTAACGAGAAAGAATAAGATAGACCGTTTTTATATGGATGGAGTCTTTTTCTTTTAAATGGTACATGGCGGCAGGAAGGAGGCTGTTTATGGATAAGAAAGTCACAGAAGTTGTAGAAGCATTTGCGCAGCCGATTGTTGAAGAGTTAAATCTTGAACTTGTAGATGTAGAATATGTGAAAGAAGGACAAGACTGGTTCTTACGCGTATTTATCGATTCTGAAAAGGGAGTCGACATTGAAGAATGTGGTGCGGTAAGTGAACGTTTAAGCGAAGCTTTAGATAAAGAGGATCCAATTCCTCATCTTTACTTTTTGGATGTATCATCTCCTGGAGCGGAACGCCCATTAAAGAAAGAGAAAGACTTCCAGCAAGCGGTAGGAAAACAAGTGGCAATTAAAACATATGAGCCAATTGACGGTGAAAAAATGTTTGAAGGCAAACTGCTTTCTTACGATGGTACAACAATAACATTATTATTAACAATTAAAACACGTAAAAAAGAAATCCAAATTCCAATGGATAAAGTTGCAAATGCGCGACTTGCTGTTACGTTTTAGTTAGAAGGGGGATCTTCATGAGCACTGAGTTATTAGATGCTTTGCTCGTATTAGAATCTGAAAAAGGCATTAGCAAAGACATTATTATTGATGCGATTGAAGCAGCTTTAATCTCTGCTTATAAGCGCAATTTTAATCAAGCACAAAACGTTCGTGTGAGCTTTAACCCAGAAGTGGGAACAATTCAAGTTTTAGCACGTAAAGACGTAGTAGATAATGTGTTTGATCCACGTCTTGAAATTTCTGTAGAGGAAGCAAGACAAATTAATCCAAACTACCAAGATGGTGACGTACTAGAAATCGAAGTAACACCAAAAGATTTCGGTCGTATTGCGGCACAAACTGCTAAACAAGTTGTAACACAACGAGTGCGCGAAGCAGAGCGCGGTGTTATTTACTCTGAGTTTAGTGACCGTGAAGAAGATATTATGGTAGGTATTGTGCAACGTCAAGATGCTCGTTTCATCTATGTAAGCTTAGGGAAAGTAGAAGCTTTATTACCTGTAAGTGAGCAAATGCCTAACGAACAATACAAACCACATGATCGTATTCGCGTATTCATTACAAAAGTAGAAAAAACAACAAAAGGCCCACAAATTTACGTATCACGTACACATCCTGGTCTTTTAAAACGTTTATTCGAAATGGAAGTTCCTGAAATTTATGATGGAACGGTAGAGATTCGCTCTGTAGCACGTGAAGCTGGCGATCGTTCTAAAATCTCTGTATATGCAGAGAACATTGATGTGGATCCAGTAGGTTCTTGTGTAGGACCGAAAGGACAACGTGTACAACGCATTGTAGACGAATTAAAAGGTGAAAAAATTGACATCGTTCGCTGGTCAAATGATCCAGTTGAATATGTTGCAAATGCTTTAAGCCCATCACAAGTTGTTAAAGTACTTGTAGATGAAGAAGAAAAAGCGACAACTGTTGTTGTTCCAGACCACCAGCTATCATTAGCTATCGGTAAGCGTGGACAAAATGCGCGTCTTGCGGCTAAATTAACAGGCTGGAAAATTGATATTAAGAGTGAGTCTGATGCGAAACAACTTGGTATTGTAACAGAAGAAGATAGCGTAATCGCATTCGGATTCGATTCTGTTGAAGACGAAATCGAATAGAGGTGATGAGTATGAGCAATCGAAAAGTTCCGTTACGAAAATGTGTTGCGACGCAAGAAATGAAATCAAAACGAGAGCTCGTTCGCATTGTTCGTTCCAAAGAGGGAGAAGTGTCCATTGATTTAACTGGAAAAAAATCAGGACGAGGTGCATACTTGTCAAAAGATAAAGAAAGCATTCTTCAAGCTCAAAAGAAAAATGTTTTGGAACATCATCTAAAAGCGAAAATCGACGGTTCTCTATATGAAGAGCTTCTTGAGCTTGTTGAGAAGGAGTCGAAATAAGTGTCCGATTGGAAATCGTTTTTAGGACTAGCAAACCGGGCTCGAAAAATTATTTCGGGTGAAGAACTCGTTTTAAAAGAAGTACGAAGTGGCAAAGCAAAACTTGTATTGCTATCTGAAGATGCGTCAGTGAATACTACAAAACGCATCACGGATAAAACGACGTACTACAACGTACCAATGAGAAAGGTCGAAAATCGACAACAATTAGGGCATGCGATTGGGAGAGATGAGCGAGTCGTTGTAGCTGTGTTAGATGAAGGCTTTGCGAAAAAGCTGCGTAGCATGCTCGATACAAATTACCGGGGGTGAAGGTATGAGTAAAATTCGAGTGCATGAATATGCAAAACAACATAATATCTCAAGTAAAGATCTTATGACAAAACTAAAAGAAATGAATATCGAGGTTTCGAATCATATGACAATGTTAGACGATGAAGTAGTAAACAAATTAGATAATGAATATCAAGCAGAAAAACCTTCTGTTGCAGATGAGTTTGAAGTAGAAGAAAAGGTTGTTCGTAGTAAAAAGAACAGCAACAAGAAAAAGAAAAAAGGTAAAGGTAACGAAGACAAGCGTCAAGATAACTTTGCTGGAAGACAACAAACACAAACTGTAGAAACACCAGATAAAATTACTTTCTCTGGAAGCCTTACAGTAGGTGAGCTTGCTAAAAAATTAAGCAAAGAGCCATCTGAAATTATTAAGAAACTCTTCATGCTAGGAATTATGGCAACAATTAACCAAGACTTAGATAAAGATACAATTGAGTTAATTGCTACTGATTACGGTATTGAAGTAGAAGAAGAAGTAATTGTCAGCGAGACTGAATTTGAAACATTCATCGATGAGCAAGATGATGAAGAGAACTTAAAAGAACGTCCAGCTGTAGTTACAATCATGGGACACGTTGACCATGGTAAAACAACATTACTTGACTCTATTCGTAACTCAAAAGTAACTGCTGGCGAAGCAGGTGGAATTACTCAGCATATTGGTGCATACCAAGTTGAAGTAAATGATAAGAAGATTACCTTCTTAGATACGCCTGGTCACGCGGCATTTACAACGATGCGTGCTCGTGGTGCGCAAGTAACTGATATTACAATCCTTGTTGTTGCAGCTGATGACGGTGTTATGCCACAAACAGTTGAAGCGATTAGCCATGCGAAAGCAGCTGGAGTACCAATTATTGTAGCTGTGAATAAAATGGATAAACCAGCAGCAAATCCTGATCGCGTAATGCAAGAATTAACAGAATATGAATTAGTTCCAGAAGCATGGGGTGGAGATACGATCTTCGTACCAATCTCTGCGATTCAAGGCGAAGGAATTGACAACTTACTAGAAATGATTCTTCTTGTAAGTGAAGTAGAAGAATATAAAGCAAATCCAAATCGCTATGCAACTGGTACTGTAATTGAAGCACAACTTGATAAAGGTAAAGGAACTATCGCGACATTACTTGTTCAAAACGGTACACTTCGAGTTGGAGACCCAATCGTTGTTGGTACATCATTCGGACGTGTTCGTGCAATGGTAAGTGATATTGGTCGTCGTGTAAAAGTTGCTGGTCCATCAACTCCTGTTGAAATTACAGGTTTAAATGAAGTACCACAGGCTGGAGATCGTTTCATGGCATTCGCTGATGAGAAGAAAGCTCGTCAAATCGGTGAATCACGTGCACAAGAAGCGTTACTTGCACAACGTGGTGAGAAATCTAAATTAAGCCTTGAAGATTTATTCCAACAAATCCAAGAGAGCGATGTAAAAGAAATTAACTTAATTGTAAAAGCAGACGTACAAGGTTCTGTAGAAGCAATGGCAGCATCACTTCGTAAAATTGATGTTGAAGGCGTAAAAGTTAAAATCATTCACACTGGTGTAGGTGCGATTACAGAATCTGATATTATTTTAGCTTCTGCATCTAATGCAATTGTAATTGGATTTAACGTACGTCCAGATGTGAACGCGAAGCGTACAGCTGAATTAGAGAACGTTGATGTTCGCTTACACCGTATTATCTACAAAGTAATCGAAGAAATTGAATTAGCAATGCAAGGTATGCTTGATCCAGAATTCGAAGAAAAAGTAATCGGTCAAGCGGAAGTTCGTCAAACGTTTAAAGTAACAAAAGTTGGAACAATCGCAGGTTGTTACGTAATAGACGGTAAAATTACACGTGATAGTGGCGTTCGTATTATCCGCGATGGTATCGTAATTTTCGAAGGACAACTTGATACGTTAAAACGTTTCAAAGACGACGTAAAAGAAGTTGCACAAAACTATGAGTGTGGTATTACAATTGAGAGATATAATGATCTTAAAGAAGGGGACATTATTGAAGCATACATTATGGAAGAAGTGAAGCGATGATTATCGCTTCACTCTCATTCGAGTGTATGATTTACGATGTGCATTCTTTAAAAGAGAAACGAGCAATTTTGCAACGGGTGCTAACTCGTGTGAAGCAGCGTTATAACGTAGCTGTTTCAGAAGTAGGGCATCAAGATGTATGGCAACGTACGGAAATTGCAATTGTTTCTGTATCCTCCAATCGTGTTATTTGTGAAAAAGAAATGAATCGTGTACTTGAGTACATCGATTCATTTCCTGAAATTGAACGTACGATAACACAATTGGAA
Organism: Bacillus sp. SH5-2; assembly: GCF_008368905.1. Classification (NCBI taxonomy): domain Bacteria; kingdom Bacillati; phylum Bacillota; class Bacilli; order Caryophanales; family Bacillaceae; genus Bacillus; species Bacillus sp. SH5-2. The sequence goes on from NZ_QOSD01000020.1 coordinate 589,189, forward strand.
TGGTATTGAATGAGGTGAAGAGTTATGAAATTACGTGCAAACCGTGTAGGCGAGCAAATGAAAAAAGAATTAGGCGACATCATCAGTCGTAAAATTAAAGATCCACGTGTCGGATTTGTTACTGTAACAGATGTACAAGTGAGTGGAGATTTACAAATTGCTACAGTGTATATTTCTGTTTTAGGTGATGAAGAACAGAAAGAAAGTACGCTAAAAGGTTTAGCGAAGGCAAAAGGCTTCATTCGTTCAGAAATTGGCCAACGTATTCGTCTTCGTAAAACGCCGGAAATTTCCTTTGAGTTTGATGAATCTATCGGATATGGTCATCGAATTGATACACTTTTACATGAAATTAATAAAGAAGGTAAACGTGAAGAATAATGGATAGACATTTGTCTATCCATTTTTTCAATGTAAAATAAGTTTTAGGTAATGATTATGAAAGAATTACGATGAGGTGAACATATATGGAAGGTGTAGTACTATTACATAAGCCAAAGGGCATGACATCACACGATTGTGTATTTAAATTAAGAAAGATACTGCGTGAAAAACGAATTGGTCATACAGGAACATTAGATCCAGATGTAACAGGAGTATTACCTATTTGTGTTGGACGAGCGACGAAGATTGCGCAATTTTTAACAAGTGAAACGAAAACGTATGAAGGTGAAGTGACACTAGGTTTTTCAACAACAACTGAAGATGCTTCGGGTGAAGTTGTGGAAACGAAAAATGTAGATCGTGTTATTACTCGTAAGGAAGTGGAAGAGGTTCTTGCGGCATTAACAGGTACGATTGAGCAAATGCCTCCGATGTTTTCGGCTGTAAAAGTTAACGGAAAAAAATTATATGAATATGCAAGAGCAGGACAAGAGGTTGAACGCCCAGTTCGTACAATTACAATTCATGAATTTGTATTACTAGATGACCGTGAAGTTTTTGAAGGAGAAAATATTTCATTCCGTTTCCGTGTAACGTGTAGTAAAGGAACATATGTAAGAACATTAGCGGTAATGATCGGTGAAAAACTTGGTTTTCCATCACATATGTCTCACCTTGTAAGAACGGCTTCGGGTGAATTTTTATTAGAAGATTGCATATCATTTGAAGAAATTGAAGAAAACGTGCAAAATGGAACAGTAGAGTCTATCTTCATTTCAATTGATGAAGCATTAAGCAAGTTCCCGAAAATGGTTGTAGATGAAAAGCAAGCAGAAAAAATAAAGAATGGTATGTTCTTAAAAAATGAATTGCAAATAACGGCGCCATTTATAACAGTGTTTGATAAAAACGATCGCTGCCTTGCAATTTATGAACACCATCCAAAACACCCTGGTATGCTAAAGCCGATGAAAGTACTTGTGAATAATCAAGAACTAAAGCTATAATGAATTATTGGAAGGATTATTACAGAAAAAGGTGAATTCAAGCGTGAAACTTATTCATTTAACTCATCCACATGAACAAAATAAATTAGAATTACCACCTACTGTAATGGCATTAGGATTTTTTGATGGCATTCATTTAGGACATCAATGTGTGATTCGAACTGCGAAGCAAATAGCAGATGAGCGGGGATATAAAAGTGCAGTGATGACATTTTATCCACATCCATCTGTTGTTTTAGGTAAAAAAGAAGCGCATGCCGAGTATATTACACCAATGTGTGATAAAGAAAAAATAGTCGAGAACTTAGGAATCGATATATTATATGTTGTTAAATTTGATGAATCATTTGCAGGCTTATTGCCACAACAATTTGTAGATGATTATATTATTGGTTTAAATGTAAAGCATGTAGTAGCGGGATTTGATTATTCATATGGACGTTTAGGAAAAGGAAAGATGGAGACTTTACCATTTCATGCAAGAGGGGAGTTTACACAGACTGTGATTGAAAAAGTTGAATTTCAAGAAGAGAAAGTAAGTTCTACAGCATTACGAAAGTTAATTCGAAATGGCGAAATGGAACAAATTCCATCTATTTTAGGTAGAGCGTATACAGTAGGGGGAACGGTTGTACACGGTGACAAACGTGGACGTCAAATTGGTTTCCCGACAGCTAATGTAGGTTTAAGTGATGAGTATCTATTACCACCTGTAGGTGTTTATGCAGTGAGATTAAAAGTTCACGATGAATGGTACGATGGTGTATGTAATATTGGATATAAACCAACCTTTAAAGAAGATGAGCGTCAACTATCTATTGAAGTGCACTTATTTGAATTTAACAAAGACATATATGATCAAAATGTTACAGTAGAGTGGCATATGCGTATAAGAGAAGAGAAGAAATTCAATGGCATCGATGAGTTAGTTGAACAAATCGCAAAAGATAAGAAAACAGCACAAGAATATTTTGCGAACGAAAAGAATATACTTGCTTTTTCAAATGAAAAGTAGTATTCTATGTTATGTACTTTATGACAACCATTGCTTGGCATTGCGACTCACCGACGCTTGCTAGGTAATTGGGGGTTTAATTATTAGGAGGTGAAATAGGATGGCTTTAACACAAGAGCGTAAAAATGAAATCATTGCACAATTTAGAACTCATGAGACTGATACTGGTTCTCCAGAGGTTCAAATTGCTGTCCTAACGGAGCAAATTAACACTCTAAACGAGCACTTACGTACTCACAAGAAAGATCATCATTCACGTCGTGGTCTATTAAAGATGGTTGGTAAACGTCGTAACTTACTAACTTACCTTCGTAATAGCGATATCACACGTTACCGTGAATTAATCACAAAGCTTGGCTTACGTCGATAGTCAGAGAAGCGGGAATATTCCCGCTTTTTTGTTAGGTAAAAATATATCTTCTACTCTTTATAGCTTGCTTCATTTTCGGTAATACTAGAGGTAGAATATTGTGATATACTATCCATTTACATAGAAGAATTGAATACTTTAAATTGAGAGGGGTACTTAAATGAGTCAAGAAAAGCAAGTCTTCTCGATAGATTGGGCTGGTCGTCAGCTAACAGTTGAAACAAGTCAGCTTGCAAAGCAAGCGAACGGAGCAGTATTAGTAAGATATGGCGATACAGCGGTTCTATCTACAGCAACTGCATCAAAAGAAGCTAAAAATGTAGATTTCTTCCCACTTACAGTAAACTATGAAGAGCGTTTATATGCAGTCGGAAAAATCCCTGGCGGTTTCATTAAACGTGAAGGTCGTCCAAGTGAAAAAGCAATTTTGGCAAGTCGTTTAATCGACCGTCCAATTCGTCCACTTTTCGCAGATGGTTTCCGTAACGAAGTACAAGTTGTCAGCATTGTAATGAGTGTTGATCAAGATTGTTCTTCTGAAATGGCAGCTATGCTTGGTTCTTCATTAGCGTTATCGATTTCAGATATTCCATTTGAAGGTCCAATCGCGGGTGCAACAGTTGGTCGTATTAACGGCGAATTCGTTATCAACCCAACAGTAGAACAGCAAGAACAAAGTGATATTCACCTTGTTGTAGCTGGTACGAAAGATGCAATTAACATGGTTGAAGCAGGAGCAGATCAAGTGCCTGAGGAAACGATGTTAGAAGCGATTATGTTTGGTCATGACGAAATTAAACGTCTCATTGCATTCCAAGAAGAGATTGTACAAGCTGTAGGTAAAGAGAAATCAGAAGTGAAACTTTATGAAGTTGACGCTGATCTTAATCAAGCTGTACGTGAAATGTCTGAGAAGGATATGCATTCTGCAATTCAAGTACATGAGAAACATGCACGTGAAGATGCAATTAACGAAGTGAAAAAGCGTGTAATTGAGCATTACGAAGCGCAGGAAGCTGACGCTGATACATTAGGACAAGTAAATGAGATTTTATATAAAATTGTAAAAGAAGAAGTACGTCGTCTTATTACAGTTGAAAAAATCCGCCCAGATGGCCGTAAAGGTGACGAAATCCGTCCATTAGCATCAGAGGTTGGTATTTTATCTCGTACACACGGTTCTGGTTTATTCACACGTGGACAAACACAAGCATTAAGTATTTGTACATTAGGTGCATTAGGCGATGTGCAAATTTTAGATGGTCTTGGTGTAGAAGAATCAAAACGCTTTATGCACCATTACAATTTCCCATCATTTAGTGTTGGTGAAACAAGACCGATGCGTGGACCAGGTCGTCGTGAAATCGGTCACGGTGCACTAGGTGAACGTGCTCTTGAGCCTGTAATTCCATCTGAAAAAGATTTCCCATACACAGTACGTCTTGTATCTGAAGTTTTAGAATCAAATGGTTCTACTTCACAAGCAAGTATTTGTGGTAGTACTTTAGCAATGATGGATGCGGGTGTTCCACTTAAAGCTCCAGTTGCAGGTATTGCAATGGGTCTAGTTAAATCAGGTGAGCATTACACAATTTTATCTGATATTCAAGGTATGGAAGATCATTTAGGTGATATGGACTTTAAAGTAGCAGGTACAGCACAAGGTGTAACTGCACTACAAATGGACATTAAAATCGATGGTCTATCTCGTGAAATTTTAGAAGAGGCATTACAACAAGCGAAAGTTGGTCGTGTGCACATTCTAAATCATATGTTATCTGTTATTGCAGAGCCACGCACTGAATTATCAGCGTACGCTCCAAAGATTATTACAATGACAATTAACCCAGATAAAATCCGTGACGTTATCGGACCAAGCGGTAAACAAATCAATAAAATTATTGAAGAAACTGGCGTTAAAATTGACATCGAGCAAGATGGTACAGTATTCATTTCTTCAATAAATCAAGAAATGAACGACAAAGCTAAGAAAATTATCGAAGATATCGTTCGCGAAGTACAAGTAGGTGAAATCTACGAAGGAAAAGTGAAACGTGTTGAGAAATTCGGTGCTTTCGTTGAATTATTCAGCGGTAAAGATGGATTAGTTCACATTTCTGAACTTGCACTTGAGCGTGTAGGTAAAGTAGAAGACGTTGTGAAAATCGGTGATGTAATTACAGTTAAAGTTATCGAGATTGACAAGCAAGGTCGCGTGAATTTATCTAGAAAAGTATTGCTAAAAGAAGAGCAAGAAAAAGAAGCTGCTAAAGAAGAAAACAAACAAGAGCAGCAATAAGTAAAAGCCAGTATAACTGGCTTTTTTTGTTATGTAAAAATATGATTTACATATATTTTTATGTCAGTATAGGTATAGTTTTCATTATAACGCTCAAATTAACAAAGATAAGAAGAAAATGTTTTTTTATATAGTTAATGGGAGGGTTTATATGAAAGTTCGTATATTGGCATACATATGTATATTCTTTTTATATGTCAGTGTAGGCTCTTATTCCGTTTTTGCACAGGATAACTTATATGAAGAAATTCAAAAGCATGCAAAACAATATGAGATTGCACCGCAAAATGCGATGATTGATAAAATATGGAAAGCAACACCTGGATATAATGGAAGACAGGTGGATATTGAAGCATCGTATAATAATATGAAAAAGCTAAAGAAATTTGATCAAAAACATCTTGAATTCAAGGAAGTATCACCAAGTGTCCATCTAGAAGATCTATCACCGGCCCCAATTTATAGGGGACATCCAAATAAAAAGATGGTGGGATTAACAATAAATGTGGCATGGGGAAATGAGTATTTACCTCGTATATTAGAGATTTTGAAAAAACATGATGTGAAGGCGACTTTCTTTTTAGAAGGACGTTGGGTGAAAGAAAACTTACGATTTGCAAAAATGATTGTTGATGCAAATCAAGAAGTTGGAAATCATTCTTACACACATCCAAATATGAAAACGCTAGCATCGGATGAAATACGAGATCAGTTACAAAAAACAAATCGAATGATAGAAGCCGCTACGAATCAAAAAGTGAGGTGGTTTGCCCCGCCAAGTGGTAGCTTTCGGGATGAAGTAGTGAAAATTGCAGATGATTTTCACATGGGCACCATTATGTGGACAGTAGACACAATCGATTGGAAACGACCAGAACCAGACGTATTATTGCAGAGAGTGATGCGAAAAATACATCCAGGTGCTATTGTATTAATGCATCCTACCTCGTCTACAGCAGAAGCATTAGACACAATGATTACAAAATTGAAGGAACAAGGATATAAAGTAGGGAATATAACAGAATTACTGGATGAAAAACGTGTAGATTAAATACATTTGCATGACATTCATCCTTAAACTTGTTATCATTAAATAATAGCATTTATTTAGAGAAACTGGCAGTAGGAGGAAAGTTTTTGATTAAAAAATATACTTGTAAAAATGGTGTAAGAATAGTTATGGAGAATATACCAACTGTAAGATCGGTTGCTATTGGTATTTGGATCCATGCAGGATCAAGAAATGAAAATGAAAAAAATAATGGGATTTCTCACTTCTTAGAGCACATGTTCTTTAAAGGGACAGAAACACGTAGCGCACGAGAAATTGCAGAATCATTTGATAGCATTGGTGGGCAAGTGAATGCTTTTACTTCAAAAGAATATACATGTTACTATGCGAAGGTGTTAGATGAGCATGCTAAATATGCTTTAGATGTTTTAGCAGATATGTTCTTTAATTCAACATTTGATGAAGAAGAACTGAAAAAAGAGAAGAATGTCGTATGTGAAGAAATTAAAATGTACGAAGATGCTCCAGATGATATTGTACATGATATGTTAACGAAAGCAACATATGAAACGCATCCACTTGGATATCCTATTTTAGGAACAGAAGAAACGCTTGATACGTTTACAGGTGATACGTTACGTCAATATATAAAAGATCATTACACGCCTGAAAATGTAGTTGTATCAATTGCAGGAAATATTGATGAAGCGTTTTTACAAACAGTAGAGCAATATTTCGGTAGTTATGAAGGAACGACAAACCGTGAACAAGTACATAGTCCAATTTTCCATTTTAATAAGGTAGCACGTAAAAAGGAAACAGAACAAGCTCATTTATGTTTAGGATATAAAGGCTTGCAAATGGGACACGAAGATATTTATAACTTAATTGTATTAAATAATATTTTAGGCGGCAGTATGAGTAGTCGTTTATTCCAAGAAGTACGTGAGCAACGCGGATTAGCTTACTCAGTATTTTCTTACCACTCTTCTTATGAAGATACAGGTATGTTAACACTGTATGGTGGAACAGGTAGTCAACAATTAGATACGCTGTATGATACAATGCAAGAAACGTTAGAGACATTGAAAAATACAGGTATTACAGAAAAAGAGCTTATCAATAGTAAAGAGCAATTAAAAGGAAACTTAATGTTAAGTTTAGAAAGTACGAATAGTCGTATGAGCCGTAATGGTAAAAATGAATTGCTTCTTCGTAAGCATCGTTCACTTGATGAGATTATTGAAAGTGTTAACACTGTAACAAAAGAAAATGTAGACGGTTTAATTCGTAACATGTTTACAGATGAGTTTTCTGCGGCGCTGATTAGTCCGGATGGAAAACTTCCAAAAGGAATTAAACTATAATTGTTTTTCATAATATATTCGAAAATAACCGTACCTCTTTTAAAAGAGGTACGGTTATTTTTTTTAGCCATACAGAATAGGTACTAAATATAGATAGCTTACATGAAAAATTCGATAGGAGGAGAGTATATGCGATTAAGTGAATTAAGTGGTAAAGAGATTGTAGATTTAGAAAGAGCAGAAAAAATGGGGGTTTTAGGCTATGTGGATTTAGAGATTAATGAGGGAGATGGACAAATAGAAGCGCTTATTATACCTGCTGGAAAATGGGGAGGTTTTAAAAAGGAACCACAAGAAATAAGGGTAGCGTGGAGGCAAATTAAGAAAGTGGGACATGATATGATCCTTTGTGATATTACAGATCATTCAAATTCGAAATGAATGACGGCCATTATGGTCGTCTTTTTTATATCTACATATAAAGCTGATAAATCATATGTGCTTTTCGTTTTTCAATCACCTAAAACTCGTACATTACATATGATGTGGAGGAAAAAGAAAAAGTAGGCACTTTTCTTATAAATGACAGAAAAAGAAGGTGAATTAGGGAATGTTGACTGAGATGCATATTGCTATCATAGGAGGAGATGCAAGACAGCTAGAAGTAATTCGCAAGCTAGTCGAATTGGATGCAAAACTTTCATTGATAGGGTTTGATCAGTTAGATCATGGTTTCACAGGGGCAGCAAAAGAAAGTATACAAAATTTAGATTTCACTTCTGTAGATGCAATTATTTTGCCAGTTGCAGGTACAAATGCCAAGGGAGAAGTCGATACTATTTTTTCAAATGAAAAAGTTTCTATAACGAAAGAACAAATTGAAAATACACCAGAGCACTTTACTATATATTCAGGTATTGGTACGCCTTATTTGGAAAATCTCGTATCTACTACGAACCGAAAGCTTGTTAAATTATTTGATCGTGATGATGTGGCAATCTACAATTCTATTCCGACTGTAGAAGGTACATTAATGATGGTAATTCAACATACCGACTATACAATTCATGGGTCCAATGTAATGGTTTTAGGATTTGGTAGAACAGGGATGAGTGTTGCCAGAGCATTTCAATCATTAGGAGCCCACGTCAAAGTTGGAGCAAGACGATCTGAACATATTGCACGTATTACAGAAATGATGTTTTCTCCTTTCCATATGCAAGATATTGAGAAAGAAGTAGGAAATATCGATATTGTGATTAACACAATTCCGCATCTCGTTGTGACAGCGAATGTTATTTCAAAAATGCCAGCTCATACGTTAGTAATTGATTTAGCTTCTAAACCAGGTGGTACCGACTTTAGATATGCGGAAAAAAGAGGAGTTAAAGCGTTGTTAGCACCTGGTTTGCCGGGCATTGTTGCTCCGAAAACGGCAGGGCAAATTTTAGCGAACGTTCTTTCTCAGTTATTAACAGCAGACGCAATCGCAAAGGGGGAGGAAAAGAAATGAATTTGAAAGGGAAACGAATCGGTTTCGGATTTACAGGTTCACATTGTACGTACGAGGAAGTTATGCCGCACCTAGAAAAATTAATTGCCGAAGGGGCGGAAGTACGCCCTGTTGTTTCTTACACTGTTCAATCAACAAATACGAGATTTGGAGAAGGAGCAGAGTGGATTAAAAAGATTGAAGAAATAACAGGTTTTAAGGCGATTAATTCAATCGTTGGAGCAGAACCACTTGGGCCTAAAATTCCATTAGATTGCATGGTAATTGCTCCTTTAACAGGAAACTCTATGAGTAAATTTGCGAATGCAATGACAGATTCTCCTGTACTAATGGCAGCAAAAGCGACGCTTAGAAATGGCAAACCTGTCGTACTGGCTGTTTCGACGAATGATGCGTTAGGATTAAATGGCGTCAACTTAATGCGCCTAATGGCAACCAAAAACATCTACTTCGTCCCATTTGGCCAAGATGCACCAGAGAAAAAACCGAACTCAATGGTAGCTCGTATGGAGCTGCTTGAAGATACAGTATTAGAAGCACTGCAAGGAAAGCAATTGCAACCAGTTGTCGTAGAAAAATTCAGATATATGAATTAAAAAACGAAAAAAAACGGACAATTTTTGATGAAACCATCATTCTTACTGTAGAATATGATAAAATTAACGTTATTAAGATTAGAAGGGGTATTGTATACTCCTTCTGATTCTAAGTTATAGAAGGATTGGTATCTAGAAAGGGGCATAGTGATGGAAAAGCAAAAAACTTTTCATGTCGCTGTAGTTGGAGCAACCGGCGCAGTTGGTGAACAAATGTTAAATACTTTAGAGAAACGAGAATTTCCAATCGGGAAATTAACGTTACTTTCATCTAAACGATCTGCAGGTAAGAAACTTGTATTTAAAGGTGAAGAATTTACAGTTCAAGAGGCAACTCCTGAAAGTTTTGAAGGAGTAGATATCGCACTATTTAGTGCTGGTGGATCTGTATCGAAACAATTAGCGCCAGAAGCAGCAAAACGCGGTGCGATTGTTGTTGATAATACAAGTGCATTCCGTATGACAGAAAACGTGCCACTTGTTGTACCTGAAGTAAATGAAAACGACTTAAAAGAACATAATGGTATTATTGCAAATCCAAACTGTTCTACGATTCAAATGGTAGTAGCTCTTGAACCAGTTCGTCAGCAATATGGTTTAAAACGAGTAATCGTTTCCACATACCAAGCTGTATCAGGTGCTGGTGCGGCAGCGATTGAAGAACTTCATGAACAATCACAAGCAATCTTAAATGGGGAAGAAGTTAAAGCGAATGTTTTACCTGTATCAGGTGACAAGAAGCATTTCCAAATCGCTTTTAATGCGATTCCACAGATTGATAAATTCCAAGATAATGGATTTACATTTGAAGAAATGAAAATGATTAATGAAACGAAAAAAATTATGCATATGCCAGAACTGGAAGTAGCTGCGACATGTGTACGTTTACCAGTCGTATCAGGACATTCTGAGTCTGTTTACATCGAAGTAGAAAAAGAAGGCGTAACAGTAGAAGAATTTAAGAGCTTACTTGCAAATGCGGAAGGTATTGTTCTGCAAGATAACCCAGAAGAGCAATTATATCCAATGCCAGCTACTGCAGTAGGTAAAAACGAAGTATTCGTTGGAAGAATCCGTAAAGATTTAAATAACGATAAAGGGTTCCATCTTTGGGTCGTATCTGATAACTTATTAAAAGGCGCTGCATGGAATTCTGTTCAAATTGCAGAGCGCTTAGTAAAATTACAATTAGTGTAAACGGCTAAGAGAAGGTGCAAAATATGAAAATAATTGTTCAAAAATTTGGTGGCACGTCAGTACGTGATGAAAATGGACGTAAGCATGCGCTTCATCATATAAAAAAATCGTTAGATGCAGGTTATAAAGTAGTTACTGTCGTATCTGCTATGGGCCGTAAAGGTGAACCATATGCTACTGATACTTTGTTAAATCTTGTAAATCAAGAGGAATCTACTATTTCTAAACGTGAGCAAGATTTATTACTATCATGCGGAGAATTAATCTCAGCAATCGTTTTCTCTAACATGTTAAATGAGAACGGTATAAAAGCAGCAGCATTAAATGGTGCACAAGCTGGTTTTGTAACAAATGATGATTTTACAAATGCTAAAATTATTGAAATGAACTGCGATCGTGTACATGAAGAGTTACAAAATGTAGATGTAATCGTTGTTACAGGATTCCAAGGACAAACGAAAAAAGGTGATACGACAACACTTGGACGCGGCGGTAGCGATACTTCAGCTTCAGCATTAGGTGTTGCGCTTCATGCTGAATATATCGATATCTTCACAGATGTAGAAGGTGTGATGACTGCGGATCCTCGTATTGTAAAAGATGCACGTCATCTTCAAACTGTAACGTACAATGAAATTTGTAACATGGCTTATCAAGGTGCAAAGGTCGTTCATCCACGTGCAGTTGAAATTGCAATGCATGCAAAAGTACCGCTTCGTGTACGTTCTACGTATTCTGATAGTGAAGGTACTCTCATTTCAGCATCTGATGGTGCTACAAAAGGCCGTGATGTAGAAGAACGTCCTGTTACAGGTATCGCTCATGTATCTAATGTGACGCAAATTAAAGTGCTTGCAAAAGAAACGGCATACGATTTGCAGCAGCATGTGTTTAAAGAAATGGCGAACGAAGGAATCAGTGTCGATTTAATTAACATTTCACCTACTGGTGTAGCTTATACAGTGAGTGATAATGTATCAAATCGTGCAGTTGAATTATTAAAAAAACTTGGATATGAGCCGATTGTGACAGAGCATTGTGCAAAAGTATCTATTGTAGGAGCTGGAATGGCAGGGTACCCAGGGGTTACTGCGAAAATCGTTACAGCTTTAGCGGAAAAAGGTATTCAAATTCTGCAATCAGCAGATAGTCATACAACAATTTGGGTTCTTGTAAAAGAAGTCGATTTAGTGGAGGCTGTAAATGCATTACATAGTGCATTTGAGCTTTCAAAAGAAAAGCAACTGGAACAGTAAGGAGTGAGACCATGATAGATTTTGGGACAATTGCAACCGCGATGGTAACACCGTTTGATATAAACGGCAATATCGATTTTGCAAAGACAACGAAATTGGTAAATTATTTAATAGATAACGGTACAACAGCAATCGTGGTAGGAGGAACGACAGGAGAATCTCCTACATTAACTTCAGAAGAAAAAGTAGCGTTATATCGCCATGTCGTATCTGTTGTCGATAAAAGGGTGCCCGTAATCGCTGGAACAGGTAGTAATAATACGCATGCTTCTATTGACTTAACTAAAAAGGCAACAGAGGTTGGTGTTGATGCAGTAATGCTAGTAGCACCGTATTATAACAAACCGAGTCAAGAAGGAATGTATCAGCACTTTAAAGCAATTGCTGAAAGCACGCCGCTTCCGGTTATGCTATATAACGTTCCAGGGCGATCTATTGTACAAATCTCTGTTGATACAGTTGTTCGTTTATCAGAAATAGAAAACATTGTTGCGATTAAAGATGCAGGCGGCGATGTGTTAACAATGACAGAAATCATTGAAAAAACAGCGGACGACTTTGCAGTATACAGCGGTGATGACGGTTTAACGTTACCGGCTATGGCAGTTGGAGCGAAAGGTATCGTTTCTGTAGCATCTCATGTTATTGGAAATGAAATGCAAGAAATGATTGCAGCATTCCAAGCAGGTGAGTTTAAGAAAGCGCAAAAATTACATCAATTACTTGTTAGAGTAACTGATTCATTATTTATGGCGCCAAGCCCAACTCCAGTAAAAACAGCGTTACAAATGGTAGGATTAGATGTAGGTTCTGTACGTTTACCACTTCTTCCGTTAACAGAAGAAGAAAGAATAACGTTACAATCTGTCATGCAATCTATTCCTCGCTAATAAAAAATGACCTAGTTGTGAAGCTAGGTCATTTTTTATTGGCACGAAAATGTTTGCCTCTCCTTTCTCACGATTTAACTTGTGTTCTATTTCTTGTATCAGGTATAATATGGCTAAGTAGCTTAGTACGGGTATGCTTAGCAAAATTGGTAAAAATTATAATTTGGTTAAATTTTCATATCATATCGAATAAGATATTTGATTTATATAATGAAAGAGAGGTGAAACCTGGTTTAAAAAATAAACAAGGACATGATATCGCATAACGGTAAGGACATTCGTCTTGGACGGTGAATATATGGTGGTTGCAGAGTTTCCCCTGGTGTCTCTGCAATTTTAGTGAAATCAGTGTTTGCAAGATTTTTAAACCAGGCAACAACATGAAGAGAAAAGAGAATGAGTCTGTTAAAGTATTTGCTCTTGGTGGAGTAGGTGAAATCGGGAAAAACATGTACTGTGTGGAAATTGATTCTGAAATTTTTATTGTAGATGCAGGATTAATGTTCCCAGGAGATGAAATGTTTGGGATTGATATCGTTATTCCTGATATTACATATTTAGTGGAAAATCAAGAGCGAGTAAAAGGTTTATTTATTACTCACGGTCATGAAGATCATATTGGTGGAATTGTCTACGTACTTCGTAAATTATCCATTCCAGTGTATGCAACGAAATTAACGGTAGGACTTATACAAGAAAAACTTGGTGAAGCGGGCATGTTAGGCCGTGTAGACTTAAAAACAATTGACGCAAATTCAACAGTAGAATTTAATACTACAACAGTGTCATTCTTTGGAACGACACATAGTATTCCAGATTCTGTTGGCGTTTGTTTCCATACATCAAAAGGTGCTGTCGTATATACGGGAGACTTTAAATTCGATCAAACTCCAATTGGAAATAGTGGAGCAGACCTTGGAAAAATGGCGCAAATTGGAAATGAAGGCGTACTTTGCTTATTATCTGATAGTACAAATGCTGAGCGTCCAGGCTATACAGGTTCGGAAAAAGAAGTTGGTGTAGAAATTTCTAAAGTGTTCTATGGCGCAGAAGGCCGAATTATTGTTGCTTCATTTGCATCGAATGTACACCGTATTCAACAAGTGTTTGATGCGGCTGCTGAAACGGGCAGAAAAGTAGCAGTAGTGGGACGTAGTATGGTAAAAGTAGTAGACATTGCTAGACGTCTTGGTTATTTAGATGTTCCAGAGGGTATGGTTATTTCGCTACAAGAAGTAGATAACTTCCCAGAGAAAAAGGTAGCTATTTTGACGACAGGTAGTCAAGGTGAGCCAATGGCAGCCCTTTCTAGAATGGCGAAGCAAGCGCATAAACAAATTTCAATTCGTAAAGGTGATACTGTTATTATTGCGGCTTCTCCAATTCCAGGTAATGAAATTTCTGTCTCAAAAATTATTGACTTATTATTTAGAGCTGGAGCGGAAGTTGTTTATTACGGCGAAAGAAAAGTACACGTTTCAGGTCATGGTAGTCAAGAAGAATTAAAATTAATGTTAAATTTAATGAAACCGAAGTATTTTGTACCCGTACATGGTGAGTTCCGTATGCAAAAAGCACATGCATATTTAGCTGAAGATGTAGGTATTGCAAGAGAAAATATCTTTATTGTAGAAAAAGGCGATGTAATTGCTTTTGGTGACGATGAAGCAAACTTAGTTGGCAAAGTACAAGCTGGTAATGTATTAATTGATGGATTAGGTGTAGGTGACGTTGGTAATATTGTACTTCGAGATAGAAAGATGCTATCTCAAGATGGAATATTAGTAGTTGTTGTAACACTTGGTAAAGATGAAAAGAAAATAATCTCTGGTCCAGAAATTATTTCACGTGGCTTTGTATATGTTCGTGAATCAGAGGCGTTAATCGACAGATCTACAGAGATTGTACGCATGATTGTTGAGCAATCAATTAAAGAGTATTCGATTGAATGGTCTATGTTAAAACAAAATATTCGTGAATTATTAGGACAGTTCTTGTACGAAGAGACAAAGAGAAAACCTATGATTTTACCGATTATTATGGAAGTATAAAAAAGGTCACCTTGACGGGTGATCTTTTTTCTTTTCCAACTCCATCGAATGAAATTTATAACTTAAGAAATAATAGTGATATACGAGTGAAAGGGGATGCGATATGACAGAACGTGAACGTAATGCAAATGAAGAGAAAGAAGCTGAGCCAAAAGAAACGGGGAAAGAAGCTTCGATAGTAGAGAAAATTCAACAGCTTGGACAAACGAATGTGCCACAAATGAACGAATCACGTATTCATTGTTTAACAATCGTTGGGCAAGTGGAAGGTCATGTTCAGTTGCCTCCGCAAAATAAAACAACAAAATATGAGCATATCATTCCGCAAATTGTTGCGATTGAACAAAATCCGAAAATTGAAGGTTTGCTTTTAATATTGAACACAGTTGGAGGTGACGTTGAAGCTGGGCTAGCAATTTCTGAAATGGTAGCTTCGCTTTCAAAGCCAACGGTATCTCTTGTTTTAGGTGGGGGGCACTCTATTGGTGTGCCAATCGCTGTTTCTACTGATTATTCATTTATTGCGGAAACTGCGACGATGACGATTCATCCAATTCGTCTAACCGGTCTTGTTATAGGCGTGCCACAAACATTTGAGTATTTGGATAAAATGCAAGAAAGAGTCATTCGATTTGTGACGAAGCATTCGAAAGTAACGGAAGATCGTTTTAAAGAGCTGATGTTTGCAAAGGGTAATTTAACGCGGGATATTGGGACGAATGTAATTGGTGGAGATGCAGTGAAATATGGCCTTATAGATGATGTCGGTGGTATTGGCAGTGCGCTTCGAAAATTAAATGAATTAATAGATGTACGCATGGATAATGATGCAGAAGGGACAATGCTACAATGATTTTATATACAATTATGCCAGAGCAACTTGTGTATCCAGCCGATTATTCACAGTGTGAAATCCAAAAAATTGTAAATATAAATGGTGTAGAATTAATGGTTTCTGAAGAGGAACATGGGTGCTATTCTATTGTACGTGTGTTAAGTACGAATCCTTTTGATTACTTAGATTATGAGCCTGGACAGAAAATAACCTTTTAGCAAAAAGAAGGATTTTGCTTAGAAGCTATGGTATAATATAAAAAACAAGACGGTTGAGCAGCCATGAGTAGGCTGCTTTCTTCTGTTTATTTAGCATTTTACAGGAAGTGTAAAAATAGAAGATATAAAGACCTGAAAAAATAGAGAAAACAGACATATAAGGCTTTTTAGAAGGAAGTTTTTCTTATATGTAGAACGTGAGGTGAAGAAATGGCAAAACAAAAGCAAAGAGGGACGAAGGCGAAAGCAAGACGTACGATAAAGCCAACTTTGTATTATGAAATCGTTGGTTTAACTCTTTTTGCACTTTCAATCATTACGATATTACAGCTAGGTGTTGTAGGAAAATCGTTTGTGTTGTTTTTTCGCTTCTTCTTTGGTGAGTGGTACATAATTGGTGTGTTAGGTGTAATAGCTTTATCTGTTTCGTTTGTTATAAAACGTGGATGGCCAAACCTTTTAAATAAAAGGTTAATTGGATTTTATTTAATTGTATTGGCGATATTAATGTTTAGTCATATTACATTATTTAACCTACTTACGAAAGATGGAGCAGTGCAAAATACTTCTGTTATTGTGAGTACGAAAGATAACTTCTTTCTTGAAATGAAAAAGGGGCCAGATAGTGTTCATTTAGGTGGAGGTATGTTTGGTGCGCTTATGTTCGCAACATGTTACTTCTTATTTGATGAAGTAGGAGCCTATATTATTGGGATTATATTGGTTATTCTTGGAATACTCTGTATAACCAATAAACATATTGGAGAAGTACTAGCTCCGGTTGGTAGAATTCTTAGAAGTCAATTTGAAGTGGTGCAAGGGGATTATAAAGATTGGAGATCCAAAAGAGCCGCTGAACAAACAGAAAAGAAAAAAACAACAAGAAGTACACGGAGTAGACGTGCTGCAGAACAAGAAGAAATTATTGAGCCAGTGGAAGAAATCCAAATTGATCCTCCGATTATTTCAAATTTCACTGAGAATTATCCTGTAAATGAAGAAGAGGATAAACGAATTGAAGTAGAACAAGAAGAGTTGATTACTTCTCCATTTATCGAAGAAGCTCCACCTGTTGAGGAGCCGAAGAAAAAGCGTGGAGAAAAAATCGTTGAATCGCTAGAGGGGGAAACGCAAGCACCTCCTATGCAATTTTCAAATGTGGAAAATAAAGACTATAAGCTTCCTTCTCTTGATATATTGAAATTCCCCAAAAATAAACAAGTGACAAATGAAAATGCGGAGATTTATGAAAATGCTCGTAAATTAGAACGGACATTCCAAAGTTTTGGTGTGAAAGCGAAAGTAACCAAAGTACATAGAGGTCCGGCAGTTACGAAGTATGAAGTATATCCGGATATGGGAGTGAAGGTAAGTAAAATTGTTAGTTTAAGTGATGATTTAGCGCTTGCATTAGCGGCGAAAGATATTCGTATTGAAGCACCTATTCCCGGGAAATCAGCTGTAGGGATTGAGGTTCCGAATTCGGAGGTTTCTATGGTAACACTTAGAGAAGTTCTGGATTCAAAGGCTAATAATCATCCGGAAGAAAAACTATTAATTGGTCTTGGACGAGATATTACAGGGGAAGCGGTATTAGCTCGTTTAAATAAAATGCCCCATTTACTAGTAGCTGGTGCGACTGGTAGTGGGAAAAGTGTATGTATTAACGGTATTATTGTTAGTATTTTAATGCGTGCAAAACCACATGAAGTAAAATTAATGATGATTGATCCGAAAATGGTAGAGTTAAATGTATATAATGGTGTTCCGCACTTGTTAACGCCAGTTGTAACTGATCCGAAAAAGGCGTCACAGGCTTTGAAAAAAGTTGTAAGTGAGATGGAGCGTCGTTACGAATTATTTGCTCATAGTGGAACACGTAACATTGAAGGATACAATGACTATATTAAAGAGCACAACGGTCAATCAGAAGCAAAACAACCTGAATTACCGTATATTGTAGTAATTGTGGACGAGCTGGCAGACTTAATGATGGTTGCTTCTTCAGATGTAGAGGATGCAATTATGCGTTTAGCACAAATGGCACGTGCTGCTGGTATTCATTTGATTATCGCGACGCAACGTCCGTCAGTTGATGTTATTACCGGTGTTATTAAAGCGAATATTCCATCGCGTATTGCATTCGCTGTATCTTCTCAAACAGATTCTCGTACAATTCTTGACGGTGGTGGTGCAGAGAAGCTGCTAGGTCGAGGGGATATGTTGTTCATACCAATTGGTGCATCGAAGCCTGTGCGTGTACAAGGCGCATTTTTATCAGACGATGAAGTTGAAAGAGTTGTAGAATATGTTATTGGGCAACAAAAAGCACAATATCAAGAAGATATGATTCCGCAAGATGTTCCTGATACAAAACAGGAAGTAGAAGATGAATTATATGATGAAGCAGTACAACTCGTAGTGGAAATGCAAACAGCCTCTGTTTCTATGCTGCAACGTAGGTTTAGAGTAGGGTATACGCGAGCGGCTCGTTTAATTGACGCAATGGAAATGAATGGTGTAGTAGGTCCTTATGAAGGTAGTAAACCGAGAGAAGTACTCATTAATGACGTGCAAGAAAAAAGTTCTTAAAAAAAAGCCTAATTGTTTTTACAATTAGGCTTTTTTATATGCTGTTTTTGTTATATACTATAGTCAGTAATAAAGAAAGGGCTTACATTTAGGTAATTTCTTTAGAATGCGAATACTATGAGTATGATTTTTATAAACGTTCGATATTCAATGTAGAAAAATGTTAAATTTTGTTGACACGTATGGGAGCAAGTGGTAAGATTACTTCGAAAAGAATCACTGCCTCATATAATCTTGGAGATAAGGTCCATAAGTTTCTACCTGGCAACCGTGAATTGCTGGACTATGAGGGGAAAAGTGTGTAACAAAGGATGTAAGGAATCTTTGTGCCGAACTTTTTCTCGATATGAGGAATGTTTATGGTACAAAGTTTTTTTTATGGAGTAAAGAGTGAAAATTTATTCTTGAAAAATTATTAATATTTATTCGACAATTATGCTTATTTTTAGTATTTAGTAATTTACTATGTTGTAAGTTGAAAAAAGAGAAAAGAAGTCTTACATCAGAGGTCGAATAATTGAAATGCGGGGGAGTCTTATGTCAGTAAAATCCGATAGTCGTCACCTATATTTACGGGTGATAGATCACATCAAAGAAAAAATTAAAGATGGAGCTTACAAAGAAAGACAAAAGTTACCATCAGAGTTTGATTTAGCGAAAGAACTTGGCGTAAGTAGAGCAACTTTAAGGGAAGCACTGCGTATTTTAGAGGAAGAAAATGTTGTTATTCGTAGACATGGTGTGGGGACATTTGTAAATGCGAAACCGCTATTTTCTTCTGGAATTGAGCAACTTTCTAGTATTACAGATATGATTTCTAGTGTGGGGAAAACACCGGGAACAATCTTTTTATCATCATCTACAACAACTTTAACAGAAGAAGAAAAAGAGAAATTTAATTGTGAAGATGGATTTAATGCAGTAATGATTGAGCGTGTGCGTACAGCAGATGGGGAACCAGTTGTATATTGCGTTGATAAACTGGCAAAAGAGATTTTACCAGATTTATCTGGATACAATGAGGAATCGTTGCTTACTGTTATACATAATAATACGCACAAACGTATTACGTACGCGGTTGCTCACATTGAGCCAATAGGTTATCATCCGAAAGTTTCACCGATTTTAGAATGTGAACCTGAAACGGCGCTGCTAGTTTTAAAGCAAATGCATTATGATCAAAATGATGAACCAATTTTGTATTCTATCAATTACTTTAGAGCTGATAAGTTTAGCTTTCACGTATTAAGAAAGCGCATGTAGGCAAGTTCCATTTTAGGGAGGTGACAGCAAGAAGTTAGGGACAGCAGCGTAAGAATAAAGAGATATATTTATTATTTTAGGAGGGGTTTCTAGTATGAAGAAAAAAACAGGTCTATTATTATCGTTAACGTTAGCAGCAAGTACAGTGTTAGGTGCATGTGGTAATTCGGATAAAGCGGATAGCGGCAAAAAAGGTGATAAAGAGTTTAAAGTTGGTATGGTTACAGACGTTGGGGGCGTTGATGATAAATCATTTAACCAATCAGCTTGGGAAGGTTTAACGAAATTTGGTAAAGAAAACGATTTAAAGAAAAATGAAGGATATCGTTACCTTCAATCAAGTAAAGATGCAGACTATATTCCAAACTTAACAAAATTTGCGAAAGATCACTATAACACAACATTTGGTATTGGATTTTTAATGCAAGACTCAATTGAAAAGGTTGCAAAACAATATCCGAAAGAGCAATTTGCAATTGTAGATACTGTTGTAAAAGAACCGAATGTAACAAGTATTACATTTAAAGATCATGAAGGTTCATTCTTAGTTGGTGCTGTAGCAGCAATGACAACAAAATCAAATAAAGTTGGTTTTATTGGTGGTGTGAAGAGCCCATTAATTACAAAGTTTGAATCAGGTTTTAAAGCGGGAGCGAAAGCAGTAAATCCAAATATCGAAATTGTAGCGCAATATGCAGATGCATTTGACAAACCAGAAAAAGGATCTGTATTAGCTTCAGCAATGTACGGTGGTGGAGTTGACGTAATTTATCATGCTTCAGGTGCAACTGGTAACGGTGTATTCACAGAAGCGAAAAACCGTAAGAAAAAAGGTGAAAACGTTTGGGTAATCGGTGTTGACCGTGACCAAAATCAAGAGGGTATGCCTGAAAACGTAACTTTAACTTCTATGGTAAAACGTGTTGATATTGCAGTAGCTAAAGTAGCACAAGAAGCGAAAGATGGTAAATTAAAAGGCGGTAAAGTAGAAGAGTTTGGATTAAAAGATGACGGTGTTGGTATTGCGAAAACTACTGATAATGTGAAAAAAGTAAATCCAGAAATCTTAACAAAAGTAGAAGAGTTTGAGAAGAAAATCACTGACGGTGAAATTAAAGTACCTGCAACTGACGAAGAATATAAAGCATATGAAGCTTCTCTAAAGAAATAATAATAGAGAGATAGCAAAGGTTAGTTCTTAGAACTAACCTTTGTATATATAAAAATACCTTTAATAGACTGCAATTGGGGAGTGTTCCCTGCTAGAAGGAGGAGCAAAATGGAATACGTAATTGAGATGAACAATATTACAAAAGTATTCCCAGGCATTGTAGCGAATGATGATATTACGCTACAAGTAAAACAGGGAGAGATACACGCTTTACTTGGAGAAAATGGCGCAGGGAAATCAACGTTGATGAATGTACTGTTTGGTTTGTATCAACCAGAACAGGGAGAAATTAAAATTAAAGGAAACCCTGTGAAAATTACAAATCCGAATATAGCAAATGACCTTGGTATTGGGATGGTCCATCAGCATTTTATGCTTGTTCATAATTTTACAGTTACAGAGAATATTATTCTTGGAAATGAGCCGAAGAAAAAAGGAAGAATTGCTGTTGAAGAGGCTGCGAAAGAAATTAAACAATTATCTGAACAGTACGGTTTAGCGGTTGATCCAAATGCAAAGATTGAAGATATTTCAGTTGGGATGCAGCAAAGGGTTGAAATATTAAAAACGCTTTATCGTGGCGCGGAGATTTTAATATTTGATGAACCAACTGCGGTGTTAACTCCTCAAGAAATTCATGAGTTGATTCAAATTATGAAAAAACTTGTACAAGAAGGAAAATCTATCATTCTTATTACACATAAGTTGAAAGAAATTATGGAAGTTTGCGACCGTTGCACAATTATTCGTAAAGGTAAAGGAATTGGTACAGTTGACGTTGCAGAAATGAATGAACATAAACTTGCAGAGTTAATGGTCGGACGTCAAGTGAATTTCAAAACAGAAAAAATAGAGGCTAAACCGAAAGAAGAGGTTCTATCTGTTTCGAATATTGTCGTTCATGATGCACGCCAATTACCTGCTGTAAAAGGCCTTGACTTAACTGTTCGTGCAGGAGAAATCGTTGGTATTGCAGGGATTGATGGAAATGGACAAAGTGAATTAATAGAGGCAATTACTGGTTTACGAAAAGTTGAGTCAGGTTCTATTGCAATTAAAGGGAAAGAAATTACGAATTGGCCTGTTCGAAGAATTACAGAGGAAGGAATTGGTCATATTCCAGAAGATCGTCATAAACACGGCCTTGTGCTTGATTTCTCTGTTAGAGATAATATAGTTTTGCAAACATACTATAAAAATCCGTTCTCAAAGAAAGGGATTTTAAACTTTAGTCAAATCACACAAAAAGCAAAAGCGCTTATTGAACAGTTTGATGTGCGTACACCCGGTGAACATACGTTAACTCGCGCACTATCTGGTGGAAACCAGCAAAAGGCAATTATCGCACGTGAAGTGGATCGTAATCCAGATTTATTAATTGCAGCACAGCCAACACGTGGTTTAGATGTGGGTGCAATTGAATTTATTCATAAAAAATTAATCGAGCAAAGAGATAAGGGGAAAGCGGTATTGCTTCTATCGCTAGAACTGGATGAAATTTTAAATGTAAGTGATCGAGTTGCAGTTATATATGAAGGGAAAATTGTAGCAATTGTTGATGCAAAAGAAACAAATGAACAACAGCTTGGTTTGTTGATGGCTGGCGGAACGGAGAAAGAGAAGGTGAATACAAATGGCTAAAAAATTTTTAACGGAGCGAACAATTAATATTTTAGTTCCTGTATTATCCGTTATTTTTGGTTTACTTGTTGGTGCCATTGTAATGTTGGTTAGTGGATATGATCCAATTGTTGGGTATGTAGCGCTTTGGGAAGGAATGGTTGGAAGTCCGCAAGCAATTGGAGAAACATTACGTACGATGATTCCGCTTGTATTAGCAGGACTATCTGTAGCATTTGCATTCCGTACAGGTCTTTTTAACATCGGAGTAGAAGGGCAGTTATTAGTTGGTTGGCTTGCTGCTGTTTGGTTTGGATATGCAGTATCATTACCGGCAATTTTACATATTCCGTTGTCAATTTTAGTAGCGGCAATAGCTGGTGGGCTATGGGGGTTTATCCCGGGATATTTGAAAGGGAAATTTAAAGTAAATGAAGTAATCGTAACGATTATGATGAATTATATTGCACTTTACGTGACGTATGATTTAATTAAGCGCTTTTTACATGAGGCGAATGAGAAGTCATATGATATAAAATCTAGTGCTTCTTTATCTTCTGAATGGTTATCTTCTTTAACAGATGGTTCTCGTTTGCACTGGGGAATTATCGTAGCGATATTAGTTGCAATTATTATGTGGTTCTTATTGGACAGAACGACATTGGGATACGAATTGAAATCTGTTGGATTTAATCAACATGCTTCTCAGTATGCGGGTATGAAAGTTTCTCGAAATGTTGTGCTATCTATGACGATTGCAGGTGCATTTGCAGGGATTGGTGGTGCTATGGAAGGGCTTGGTACATTCCAAAACATGACGGCGATGTCTTCGTTTACTGGTATTGGATTTGATGGGATTGCGGTAGCGCTTCTAGGAGGAAATAATCCATTTGGCATATTATTATCAGCTTTACTGTTCGGTGGTTTGAAAAGTGCAGCCCCACAAATGAATTTTGAAGCAGATGTACCTTCTGAGTTAATTAACGTTATTATTGCATGTATTATTTTCTTTGTAGCGTGCAGTTATGTTTTACGCTGGGCACTTACACGTATGAGCAAGGAGGGGAAATAAATGAGCTTTTTAGATATTTTAGCCATTCTTGTGACGGGTACGTTATATACGGCAGCGCCACTTATTTTTACGGCGTTAGGTGGAGTGTTCAGTGAACGTTCTGGTGTTGTAAACATAGCGTTAGAAGGTTTGATGTTATTTGGTGCATTTACTGGTGTTGTTACAACGTTATTAATGGGGGATACGTGGGGAGCAATGACTCCTTGGATCGCGCTATTATTTGCAGCGATTGGTAGTGGGTTATTTGCACTTCTTCATGCAGTAGCATCCATTACATTCCGTGCGGATCAAGTAGTGAGCGGGGTAGCGATTAACTTCTTAGCTCTTGGTTTAACAGTATTTGCGATTAAGAAAATCTTTGGCAAAGGACAAACTGATTTCATTCAATATCGTATTGAAAAAATCGATGTTCCGGGTCTTTCTGATATTCCGGTAATCGGAAAAATCTTTTTCTCAAATGTACCGTTAACATCATATATTGCTATTATTTTAGCGTTTGTCGTTTGGTATATTATTTATAAAACGCCATTCGGTCTTCGTTTACGTGCTGTTGGTGAGCATCCAATGGCAGCAGATACGATGGGAATTAATGTATATAAAATGCGTTATATTGCAGTTTGTATATCTGGAATGTTTGCAGGGGTTGGTGGCGCGGTCTTCGCTATGTCGATCTCTGGTAACTTCTCAGGTGCTACAATTACGGGACAAGGTTTCTTAGCATTAGCAGCCATGATTTTTGGTAAATGGAATCCACTCGGTGCTCTTGGAGCGGCTCTGTTCTTCGGATTTGCTCAATCACTAGGAATAACAGGTGGTACAATTCCAGTACTAAAAGAAATTCCAAGTGTATTCTTAACGATATTACCATATGTATTCACAATATTAGCACTTGTTGGTTTTGTTGGTCGTTCGGAAGCGCCGAAAGCATTAGGAACACCTTATGAAAAAGGAAAACGATAAGAATTTTGTAAGCATAAAAAAGCTCGCACATTAGTGCGGGCTTTTTTACATAGAATATGTTTAATACGGAATTTTTCCATATTCCTTACATACTAAAGTTTTTAGAAAGGATCATATGTAAGCATAATAAGGAAGAAAAGTTGATTTTTCATTTCTAAAAACTGTATATTGAAGAGGAATATTCCTACATACGTAAAGGAGGGCTATAAATGAAACTGATGGAACAACAGTTACATGAGTTAGGTGGTTTACGCGTACATATTATTCCAACTGATAAATATAAAACAAATACATTTGTATTTCGTTTTAAAGCACCTTTAAATGAGGAGACGGTGACAGAGCGTGCCCTATTGCCATATGTATTGCAAAGTGCGACAGAAAAACTACCTTCTGTAATTCGTCTTCGTCAATATTTAGAAGAATTATATGGATCTTCTTTGGCGGTAGATGTAAGCAAAAAAGGGGAAGATCACATCATCTCCATTTATGTAGACATTGCAAATGAAGTATATTTACATGATGCACCACCGTTATTTGAAAAAGCGCTTTCTATGTTGTCGGATATTGTTTTACATCCAGCAACAGAGGGGAACAGTTTTCTACCTTCTATCGTAGAAAGTGAAAAGAGGGCGCTCTTGCAACGAATTGAAGCTACTTATGATGATAAAATGCGCTATGCAAACGAGCGGTTAATCGAAGAAATGTGTAAAGTAGAACCATATCGTTTAAGTGCAAATGGAAAAAAAGAGAGTGTTTCTTCTATTACAAATGAAAGTCTGTATCAATATTATCAAAAAGTGTTAGCGGAAGATGAAATGGATCTTTATATTATTGGTGATATTTCAGAAAACGCAGTTGATCTTGTAAGTAAGTATTTTTCTGTTTCGGCGCGTCCTGTGAAAGAAAGAAATGTACTCCTTCATAAGCGAAATAATGAAGAAAAAGAAGTTGTTGAAAAACAAGAATTAAAACAAAGTAAATTAAACATTGGCTATCGTACGTTTGTCACATATAAAGATGAAGATTATTTTGCACTGCAATTGTTCAACGGATTATTTGGAGGATTCTCTCACTCGAAATTATTTGTAAATGTCCGTGAAAAAAATAGTTTAGCGTACTATGCAGCATCGCGCTTTGAGAGTCATAAAGGCTTATTGTTTGTTATGTCTGGAATTGAAGCGAAAAATTATGAAAAAGCAGTTGAAATTATTAAAGAACAAATGCTGGCGATGCAAAACGGAGAGTTTTCTGAAGAAGAGATGCATCAAACAAAAAGCGTCATTCAAAATCAAATATTAGAAGCGATTGATACACCGCGCGGGTTTGTGGAAATGCTTTATCATGGTATTATTTCAGATCGTACGCGTCCAGTTGAAGAGTGGCTTACGGGTATTGAAAGTGTAACGAAAGAAGAGATTGTGAAAGTGGCAAAAAATATTGAACTAGATACAATTTACTTTTTACATGGAACGGAGGGAGAATAAATGGAGAAGATTGTTTATGAGCAATTAAAAGAGACGCTCTATTATGAAAAACTTCCTAACGGATTAGATGTATATATTTTACCGAAGCAAGGCTTTAATAAGACATTTGCAACGTTTACGACAAAATATGGTTCTATGGATAATACATTTGTACCATTAGGTAAAGAAGAAATGATTCGTGTACCTGATGGGATTGCTCATTTTCTTGAGCATAAATTATTTGAAAAAGAAGATCACGATGCTTTCCAATTGTTTAGTAAACAAGGAGCATCGGCAAACGCTTTTACATCTTTTACACGAACAGCTTACCTTTTTTCATGCACATCAAATGTAGAACGAAATTTAAATACATTGTTAAACTTCGTGCAAGAGCCTTACTTCTCTGAAAAAACAGTTGAAAAAGAGAAGGGGATTATTGGGCAGGAAATTCAAATGTATCAAGATAATCCAGATTGGCGCTTATACTTTGGGTTAATTGATAGTTTGTTTGTAAAGCACCCAATTAAAATTGATATTGCAGGGACAATTGAGTCTATTAGTAAAATTACGAAAGATCTATTATATGAATGCTATGAAACATTTTATCATCCGAGTAATATGTTACTATTTGTTGTTGGTGCAATTGATCCAGAGAAAACTATGGATTTAGTACGTGAAAATCAAGCGAAAAAAGATTATAAAAATCAGCCGGAAATTGTACGTTCATTTGAAGAAGAGCCAGATGAAGTAAATGAAAAGAAGAAAATTATTTCAATGCCTGTCCAAACACCTAAATGTTTAGTAGGTATTAAAGCGACAAATTTAAAAGAAAAAGGAAATGCTCTTTTAAAACAAGAAATCGCGCTTACTTTACTTTTAGATTATTTATTCGGAAAAAGTTCTGTTCATTACGAAACTTTATATAATGAAGGGCTTATTGATGATTCGTTCTCGTATGATTATACGGAAGAAAATAACTTTGGTTTTGCAATGGTTGGCGGCGATACGAAGCGTCCAGATGAATTGGCAGAGCGTTTGAAAGATATTTTATTAAAAACAAATTATGATCAATTAGATGAGTCGGCATTAGAGCGAGTGAAGAAAAAGAAAATTGGTGGTTTTTTACGCTCGTTAAATTCACCAGAGTATATTGCAAATCAGTTTACACGATATGCGTTTAATGAATCTAGCTTATTCGATGCATTGACTGTATTAGAAGGGCTGACGGTTCAAGACTTACAAGAAGTAGCGAAATTATTATTATCAGAAGAAAAAATGAGCGTTTGTCAAGTTTTACCGAAAAAATAAAATTTAAAAGATACCCTCATCTTATTATTGAAAAATTGTAAGATGAGGGTATTATTTAGTTGTGTGAAAATTGAACTTGTAGAGATAAGAGAGGGAATTTATGAAAAAGTATGCACTAGTAACTGGAGGGAGCGGAGGAATTGGCTCTGCTATTTCAAAACAATTAATTCAGGATGGATATACAGTATATGTTCATTACAATAGCAGTGAAAAGAAGGTAACAGAGTTACAAAAGGAATGGGAGGAAGTAATCCCTGTAAAAGCGAATTTAGCCTCTTGTGATGGGGCAGAGCAATTGTGGAAACAAATTGAACATCCTATTGATGTTATCGTATACGCAGCTGGGAAGAGTATCTTTGGACTTGTAACAGATGTAACGAACGAGGAATTGGATTATATGGTGGAACTGCAAGTGAAAAGTGTCTATAAGCTACTATCAATGGCACTTCCGCCAATGATTGGACGAAGAGATGGTAATATTGTAATTGTTTCGTCTATATGGGGGCAAATAGGTGCTTCTTGTGAAGTACTATATTCCATGGTAAAGGGAGCCCAAAATTCATACGTAAAAGCTTTAGCGAAAGAGGTTTCTTTAAGTGAATTACGTGTAAATGCAGTAGCACCAGGTGCAATTGAAACGGAAATGTTAAGTGTTTTTTCTGAAGAGGATAAAATTGGCATTGCTGAGGACATACCATTAGGTAGAATCGGTTTACCAGAAGAAGTAGCAAAAACAGTGTCATTTCTTGTATCGCCAGGGGCATCTTACATAACTGGGCAAATTATCGGAGTGAATGGCGGTTGGCATTGCTAAAAAATTCTTACATAAAAAATGAGAAATTGTATAAATTAAGCATGATTTTATAATTCAATAGTGAGGTGCTTAATTATGTCAGTATTAGATAATTTCGATCAGTGGAAGAGTTTCTTAGGAGACCGTTTAGAGCAAGCGCAAGGAAAAGGTTTAGATGGTGGCGCGGTGTCAGATATGGCATTCCGTGTTGGTGATTACCTTGCTAATGAAGTAGAAGGACGTAATGACCAAGAAAAATTATTAGCCGAGCTTTGGAAAGTTGCTGATGAACAAGAGCAACATACAATCGCAAATTTAATGGTTAAGTTTGTGCAACATAAGTAAAAGTAGAGAGGAGAAATCTCCTCTCTACTTTTTTTGTATAATAATTACGCGGGTTAGATTATACATTTAGCTTCCCTATTAAGGTGAAATCATATAATATAGTACGTAGGTGTAAAGTAAGCAAGGGGAGTGATCTTGGATGATTGAATGGTATTTTGAATATGAAATACATAAAAACCGACCTGGCTTGCTTGGTGACGTTTCTTCGTTAATCGGTATGCTCGGCATTAATATTGTCACAATTAATGGTGTGGATAATGCACGACGTGGTTTACTCCTTATGTGTGATAATCAAGAGCAAATCTCTAGACTTGAATCAATTTTAAATACGATGGATAACATAACGGTAACGAAATATCGTCCGCCAAAGCTAAGAGATAAGCTAGCGGTTAGACATGGTAGGTATATACAACGAGATGCAGATGATAAGAAAACATTTCGATTTGTACGTGATGAATTAGGATTACTTGTTGACTTTATGGCGGAGATAATGAAAAAAGAAGGCCATAAACTAATTGGGATACGAGGAATGCCTCGTGTTGGAAAAACCGAATCCATTGTTGCTGCAAGTGTTTGTGCAAATAAAAGATGGTTGTTTGTATCATCTACTCTTATTAAGCAAACTGTTCGTAGTCAATTGATTGAAGATGAGTATAGCGACGACAATATTTTCATCCTAGATGGAATTGTGTCAACAAAGCGTGCAAATGAAAGACATTGGCAGCTTGTTCGTGAAATTATGAGATTGCCTGCAACAAAAGTTGTGGAACATCCTGATGTATTTGTGAGTCAGTCAGAATATACATTGGATGATTTTGATTATATTATCGAGTTACGTAACGATTATGATGAAGAAATTCAATATAATTTAGTAGATGAAATTGAGCAAGGTACGCAAAATAATTTCTCTATGTTCGACTTTTAAAGAAATATTGAGGTGTTAGTAGTGACAGAATTAGGACAAAAGCTGAAAGAAGCAAGAGAAGCGAAAGGCTTGTCTATCGATCAGTTGCATGAGATTACAAAAATTCAAAAACGTCATTTAGTAGCGATTGAAGAAGGCAATTATGATGTATTGCCGGGAGCTTTTTATGCGCGTGCATTCATTAAACAATATGCAGATGCGGTTGGATTAAATGGAGAGGAACTGCTTGTAGAATATCAGAGTACGATACCACAATCTGAGAAACGTGAAGTCCCGCAAGTATCAACTGGACAAAAAACACAAGAAACAATGCAAAAATCTTCATCATGGCCAATTGCAGATCATATGCCGAAAATCTTAGTTGCGCTGTTAGTAATCGCATGTGGAGTGGTAATTTGGTTTGTGTTTCAAGCGTTAACTGGAAAAGGTGATGAGAAAGTTCCGAGTGCTCAAAGCGAGAAAATTGAAGTTAAAAAAGCGGAAAACTCTCCGTTAGATACGAAGAAAGAAGAAGCGAAAGCGGAAGAGCCGAAAAAAGAGGAACCAAAGAAAGAAGAGCCGAAAAAAGAAGAACCAAAGAAAGAGGAACAACCAGCACAACCAACTGGACAACAAGAGATAAAAGTAGTTGGAACAACTGGGAAGGAATCTACTTTGGAAATTCGTAATAATAAAACGTTAGAACTAGAAATTACAACAAAAGGCGCAAGTTATGTAGGTATTAAAAATGAGGCAGGAAATGATATCTTTAGTGGTACAATAGAGGAAGGCCAGACGCAAAAATATGATTTATCAACAGCGAAAGAGGTAAACCTTAATATAGGAAGTGCACCGAATGTTGAATTTAAATTGAATGGCCAAGTTGTTACATTCCCGTTGAATCCAGAAGAGAACTATCATCAAAAATTCTTGATTAAAAATCTAGGGATAGAGCAACCTGCACAATAACAGTCATCGCTTCGATGACTTTTTTCAATGAACAAATGTTTTTGATATGATGGAGGAATAGCTGTGAATTTACCAAATAAAATTACAATATCTAGAATCTTCTTAATTCCAATTTTTATGGTAATTATGTTAGCGCCCTTTAATTGGGGTTCATACACAATTGGTGATGTTGATTTACCAATTCAACATTTAGTAGGAGCACTTATCTTTATTGTTGCTTCAGCTACAGATTGGATCGATGGACATTACGCAAGAAAGTATAATCTTGTAACGAATTTAGGGAAATTTCTTGACCCGTTAGCGGATAAATTACTTGTTTCAGCGGCACTTATTACGTTAGTAGAGATGCAATATGTACCTGCTTGGATTGTTATTGTAATTATAAGCCGTGAGTTTGCAGTAACAGGTTTACGCCTTGTACTTGCTGGAACAGGAGAAGTAGTTGCAGCAAATCAGCTAGGGAAAATTAAGACTTGGACACAAATTATCGCGATTGCAGCATATTTATTACACGATGTACCTTTAAATCTAATCCATATTCCGGTTGCTGATATTTTTATATGGATTGCATTATTCTTTACTGTTATTTCAGGATGGGATTATTTCTGGAAAAATAGAGCTGCTTTTGTAAACTCAAAATAGAGGTTTATGGGGGAATTGGGATGAATGCTGAGATTATTGCGGTTGGAACTGAATTATTACTTGGACAAATTGCAAATACAAATGCCCAGTTTTTATCTGAAAAGTTAGCTTCAATCGGAATTAACGTGTACTACCATACTGTAGTTGGAGATAATAACAAACGATTACAGCAGGCGATTGAAGTTGCGGAAGAACGCGCGGACATGCTTATTTTTACAGGTGGATTAGGCCCGACAAAAGATGATTTGACGAAGGAAACAATTGCGTCTAGCTTAGGAGAAAAGCTCGTATATGATGAAAAGGCATTAGTATCAATAAGCGATTATTTTAAGCGTACAGGTCGTGAGTTCACTGAAAATAATAAAAAGCAGGCACTCGTTTTGAATGGAGCAACTGTATTTGCCAATGATCACGGTATGGCGCCTGGTATGGGATTAAATAAGAACGGAAAAGTTTATATTTTGTTACCAGGACCACCGAAAGAAATGAAGCCGATGTATGTAAGTTATGTAGAGCCTTTTTTACGTAACTTTACAACGGGAGAAAACATTTATTCTCGTGTGCTTCGCTTCTTCGGGATTGGGGAATCTCAATTAGAGGTGAAAGTTCAAGATTTAATTGATGGACAAACGAACCCGACAATCGCCCCACTCGCAAATGATGGAGAAGTGACATTACGTTTAACTGCCAAGCATCAAAATGCTGAGGAAGCGGAGAAACTCATTCAGCGTATAGAAGATTTGATTTTAGAAAGAGTAGGAGAATTTTTCTACGGATATGACCAAGAATTTCTGCATTATAAGGCAATAGAGTTATTGAAGAAAAAAGAATTAACTTTAGCTTGTGCGGAAAGTTTAACAGGTGGTCTCTTCGGAAATCAAGTAACAGAAATTTCGGGTGTATCTTCCGTATTTAAAGGCGGTGTCATTTGCTATCATAATGATGTGAAGCAGCATGTTTTGCATGTGCCTGAAGAAATATTGCATATGGATGGTGTGGTTAGTAAAGAATGTGCTCGTTATCTTGCTGAAAATGTTAAAGAATTATTAAAAGCAGATATCGGAATTAGTTTCACTGGGGTAGCAGGACCAGATGCTTCAGAACAGAAAGAGCCGGGAACAGTATTTGTTGGATTGGCGATTAAGGATGAACAAACTGTAGTCTTTCCACTTAATTTAAGCGGAAGTCGTCAGCAAATTAGGGAACGCTCAGCAAAATATGGATTTTATCATTTGTATAAAAAGCTAGAAGAGATATAAATCTCTTTTAGCTTTTTTTAATGGTTAAATGCAGTTTTATTAAATGGAAAATAAAAAAATCGAATAAATGTTCGATTTTTGTTGGCAAATTGAATTGAAAATAGGTATAATAAGATTAGCAATTCAGTTAAGGAGGAATTTTGAATGAGTGATCGTCAAGCGGCATTAGATATGGCGTTAAAACAAATAGAGAAGCAATTCGGTAAAGGTTCAATTATGAAATTAGGAGAACAAGCGGAGCGTAGAGTTTCTACGGTTTCTAGTGGTTCTTTAGCACTTGATGTGGCACTAGGGGTAGGCGGATACCCACGCGGCCGTATTATCGAAATTTACGGACCTGAAAGTTCAGGTAAAACAACTGTTTCATTACATGCAATTGCAGAAGTACAGCGTCAAGGTGGACAAGCAGCATTCATCGATGCGGAGCACGCAATGGATCCTGTATATGCACAAAAATTAGGTGTTAACATCGATGAATTACTATTATCACAACCTGATACAGGGGAGCAAGGATTAGAAATCGCAGAAGCACTTGTACGAAGTGGCGCGGTTGATATTATCGTAATTGACTCTGTAGCAGCTCTTGTACCGAAAGCAGAGATTGAAGGAGACATGGGTGACTCACACGTAGGTTTACAAGCACGTTTAATGTCACAAGCACTTCGTAAGCTATCAGGTGCAATCAATAAATCAAAAACAATCGCAATCTTTATTAACCAAATTC
The DNA here is from genome assembly GCF_008368905.1 of Bacillus sp. SH5-2. NCBI lineage: Bacteria > Bacillati > Bacillota > Bacilli > Caryophanales > Bacillaceae > Bacillus > Bacillus sp. SH5-2. The sequence goes on from NZ_QOSD01000020.1 coordinate 622,224, forward strand.
GTGAAAAAGTTGGGGTTATGTTTGGAAATCAACTACAAGTTGCTTAATCGTAAAGATTAAGGAGTTTACCATGGGTTTCCCTTGCTAGTGATAGCATGTTAAAAAACCTTGTGAACCTTATTGCCTAAGGGTGTAACTATTCATATAGTTGCTAACGGTGAAGCCCACCATTATTTAGGGTAATACCGTGCCAAGCTCCATAGTGATATGGGGAAGGTGTAGAGACTACCGAAAAGGACTTTTAGTTAACTGAGTAGGGTACGGCAGATGATAGGCTACTGCTGGAAGTGCAAGGCTCTCTGTAAAGAGATGAAGAGATAGTCCGGACTATAGAGATGGAAAATCTATAGATAGTGCCAGAAACAACTCCAGGTGGTCGTGCGTTGAAATTCTATTCAACTGTCCGTCTTGAAGTGCGTCGTGCGGAGCAATTAAAGCAAGGTAACGACATCGTTGGTAATAAAACAAAAGTAAAAGTAGTTAAAAATAAAGTGGCACCACCATTCCGTGTTGCTGAAGTTGATATTATGTACGGAGAAGGTATTTCAAGAGAAGGTGAAATCTTAGATATGGCTTCTGAACTTGATATCGTTCAAAAGAGTGGTGCTTGGTACTCTTATAATGAAGAGCGCTTAGGACAAGGTCGTGAAAATTCGAAGCAGTTCTTAAAAGAAAATACGGATTTAAGAGAAGAAATTGCCTTCTTTATTCGTGAGCATCACGGAATTGGTGAAGATTCTGGTGCTGAAGGCACGGAAGATTCAAATCTTCTTGATTAAAAATAAAAGACACGCTCTCGTGTCTTTTATTTTTAATTCATTATGAAAGCGTTGTATATCGTTGGAGATAAAATATTTAATTTACCTAAAAGGCTATGTGTAAAGAAGAATATATGCACGTTTTATATGAAAAAACTGGGATTTACTAAGGTTTTCCAGCATAATATGCGGTCTGCTTTTTAAATCCGTATAGGAATTAGGGCTGAAGGTAAAGAAAGTAAAAGTAGACAACGCTTGACAATGAAAATTGCGATAGATACAATGAGAATGTATATTTTTTCTTATATACGAAACACTCTTCTCAAGAAGAGAAGTAATATTCGGAGTAAGACTGAAATCTTGCCGAAATAATAATATGACATTTTAATTGTGAAATGAAGAAAGTCCCTTAAAAAAGCGGGACGACGGTCTTTGCTGTATGTTGGTATTCAATGTACATGCCGACAGTCTTTTTTCATTCATAGCAAGGGGAGGTGAAATCATGAGTAGTACAGTTTGGATACTCATCTCCATTTTGCTTGCAACAGTCGGTGCAGTTGTTGGCTTTTTTGTTCGAAAGTCTATTGCTGAAGCGAAGATTAATGGTGCAGCTAATGAAGCGAAACGTATTCTAGACGAAGCGAATCGTGAGGCTGAAGCACTTAAGAAAGAAGCGCTTTTAGAAGCAAAGGATGAAATTCATACACTTCGTACAGAAGCTGAATTAGAAATTCGTGACCGTAGAAGCGAATTACAAAAACAAGAAAATCGTTTAATGCAAAAAGAAGAGAACCTTGATCGTAAAGACGAAACGCTCGATAAACGCGAGCAACAGTTAGAAAAGAAAGAGGATTCTCTTGTAGCGAGACAACAACAGATTGAAGAGTTGGAAAGCAAAGTGGGAGAGTTAGTTCAAAAGCAACAAACGGAATTAGAGCGCATTTCCAATCTGACACGCGAACAAGCGAAAGCAATTATTCTTGGTAAAGTAGAAAGTGAAGTTTCTCATGAAATTGCCGTTATGGTAAAAGAAAGTGAAGTTCGCGCGAAAGAAGAAGCGGATAAGAAGGCAAAAGAGATTTTATCTCTTGCTATGCAAAGATGTGCAGCTGATCATGTTGCTGAAACAACCGTTTCGGTTGTAAATCTTCCAAATGACGAAATGAAGGGCCGTATCATCGGACGTGAAGGTCGTAATATTCGTACGTTAGAAACGTTAACAGGTATTGACCTTATTATTGATGATACACCAGAAGCGGTTATCCTTTCTGGATTCGATCCAATTCGTCGTGAAACAGCTCGTATCGCTCTTGATAAACTTGTACAGGACGGACGTATTCACCCAGCGCGTATTGAAGAGATGGTCGAAAAATCAAGACGTGAAGTGGACGAGTATATTCGCGAAGTCGGAGAGCAAACAACGTTTGAAGTGGGTGTTCACGGATTACATCCAGATTTAATTAAGATTTTAGGCCGCTTAAAATACCGTACAAGTTACGGACAAAACGTCTTAAAACACTCTATGGAAGTTGCATATTTAACGGGACTTATGGCAGCAGAGCTTGGCGAGGATGAAAAACTAGCAAGACGTGCTGGTCTATTACATGATATCGGTAAAGCGATTGACCATGAAGTAGAAGGTAGCCACGTTGAAATTGGTGTTGAACTCGCAACGAAATACAAAGAGCATCCTGTAGTTATAAACAGTATTGCATCTCACCATGGGGACACAGAACCAACTTCTATCATTGCAGTTTTAGTTGCAGCAGCGGATGCATTATCAGCTGCAAGACCAGGAGCTCGTAGTGAAACGCTTGAGAACTACATTCGTCGTCTTGAAAAGTTAGAAGAAATTTCAGAGTCTTATGAAGGCGTAGAAAAATCTTTCGCAATTCAAGCGGGACGTGAAGTTCGTATTCTGGTAAAACCAGATACAATCGATGACTTAGAAGCTCATCGTTTAGCTCGTGATATTCGAAAACGTATTGAAAATGAACTGGATTATCCAGGACATATTAAAGTAACTGTTATTCGTGAAACACGTGCAGTGGAATACGCAAAATAAAGTGGTGAAACACCACTTTATTTTTTTGTGTTGGAATTGGTTAAAATAAAGAAAATTAGTTATCCCGCTATTTGCGGGCATTAAGACTCCCGCCTCAAAATTCAGCGAAAGCAAAGAAGTTAGGCGGGGGATCGGGCTGCCCGTAAATGTCCGATTGGTGAGGGCTAATAATCAGTAGGGATGAAGAAAACCCCAACTGATTAAAGTTTCAATTTATACCTAGTATATAAGTGAAACAAATCTATAATAAATATATTGTAAGGAAGTCACTTGAAGCTATAGTAATAAAAAATGTAGTACATAGAAAGGGTAAGACATATGAGAATATTATTTGTTGGGGATGTAGTAGGATCTCCTGGTAGAGGTATGATTCAACAATACGTACCGGCATTAAAGAAAAAATATACACCTACAGTAACAATCATTAATGGAGAAAACGCTGCGGGTGGACGTGGTATTACAGAAAAAATATATCGAAACTTTTTAGAGTGCGGAGCACAAGCGGTGACGCTTGGAAACCATGCTTGGGATAATCGTGAAGTATTTGAATTTATTGATGACGCAAAATACCTTGCAAGACCAGCTAACTTCCCAGAAGGAACTCCAGGAAAAGGGCTTATCTTTGTGAACTGTAATGGAACAGAAGTTGCAGTTATTAACTTACAAGGACGTACTTTCCTTCCTCCGATTGATTGTCCATTCCGTAAAGTGGATGAATTAATTAACATTGCAAAAAAACGTACAAATATTATCTTTATTGATTTCCATGCGGAAACGACAAGTGAAAAACAAGCGTTAGGTTGGTATGTAGATGGTCGTGCTACCGCGGTAGTAGGTACACATACGCATGTTCCTACAGCGGATAATCGTATTTTACCAAGTGGAACGGCATATATTACAGATGTTGGTATGACAGGACCATACGATGGAATTTTAGGTATGGATCGAGAAGCAGTATTGAAGAAATTTTTGACAAACTTACCAGTACGATTTGAAGTGACAAACGGTAGAACACAATTAAGTGCAGTATTAATTGATGTGGATCCGAATACAGGAAAAGCTAAGAAAATTGAGCGTATCTTAATCAATGACGATCAACCGTTTTTTGAGTAAGTTCAGATTAAAATTTAGATAAGTCATTATTTTTTAATTTTTTAGAAAAATTACAGAAATTTAGCAGGAATACGCGTCATTCCTCGTGAATATAAGTTAAAGTGAAATAATTGCTAATACTTTTTAAAGAAACGAGGAGGAAACGCGGAATGGAAATATTAAAAGTTAAAGCAACGTCGGTCCCTAATTCTGTAGCTGGTGCACTTGCAGGTGTTATTCGCGAACGCGGAACAGCAGAAATTCAAGCCATTGGTGCAGGTGCATTGAACCAAGCGGTAAAGGCAGTAGCAATTGCAAGAGGATTTGTAGCGCCTAGTGGTTTGGACCTAATTTGTATCCCAGCGTTTACAGATATTATGATTGATGGGGAAGAACGTACAGCAATAAAATTAATTGTAGAACCTCGTTAAGTTTGAACAACCTGTTTGCATCTATGCAAACAGGTTGTTTTTATAATGGAGGAATGGAAATGAAAATTTTTGATGCCCATTGTGATGTGCTCTTTCAGTTATGGAGTGCAAAGGGTAAGAAAGACTTTCGAAATGATCCACAATTACATATTACTTTTGAACAATTAAAGAAAAGAAAAGGAAGTATACAATGTTTTGCTATATATGTACCAGAAACAGTAGCGTACGAAAATCGTTTTGAAGTTGCGCTACAAATGATAGATATTTTTCATAGTGAAATTCTATCGCTAGCAGGAATGAAGTTTATTCAAACAAAAGATGATATTAACATGTTAAAACAGGACGAGATTGGAGCGCTGTTAACATTAGAAGGTTGCGAAGCAATTGGAAAGGATGCAATGAAATTACGGCTATTTTATCGATTAGGAGTACGTTCTTTTGGACTGACATGGAACTATGCCAATTTATTAGCCGACGGTGCGTTAGAGACGCGTGGAGCGGGTTTAACAACCTTTGGGAAACATATTGTACAAGAACTGAATATGTTACATTTATGGATCGACGTGTCTCACTTGAATGAAAGAAGCTTTTGGGATGTTATAGAAATTGCTAAAAACCCAATTGCATCTCATTCAAACTGCTATAAATTTTGTCAACATCCGCGTAATTTAAATGATGAACAAATTAGAGCACTCATAAAGCAAAATAGCGTGATTGGCGTTACGTTTGTACCGCAATTTTTAACAAGCGAAAGACAGGCGAATATAACAGATATAGTAAGACATATTGAATATATTTGTTCATTAGGTGGAGAAAAGAATATAGGCTTTGGTTCAGACTTTGATGGGATTTTGGAGACGGTTGTAGATTTAACTGCATATAGAGAGTATGAAAATGTAGTTAATGAGCTTTACAAACACTATGATGCATCTACGGTCGAGCGATTTTTATACGATAATTTTGTTGAACGTATAAGTTTTTGAGTTTTTGTTTTAAAAATTCAGAAAAGTTAAAATAAATTCATTTGATATTATTGATTTTTTTAAGACCTAATACTAGAATGAAAAACGAAATAGCTTTATACTAAAGATTCAGGGAAATCAGAAGAGGCATAATTTGCGTCCGTTGTAGTTTATTTGCATAAAAAATGCTAAACTATTACTGTAAAAAAATACACTACAATGAATGCAGCCAAAAGGGGTGTAGGAGATGATTAGTCAACTTTCATGGAAAGTTGGAGGCCAACAAGGTGAAGGAATTGAAAGTACAGGAGAAATCTTCTGTATTGCATTAAACCGATTAGGATATTACCTATACGGTTACCGCCACTTCTCATCACGTATTAAAGGCGGCCATACAAATAATAAAATTCGTGTAAGTACAACAGAAGTACGCGCGATCTCAGATGATTTAGACATTTTAATTGCTTTTGATCAAGAAACAATTGATTTTAATTTCCATGAACTACGTCCGGGTGGGATTGTAGTTGCCGATGCGAAATTTAATCCAACAATACCTGACAACACAGATGTGAATCTATATGTGATACCGTTTACAGACATTGCTTCAGAATTAGGCACATCATTAATGAAAAACATGGTTGCAGTTGGGGCGTCAAGTGCGGTATTAGGACTAGATGAAACAGCTTATTTAGATGTTGTTGAAGAAATCTTTGGTCGTAAAGGAGAGCAAGTCGTTCAAAAAAATATGGACGCAATTAAACGCGGCTCTCAATATATGAAAGAATTGCTAGGTGAGAAAGTAAACATGATGCAGCTTGAAAAAGCTGATGGTCAGAAACGTATGTTTATGATTGGAAACGATGCAATCGCATTTGGTGCGGTAGCTGGTGGTGCTCGTTTTATGTCAGCATATCCAATCACACCTGCATCTGAAATTATGGAATACTTAATTAAAAAATTGCCGAAAGTTGGCGGAACAGTAATCCAAACTGAGGATGAAATCGCAGCTTGTACAATGGCAATCGGTGCAAACTATGCTGGTGTTCGTACGTTAACAGCATCTGCTGGTCCTGGTCTTTCTTTAATGATGGAAGCCATTGGTTTAGCGGGTATTACAGAAACACCATTAGTAATTGTTGATACACAACGTGGTGGTCCAAGTACGGGATTACCAACGAAACAAGAGCAGTCTGATTTAATGGCGATGATTTACGGTACGCATGGTGAGATTCCAAAAATCGTAATGGCACCAAGTACAGTTGAAGAAGCTTTCTATGATATTGTAGAAGCGTTTAACTTAGCTGAAGAATATCAAGTTCCTGTTATCTTCTTAACAGATTTACAGCTTTCTTTAGGGAAACAAACTGTAGAACCACTTAAGTTAGATAAAGTGGAAATTCGCCGTGGTAAGCTTGATTTAGACATAGAAATACCAGAACGTGAGAATAAAGCATACTTCAAGCGTTATGAAGTAACAGAAGATGGCGTTTCACCACGTGTTTTACCGGGTATGAAAAATGGTATTCACCATGTTACAGGTGTAGAACATGATGAAATGGGTAAACCTTCTGAATCAGCAATAAACCGTAAAGATCAAATGGACAAACGTTTCCGTAAAATGGATAACTTGAAGTTTAATACCCCTGTTTATAAAAATGTTAAGCATGACGAAGCAGACGTATTGCTTGTTGGATTTAATTCAACTCGTGGTGCGATCGAAGAGGCAATGGAGCGTTTAGAACAAGAGGGTATGAAAGTAAACCATGCTCATGTGCGTTTAATTCACCCGTTCCCTACAGCTGAAATCGATCCACTTGTGAAAAATGCGAAGCGCGTTGTAGTTGTAGAAAACAATGCGACAGGTCAGCTTGCTAACATTATGAAAATGAATCTTGGTAATGGTGAGAAAATTTCTAGTCTTTTAAAATATGATGGAAACCCATTCTTGCCAAAAGAGATTTACAACGAATGCAAAAAAGGGGTTGTACTAAATGGCAACATTTAAGGACTTTCGTAACAGTGTAAAACCAAACTGGTGCCCAGGTTGCGGAGACTTCTCGGTGCAAGCTGCAATTCAACGTGCGGCAGCTAACGTTGGCTTAAACCCAGATGAACTTGCTGTTATTTCTGGTATCGGCTGTTCAGGTCGTATTTCAGGTTATATTAATTCATATGGTTTGCATAGTATTCATGGTCGTGCCCTTCCAATTGCACAAGGTGTGAAAATGGCAAATCGTGATTTAACAGTTATCGCATCAGGTGGTGACGGTGATGGATTTGCAATCGGTATGGGACATACAATCCATTCTATTCGTCGTAATATCGACATTACGTACATCGTAATGGATAACCAAATTTACGGATTAACAAAAGGGCAAACTTCACCACGTAGTGAAGCTGGATTTAAAACGAAAAGTACACCACAAGGTTCAATTGAACCGTCACTAAATGTTATGGAAATGGCTTTAACAGCTGGTGCAACATTTGTGGCGCAAAGCTTTTCAAGTGATTTAAAAGAATTAACACAAATTATTGAAGCTGGTATTAATCATAAAGGATTTTCATTAATTAACGTGTTTAGCCCATGTGTTACTTACAATAAAGTAAATACTTACGATTGGTTTAAAGAGAATTTAACAAAACTAAGTACAGTAGAGGGATATGATCCGTCTAATCGCATGATGGCTATGCAAACGTTAATGGAAAATAACGGATTAGTAACAGGTTTAATTTATCAAAATACAGCGCAACCTTCATACCAAGAACTTGTAAAAGGCTATAGTGAGAAGCCTTTAGTGCAATCTGATTTAAATATGGATCAGAAAATGTTTGATGAACTTGTTGCTGAATTTATGTAATGTAAGAAGAGGAGGTTGCCATTTGGCAACCTTTTTTAATGAATAAAAATATAAGGTAGTTATATTTACTTAGAAAATTCAGAATGGTAAAATAATATATAAATCGTTGTATGAAAATTGCATGTTCATTAACTAGGAAATGTAATAATAGGATAAGCCTTCTTCTTTGTAAAAATTGGCGAAACGCTTCATACTATGGTAATGTGTATAGGGATAAAGCAATATGCTTTTGGATAGGACAAAAGGAATACAAAAAGGGAATGTCTATTTGTGTGGGGAAGACTTCATTCTTATAGATGATTAGATTGATTACTCAAGTTTCAAAGGACAAGTTATCTCTCAAGCTATCTAACCATTTTTGAGGTGGGTCTAAGCGCATTAAAATGGACTATAGAGTGTGTATAGTTAAGGGTGAAAGGAGATTACCGATGAACGAGCAGCAACGATTAGCAAGTCAACAAGTGAATTCCTCTACGAAAAAAGACGAGAAAGATTATAGCAAATACTTTGAAAGTGTATACCAACCACCTTCCTTAAAAGACGCAAAAAAGCGAGGGAAAGAAGAAGTTAAAATTGAACGGGATTTTGGCTTACCTGAAGAGTTTCGCAATTTTGGTACAGGAAGAAAGTTCTATATTCGTACATATGGTTGTCAAATGAATGAGCATGATACAGAAGTAATGGCGGGTATTTTCACTGCACTTGGATATGAACCAACCTTTTCAACTGAAGATGCAGATGTAGTATTATTAAATACTTGTGCCATTCGTGAAAATGCTGAAAATAAGGTGTTCGGTGAACTAGGTCATTTAAAGTCACTAAAACGAAGAAATCCGGACCTTTTAATTGGTGTATGTGGTTGTATGTCTCAAGAGGAATCTGTTGTAAATAAAATTATGCAAAAAAATCAGCATGTAGATATGGTGTTTGGAACGCATAATATTCATAGATTACCGTACATCCTAAAAGATGCAATGTTCTCGAAGGAGACGGTAGTTGAAGTGTGGTCAAAAGAAGGAGACGTAATTGAAAACCTTCCGAAAGTACGCCGTGGTGATATTAAAGCTTGGGTAAATATTATGTATGGCTGTGATAAGTTCTGTACATATTGTATTGTACCGTATACACGCGGAAAAGAGCGAAGCAGACGTCCAGAAGATATTATTCAAGAGATTCGTCATTTAGCTGCGAATGGTTATAAAGAAATTACATTACTTGGACAGAACGTAAATGCATATGGGAAAGACTTTGAAGATTTAGAATACGGTCTTGGCGATTTAATGGATGAACTCCGTAAAGTTGATATTGCCCGTATTCGTTTTACAACGAGTCATCCACGTGATTTCGATGATCACTTAATTGAAGTGCTTGGAAAAGGTGGAAACCTAGTAGAACATATTCATTTACCAGTTCAATCTGGAAGTACAGAAATGCTAAAAATTATGGCGCGTAAATATTCACGTGAGCATTATTTAGAGTTAGTACGAAAAATTAAAGAAGCAATTCCAAGTGCAGTACTAACAACGGATATTATCGTTGGTTTCCCAAATGAAACAGATGAGCAATTTGAAGAAACGATGTCGTTATATCGTGAAGTAGGATTTGATACTGCGTTTACATTTATTTATTCTCCGCGCGAAGGTACACCAGCTGCAAAAATGAAAGACAATGTACCGATGGAAGTGAAGAAAGAACGTTTGCAACGCTTAAATACACTAGTAAATACGTTGGCAATTGAAAAGAATAATGGTTATAAAGGCCAAATTGTAGAAGTGTTAGTGGATGGGGAAAGTAAAAACAATCCTGAAGTACTTGCAGGTTATACTCGTACGAATAAACTTGTAAACTTCGTGGCTTCAAAATCTTTAATTGGTCAGCTAGTGAAAGTAAAAGTAACGGAAGCAAAAACTTGGTCTCTTAACGGGGAATTAGTTGAAGAGCCGATTGAGGTGAAATAATAGATGAAAGTATATACGAAAGACGAAATCGTTGAACAAGCGAAAGAATTAGCAAAAATGATTTCTGAAACAGAAGAAGTTGATTTCTTTAAGCGAGCAGAAGCGCAAATTCATAAAAATGAAAATGTAAAGCGCGCAATTGATGAAATTAAAGCACTGCAAAAACAAGCAGTAAACTTGCAGCATTACGGGAAATGGGAAGCTTTGAAAAAAGTAGAAGCTGAAATTGATGCCTTGCAAGATAAGTTAGACAATATCCCAGTCGTACAAGAATTTAAATCTTCACAAACATACGTAAATGATTTATTACAGTTAGTGGCTAGTACAATTTCTAACAACGTAACAGATGAAATATTAATTTCAACTGGTGGCGATATATTGAAGGGTGAAACTGGCGCAGCAGTAGACAGTAAAAAAGGAAATTGCGGTTGTTAAAGAGATGTCATATTGACATCTCTTTTTTTTAGTAGGTTAAACGTAAGTTCTTCTCGAAAAAAGAATGACACATTCCGCTATTGTCACGCATATGATTAAGTGAATAGTGATTGAGGAGGGTTACGAATGTCCGAATTTAGAGAGATTATTACAAAAGCAGTGGTTGGAAAAGGACGTAAGTATACAAAGTCAACGCATACATGTGAATCGAATAATGAGCCAACAAGTATTTTAGGGTGCTGGGTAATTAACCACTCGTACGAAGCAAGAAAGAATGGAAAGCATGTGGAAATTGAAGGTTTCTATGATGTGAACACTTGGTATTCATTTGATGGTAATACAAAGACTGAAGTTGTTACAGAGCGTGTGAACTACACTGATGAAGTAAGCATTGGTTATCGTGATAAAAACTTTTCTGGTGACGATTTAGAGATTATTGCTCGTGTTATTCAGCCACCAAATTGTTTAGAAGCTCTTGTATCACCAAACGGTAATAAAATTGTTGTAACTGTAGAACGTGAATTTGTAACGGAAGTAGTTGGCGAAACGAAAATTTGTGTAAGTGTAAATCCTGAAGGTTGCGTAGAATCAGATGATGATTTCCAAATTGACGATGATGAGTTTGAAGAATTAGATCCGAACTTTATCGTTGATGCAGAAGAAGAGTAATAGAAAGCTAGGGAGAAGTTCTTCCTAGCTTTTTACTTTACATAAGTGATGCTTGAATGAACATGATTCCTTATGAAATATGCTATAATGAAGAAAGACTCCTGAAATAGGAGATAAGAGTGTCCGTGAAATGTGACATATATGAATATAGATTATTATGTAAGAATTATGGAGGATAAGTATGACGCAATATACGCCTATGATACAGCAATATTTAAAAGTTAAGGCAGACTATCAAGATGCCTTTTTATTTTTCCGCTTAGGTGATTTTTATGAAATGTTCTTTGAGGATGCGGTTAAAGCAGCCCACGAACTTGAAATTACATTAACGAGCCGAGACGGTGGTAGTAGTGAACGTATACCGATGTGCGGTGTACCGTATCATGCGGCTAAAAACTATATTGAACAGCTTGTTGAAAAAGGATATAAAGTAGCGGTTTGTGAGCAAGTAGAAGACCCAAAAACAGCTAAAGGTGTAGTGCGCCGTGAAGTCGTACAATTAATTACGCCAGGGACGATGATGGAAGGGCGTACAATAGATGAGAAAGAAAATAACTTCTTAGCTGCATTAACACATTTTGAAGATGGATCATATGCGTTAGCTTGTAACGATTTAACGACTGGACAAAATACAGTAACGTTATTGACTGGCTCAGTAGAAGATATTTTATTAGAAGTGTATGCAACTGGTTCGAAAGAAATTGTTGTAGATTCTTCCTTTTCTAAAGATGAACTAAACAAGTTAACTGAAACGCTAAAAATGACGATTTCATATGAAGATGCAACGACAATTCCTGAAGGGTTAGAACATCTTGTGAAAAATGTTTCACAAGCAAAGTTAATTAAAGCAGTTGGACGCTTATTTAACTATGTGATAAGAACGCAAAAACGTTCATTAGATCATTTACAGCCAGTGGAAATTTATTATACGAATCAATTTATGAAAATTGATGTGCATTCAAAGCGAAATTTAGAGCTAACAGAAACACTTCGAACGAAAGAAAAAACAGGGTCATTATTATGGCTATTAGATAAGACGAAGACGGCTATGGGTGGTCGTATGTTAAAACAGTGGATGGAACGTCCACTTATACAGAAAGAACGAATTGAAGAGCGTTTAGAAATGGTTGAAACGTTTGTAAATGATTACTTCTTACGTGAAGATCTAAAAGAAAAATTAAAAGAAGTATATGATTTAGAACGTTTAGCAGGGAAAGTTGCATTTGGTAATGTTAATGCAAGGGACTTATTACAGTTAAGACGATCTTTACTGCAAGTACCAGCCATTTTAGAAGCGATTAGTTTATTAGATAACGCGTATGCAGCGAGATTAATTCAAGGTGCAGATCCATGTGAGAGCTTAACAGAATTGCTAGGAAGAAGTATTCAAGAAAACCCACCGCTTTCTATTAAAGATGGAGATATTATTAAAGACGGTTATAATGACAAGCTTGATCAATATCGTTACGTGAGTAAAAACGGAAAAACTTGGATTGCTGAGCTTGAAAAACGTGAGCGTGATATAACAGGTATTAAATCGTTAAAGATTGGTTACAACCGTATTTTCGGTTACTACATTGAAGTAACGAAAGCGAATCTTGGAGCACTTCCAGAAGGTCGCTATGAGCGTAAACAAACGCTTGCTAATGCTGAACGTTTTATTACAGATGAACTAAAAGAAAAAGAAACATTAATCTTAGAAGCAGAAGAAAAAATTGTACAACTAGAATACGATTTATTTACAGCGCTTCGTGAAGAAGTAAAAGTGTTTATTCCGAAATTACAGCATTTAGCGAAAGTAATTAGTGAATTAGACGTACTGCAAAGTTTTGCGACAGTTAGTGAAGAAGAACAGTTTGTAAAACCTGTACTAACAACGAAGCGTGAAATCTTTATTAAAGATGGTCGTCATCCTGTAGTTGAAAAAGTATTGAACGGGAAATTGTATGTACCGAATGATTGTATTATGCCAGAGAATATGGATGTCTTTTTAATTACAGGACCGAACATGTCTGGTAAAAGTACGTATATGAGACAATTAGCACTTGTAACAGTTATGTCGCAAATCGGTTGTTTCGTACCAGCAACAGAAGCAGTATTACCTGTATTTGATCAAATCTTTACGAGAATTGGTGCAGCGGATGATTTAATTTCAGGTCAAAGTACATTTATGGTCGAAATGTTAGAAGCGAAAAATGCAATTGCAAACGCATCAGAAAGAAGTTTAATTTTATTCGATGAAATTGGACGCGGTACATCTACGTATGATGGTATGGCACTTGCACAAGCAATCATTGAACATATTCATGACCAAATTGGTGCAAAAACGTTATTCTCTACGCATTATCATGAATTGACGGTGCTAGAAGAAAGTTTAGATCAACTGAAGAATGTACACGTTTCAGCTATTGAAGAGAACGGAAAAGTAGTATTTCTTCATAAAATTCAAGATGGAGCAGCTGATAAAAGTTACGGAATTCACGTTGCACAACTTGCGGAGCTTCCAGATAGCTTAATCGCTCGTGCGAAAGAAGTGTTAGCGCAGCTAGAAGGACAAGAAGAAATTATTATTCCAAAGCGTGCAGAAGTGACAGTACAAGAAGTTGCTCCAGAACCAGTGGTTATAAAAGAAGTACCGGTAGAAGTGCAAGAAGAGAAAGAAGTGACTGAAGAAGAATCACAACTATCTTTCTTTAGTGCAGAGCAGTCTTCGAAAAGACAAGACAAGCCAGTTTTAGATGCAAAAGAAACGGCAGTGCTTGCGCAAATTAAAAAAATTGATTTACTTGATATGACACCTTTAGAAGCGATGAACGAACTGTATCGCTTACAGAAAAAGTTAAAGAAAGGATGAGTAAGTAGATGGGGAAAATTCGCAAACTCGATGACCAACTCTCTAACTTAATTGCGGCAGGGGAAGTAGTAGAGCGCCCTGCCTCAGTCGTAAAAGAACTTGTGGAAAATTCTATCGATGCGAATAGTACATCTATTGAAATCCACTTAGAAGAAGCTGGTTTATCGAAAATTCGCATTATTGATAACGGTGATGGTATTGCAGAAGAAGATTGTATCGTCGCTTTTGAACGACATGCGACGAGCAAAATTAAAGATGAAAACGATCTGTTTCGCATAAGAACACTCGGTTTCCGCGGCGAGGCATTGCCAAGTATTGCCTCAGTTAGTGAATTAGAATTAATCACTAGCACAGGTGATGCACCTGGCACACACCTTATCATTAAAGGTGGAGACATTATAAAACAAGAGAAAACGGCGAGCCGAAAAGGAACAGATATTACAGTACAAAATTTATTCTTTAATACACCAGCGCGTCTTAAATATATGAAAACCATTCATACAGAGCTTGGGAATATTACAGATATCGTGTATCGTATTGCAATGTCACATCCAGAAGTATCGTTAAAGCTATTTCATAATGAAAAGAAATTGCTTCACACATCAGGAAATGGTGATGTAAGACAAGTACTTGCATCGATTTATAGCATTCAAGTGGCGAAGAAGCTTGTTCCAATTGAAGCTGAATCTTTAGATTTCACAATTAAAGGTTATGTAACATTACCAGAAGTGACGAGAGCATCTCGTAATTATATGTCAACGATCGTAAATGGCCGTTACGTTCGAAATTTCGTATTAATGAAAGCCATTCAGCAAGGATACCATACATTACTGCCAGTCGGGCGATATCCAATCGGCTTCTTATCGATTGAAATGGATCCAATGCTAGTTGACGTTAACGTGCATCCAGCGAAATTAGAAGTTCGTTTTAGTAAAGAACAAGAATTACTAAAGCTGATCGAAGAAACATTGCAAGCAGCATTCAAAAAAATACAGCTCATTCCAGATGCAGGTGTAACAACGAAGAAAAAAGAAAAAGATGAAAGTGTGCAAGAACAGTTCCAGTTTGAGCACGCGAAGCCGAAAGAACCATCCATGCCGGACATCGTTTTACCGACGGGCATGGATGAAAAACGAGAAGAACCACTGGTTGTGAAACAGCCGGCACAACTGTGGCAACCGCCAAAGCAAGAATGGCAACCACCACAGTCACTCGTAAGAGAAGAACAAAGTTGGCAGCCATCTACTAAGCCGATAATGGAAGAACCAATTCGGGAAGAGAAATCGTGGAACAGTAACGATGAAGACTTTGAATTAGAGGAATTGGACGAAGAAGTTCAGGAAATAGAAGAGATTGAAATGAACGGTAATGATTTACCGCCCCTTTATCCAATTGGACAAATGCACGGAACATATATTTTCGCTCAAAATGATAAAGGCTTATATATGATTGACCAGCATGCCGCACAGGAACGTATTAATTATGAATACTTCCGTGATAAAGTAGGACGAGTAGCACAAGAAGTACAAGAACTACTTGTACCGTACCGTATCGATTTATCTCTTACCGAATTTTTACGTGTCGAAGAGCAACTAGAAGAACTAAAAAAAGTCGGTTTATTCCTGGAACAATTCGGCCATCAATCCTTTATCGTCCGCTCGCATCCAACGTGGTTCCCGAAAGGACAAGAAACAGAAATTATCGACGAAATGATGGAGCAAGTCGTCAAACTAAAAAAAGTTGATATTAAAAAACTACGAGAAGAAGCTGCTATCATGATGAGCTGTAAAGCTTCCATTAAAGCAAATCAATATTTAACGAACGATCAAATATTTGCTTTACTTGAGGAACTTCGTACAACAACAAACCCATACACATGCCCGCACGGAAGACCGATTCTTGTGCATCATTCTACTTATGAGTTGGAGAAGATGTTTAAGAGGGTTATGTAGGGATAATGTATTGAGGTAAAAGTTAATCTTACTGAGTTAAAAATAAATTATAAAAAAGATGACTTCGGTATTATACCGAAATCATCTTTTTTGTTTTAGAATAAAGCTTGTTTAAATGAATGCCAATAACCTTGAGAAACAAACAAAAAGAAAAAACGTGTTTTGAAAAAAGATTGATCAAAACACGTTCTTAATTGTTTCAATTGGATCATTTTTTTATAAAAAGTTGGATTATTTCCTGCCTATATTGCTCAACAATCCCGCCTTGTAGCTTAATAAGAAAACCTTTTATTCAAATACAACCATTTCTCCGACATCTATAAATCCAAATCGCTTATAAATATTTTTTCCATCATCTGAAGCTTGTAATACAACTGGCTTTTGTTTATCCTTTGTTTGATTTAGAAGAAATTGAAACATTTCACTGCCAATTCCTTTACCTCTAAATGTTTCTTTTGTCATCACATCATAAATACCATAACTATCTTTGCTTTCTATTAATAAACCAGTAGTCACAGGCATTTCATCTATGCATCCAATAAACATTTGAACTTTTGAACCTAATTTCATTTGTGAAAACTTATTAAAATAATTTTCTAATGCATCTTTTTCGGGTGTACCTTCAAATAAGCTCATAAATACTTCTCTATATTTCAAAAGTTCTTCATTATTTTTTACATTAGTAATTATAAGCTGATTGGAAATCCTTTGCCCAACATTAAGTGTATTTTCAAGTTTCATCATTACATTGCGTTCTGCTTCTTTTTGGTCATATTCTTGCATAAGTTTTGTCCAGTCCTCGGTTAAATACCGAGCATCAATCCAAATACTAAAGGGATATTTTTTATCAGAAAAATTATCGATTCCATGTTTAATCTTAACTGCATTTTTGATATTTGGAGATTTCGGTAATACTACATTGAACGTATCAGTAGGGATTTTTGTATTTGCTATGACGAAATCTTTTTCTTGTGTAAGTTCGCCGCTAACTGCATGAGTAAATACTTTTAATTTTTCTTCCAAATTGTTTATTACTAATTGTTGATTTGTAATCATGCTTTTGCACCTTTCAATTTAATTTAGCACGCTTTTTTTATTATAAGTTGACTTAAATACTAAATAACAGTGTTCACAGTATTTACATCCTCCCATAATATTCAGAAAACATTGAGGTGATTTGTTCTCTTTCCGAATAATCTGCCCGTTTGTTGCATAAGTAGGAAACGAAATGCTCTTAAACTGACAAGTCGATTCAATCAAAGGAAAGTAGTTAAGGTAATTTTTCCTCGACAACAGTTAATATGTAGAGTTAATTGTTAAACGAAAATATGGCGGAGTGATTTTGTAGTTTATTTAAATTTGAGCGTATCAATCTTAAGGTTGTAAGTAGTTCTAGACTAAGATAACTTTCATTTATCTATGTATAAAAAAGCGCCGTATATCAGCACTTTTTAAAGGTACGTAAATTGTATAATAAAAATTTCTACATTACTAAACATATAACTATGCATGGCCAAATATTGATTCTTATTTGGCTAATTGTTATAAGGATCAATATGATTATTTATTTTTATTATTATTATTAATTTTTTCAGTATATAAAACTTGCTCTTTATAATGCTTTTTAATTGGGAAGTTATGTGTACCTGTGCCGTTCTTGAATTTTTTATCAATGGGGTTCTTTAGGGGAACTGTTGTAGTTTCAGTAAATTCATATGGGTAATTTATTTTAGATTTATCTTCAAACATGAAAGTGCCTCCTTTTAGGATTTCCTGAATTCTTTACTATAACATGATATGCATATAGATTTTTTTGGACTAGTTATTTATATAGGTTAGAACAAATTAATTACATAACTACTGAAATATTTTAAAGGAAAACAATTGGAGAAATATATGATAATGATTTCTTTTATTTGTTAGGGAAGGGGATTTTGCATATATATTCGTTATAAATTGTTTTTATAATATGACTTATATAGGTTTTTCTTGATAATATAATGCGGGGGGATTATAGTCTTATTAGGTTATTAGGAACATTTAATGCTGTTTCATAACTGAAAGAGAATTGAAAAAAAACTGAAACTTTTCTCATAAAAATTCAATCTAACTTGAAAAATGAAAGGAAAATGAAATTTTCCAAAAGGTATTCTTTGTTAAGATAAAAAGCATACATACAAAAAAGTATTGACATATCTTAAAAATGTATTTTCGAGATATAGTGGGGGAAAAGATGAGAGTAGAAAAACAATTAATAAAAAAGATGTATTATGAAACGTTCCTAATGGAGAATGAAACAAAACCACCTCTTGACGTACTCGGAGAAGTTTATGTAAATGAAGAAAAAAATGAGATTTCTGATGGATCTTATATTCGTTTTGCACAAGGTGAATTTTATTATCGCCATCAAGATTTTGAAGCAGCTATTTTTAAATGGGAGAAGGTTGGTAATGAATTAACGCCATGGGCACAAAAAAATATTGCGGATGCTTATTTCGAACTTAATCAATTATCAGTTGCTGAAAATGTTTATACTTCCATTACTACTGATAATAAAATATTGATGACCGAAATTAGACTACAATTACTTTCTCTTTACATAGAGCAAAATAATTTTGATTCAGCTTTCGCTGTTATTAAAGAAGCGGTTTCTTTAAATCCGGATTATCCGAATGTCACAAAAATTGCCCGTTCCTTTTATGAGGAGCAGCAAGATTTTGATAGTGCAGTAGAGCTTGCTGTGAATGAGTTAATTCGAACAGAATCTTATCCATGGTTTGAGGTGTTAAAAGGATATATCGATAAAGGATTTACTAAACATATTTCACCAGATTATTTTTATGATGCATTAGTTACATTAAATAATGTAGATCAAGTACAATTTACGCAAATGGTTTCATCACTTTGGAACAGTTATAAAAATGAACAAAATTACTTATTGTGGCTTAACACGATAAATGAATTTTTCTTACATATTGAAATACATTCGTCCGATATTTGGGACAAAATTTCTTCTCTTTACGAAGAAACATACTTTGCATTAATTCAAGGGAAATATATGCTTAGACAATTACACGATATCATTCCAAATCTTTTAACAAATTGGTTAAAAGTAGTCAATCCGTCTTATGCTGTATTTCCATCTGCAGCTGTATTGGCATGGGATGAAATTTTCCCTTCCAAAATGGATGTAGCAAATATACAACATGCGGAAAATCTACTTTCATATTCTGTTAATCATGTGAATGGTTTAGAGTACAGTCTACATCTTTTTGAATCTATTACAGAGTGGGCACAAAAGCATAATATAGAAATAGGTCACCGATTTAGATGGTTAGTTGACGAACTCGCAGATTTAAGAACAAATCGTATTTTAGTAACGG
Source organism: Bacillus sp. SH5-2 (assembly GCF_008368905.1). Lineage (NCBI taxonomy): Bacteria > Bacillati > Bacillota > Bacilli > Caryophanales > Bacillaceae > Bacillus > Bacillus sp. SH5-2. Next base: position 641,641 of record NZ_QOSD01000020.1, read on the forward strand.
GAACTTCAGGAAATGGAAAAACTGCATTTGTTAACTCTATATTAGGAGAAAATATATTAGAAAACGCCATCTCAAATGTAGTAGTTTTAAAAAATGATGCTCATACAGAAATTAACGCTATATCAGATTCAGCAATTACAACAACTGAAGATTTCTTTGATTACCATAATATAATGTCGTTACACCACCAAACATATAGAGATAGAGCATGTGTTGAATTTAAATTACCATGCAGATTTTTAAGTGAAAATAAACTTACATTTGTAGTTACACCTGGCTTTAATAGGAATAACGACACTAGGGATGAGGTATTTGAATATCTAAATTCTGTGGATGAATTATTGTTTGTATTGAATGCGGATTCACCTTTTACTGATAAAGAACGTGATATTCTATTAAGCATTCAAGAACATACACCAAATTTACAAGTGCATTTCTTATTAAATAAAATCGATAACATTTATAGTGAAGCAGAAGTGAAAAGAGTACTACATGATACGGCAGCGAGAATAAACACATATTTCCCACATGCGAGGATTTTCCCTTATTCTTCGTTATATACAAGTAGTCAACAATTGAATGAATTAACGGAGTTTATTCATTTTAACTTTTCTCATAAAAATATCGATGCAGAACGTACTGAAAAGCTGTTGTTTTTCATTCGAAAAACAATTACATATCTTTTGGATAAACGCGTTGAGAAAGAAAATAATCTAATGGATGCTATTAATTGGAATGAAGATATGCTAGTGAAACTAAACGGTAGCATTAATAACCTTACTGCATTTGAGAGGGAAAAAATTCATTTCATTACAGAGTCATATCGTACAATGAAAACTGAAATTACGAATGATCTTACTGAAAATATTCCGAAGATATTACAGGGTTGTTCTGATTTAATGAGTGAAGAAAGCGATTTCGGTCACATGGATATGGAACTAAATAAAGCAATGAATGAAAGAGTGCATAAATATTTAGAACAAACTGTATTACCTAATCTTGCTCTTTCTATGCAAAATTGGATTGCAACTTCTAATAATGAGCTCCTTCAAAGTCAATCGTACTTAGAAGAACTTAGTGAAGGACTTAATTCTTTATTTGGAGAAAATCGAATACAGTTAGAATGTGACTTTAAAGTGCTTGATGACTGGCGCAGAGATACTGACAGAATGACGACTAGAATACAAATGGATGAAGTAAATATTTTACGTCGATTTACACCAGCACAATTTTTACTGAAAAGTGCCGGTAAATTATTTGGAGTTCTTCCTAAAAACAAAGCTATGCTATATAACAAATACAAACAGTATGTAGAAAATGAAGATTATACCGAGGTAACGGATTCTATTATGAAGAAATTTTTCTTGCAATTTGAGCTATTTGAAAACACACAAGAGCGAGATATTAATATATTCTTTAGGAATCCATTTAACTCCTTGAAACAAGCTGTAGAAAATACACAATTAGAAATACAAGAAAAACAAGAGATGTTACATAAAATGAAATCAAATCCTGAAGTATATCATGATTCTATCATGCTCTTTGAATTGAGATTACGTCAATGTGAAGTGATTTTAAATATAGGTGATGATTATACTTATACAGATGTAACTTTAGAAACAAGCGTAGAATAAAAGTAAAATATATAAGAGTTTTTATTTGAAATTGCATCATGTGTTATAAGAGAGTAAAAGGGAGCAACTGTAACGAGTTGCTCCCTTTTCATATTAAGATTATTTTTCAGTCTCTTTAATTTTAGTTTGTACTTCACCAGCTTTAATTTTATTACTTTCTGAGAAACGTAATAAATCGCCTTCAATAATTTTGTCAGACATTCGTAATTCATTTTGTGCACGGTTAATGAGTGCTTATGCTTCTTTTTTGGTTAATTATTAATGATAGTGGAACTTAAACTATTTGACGGACGTTCAAATATCAGATAAATAGTTTCCAACATATAGACCACTTGCAGCTGCTTGAGATAAGGAATGAGTGACGCCAGAACAATCTCCAATTAAAAATAGCCCATTTATACTTGTTTCAAAATGGTTATTGATTTTTATCGTAGGGGCATAGAACTTTCCATCAATTCCATATAATAAAGTATCTTGATCGATAGGTTCTTGTATAAATTGTTCTAAACGTAATAAAAATTCTTTGAGCCCTTCAATATATAAGGGAGGGATTTCTTTATGCAAATCTCCATAATCTCCGTGCAGTGTGGGTTGTATACGATTATGATTCATACTGTTTGCCGCTGTAGGTTGTTTCTTTATTAAGTCCTCTAAGCGTTGTATAACAATCCGATCTCGTCCTTGGTTAATGCCTTTAATAATTGAGCTTGCGTATATATTTGCTTCTTTGAGAGTTGGAAAATAGCATGGTATAAATAAAGTGAAATTTAAGTTGGCAGTTTTAGTTGCGCGTTCTCGAAAATTTTGACCGTCAGGCATAACTAAACCTTCTTCGTACTTTCGAATAATTCGTCCTTTTGGATTCATACAGTAAGTAGTTGCTGTGAAATTTTCGCCTTGATAAGAAAGTTTCGTTTCAAAAGTATCTTTTAATATAGAGCGTAATTGGTTTTCTTTCATTTCTACTCTAATACCTAAATCTACACGGGTTTGTTCTTGAGAAATATGTAGAGAAGTGCACATCTCCTTTAACCAATCCGCACCAAAACGTCCAGTTGCAAATACTAGTTTCTTAGAATGTATAATTCCTTGGTTTGTTTCTATTTTAAAATGATCTTTCTGTTTCATAATATGTTGTACATCTATATGGAATTGTATATTTATTTTCGTAAGTAAAAATTCGTAGAGCTGCTGAAAAATTTCACTTGAAAGGGTAGTACCAAGATGCCGTACTTCTGTTGTTAGCATTTGTAAACCACAAGATTCAGCTCTCTTATTGAGATTTGGATTTTCTGTAGAATATTTTGAAACTGAATTTCCGCCAAACTGACATAGAATTTCATCTACTTCAGCCATGAGTTGAATAAAACGTTCTTTACCGACTTTTTGTTCAAGTTCTCCGCCAAATCCGTTTGTATAATTAAATTTCCCTTCAGATTTTCCTAAACCAGCAAATCCGAAATATTTATCACATGTAGTACAATTACACGCTTTTCCTTCGTCTAAAGGACAATGGCGATCTTCTAGCGCTTTACCTTTATCAAGAATTAAAACCTTTTTGTTACTTTTAGCTAGTGAATAAGCCATAAAAATGCTACTTACTCCAGCACCGATAATTGTAACATCATACATATTCTTTCACCTGCTAACGAATAGTTTGTTTGTTATTTTCTTAGTGTATAACAAATTAGTGAAGGGAGGAACTAGCTATATTGATAGGGAGAGAGGATGTGTTTGTTTTCGTAAGGTATGTAGGATTCAAGGGAGTAGACTTTCAGGAATTACTTATCCCTATAATGAGTAAAGGTTTAGTTGTATTTATATTTAGAAGCCATCTGAAAAATAATTTTCAGATGGCTTCTTATTTTGGTTTTCTTCTATTATATAGAAAAATTATTTTGTAAGCTCGAGGACTGTGTCATAAAAAATATTCGTAGCGATTATGATATCTTCATCTGAACTATGTTCTAACGGGTTATGACTAATACCATCTTTGGAGCGGACGAACAACATACAGATTGGTGCCACAGCAGCAATGTTCATCGCATCGTGCCCAGCGCCGCTTATTAATGAAAAAGGCAGTATACCATTTTTTTCGATACTTTTTGCTAGTTGTCGATTTAAGATAGAATCTGTTTTTGCAGGTTGGACACGTTGTAACACTTTTGAATCCATCGTAATATTTCTACGTTCAGCAATTTTTTTTAGTTGATCTATAATATTATTTTCTAATGTGTTTATTTTTTGTTCGTCTATGTCACGGATATCAATAGTGAAGGTTACTTTACCCGGGATGATATTTACGCCGTTAGGTTCGACATTTAGCTTACCGACAGTTGCTACAGAGGTGGTCGTATTATTAAGCATGTGTTCAATGGCTAAAATCATTTCACTTGCTGCGGTTAGTGCGTCATGTCGAATTGGCATTGGTGTTGCACCAGCATGCTCACTAATTCCTGTAACGGTAACTTCTAGCCATAACGGTGCAGCGATTCCTGAAACTATGCCCACGGGTAATTTTTCATTTTCTAATACCTTACCTTGTTCAATATGCATCTCTAAATATGCTTTTATATCGTTACGTTTTACTTTGTCTAAGGGAAGAGGGGACAATTGAAATTGTTTCATAGCTTCTTCAATAGAAATGCCAGCAGTATCTTTTTGCTGTAACTGTTTATATGTTAAAAGACCAGCTATTGCACGGCTACCAATCAAACCGAATCCAAAGCGTGTTCCTTCCTCGTCTTTAAATGCAACTACTTGTATTTTCTTTGAAAGTGCTAATTGTTGTTCGTGGATTGTTTGTACAATCTCAATCGCGGCCAAAACTCCTAAAGCACCGTCAAATTTCCCGCCTTCTGGAACGGTATCAATATGTGAGCCTAGCATAATTGTTTCATTACCTTCACCAAATGTGCCAATAATATTTCCGACAGCATCAGTAGTAACAGTCATACCTGCTTCTTTCATAAAAGAGGTTATGAGGTTAATAGCCAGCTGTTCTTCATGTGTAAAAGAAAAGCGATTTATGCCACCAGTTAGTTCATTATGACCAATTTCGCTTAAATGTTGAAGGCGACCTAACAGCCGATTAGTATGAATCATTACATTCACTCTTTCATTTGGAATTGGAAATGACATTGACCTTCGCGAAGTACAAATTGGTCGTGCACGACTTCAAAATCTTTATTATATCCTTTTGCGATGGATGGATCGATTACTTTGCAATACAGAATACCGTATTTACCCATTTCATCATCGGCCCATTGTTGACCAAATGGACATTGAGTAAATGTTTGTTCAATTTCATTTTGTTTGTAGATGGTATCTATTTCAAATAAATCACTGCGTCCCATATCATAGTTTGTTAAATAATTTTCAATAGAATTATCTAGGCCATTTGTTCGCGCGCGCTGTGCAATTCCAGCCCCACGTTTTTGTCCAAAACGTTCGACTGCTCGCATGATGACTTGTTCACCTTCCGTCCCGTATTCATCAACAACTTGTTTTGCGATTTGTGCAAACATTTTTGAAAAACGTGCATACGTAGTTAAGTTAGAGAATTTTTCTTCACCTTCAACAGTTTGCGGTAAATATTCAAAGAAAGTATGATTTTCACCTTCTGCAGTTGCTTTTTTTGCCATAGCTTCAGCGTCTTTCAGTCCGAAGGCTTCTAACCCTTTTTGGATTAAGTTCCGTCCACGTTCATCATACTCTTCGGTAATAGATACATGTAATTCGGTAAACATTTTTGCTGTAATGATATCCATGGATAAGGCCTTCATCATCAATTTTTCCTCTGCCATGTTTTAGCACCCCTCAATAATTCGTATTGATTTACTTGGTTTTTGTTTTTATTATATAGGTGGGTATGAAAATAAATCAAATGAATGTTTTTGTATTCAAGTATGAAAAAAAATCATAAAAGGAGTTAATCAATGGCTACGTTAGCACAATATACAGCATTTCATACACTCATCAATACAGGGAATTTTACTGCAACGGGTTTAAAACTTAATCTCACGCAGTCATCTATTAGTCACGCGATTAGCAATTTAGAAGCAGAATTAAACTTAGCTCTTATTATCCGCAATCGAAATAATATTGTTTTGACGAACGAAGGAAAAGTTGTTTATGAACATATTTCAAAAATTTTAAAGCAACAGCAACATCTTGAAAGTGCAGTTGCTGATTTAAAGAATCTCATTGGAGGTTCATTATCTGTTGGTATACTTCCGAGTGTGTCACTCGTTTTATTACCGAAAGTGTTGGCGTATTTTGAGGAGCATCATCCAAACTTACATATTCGTTTGATGGAAGGGGATTATGATCAAATTGAGGAATGGCTACATAATGGGGTTGTTGATATTGGATTTTTAGTAGAGCCACATTCAAAAGATCTTGTTTTTAATCATGTTTTTTATGATGAACTCGTTTGTATTATGGCAAAGCATCATCCGTTAGCTAATGAAGAGAAACTACACCTAGAACAATTAAAAAATGAAAGATGGATTATGCCAAAGCGAACGATTGATCGTGATGTGTCACGTATCTTAACTGAAAATAAAATGCAACCAAATATTGTGTATGATTTTACCGTTGATCAAGTTATTTTATCAATGGTAAATGAAAACTTAGGGATTTCAATTGTACCGAGTTCGCTTTTAATTCATGCACCACATCAACTTATCCGAAAAAAATTTTATGAGTCATATGTTAGGAATGTTGGAATTGCCCATAATCGTAGTGTTCATCTTTCTCCAGGTGCTTTAGAATTTTTAGAAATATGCAAGAAATTCGCCTCAAACTTGGAATCTAACTATTGACAAATAAAAAATTCCGAAATACTATCTGATAAAACCGATTGGTATTGTTAACTTTAATCAGATGGAGGAATAAAGTCATGCAAACTGTTGTATATGTTGAAATTTTTATATATTTACTTGCGATGCTTGCAATTGGTATATATTTCAGCAAAAAAGATTTATCACACAACGACTATTTTTTAGGGGGAAATAAACTTCCTGGATGGGCATTAGCGTTCTCGGAGCGTGCAACAGGAGAATCAGCTTATATGTTTTTAGGGGCAATTGGGTTTATTTATGTAGCTGGTTTATCGGGTATTTGGATTTTGTCCGGAATGTTTTTAGGAGTTATTTTTTCATGGATATTTTTATCAAAACGTTTTATGACGGAACAACAAAAATATAAGGTGAATAGTTTAACTGATTACATAGCTGTGAAATTTCCAAATCATGCAGATATCATCCGTTGGTTAGCTTCGATTGTTCTTGTATTGTTTTTCGTTTGCTATTTAGCAGCTCAATTTTCAGGGATGGGAAAAACTATTTATTCATTTTCTGGTTTTAATATTACATGGGGAACGATTATTATTGCCATCATCATTATTGCATACTCTTGCATGGGAGGTTTTATGTCTGTAGTATGGACTGATACGATTCAAAGCTTTTTGATGCTTGTATCATTCATTATCGTTCCCATTGCAGCTTTTATGGAAATTCAAAATCAAGGATTAAGCATTTCAACTGAGCTCGCCAAAATGGAAAATGGTGCAGATAGCTGGGTTGGTGGTTTAAATGGAATCGCCTTAGGTACAATGTTATTTACAAACGTATCATGGTTTTTTGGATGGCTAGGTGGTCAACCGCAATTAAGTTCTCGCTTTATGGCAATTACGACTGAGAAAGAGCGTATTACAGGTCGTAATATGGCGATTCTTTGGACTTTAGTTGTATACATTGGTGCTTTTTTATCTGCCATATTCGCTTCTACTTTATATAAACAAGGAACAATAGACGATCCAGAGATGATCTTACCTCATATGGTATTTGATATACTACCGCCATGGATAGCGGGGATAATCATTGCAGGTATTTTAGCGGCAATTATGTCGACTGCCTCATCGCAATTATTAGTCATTACAACTTCTATTAGTGAGGATATTATTCATAAAACATTGCGGTGGAATATTTCAAGTAAAAAGCTAGTTCATTTATCACGCATTGTAGCAGTTGTTAGCGGTATAGTTGGTATAATTATTTCACTTAAATCTGGATCTGTCATTTACAGTCTCGTATCTTTTGCATGGGCGGGTATTGGTAACACATTTTCAGCCATTATTTTATTAATATTTTTTTGGAAACGCATGTCGGGCATAGGTGTTATTGCGACGATTATTGTTGGATTTTTCAGTGCAATCATTTGGTCACTTTCACCTCTTGAAGTGCTTGTATCTGCAAAGGCTGCGACATTCTTTATTTGCTTATTTGTTGGTATTATAGTCTCGTTAATATATCCTGATTCGAAAGAAGAGAAATTAGTTGAATTAGGGAAGTCATCATAATGAATGTTAATTTTACATGAAATGGATGTAGATAATCTTGTGAAAAAGCAACTGATCACTTATGGTCAGTTGCTTTTTATTTTCCAAGTGGATGAGCAAAAAAATACGAAAGTGGTTGGTCCGTTTTTTGCAAACATCCATTATGATAAGAGAAGAAAGGTAGTATGTTATCAAAGTTTTAAAAAAGAAGTTCTTTATTAAAATAGATTGTCTTTAGAGAGGTGAAAATACAATGATTTTTGCAATTTCACTAGTGGTTATTATTGTAATTGGGTCGCTGTTTGGGACCGTGCTAGTTGCACGAAATGTGGAGGAGAATTACGGCAAGTCCACAAAGAGAAATGTGAAAAATTTATCAACGATTTATATTCTCCTTCTTTTCGTACTACTTGTTGGGGTAACGTGGTATGCGGTAGTGATTTAATAGTTTTGAAAGAAAAAGATTATTAGTGAGTAAAATATAGTTAGTTTTGAGAGGGAGGCAACTATATGGAATGGAAACCAAATCGTGCAGATAAGACACCCGTGTATAAACAAATCGCTGATTATATTGAAAGAGGTATTTCTTCAGGTGGGTTTCCTTCTGACAGCAAGTTACCTTCTGAGCGTATGTTAGCAAAAGAATTACAAGTGAACCGGAGCACAATAGTAGCTGCATATGAAGAATTAAAGTCACTTGGAGTAGTAGAACGGCAAAAAGGAAGCGGGACAAGAGTGAATACAGATATATGGGGTGTTTCACAAAAACGTATACCGAACTGGGGTAGGTACGTTGAGGATGGATCGTTCTTACCAAATGTCCCACTCGTTCAACAAATTCGAACAGAAACACAAAAAGATGATTTAATCAACTTAGCGAGTGGTGAATTGTCACCAGAATTAATTCCGAGTGATAGATTCCGAACGATTTTGTCGGAGAAAACATTTATGGAAAACCTCGGTTATGACCATCCACTTGGAAATGAAATGTTGAGAAAAACAATTGCAGCACACGTAAAGCAATATAAACAAATTGAAGCGGATTCAAGTTCGATCCTTATTACATCAGGAGCACAGCAGGCACTTAATCTTATCGTTCAATGTTTATTAAAGCCTGGAGATGCGATTGCAATTGAGGATCCCTCCTATTGTTTCTCGCTTCCCATGTTTAAATCTGCAGGGTTAAAAATATTCCATTTACCTGTTGATCAGCATGGAATGAATCCAGATGACTTAATTGATTTGCATAAAAAACATCGTATACGAATGGTGTTTTTAAATCCAGATTATCAAAATCCAACTGGAACAGTACTATCATTAACGAGACGTAAAAAGATTTTAGAATTATCTTCTGAATATGGTATACCAATTGTAGAAGATGATCCGTATAGTTTGACTTCTTTTAATGGAGAAGTGAATCCGACATTAAAATCGATGGATCCAAACGGGAATGTTCTTTATATAAGTTCACTCTCAAAAATTGTTGCATCAGGATTACGTATTGGCTGGGTAATTGGTCCTACGCGCGTAATAGAGCGTTTAGCAGATGCAAAGCAACAAGTTGATTTTGGTCATAGTGTATTTACGCAGTGGGTAGCAAATCAATTTTTAGAATCAGAGGATTTTCATACGCACATTACGATGCTTCGTGGACAATTGAAGCAAAGAAGAGATGTATTAATTGCAAAGCTTGACGAAATACTGGGAGACCGAGTTGAGTGTTTCGTTCCAGAAGGTGGAATACATGCATGGTGCAAGGTGAAGGGAACGTTTGATGAATACCACTTATTAGGTGAATCTATACAAAATGGTGTCGCATTTGTTCCGGGAAGTGTTTTAGGCTCTAAAAATGAATATATCCGATTTACGTTTGGGAGAGCGAATATAGAACAAATTCAACTTGGAATTGCACGGTTTGCTGATACGTTAAATGAGATTTCATAATATGGATGTGAGATAGTGAAAAGAGGGAAAGAAATGAAGTACGTGACACTTTTACTTCAAGTAGGCGTGCTGTATATATTTAGCTTAGTTGGTCTATGGATTCAGGAAGTATTTCAACTATCGATGCCAGGAAGTTTAATAGGGATGTTAATACTGTTCTTGCTCCTTTCTACTCGGATTTTGCCATTAAGATGGTTTGAGTTAGGTGCGGAGAAGTTAATCGTATTTTTACCGTTATTTCTCATTCCTTCGACAACAGGTCTGATGGAATACGGGTCTTTTCTTTTCAGTAAGGGGAGTATTATATTCCTGTTAGTAGTTGCAAGTACGGTAGTAACTTTGATTATTTCATGGAACGAAATTTATATTTTAAAATGTAATGGAGATGATGAAAATGACAACATGGTTTATAGTTACATTATTTATTTTTGGTGCTCTTAAAGTACTAGTTTCTAGTATGCCAACTTCTGTTGTAGAATCAATTATTAGTAGATTTGAATTACATCAAAAACTCGAGGAAGAGAATACCTCTATATCAATAGATGGAAAGAATATAGAGGGAGAAATGAAACTACAAGTTATTCATGAATTTAATGAAGCTTTATTTTTAGATAAACATTATTTTCCGCCGCACGGGGAAGGAACACCAATCGTTATTAACACGAAGAAAGGGAATAAAGAGATTAGATTTTCTTTATATAGCCATGAGGAACATGTTGATGTGATAAAACAATATAAGAAGAAAATCGTTGCCTATCGTTTACGTTCAAAAAGCCTTCAAACTCTTGCACCATTAGTAATAACCGAAGATTATGCTTAAGAAGAGATCTATATTGGTCTCTTTATTTTTGTATGAAATGATATACTGTCGAGATAAAAGAAAAGAAAATCATATAGCCAAATAAAGAGTATGTATGATTCCAATCTACGCTATGAATAAAGAAACCTAATCTTTCAGCAATCTGTTCAAAAATGCTGGCACAAATACCTATTGAAGCAATAAATAGAATTCTAGAAACTGTAGACAATGTTTTTGAAATTTGTATGAAAGTAGCTGTTAAAATTGGTAGTACAAATAACGTGAAGCCTATGTTAACGGAAAATATGGATGGGAACGGTCTACCTGGAAAGGAATATATTTGTTTCGTGACAAAGAAAGCATCTAAGCACGTTCCGATAACAGTAGAGAGCAAGATTGTAACTGTTAATGCTAGAAAATCATTCTTCTTCTCGAAGGAGGACATTTTTCTTTGCGAGAATTGCCAATTCAATTTTTTCGAGTGTTTTGCAGTAGTCTTCTGTAATTTGCCCAAGTATGTGTTCCTCCTTATCAGTTAAATAATGTATTACTTGCCAGTCATTAAACCAATCTTCATGTTTTGTTTCTTCGTGTTTCACATTTTTCCACGCGTACATAAGTGCAGGACTATATATACGATAGGAATCATTTCTTAATTGGCAATTTTTTATTCTTCGTTTATAAAACTCTCTGGAAAAGGATTCGTTTACACTTGAAAATAAATGTGGCCAGTAATCTTTTCTTGAGCCTGTATGAGGATTAGTGTCTGCCCAATGTTTAACCTGAGATAAAATATGTTCATTATGAAATAACAATGTGTATAATCTTTTTCCAAGTAAAATTCGTTCATGTAGCGAAGTGAAGTGTGTCATTGTATCACCAATTAGTACTGTTTTAGCATTCATGTTACTTTCGTAAAAAGGGAAGAGGATATGATTGAACTGAAAAAAATCAAATAGTTTAAATCCAATGCTGTTTAGAACATTTTTTTTGAAGTGTTCATTTTGAATGACCCTTTTCTCCAAGTAATTTTGCTCATTAATAATGGTTGCGATTGCTAATGTTTTTTTGTCCCCAGTTTTCCAAAAGGAATTCCACATCGTTTCCATAAAGGTGGAAACATTGAGGTGAGAGAGAAGGCGGAAAAGGTTTGTAGCGCTTTTTACACTTTGTTCATATAGCAAAAATTGTGGATACACATCTTGAAAGATAAGCCAATTTCCCCGTTCTAAAAAAGAAAAGAAAGTAAATTGATCTTTCTCAGATAATAACTTCGTATATAAATCCCCCTTTAAATCTGACATGTTCCAACCGCCGTTACGCGATACCATATGTCCAAGTAATGCCCAATGTATTTCAGGATATTTTTTATAAAATTGATAGTAAGCACGAGTTCTTGTAACATTATTTTGATTTAATAATTTTGTTCTTTCTTTAATTGTATGTATTAATACTTCTTCTTCTTTCGAAAGGGGATATAGGAAGTTATTTACGTTGGTGCATTTTTGTTTTAGTTCATTTTTTATTGAATAGAGGGATAGAGGAATATTTTTGTAATATTTATTATTTGGATTATCGTGGTACATATAAATTCCCTCCTTATTCAAGTCTGTTATCATAAATGTATTAGTAACTACTTAAATAAATGATATGTGAAGGAAATGAAAAGTTGCAAAGTACAGAAAAAGGAAAGAAGAGACGGGCTCTTCTTTCCTTTTTTGTAAAAGATTATAACGTGAAGCTATAGGGGATGAACACCTTTTTTGAGCAGAGTAGAGAATGAATCAACATGAATAGGTTTGCTGTAATAGTAGCCTTGAATAAACTGACAGTTATTTTTTTGAAGGAAATTCACATGTTCTTTCGTTTCTACACCTTCAGCAATGACAGACATTTCTAATGTATGTGCTAATGTGATAATCGTTTTAATAATTTCCATTCCATCTTCACACGTTTCAGACATTGTAATAAATTCTCTTGGGATTTTTAACGTATCAATTGGATATAAAGGTAAATACGCTAGTGAAGAATAACCTGTACCAAAGTCGTCGATTGAAATATGAACACCTAAACTCTTTAGTGTGCGCAATTTTATCAATGTTTCTCGCTCATCCATCATTGCAATTCGTTCTGTTAATTCAAGATCAAGAGCATTTGCTGATAAGCCTGTAGTTGCTAATGTAGCAGAAATAGTCTTTACAAAATCGTCTTGTTCAAATTCTTTAGCAGATAAATTTACGCCTATTTTTAAATGGGAATATCCGAGTGTATGCCAACGTTTCATTTGTTGACATGCTTGTTGTAACGTCCATTTTCCAATTGTTATAATTTGCATCGTCTCTTCTGCAATTGGTATGAACTCAGATGGAGAGATTATACCTAATTCTGGATGTTCCCATCTGATTAAAGCTTCGGCTCCAATAATTGTATTAGATTCGCTATTCACTTGTGGTTGATATAAAAGGAACAATTCTTCATTTTGAACTGCGTTTGGTAAATCTTTTTCTAACCGCAGTCTTCTTTCGATTTTTTTAGCGATTATATCGTCGTAAATAGAGAAAGAGTTAAGCTCTTTTGCCTTTGCATCATACATTGCAACATTAGCGTTTTTTAATAGTGTAGTGATATCTATTCCAGAATATGGATAAATAGCGATACCGATACTAAGTGATAAAGTTAATGTATGCTCATGTATGACAAATGGCTTTTCTATGCTTGCAAATAATTGGTTACATAACTTGAATAAGGAATTTTCGTCAGTATAGTTTTCAAGTAAAATTGTAAACTCATCACCACCGATTCTTGACAGATGAGTATGTGATGGAAGGCATGATTGGAATCGTTTTGCTACTTCTTCTAATATGTAGTCCCCTGACGAATGTCCAAGTGTGTCGTTTATAACTTTAAACCGATCTAAGTCTAAATATAATAACGCAAACTCGCTTTCTGTTTTTTTAGCACTTTTTATAACTTTTTTTAATTTCTTATGAAAAAAGGCACGGTTCCCAATTTTTGTTACAGTATCATGGAATGCTAAATATTTTATTTCTTCTTGTTGCTTTTTAAAGGCGGTAATATCTTTCACCATAATGTAGCTTCCTGAAATTTGCTCATCTATCATGATAGGGACAATGGTAACATATAAAGAATAAGTAAAGCCATTATTGTATTGAGAACGTAATTGTAAAGAAGTAGGCTCCTTCATTTTTACTTTTTCTAATGCGGATGCTAGTTTGAGCTTATCTTCATTTAAGATAATAGAAAGACAAGTCTTTCCAAGCAATTCACTTGTAGCGACTCCGAGTAGCATGCCCCCTGCTTTGTTCACATTTAAGAAAATGCCATTTAAATCAATAGTAAAAATAGGGTCAGGATGATATTCATATAATGATTCGAATCTTTGTTGTTTTTGAGATAAAGCTTCTGATTTTTGGACTAGATCAGAAGTTCGCATTGCAACTTTTTCTTCTAATTGTGCATTAAATAATTGTAAACGATTTGTTAAAGTATTATTGTGCATACCGCCAATAGAATGACGAATAAGTACGAAAATAAAAGTGATACAGTTTCCTGTAATAAGAATGGAAGAAGATGTTTGTTCTTTAAGGGTAAAGCCAATTAGAAACGTAACAGTAAGATATGGAAACGCGACTAAAACTTTTTTCCCTAGTATAGGGTTTACAATGAAATAGCTTGTATGATTCGTAAGACCTTTTGGAATAGAAGCCACTATTGCAATCAGTAATAATGGGGCTCTATAGAAAAGTCGTAATAATGCTATCGTGTCATTCGATACATGGGTATCTAAGTAAAAATAAATATAATTAAATGTTGCCGAACTTATTAATACAAAAACAAAAATATATGTTTTCCATGTTGACTTAAAAATCGTTGGACGGAAAAAGAAACTAACACCCAGCAATAAGAAGAATAAATCTGCAATTGGATATAGAAATGCAAGGAAAATTTCTCCTATTGGTAGAGAAAATATACTTAAATCTAATTGATAAAATAAATACCATTCTAATGTGAGTACGGAAGTCAGTAAAATACATATATCACAAATAAAGAAAGCTTTTTCCCACTTATCACATTCTTTTAAAATTTTATAACAAAAAGCGATGATGAAAAAGAATAGAAATAGCATGTAAAATATATCAGAAATAACAAACTCTTGTATTGGGAATTGGAAAAATTCATGTTGAAACGTAAATATTATATTCCCTAAAAAAAAATTTCCTATTGCGAAAGTAATACATATCCAAAAAGGATTAAAACAAACCTTCTTGGAATAAAGAGAGTAAATCAGTGATATAAATGTAATGCTTTCAACAGTGAGTGAAGCAAAACGTACAGCGAAATCAGAGAAATGTATAGGGAATAAAAAGAAATGTATAAGACAATAACTTAAATAGCAAAGCAAAAACGTTAATAAAATACATAATTGTAAATTTTTATTTAGTTGCAATAGAATCACCTTCTTAAAGTATACACTATATTCATAATATCCATACGTAAGAATATTACTTGGAAATTGTATCAGATTTATTAGGAAAAATCATGTTTCTGAGTAAAGTAACGAAGAATGTAATGAATCTGTAATCAGGAAAATATTACAAAAAATAGCTCGATAAAAAATGAATGAAAATTGTATATTAAGTCATTTTTAAAATGGTAATGTTTTTTTATGCTTTGCAAATGAATGTGAAAAATTTCATAAATACTCCAATTTTCATTTTGTGTAAACTTTTGTATGTATCTATTCTCATACTAATGAGGGATTTCAAAAAAATGTTACGTATATACAATAATACGTAAGCATGTATGAAGTTTTTTAGTACGGGAGGAAGCGTATGAAAAATTGGGTGAAGTTTCGAATCGCACGTCCGACGGATAAGTTTGAAGAGGTTACAGCATTTTATGAAAAAGGGTTAGAGTTAAAACGTATAGGTGAATTTTACGGTCATGAAGGCTACGATGGGGTCATGTTTGGACTCCCAGATGAAGAGTATCATTTAGAATTTACAAGGCATATAGAGGGGAGTCCTTGTCCAGCTCCAACAAAAGATAATTTACTTGTATTTTATATGCATGACGATAGTGAAATGAGAAAAGTGACTAAAAGGCTGTATGGATTGGGATATGATGAAGTCGAACCAGAAAACCCATATTGGAAAGATAAGGGGATAACGATAGAGGATCCAGATGGCTGGAGAATCGTGTTAATGAAAATAGAAGAATAAGGGGTAACGAAACTAATAAGAACAAGGTTTCAAATTATGATAGGGTAAAAATAGATCAGCTTCCTTCTAGGAAATAAAAATAGAAGGAAGCTTTTTATTTATGATCTGAAAATTCGGATTTGACAATTAATTGAATGGGATGTAAATTGAGAACGTGTATTCTTATAAATTTGATAGTGTTGCCATTCAAAAGGAATGTATAAATAGGGAGGACTTTTTATTTTATTTCGAATTGAGGATGCAGAAATATACTATGAAATCGTTGGAGAAGGAAAACCAGTCATTATCATACATGGCTGCGCTCCTGACCATAGGTTAATGATGAAATGTATGGAATCGGTATTTCAGAAATATGAAGGTTATAAGCGAATATATATTGATTTACCTGGAATGGGAAAATCGAATGCTCCAGATTGGATAAATAGTTCAGATCGTATAGTAGAAGTGCTTATCACATTTATTGAGAAAATCATTTCTACTGAAGAATTTTTATTGGTAGGAGAGTCATACGGAGGCTATTTAGCCAGAGGAATACTCACAAAGCTGTTTGAAAGAGTTAACGGATTACTATTAGTATGTCCCGTTGTTGTAGCGGATCCAGAAAAAAGGACTCTTCCAGAAAAACAGATAATTTTACAAGATGAGGAATTTTTAAATAAGCTCACTTCTACTGAAAGAGAGGAATTTTGTGAGTTAGCAGTGATAGCAAATGAATATACATATAAGCGATTTAAAGAAGAAATTAAGCCGGTGTTAGATATTGCTAATTATGAATTTATTGAAAGATTGCAAAAAAAATACTCTCTTACTATGGATTTTCACCGTAAGAATTATGAGAAACCCGTTCTTTTATTAGCCGGAAGACAAGATATATCGGTAGGTTATCAAGATGTTTTAGAAATTATTAATGATTACCCAAGAGCGACATTAGCGGTGTTAGATATGGCAGGGCATAATTTGCAAATGGAACAGCCTGAATTATTCGAGAGTTTAGTAGGAGAATGGATTAGACGAACAGATCAGCAAAGTTTATAAAAGACAAATGCATATTTTCAAGGAGGAAGTATGAATACATATATCTATATGGTTAGGCATGGTGAATCACCAAAATTAAAAGGGGATGAAAGAACACGTGGATTAACTGAAAAGGGAAGTTTAGATGCTCATAAAGTAACGGACATATTAAAAATAGAGGAAATTGATACTTTCATTTCAAGTCCATATAAAAGGGCTGTATTAACGATAGAAAAAACAGCCGATTTCTATGAAAAAGAAATAGTAATATATGAAGATCTCAAAGAGTGTATGTTTTCAAGTGAGGATAAGATTATATCAGATAAAGAGGTGTATCCACTTGTAAAGAAGATGTTTTCTAATCCGGATTTTGCACTAACGGAAGGGGAGTCATATAAGGATTGTCAGAGAAGGGTAGTGAAAGTGTTAAAGGAAATATTAATGGATTTTCAAGGGCAAAAAATTGTAATTGGCACACATGGGCTTGTAATGACACAAATGATGAATTATTTTGATAATCAATACGGGTTTGAGTTTTTAATGAATACGTCAAAACCAGATATATATAAGATGGAGTTTAAAGAAGAACAATTGATGAATATAGAGAGATTATGGAAAGCGTAATAAAATCTTCTTATTTGAATAGAAAGCATTTTTATCAACTATTTTTAGAATGTTAAATCAATAAGTAATTATTCAGTATTTGAATAAATTACGGAGAAATTGGTTTAGGAAAATAATTTTAAATGTGTCAAAACTCCAAACGTTGGATTTATATTCAATAGGAGAAAAAGATGTAGAATTTTGTCTTACTGTCCCCCGTTTACTTTTCGTTTCATTACATATGGGCTTTGTGGTATAAAGGGGAAAATCACCTTTACACAAAATTTATAAGGAGGATATTGTGATGAAAAAGATTAAAAAGTTTGCGGGAGTTGCTTTAGCGGGAACGATTGGATTAAGTGGACTACTGTTTTTAGAACCAAGTATAAGTGCTGCGGAAGCACAGCAAGTGAAAGAGGAGAATTTCAATGCAATTGATGTATCAATGAATCTAAATGAATGATATGTATTAAGTGGCAGAAGCATTGATGTTCTTTCTGGAGATAAAGAAGCATAAATACACAATTAGTTTTAGTAAACCCGGGAAGTACGTTATTAGGGTAAATGGTTGTATTTATGACGATGTATATACTTTTATTGTGAATGAATAGCATATATTCTTAAATTGTGAGATAAAAAAAGAAACACCCTATTTGCGGTGAGAACCGTAAATAGGGTGAATTTACTTGTATTAAGTTGTGTTTTATAAATTTTCATTAATTTGCTCTTTGTTTTTGTTTTGTAAAGTATGTAAGAGTGTTTGAAACATTTTAAACGATTGCTGAAAGATTGGACTTTGAATAAAAGTGTATAGAAAAGTTACGATAAAAACAGGACCACCGAGCATAAATCCAATAACTAGTACAAAGCATTCTACAATGATTCGCGCACGGCTAATAGATAGACCTGTTTTATCGGAAATAGTAAGCATGAATCCATCACGAGGTCCAGCGCCAATTCCAGCCGCAACATACATACCTCCCCCGATACCTGTAATGGCGATACCAGAAAATAAAATGAGTAAGTTTATCCATAAATAATTAGTAGCGTTTGGAAGAATATTTGATTGTAAAAAAAAGTCCATAATAGGACCGATAAGTAGTGCATTTAAAAATGTTCCCACATTTATATATTTTCGATCTACTAGTAAAGAAATGAGAACGAGACATAACCCACATATGACACTCCACGTACCAATAGTCCATCCAAACCTTTGGTAGAGAGCCATATTTAAAACTTCCCAAGGATGCAAACCGAGAAATTTAACTTTGACTGCAAAAGCATTTCCAAGGCCAAAGAAAATTAAGCCTAAGAAAAAAAGAAAATAGCGAAAGAGAATTAGCCTCATCTTTAATACCTCCCATATTTATAATTATGTATGTTACATGTTAGAGTTGTGGTGAGCAAATATTATGAATTTTTATTGTTTGTGAAAATGTAAAATATTATATATATCTTCATAGCCAAAAAAGTTAAAATATTTCGTTTTAAGGATTATAATAGAGAAAGAAGAAAAAAAGGGAGTGAGCGAGTTTGAAACAAGAACTTATTGAAAGATTTACGAGATATGTAAAGATTGATACACAATCAAATGAAGAAAGTCATACAGTGCCAACAACACCAGGGCAAATTGAGTTTGGTAAGTTATTAGTGGAAGAGTTAAAAGAAATTGGGTTAACAGAAGTAACGATGGATGATAACGGGTATGTAATGGCAACACTTCCGGCTAATACGGATAAGGATGTTCCTGTAATCGGCTTTTTAGCACATTTAGATACGGCAACAGATTTTACAGGGAAAAACGTAAAACCACAAATTCATGAAAATTTTGATGGCAATGCGATTATGTTAAATGAAGAGCTAAATGTTGTGTTAACACCAGAACAATTCCCAGAATTACCATCTTATAAAGGCCATACGATTATTACAACTAATGGTACAACACTTCTTGGAGCAGATGATAAAGCGGGTCTTACAGAAATTATGGTTGCAATGAATTATTTAATACATAATCCGCAAATTAAACATGGGAAAATCAGAGTAGCATTTACGCCGGATGAAGAAATTGGCCGCGGTCCAGCTCATTTTGATGTAGAAGCGTTTGGCGCTTCATTTGCTTATACGATGGATGGAGGCCCATTAGGTGGTTTAGAGTATGAAAGCTTTAATGCTGCAGGTGCTAAGTTAACGTTTAACGGAACGAATACACATCCTGGAACAGCGAAAAATAAAATGCGTAACGCAACTAAACTTGCGATGGAGTTTAATAGTTATTTACCGGTAGAAGAGGCACCAGAATATACAGAGGGTTATGAAGGATTCTATCACTTACTTTCTTTAAATGGTGATGTTGAGAAAAGTAAAGCGTATTATATTATTCGTGATTTTGATCGTGAAAACTTTGAAGCGCGTAAAAATAACGTTGAAAATATTGTGAAGCAAATGCAAGAGAAATATGGACAAGATGCAGTCGTTTTAGAAATGAATGATCAATACTATAACATGCTTGAAAAGATTGAACCAGTGAGAGAAATTGTTGATATTGCATATGAGGCGATGAAAAGTTTAAATATCGAACCAAACATTCATCCGATTCGCGGTGGAACAGATGGATCACAATTATCGTATATGGGGTTACCAACGCCAAACATTTTCACAGGTGGTGAAAACTATCACGGTAAATTTGAGTATGTTTCGGTAGATGTTATGGAAAAAGCTGTTCAAGTTATTATAGAAATTGCAAGACGATTTGAAGAACAAGCTTAAAAAAGAACCAAGTAGTACGGATGTGCTACTTGGTTCTTTAGTATAGTACTCGCCACAAATAAAAAGTTGCGTAAGACTCCCAGTTGATCCAATTTGCTGCAAAGGCTTTTATTTCATGTTTAGTCGGTTTACTTTCGGAACCTGTTATACATTTAATTGCATTATGCAAACCAACATCGTCAATTGGAAAAGCTGAAGGAAATCGTAAACAGCGCATTAAAACATAGTTGGCAGTCCACGGTCCTATACCATGTATAGCAGTTAATTGTTTTTCAGCAATCTTTACATCCTGTGTTTGTAGTAAAGATTCTTTTGATAGTTTTCCTTCTGTAATAAGCTTTGCAATACCGATTAAATATTCACACTTTCTAGTCGTCATTTTTAAATTTTTGAGATCCTCTACGTGTAAATTGGCAATCGTTTCAGGAGAAGGGAATATCCAATGTTTTCTATCGTCCCATTCTACATAATTTCCAAATGTCTCGACTAATCTTCTTTTTAGCGTATAAGCATATGTGAGATTAATTTGCTGACCGATAATTCCCCAGGAAAGTGCTTCAAATAAATTCGGAATACCTAAAGTTCGAAGTCCATAAAAGTTTTGAACAGGACCTTGAAGTAGCAGATCAAGTTTAGCTAATTTATAAAAGGGAGCTAAATCAGTAGTTAAATCCAACCACTCTGTTACATAGTTAGCTACAGCATCACATATCCATTTGTGAGAGATATATGATTCTCCTAAAAAACGTATTTCCAAATGGCCATCAATGTTCATACTAATTTCAACCAAAGGGTTTATATGTTGAACAGGGATAACTTTATAAATTTTGTTATCTTCAATGTGAAACATACATTCATTGTTAGAACGGGATAGATAGCGTAAATTTTCTTGGAAACTAAATTCTTTCGGAACTGCTAAAGTTAATGCGCTAGTATATTCTGCCGTCATATGAATTTCACCTGTGACTTTTCTAATATAAGCAATTCTTTTTTCATTTCTAATCCCCCTCTAAAACCAGTTAGTTTTCCATTTTTCCCTACAACACGATGACAAGGAATTGTAATAAGAAGAGGGTTAGCAGCAATAGCAGAAGCAACAGCGCGCACAGCTGTAGGTTTTTGCATTATTTCGGCAATTTCTGAATAAGAATATGTCTTCCCGTAAGGAATTTCACGTAACGTATTCCAAACAGATAATTGAAAGGCGGTTCCGTAAGCATCGATAGGGAATGTAAAAGTTCCCCGCTTATTTTCTAAATACTCGATAACTTCTGTCGTATATGTTTGCAAGTAACCTGGATTGCGGGTCAATATATATTGCGGCAGTTTTTTTCTAGCCCATTTAGTTAGTTCTTCGAAGTTTTCGTCTTGTGATCCAATGAAACATAGTCCATTTTCAGTTGCGGCAATATGAAAGCACCAATTTTTGTGTGTAAGTAGCGTCCAATATATAGATTTATTTTTGTAGGAATTCATTATTGTATCCCTCTTTCATTGCATTCTGTTTTCGATATTCAGTCGGAGTAAAGCCGGTTTTCTTTTTAAATAAAGTTGCGAAATACTCTGGGTTTTCTATCCCGACAGCAGTACTAATTTCTTTAATAGATTGATTTGTATGTGAAAGATATTCTGCAGCTTTAACAATCCTGAATTGCTGTATATATTCTATTGGACTTATTCCTATCAGTCTTTTGAAAGTACGTTGTAAATGAAATGGGCTACCGTGGCACATTTCTGCGAGTAGGTCGAGAGTTAATCCTTGGTCAAAATGTTTTTCGATATAATCTTTAATTTGTTCTACCCACTCTTCGTTAGGTAAAGTTATCCCATTTGGTTTACAACGTTTGCACGGGCGAAAGTTTTCACTTAATGCTTGCTCTGCATGATGAAAAATTCGTACATTGTTTTTATTCGGTATTCTTGATTTGCATGATGGCCTGCAAAAGATTCCGGTTGATTTCACAGCATAAAAGAATTTGGTATCATAGGAAGAATCATTATGAAGAATTGCTTGCCAATGCTCATTTGTTAACGTAATCCCTTCATTGTGCAAAGAACATCACCTCTGAAATTAGTATAACCTGAATAATGTGCATATGTACGTATTTACAAATGTAAGAGCAAGATTACAAAGATGGAAATATGCTTGATTTTCTATTTTGTGGTAGCATGAAATTTGAAAGTGAACATCAAGAGGAGGATTATTAGTGAAGTTAATTTCATGGAATGTAAATGGTTTGCGAGCAGTTATCGCAAAAGGTGGATTTTTAGAATATCTTGAGGAATCAAATGCTGATATATTTTGTTTACAAGAGATTAAATTACAAGATGGACAAATTGATTTAAATCTAGAGGGATATTATACATATTGGAATTATGCTGTGAAAAAAGGATATTCTGGGACAGCTATTTTTTCGAAAAAAGAACCGCTTTCTGTTACATACGGTTTAGGAATTGAAGAGCATGATCAAGAAGGACGAGTTATTACTTTAGAGTTCGAAGATTTTCACATGATAACGTTATATACACCAAACTCCAAACGAGGATTAGAACGATTAGATTACAGAATGAAATGGGAAGATGATTTCAGGGCGTATATTAAACGATTAGATGAGAAGAAACCAGTTATTTTTTGCGGTGATTTAAATGTTGCTCATAAAGAAATAGATTTAAAAAATCCAAAAAGTAATCGAAAAAATCCTGGGTTTTCTGATGAAGAAAGGGAGAAATTCACACGTATTGTAGAAGAAGGATTTATCGATACGTATCGTTATCTATATCCTGATCAGGAAGGCGCATATTCGTGGTGGTCGTATCGAATGGGAGCCAGAGCAAAAAATATTGGATGGCGTTTAGATTATTTTGTTGTTTCCGAGAGAATGAAAGACCAAATAAAAGAGGCGAAAATTAATAGTGAAGTAATGGGATCAGACCATTGCCCAGTTGAATTACATATAAATTTCTGAAAAAAGAAGTATCCCCCTAACATTAGGCGGATACTTCTTTTTTAATTCAGTTTGTTAAAATATTTCAAATCTTTCTTGAAATAATTGTATATTAAATATATAATTAATAACGATAATCATTATCAATGAAAAATATTATCAATGGGTGAGGTGTAAAAGAATTATAGCTTAGGGGAAGTGAACGAGAATGAGTTCTGGATAGAATTATTCATCTAATGAAATATATATGTAAGATAAGTTTCATATAGTTAAGTTTTATTGAGAACATAGTTTTGAAAATTTGAGAGGAGATATATAAAGATGAATAAGAAGTTATTTACATTAGGGATGGTCACAGTTTTAAGTGTAGGTTTAGCGGCATGTAATAGTGCAGATAAAACTTCAGGAGAGCAAAAACAACAAACAAAGGCTAGTGAGACGAAAAAAGAAGAAAAAAGAAAAATTACATACTTAGGTAAAGAATATACAGTGCCAGCAAAAGTAGATAAAATTGCGACGGCTAGTTTAGAGTCAATGGAAGATGCAGCAGTACTTGGTATTAAACCAGTAGGTGCAATTACTGTTGGTGGTAAACTACCGAAGTATCTAGAGAAAGATTTAGAAGGTGCGAAATCTGTTGGTGAGAAAATGGAACCAAATTTCGAAACATTACTTCAATTAAAACCAGACGTTATTACATCAAGTACGAAATTCCCAGCAGAAACAGCTGAAAAGTTTACGAAAGTAGCTCCGACGTTCCCAGTATCACACGTTTCAACAAATTGGGAAGATAACTTAAAGTTAATGGGAGAATTAACTGGTAAAAAGGATAAAGCAGAAAAAATTATTAAAGATTACAATGCAGATGCTGAAAAAGCAAAAGCAAAACTAGGAGATAAGTTAAAAGACAAAAAGGTACTTGTAATCAGACTAAGAGCAAACGAATTATTCCTATATCCAGAAGGAGTGTACTTCAACCCTGTAATTTATAAAGACCTTGGGCTAACTGCTCCAGAACAATTGAAAGCTGTAAAAGCACAAGAGAAAATTTCATTTGAAAAACTTGCTGAACTTAACCCGGATTATATTTTCTTACAATATGAGACAACTGAAAATAAAAATCCGAAAGTGCTAGAAGAAATTGAAAAGAATCCAATTTGGCAAAGTATGAATGCTGCGAAAGAAAAGAAAGTATTTGTAAACGTTGTTGATCCAATGGCACAAGGTGGTACTGCTTGGAGTAAAACAGCATTCTTAAAAGAAGCAGTGAAAAATTTATCTAAATAATATAATAAGTAAGGTGCGTTGAATGATATGCAGAAAACAAATGCAGTACCAGTAACTATATTATGTATAGCACCCATACTCATCTTATTTACAGTTATACTTTCTATTTTGTATGGGGCAAAAAGTATTGATGCTGAAACAGTGTGGAACGCATTATTTCATTTTGATTCAAGCGATGTAAATCATAATATTATTATTACTTCACGTTTACCAAGGGTAGTTGCAGCTCTTTTAGTCGGAGCATTTCTAGCCATATCAGGAGCACTTATGCAGGGGATGACAAGAAACTATCTTGCATCCCCTTCTATTATGGGTGTGACGGATGGGGCAGCCTTTGTTATTACACTTTGTATGATTTTTCTTCCGGGAATGTCCTCAATTGGCATGGTTTTATGTTCAATGATTGGTTCTGCACTTGGAGCCGGTATCGTGTTTGGTTTTGGTTCGCTTCTTCAAAATGGCTTATCACCAGTTCGGTTAGCAATTATAGGGACAGTTATTGGAACATTTTTAAGCAGTCTATCTGCTGCAATGGCTTCATATTTCCAAATTTCTCAAAATGTTAGTTTTTGGTTTAATGCAAAATTAGATCAAGTCGATCCTAATATAATTAAAATCACGATACCTTTTGGGATAATTGGAATAGTTTTAGCTCTGGTAATATCAAAATCTATTACTATTCTCTCTTTAGGAGAAGAAGTTTCTATTAACCTAGGACAGCGTACAAAACTAGTTAAAGCGATGGCAATTTTATCAGTTATTTTCTTAACAGGAACGGCAGTTGCTTTAGTGGGGAAAGTTGGTTTTGTAGGTTTAATTATTCCACACATTACTCGCTTTATAATTGGGGTAGATTATAAGTGGATTTTGCCATGTGCAGGCGTTATTGGCGGCGTTTTTCTAGCATTATGTGACGTTTTAAGTAGATTTGTAAATTATCCATTTGAAACGCCAATCGGAGTTGTAACATCTTTAATTGGAATTCCTTTCTTCCTTTATTTAATCCGTACAAGAGGAGGAGAGAGACATGCTTAAAAGTTCAAGGCAACGTTTTGGAATGACGATGGGGATTATTATATTTTTAATATTATGTGCTATTTATATTAGTTTAACGAATGGTACGTTTGATATTACGATTACAGATGTATTTAAAACACTCCTTAGAATAGATCCAGTACCAGACCATGATTTGGTTATTTTTGAGTTTCGTCTCCCGCGCATTGTAATTGCTGGATTAGTAGGATTAGGTCTCGGTGTTGCAGGTGCTGTTATTCAAGGGATTACGAGAAACGGATTGGCGGACCCAGGTATTTTAGGCGTAAATGCCGGAGCAGGAACAGCCATCGTTATTTTTATGTTTTTCTTTCAAGGACAATTAAAAAGCACAGACTGGGTTTCTATTATGATGATGCCAATGTTTGGTTTAGTAGGCGGATTAGGTGCAGCTATCATTATTTATCTGTTTTCTTGGAAAAATGGTAAGTTAGATTCGCAGCGTCTTTTATTAACAGGGATTGCGATTGGATCAGGATTTGGAGCTTTTTCTATGTACTTATCACTCAAAATGAAGTCAACTGATTTTGAAATGGCTGCAGTATGGGTGTCTGGAAGTATTTATAATGCAAACTGGAAATATATTATTGCTATGTTACCGTGGCTTATTATATTAATTCCTCTCATACAAAAGAAAGCTTATTTATTAGACTTATTTCAATTGGAAGAAACGAGTATTACAAGTTTAGGTGTTTCAGTAGAAAGAGAGAAATCAATTTTACTACTAAGTAGTATTGGACTTGTGAGCGCATGTGTTGCTGTTTCAGGAAGTATTGGTTTCATTGGACTAATGGCACCGCATATAGCGAAACGACTTGTCGGTATTCAGCATAAGCATATCATTCCTACGTGCGGAGTAATTGGAATGTTCCTTGTAATTGCTTCAGACTTTATTGCAAAAACAGTTTTCACACCTGTAGAGTTACCAGTTGGAATCGTTATTTCTATCGTCGGTGTACCGTATTTCTTATATTTACTTTATAAGGCGAAAGCGTAAGAGGAGGAATAAAAGTGAGTATTTTAAGTGCAAAAAATTTAGAAACAAGTTATGAAAAGCTTACAGTGTTTCGCGATTTAAATGTGGAAATACAAGAAGGAAAAGTAACGACAATTATAGGACCAAACGGGTGTGGTAAATCGACACTGTTAAAAACAATGGGAAGAATTTTAAAGCAAAAGAGCGGTAAAGTATATTTACAAGGACAAGATTTACATACAATTCCAACGAAAGAAATTGCGAAGCAGTTAGCTTTACTCCCGCAAACTCCAATTGCACCAGGAGAACTTAAAGTAGAAGAATTAATTTCTTATGGACGTTATCCACATCGAAATAACATACATAAGTTAACTTCAAAAGATAAAGAGATGATTGACTGGGCATTAGATATAACGAAAACTTCTGCATTTCGAACGAGACAAATTGCAAATTTATCAGGCGGTCAACGACAAAAGGTATGGCTAGCGATGGCGTTAGCACAAGAGACAGAAGTGTTGCTATTAGATGAGCCAACTACATACCTTGATATGTCTCATCAGCTAGATGTACTACAAATTGTGGAGAAATTAAATAAAGAACATAATTGTACGGTCGTAATGGTACTACATGATATTAACCATGCAGCGAGGTTTTCAGATGAAATTATTGCAATGAAGGAAGGGGAAATTGTTACAACTGGTAGTCCAGAAGAGATTATTACAAATGAAGTATTAAAAGAAGTATTTCATATTGATGCGCGTGTCATGATCGATCCGTATAACGGGGCTCCTGTTTGCTTCGGTTATGATAGCGTTGTATCTCAAGAAGAAAAAGTAGAAATATATGTAACAAGTTAAAAGGGGGGATATAGGGTGAATACTACTATTGAAAAACAGCAGATTATAACATCTAATACAGAGCAGTGGAAAATGTATTCAAAATTAGAAAGTAAGGAATATCAAATTCATATTTCAAAACCGAGGCAACCAGCACCCGAGTCAGGGTATCCTGTCATTTATGTATTAGATGGCAATGCCTTTTTTCAAACATTCCATGAAGCAGTTAAAATACAATCAGTTAGAGCAGAAAAAACAGGTGTTTCACCAGCCATTATAGTAGGTATTGGTTATCCAATTGAAGGGGCATTTTCAGGTGAAGAAAGGTGCTATGATTTTACGCCTAGCGTAATTTCAAATGATGCACCTTTAAAGCCAGACGGTAAACAGTGGCCTAAAACAGGAGGAGCACATAACTTCTTTACTTTTATTGAAGAAGAATTGAAGCCGCAAATTGAAAAGAATTTTGAGATTGATAAAGGAAAGCAAACGTTATTTGGACATTCTTTAGGTGGCCTATTTGCCTTACATATATTATTTACAAATCTAAATGCTTTTCAAAATTATTTTATAAGTAGCCCGTCGATTTGGTGGAATAACCAATCTGTACTTGAAAAAGAAGAGAACCTTATAAATGAATTAAACAATGCAAAGTTTGAAACAGGAGTGTTCCTTACAGTTGGGTCACTAGAACGAGAGCATATGGTTGTAGGTGCAAATGAATTATCAGAGCGCCTTCTTTTAGTAAAACACGATCAGTTTAGATTTAAGCTTTATGAGGCGGAAGGAGAGAATCATGCATCAGTTGTGCCGACTTCTTTAAGTAAGGGATTACGATTTATTAGTTGTGTGTAGAATGTGTACGAGATATGCATACTTTTCATATTTGGACGATTGATAAGAAATAGGAGAATCACGAAGTTCATCAAAATATGATTGATATGTTAAAACAACAGTTCCATATTGGACATGCTACAATTCAAATTGAAACGCTTAAAATTACACATAACGAAATGATTGTTTAATAAAATGCAAATAAAAGGCTGTGGGGAATTTCTCCATAGCCTTTTATTTGTGTAAGTAGAATTGTCCTTTTTGAAAGTTTTGTTTCAACTTTTCGTCTAAAGAGACAAAAAGTTGTCACAATTCGGTCACAATTAGCATAAACATAAAATAGACGAAATGAACTTATTTCCAAAAGGCTTGGTTTATTACAATCAGGATTCGTAGAGCTGAAAAAGCACGGATAAAAAGTTCACTATATTCCCAAGGAGGTAGATCGTATGAAAACTATTCTTGCTATCGCTGGACTTATTTGGGTTTTATCGCATGGCATCCCAATTTATGAAGGAGAACAAATTCGCAGTGCTCTGAATAAAAATTTTAATGAATATCATATCATTGATCGGCAAGATAATGTTGTGACAGTTCGAGTGAATGATTGTTTTCATACGGTAACCGTTGAAGGAACTTCAGTAGTGAATGATACAAAAGTATGTGATCAGCAATAATTATATATAGGGAGAAAAAAGTCTCAATTTACATATGTGAAGATTGAGACTTTTATATTTTGGGATGAATAATAAGCGGGGATGGACAATCCCCGCTTATTATTGTTTTTTGAAAAAAGTAAAGGGTATAATGAAAATTGAGACTGAGAAGCTAACAATGTGTTAAGAATAATCATAAAGTGGAAATATACTCATATGGGGTATCATGCATAGATATTTAATGCTATAATTGGTATACTCATAAAAGCAATTGTTTTATTGGATGAAGAGAAACTTTAAGAAGGTGATAATATGGATCATAAAGAGCATGAATCAGTAACACATAGATCAGAAAAAGAAAAAGAGCAAATTATAAATAGATTGAAGAGAATCGAAGGACAAGTTCGTGGTATTCAAAATATGATTGAAAATGATCGTTATTGCGTCGATATTTTAGTGCAAATTTCAGCGATTAATGCAGCGATGAAAAAAGTAGGAATGGGTGTCTTAAAAAATCATACAAGTCATTGTGTTTCAGGAGCCATTAAAGATGGAAATGGTGACGAAGCAATTGAAGAATTAATGACAGTATTTGAACGTTTTTCAAAAGCGTAAGAACAAGCTAGTATGTAACTGGCTTGTTTTTTTGTTTAACTTTATATAGGATTTCGAGGTATTGGTGTGAAAAAGTGTGTGTAAAATAAACTTTTAGAAAATAATTGAAAAATCATGATATAAAACCATTGATTACCTTAGGGGGGTATGGTAAGATGTAATTGTGATTAACAAACAATGAAGAAACAAGAGGAGGATTTTAAATGGAACAGTTAACATTACAAGTTGAAGGTATGTCTTGTGGACATTGTGTAAATGCTATCGAAAGCAGTGTGAAAGAGCTAAACGGTGTTGAACAAGTAAAGGTTCAATTAGCAGAAGGAACTGTTGAAGTTACTATCGACTCGTCTGCTGTAACATTAAAAGATATCGTTGCTGTCATTGAAGATCAAGGATACGATGTTCAATAATTATTTTTAGATATGGAAATAAATCGTACTTTAAATGAAGTACGATTTATTTTGCTAATAATTATACCTCATAAGGGTATATAGAGGTGAGAGATATGAATGAACAAAAAGAGGCCAATCTTCAAATATCAGGAATGACATGTGCAGCATGTGCAAATAGAATTGAAAAAGGTCTAAAAAAAGTAGAAGGTGTTCATGATGCAAATGTAAATTTTGCACTTGAAAAAACAAAAATAATGTATGATCCCCAAAAAACAAATCCACAACACTTTAAGGAAAAGGTTGAAGCGTTAGGATATGGAATTGTAAGTGATAAAGCTGAGTTTACTGTTTCAGGGATGACATGCGCAGCATGTGCAAATAGAGTAGAAAAGCGGTTGAATAAGTTAGAAGGTGTGAACGAAGCGACAGTTAACTTCGCTTTAGAGTCGGCAACAGTAGACTTTAATCCAGATGAAATTAATGTAAATGAAATGAAGAGTGCAATTACGAAATTAGGATATAAATTGGAAGTGAAATCAGATGAGCAAGATGCATCAACTGATCATCGCTTACAAGAAATTGAGCGACAAAAGAAAAAGTTTATCATTTCGTTTATTTTATCATTCCCGTTACTATGGGCAATGGTGAGCCATTTCTCATTTACATCTTTTATTTATTTACCAGATATGCTTATGAACCCATGGGTACAACTAGCACTTGCAACACCAGTTCAATTTATCATTGGGGGCCAGTTTTATGTTGGAGCTTATAAAGCGTTACGTAATAAAAGTGCCAATATGGATGTTCTCGTGGCACTTGGAACGTCGGCCGCTTATTTCTATAGTGTATATTTAAGTATTCAATCTATCGATTCTTCGGAACATATGACAGATTTATATTTTGAAACGAGCGCGGTACTTATTACACTAATTATTTTAGGTAAATTATTTGAAGCAAAAGCAAAGGGACGTTCATCAGAAGCAATTAAAAAGTTGATGGGTTTACAAGCAAAGACAGCTACAGTTGTGCGAGATGGAACAGAAATGAAAATTTTAATCGAAGAAGTAGTAGCTGGTGATATCGTTTATGTAAAACCTGGTGAAAAAATTCCGGTAGATGGTGAGATTGTAGAAGGAAAGTCAGCCATAGATGAATCGATGTTAACAGGTGAAAGTATTCCAGTTGATAAAACAATTGGGGATGTAGTAATCGGTTCTACAATGAATAAAAATGGATTTTTAAAAGTGAAAGCAACTAAGGTAGGAAGAGATACTGCATTAGCTCAAATTATTAAAGTAGTAGAAGAGGCTCAAGGTTCAAAAGCTCCTATTCAAAGGGTAGCAGATCAAATTTCAGGTATTTTCGTACCGGTTGTAGTTGTGATTGCTATTATCACATTTGCAGTGTGGATGATATTTGTTACACCAGGCGACTTTGGCGGAGCACTTGAGAAAATGATAGCAGTACTTGTTATCGCTTGTCCATGTGCATTAGGTCTTGCAACGCCTACATCTATTATGGCTGGATCAGGAAGATCAGCTGAGTATGGTATTTTATTTAAAGGCGGAGAGCATTTAGAAGCAACGCATCGATTAGATACAGTTATTCTAGATAAAACAGGTACTGTGACAAACGGGAAGCCTGTGTTAACAGATGTAATTGTAGCAGATGGATTCCATGAAGAAGAAATACTACGTTTAGTAGGTGCGGCAGAAAAAAATTCTGAACACCCACTTGCAGAAGCGATTGTAGAAGGAATTAAAGAAAAGAAAATTGATATTCCAAGTTCAGAAACGTTTGAAGCGATTCCTGGATTTGGT
This sequence comes from Bacillus sp. SH5-2, assembly GCF_008368905.1. NCBI lineage: Bacteria > Bacillati > Bacillota > Bacilli > Caryophanales > Bacillaceae > Bacillus > Bacillus sp. SH5-2. Next base: position 673,401 of record NZ_QOSD01000020.1, read on the forward strand.
ATTGAATCAGTCGTAGAAGGGAAACAATTATTAATTGGTACACGCCGATTAATGAAGAAATTCAATATTGATATTGAAGAAGTTTCTAAATCAATGGAAGAGTTAGAACGAGAAGGCAAAACAGCAATGCTTATTGCGATCAATAAAGAATATGCTGGTATAGTTGCCGTTGCAGATACTGTAAAAGATACTTCAAAAGCAGCTATCGCAAGACTTAAGAAAATGGGTCTAGATGTTGTTATGATTACAGGAGATAATACACAAACTGCTCAGGCAATCGCTAAACAAGTTGGTATTGATCACGTAATTGCAGAAGTATTACCAGAAGGAAAAGCAGAAGAAGTGAAAAAACTTCAAGCGCAAGGTAAGAAAGTAGCAATGGTTGGAGATGGAATAAATGATGCTCCTGCTCTTGCAACGGCGGATATCGGTATGGCAATTGGAACGGGAACGGATGTAGCGATGGAAGCAGCAGATATTACGTTAATCCGTGGTGATTTAAATAGTATTGCTGATGCAATCTTTATGAGTAAGATGACGATAAGAAATATTAAGCAAAACTTATTCTGGGCACTAGCTTATAACGGCTTAGGAATCCCGATTGCAGCGTTCGGCTTCTTAGCACCTTGGGTTGCAGGAGCGGCTATGGCATTTAGTTCTGTATCGGTCGTATTAAATGCATTACGATTGCAAAGAGTGAAATTAAAATAATAAAACTTTAAATCTATAGAGTAATGGCATAGGTTTTTAAACAAAAAACAATACTTTGAAATAAGTATTGTTTTTTGTTTATATAGAAAGAAAAAAGATATAATAAAGCAGAAATGTTGAGTCGTAGATGGTAGAAAAGTTAAATGATAGTTTAGTAAGGGGGTTCATATATGTTAAAAGATACGGTCATTAGAACATTCCGTAAAGAGGATTTAGAACAAGTATTACAGCTGTTCTATGAAACAGTTCATACAATTAATGCAAAAGATTATAACGTGTTACAGCTACAGGCGTGGGCACCAGATCGACTAAATAGAGAAGGCTGGTTAAAATCTTTAGAGAAGAACATTAGTTATGTAGCGGATCATAACGGTGTGATAGTCGGATTTGGAGATTATAATGAGGATCATTACGTAGATCGTTTATTTACACATAAAGATTATCAAGGGAAAAGCATAGCTTCATACATAATACAGAAGTTAGAAAAAGAAGCAGTGAACCTAGGGCATAGGGAGATCTATACAGAGGCGAGTATTACAGCAAAACCTTTCTTTGAAAGTAAAGGTTTTATTTGCATAAAGGAACAAAGGAAACAGCATAATGGTCAGATTTTTATTAATTATATAATGAAAAAAATAGCCCTCTCGTAAACGAGAAGGCTATTTTTCATTATTTTACAGCTTCTTTTAGTTCTTTACCAGCTTTGAAAGCAGGTACTTTAGAAGCTGCGATTTGCATTTCTTCACCAGTTTGTGGGTTACGGCCTGTACGAGCAGCTCTTTCGCGAACTTCGAATGTACCGAATCCGATAAGTTGTACTTTTTCACCAGCAGCTAAAGTGTTAGTGATTGATTCTACTACAGTTTGTACAACTACAGTAGCTTCTTTTTGAGAAATCTCAGCATTTTGTGCTACGTTTTTAATTAATTCAGTTTTGTTCATGTTTTTCACCTCATATGTAAATAATGCTATTTAAGTTGTTATTATAACGTATAAAACATCTAAGAACAAGTGTACGCAGATATATTCACAAAAAAAATGAAATTTGTAATATTTTTCAGGATTGCTGTATAGTTGTTCAATTTAAGCGGATACAGATTTTTTCTTTAATGCGGTTTGTTCTTCTTTGGAAGGCATCTTCTTTTTATAAGATATGAAATAAGGTAATGCCACAAATAACATACCTCCTACTAAGTTTCCGAAGAAAACAAAAATGAAGTTTGGAAAATATTCAATCCATGTTAAATGACCAGCAAAAATTGCAGCTGGGACGACAAACATATTGGCTACAACGTGTTGAAATCCAATTGCAACAAAAGTCATAACTGGGAACCAAATGCCGATAATCTTTCCGATAAATTCTTTACTTCCCATACTGAGCCAAACAGCTAAACAAACGAGCCAATTACATCCGATTGCAGAAATGAAAGCTTGTAGTGGTGTATCTTGTAGTTTAGCTTGCGCAATAGAAACCGTTTTCGCTAAAAAAGCTCCCTCTGTTAATCCGACGATATGACCGAAAAAATAAGCAACGAATACAGCACCTATGAAGTTGCTAAACGTAACAATAACTAAATTTCGAATGAAGTGAAATAAGTCTATTTTTTTATGAAGCCACGCCATTGAAACGGTCATCATATTGCCAGTTACTAACTCACCGCCTGCAAGAATAACGAGTATAAGACCGATAGGGAATACAGCGGCACCTAGAAAACTAGTAAATGATCCCCAAGCCTTTGGCATTGTTCCAATAACATGAATATCGAGTAAATACCCTAATGCTATGAAAGCACCGCCAAAAAAACCGAGAATTAGCATAGGGAGTAATGATAAATGAGCCTTTTTTCTTCCGGAATTAGCAGCAAGTTCCGTAATTTCTTCTGGTGTAAATACAGACATGAATAATCTCTCCTTAATAAAATGATAAAAAATAAATGGAACATTTTTAAGAATCTATGTATTATAAAAATATGTTATGACTTCTGTATAAATTTGTCAAAGTGAGCAGGGATGGAATTGAATATAACTAACATTGTTCGTGTTGTCACATTAATGTAACAATAAGGTTTTAAAGTACTTCTAGAGGTGAGAACATGAATACGCATCACGTAAAAGAAGAACAAAAAAAATCAATCGTCAAGATATCTATAATCAGTTTCGTAAGTATAGTAATGATTTCTATAAGTTTGTATTTCTATGCGACAGAAATAGAACGAAAACTAGTAACAGTTACGTGGAATGAAATAGAAGCTTCTACAATTCCTAAAGAGTTTCATAATAAAAAAATATTGCAGTTCTCAGATGTACATTTAGGACCAGAATTCACACTGAAACAATTAGAAAATTTGGTGGAGAAGATGAATGCATTAAGTCCAGATGTAGTAGTTTTCACAGGGGATTTAATAGATAAGTTTGGATCGTACAAAGCCGAAAGAGAAGAAGCGAAAAGGATTTTACAAAAAATACATGCGCCCTTAGGGAAATATGCAGTGTTTGGGAATCATGATAGAGGCGGGGGAGGTAGTTTATTTTATAAAAAATATATGGAGGAAGCTGGTTTCGCAGTGTTAGTCAATGAAGTGCAGAAAATTAAAGCGGAAAACGGCAAGTATATTACAATATCAGGTTTGGATGATTTTTTATTAGGGAAGCCACAAATAGACTCAACTTTAAAACATGTAAGGCAACAAGATTTCAATATGCTATTAGTACATGAGCCAGATGTTGTAGACAAAGTAGCACGTTACCCAGTTGATTTTCAAATGTCAGGCCATAGTCATGGAGGACAAGTTCAAATTCCTTTTATAGGCCCATTAATTACGACAAAACTAGCTGAGAGTCATGTTGAAGGTATGTATGAATTAGAAGGAAAGAATAAGCCATTACATTTATACGTAAATCGTGGTATTGGGACAACTCGAATGCCTGTTAGATTTTGGAGTGTACCTGAACTTTCAGTATTTGTATTGAAGCAAAATAGTAACTAATGTATTCAATTCCACATCATCATTCTCAATTTGATTTTGATGAACGAGCGATGTTAATTGGTGGTAAATTACTTTTAGGTCTTGTAAGTAGTTATGTAAGAGATGGAAAAGAATCTCTTCATCATGTAGAAGTGAAAAAGTAATTTACATAAATAAAAAACAACAATAGGTCATATAAAACCTATTGTTGTTTTTTATTATTTTTGCAAAGGAATAGCATCGAAATATGTTCTATAGTTACTAGAGAATTCAAAGTTGTTTTTTGCATCCCAATTAATAGACCAAGACATTAGACCGCGGAATGCAGGATAGCCACTCTGATTTGAAAGTTTATACTTTCCTCCGAAAGGAATTCCCTTAATGATATAATCTAAAGCTTTTTTCATTTCAGTTGGAGAAATATACCCACCACTTGGAGCGGCCGCTGGTGCTGCAGGAAGTCCAATCATTACTTGATCCGAACGAAGAGCTGGGAACATGTTATTTGCATTATAGGATACAGGAAAACCATGTAAGAGCATATCTGCCATAGCGACCTCATAGTCTGCAGTACCTTGATTGTAGTTATTACCGTCCATTCCAATGCCACTGCCAGCGTTGTAGTGTTGAACGTGAATGTATGTTAGTTTGTCTTTCACTCCGTAAATAATCGGTAAATATGCACCCCAGATGCTTCCGTATGCGCTATAACCGCCTTGAACATAAGCTGTTTCAGGAGCCATGCTTAATAGAAAGTCGGGACCATAATGATCTGAGATTGTTTGAATAGCCGAAATAAGATGTACGATTTGAGGAGTAGTTGGTTTTTGGAAATTAGTGTCATTACCGTTTAAGTAAATACCTGATTCAAGGTCAATATCTATTCCATCAAAACCGTATTTATCGATTAGAGATTGTATGGAATTAATGAAACGTTGCTTAGCGGCATTGTCAGGAAGTAAAACGACCCCATTCTGTCCACCTATTGAAAGAACTACTTTCTTTCCTTTACTTTTTAAATAAGAAATATCTGATTTGAATTCTGCATCTGAACCATACACAGGAGAAAATTCAACAGTAGAACGATCACCACCAGTTTCCCCGAATGATACATTGATTACATCCCATTTTGGTGAAACGTCTCTTAATTTAATAATGCCAGTACCGTTATCAAAGTTATGTCAGTACTCAACGAGTAGTTTTGATCCTAAATTGTTTGCTGCTTGTGCTTGAAAGGGGGCTAGTGGTAGCAGTAAAAAAATTACTAACGTACAACAAATGAATTTGAACTTGTTTAACATATCAACACTCCTATACAAAAGTTGTCTAGATGTATAATCTTGTTTATTTAATGATATCTGAAAATTTTTTTTGTAAGGTGACTATAATTTTCTCAATAATTGTATATGGAAAATTATTAAACTTAATGTAATAATTTCTGTAGGAGCTTGCTTACAATTGTTAAATTCAGAATATTTTGATATATTTTAAAGTATAGAACAAGGTTTTTCGCATAATACTCTTACATAAATTTCAAAATTATGTTTGGAAGGGGATGTACAAGAGTTGGAAAAAAATCTTAAGAAAGACCTCAAAATACGCCATATTACAATGATTTCAATTGGTGGCGTAATAGGAGCTGGTTTGTTTGTTGGAAGTGGGGCGGTTGTACATTCAGCCGGACCAGGTTCTATCGTTTCATATGCATTAGCAGGACTTCTAGTTATTTTCGTTATGAGAATGCTTGGGGAAATGGCAGCTATTAACCCGACAAGTGGGTCATTTGCAACATATGCAAGAGAAGCGATTGGTCCATGGGCGGGTTATACAATTGGGTGGCTATATTGGTTTTTCTGGGTAATTGTTATTGCGATAGAAGCCACAGCAGGTGCTGGTATTATTCAATACTGGATTCCAGAAATCCCGCTTTGGTTATTAAGCCTAATATTAACGATTTTATTAACATTGACGAATGTTTTTTCAGTGAAATCATTTGGAGAGTTTGAATATTGGTTTTCTTTTATTAAAGTAATAAGTATTGTTTTGTTCCTTTGTCTTGGACTAGCTGTTATTTTAGGATTTGTACCAGGAACGGAAGCACCTGGCACTTCCAATTTAGTAGGACAAGGAGGATTTATGCCAAACGGTATAAGTTCGGTGCTACTTGGAATTACTGTCGTAATATTTTCATTTATGGGATCTGAGATTGTTGCAGTAGCTGCTGGAGAGTCTGCTGAACCTGTAAAAGCAGTAAAAACAGCAACAAATAGTGTAATTTGGCGTATTCTCGTATTTTTCATTGGATCTATCGCTGTAGTTGTTACACTTCTTCCATGGAATTCAGCGAACATACTAAAAAGTCCGTTTGTAGCGGTACTGGAACATATAGGAATACCAGCGGCAGCACAAATTATGAATTTTATCGTTTTAACAGCTGTACTTTCATGTTTGAATTCGGGTTTATATACAAACTCAAGAATGCTTTTTTCGATGGCAGAAAGAGGAGATGCTCCAAAGGCGTTTTTGAAATTGAACAGTAGTGGTGTTCCAGTTCGGGCAGTTTTATTCGGAACGTTCTTCGCTTATATTGGAGTTGTTTTTAGTTATATATCTCCAGATAAAGTCTTTTTATTTTTAGTGAATGCATCTGGCGGGATTGCGTTGCTCGTTTATCTCGTTATAGCTGTTTCACATTTAAAGATTCGTAAAAAAATGGGAAGGGTAGAACAACAAAATTTGAAAGTGAAAATGTGGTTTTTCCCGTATGTGACGTATGTTACAATTGCAGCTATTATAGCAGTTTTAGTTGCGATGCTTGCAATTGAATCTTTACGTTCACAAGCACTTTTGACGATGTTTGTTACGGTTCTTATAATAATTTCTTATTTTATTTTTAATAGAAATAAAAATAGTACGGTGTTGAATACTAAAAGTAAGAATGAGGAATCTATTCGATTCTAATTTCTTGTTTTCTAAGAAATGCTACATCCAATCATTGCTAGAAAAGATTCATATACAAATAAAGAAAAGGGTAATTACTATTGTCATAGTGGTTATAAACTTTTTTCTTGACTTTTTATACGAAGGCGAGCAAAATGGTAAAAAAGGAAGGGGGGATGATGATGGAAGAGTACGTATTAGAGCTATATAACCTGTTATATACGACAGAATGGCAAGATATTGTTTCGTTTCTAGGAATAGTATTTTGCATGAAAATTGTAATCGTATATGTGGAAGAGCAAGGTATGTTCTATTCCTTCTCATCTCCGTTCGATTTGCAACGCGAGCCGTTGCTACACTATGCCAATATAAATTACGAACAAATTCCTTTTGTTATCTTCTTTATGATTCGATTTATAACAGCGATTGTAAAGAAAAAAGAAAGTGATGATGAAGAGTGCCACTCAACTTGTAATATAGCGAATGCTTTTTAAGCTAAATACAAGGAGGAGATTTATATGTGGTTTCGATTTCTTATGATTGGTTTCTTTTCATTAACAGCAATTTCATTAATGGGATATCAAGTGTCTGAAATTTTTCAAGCATATAGCAGCACGTTTTTTAACAAAAACTAATTACATTGCTATTTAAATAATAAAGCGATAAAATCCTTCTTAAGAAGTTTTATTAAGAAGGATTTTTTTCTTTGTCTTGTCTTGCTGTGTCAAACTATTGTCACATTTACACTGTGAATAATATGTTAAAATAGTGAGGTTACGTATACATATTTGAAGGAAGAGGGAGTGACCATTTTGGTGGATCAATCAACAAATCAGAAAAGCTATGCTCCTATTGTGATAACGCTTTCTGTAATTGTAAATGCGATTATTTTATTTTTATTCTTTGGACCTGTTGGTTATGAAGGAGAAGTACATTTTGATGTAACAATTTTACCAATGTTAAATGCGATTTTTAATAGCTTTACGTTCGTATTCTTATTAGCAGCATTATTTTCTATTATTAAAAAGAATGTAAAAATGCATCGTGGTTTCATCCTCGCAGCATTTACAACGACGTTGCTATTTTGTGTTTCTTATTTATCGTATCATTACTTGGCGCCAGCAACACATTTTGGCGGAGAAGGATTCATTAAATATGTGTATTTCATCATTTTAATTACACATATTATCCTTGCAGCAATTATTGTACCACTTGCATTGTTTGCACTTGTATTTGGTTTTACGAATCAATTAACACGTCACCGTAAAATTGTACGTTGGACGATGCCAATTTGGTTATATGTAAGTTTATCTGGTGTTATTGTTTACTTAATGATCTCACCTTATTATCAATAAAAAAATCTCAGCCTTTAAGGCTGGGATTTTTTTATTAAGCAAATATTTTTGTGAAATGAAAAAAGTATGGTATACAAAAGTATAGTTGCTTTTCATATAGAAGGGATGGTAAAGGAATATGCAAAATTTTGTATTTCGCAATCCAACGAAACTTATTTTCGGTAAAGGTCAATTAGAACAGTTAAAAACTGAGATTCCACAATTCGGTAAAAAGGTTCTTCTCGTATATGGAGGAGGCAGCATTAAAAGAAATGGTATTTATGATAATGTAATTTCTATTTTAAAGGATATAAATGCGGAAGTATTTGAGTTGACAGGTGTTGAACCGAATCCTCGTTTATCGACAGTAAAGAAAGGGATTCAAATTTGTAAAGACAATGGAGTCGAATTTATTTTAGCAGTTGGTGGAGGAAGTGTAATCGACTGTACAAAAGCGATTGCTGCTGGTAGTAAATATGATGGTGATGTATGGGATATTGTAACAAAAAAAGTATTTGCTAGTGAGGCGTTACCGTTTGGTACTGTACTCACTCTTGCAGCGACAGGTTCTGAAATGAATGCTGGTTCTGTAATTACAAACTGGGAAACGAATGAAAAATATGGCTGGGGTAGTCCAGTTACTTTCCCGCAGTTTTCCATTTTAGATCCGGCCCATACTGCATCTGTACCGAGAGATCAAACGATTTACGGTATGGTAGATATTATGTCACACGTATTAGAGCAATATTTCCATCATGGAACAAATACAGAATTACAAGATCGTTATTGTGAATCTATTTTAAAAACAGTAATAGAAACTGCTCCAAAGCTTTTAAGTGATTTAGAAAATTATGAGCATAGAGAAACCATTTTATATTGCGGCACGATGGCGTTAAACGGTATTTTAGCGATGGGAGTAAAAGGAGATTGGGCAACCCATAATATTGAGCACGCAGTTTCTGCTGTTCATGATATACCGCACGGGGGTGGCCTTGCGATTTTATTCCCAAACTGGATGAAGCATGTTGTAGATGAAAATATAAGTCGTTTTAAACAGTTCGCTATTCGTGTGTTTAATATAGAAACAGACGGTAAAACAGATAAAGAGGTGGCGTTAGAAGGAATTGAGGCGTTACGTCAATTTTGGACTTCAATTGAAGCGCCAGTAACTTTAGCTGATTACGGTATTGGGGAAAATGAGATTAACTTAATGGCGGATAAAGCGATGGCTTATGGTGAATTTGGTAACTTTAAAAAATTAAATAACGACGATGTTTTAAGTATATATAAAGCTTCTTTATAAGTGAATCAAGTAAAGAAACCCATTTGATTATTAGATCAAATGGGTTTCTTTTTTGTTGTTTATAAACGTTAGTGACCGAATTTGGTTATTTATGAACGTTTGTGGTTGATTTTTGTGATCGTTTTCATTATACTGTAATCAAAGAAGAGGTGAATAAAATGTTAACTCCTGAACGTCATCAAATGATATTGCAACTTGTCAAAGAACAGAAGGTTGTAAAATTACAACAATTAGTGGAAAGAACAGAAAGCTCTGAGTCGACAATTCGTCGTGATTTAGCACAATTGGAAAAACAAAGGTTATTAAAAAGAGTTCATGGTGGTGCGGCTGTTTTAACAGGAAAAGGACAGGAGCCAACGATGGTTGAAAAATCATCCAAAAACATTCAAATAAAACAACAAATTGCGAAGTATGCAGCTAACCTGGTTGAACAAGGAGATTGCATTTATTTAGACGCAGGAAGTACAACATTTGAAATGATTCCATTTTTAATAGATAAAGATGTTACTGTCGTTACAAATGGACTTATGCATATTGAAGCTTTAGTTGAAAATAATATTCGTGCATATTTACTAGGCGGAATGATGAAGAGTAGGACGAAAGCTTTAATTGGTGCAATGGCCCAGGAAAGTATGCAGAAGTACCGTTTTGATAAATGTTTTTTAGGAGCGAATGGTGTACATGAACAGCTTGGTTTTACAACGCCAGATCCAGAAGAGGCACTTTTGAAACAAATGGCATTAACGTTAGCGAACGAAGGATATTTCTTAATTGATGAAAGTAAGTTTTCGGAAGTTGCGTTTGCGAAAATTGCCAATGTTGAAGAGGCAAATATTATTACAAACCATTTAGAAATTGATTTAGAAAAATATAAAAGACAAACCAATGTAATTGAGGCTGATAAACAATGATCTATACCGTTACTTTAAACCCATCTATTGATTATGTAGTACAAGTTAATTCCTTAGATTTAGGCGCAGTAAATCGAGCAGAGAAAGATATGAAGTTTCCTGGAGGGAAAGGGATTAATGTTTCTCGCGTTCTCCAGCGTTTAGGTGTTGAAAATATAGCGCTTGGATTTACTGGTGGATTTACCGGTCGATTTATTAAAGATGTATTACAGGCGGAAGGTGTAACAACAAACTTCGTCCAAGTAGATGGAGATTCTCGAATTAATGTGAAAATAAAAGGGCAGGAAGAAACAGAATTAAATGGGCAAGGGCCTAGCGTGACAAATGAACAATTTGAACAATTAATGAAACAAATCGAAAGTATGAAGAAGGGAGATTGTGTTGTACTAGCTGGAAGTGTACCGGCATCTATCCCAACAACTTTTTATGAATCAATCGCAGCGTTTGGGGCTGAAAAAGGTATTCGCGTAGTAGTAGATGCAAGCGGAAGTGCACTGCAGCATGGAATTAAAAATAAGCCGTTTTTAATAAAGCCTAATCATCATGAACTTGGTGAGTTATTCGGAGTAGAGATTTCAACAGTAGAATCTATTTTACCGCATGGAAGAAAATTAATCGAACAAGGTGTAGAGCACGTTATCGTATCAATGGCGGGCGAGGGAGCTATATTATTTACGGCAGACGGAATATATGAAGCGACTGTTCCAAAAGGTGTTGTAATTAATTCGGTTGGGGCTGGAGATTCTCTCGTTGCAGGGTTTGTAGGTAAATATGAACAGACGAAAGATATTGAAAAGGCATTTCAATATGGTGTTGCAACAGGGAGTGCAACAGCATTTTCAGCTGATTTATGTGAAAAGGAAAAAGTAGAAGAATTATTGTCGCAAGTAATTGTAACTAAGCGATAGGGGGAAGCAACATATGAAAATTACAAAACTATTAAAAAGGGATACAGTCATTATGAATTTGACAGCTTCAAATAAAGAAGCTGTCATAGATGAATTAGTTGAAAAATTAAACGGGGCAAATCGTTTAAATAGTAAAGCCGAATTTAAAGAAGCTATTTTAAAGCGGGAGTCACAAAGTACAACAGGCATTGGTGAAGGGATTGCGATACCTCATGCGAAAACAAAAGCTGTTAAGCAACCAGCTATTTGTTTCGGTAGAAGTGTAAGCGGTATCAACTATGAATCGCTTGACGGACAGCCTGCGCATTTATTCTTTATGATTGCTGCGAGTGAAGGGGCGAATAATACTCATTTAGAAACGTTATCACGTCTATCTACACTATTAATGGATGAAGGGTTTCGTAAGCAATTATTAGAAGCAAAGGATGAAGAGGAACTTCTTCGTTTATTTGATGAAAAAGAAAATGAAAAAGAAGAAGCTGACATTGAGGTTGCAAAACCAGAAGGAAATGAACCATACGTATTAGCTGTTACGGCTTGCCCGACTGGAATCGCTCACACATATATGGCTGCGGATAGCTTAAAAGCAAAAGCAGCAGAGCTAGGAATAGCGATTAAAGTTGAAACGAACGGATCAACAGGTATAAAAAACGGTTTAACAAAAGAGGATATTGAACGCGCAACGGCTATAATTGTTGCGGCAGATAAACAAGTAGAAATGAACCGTTTTGCTGGGAAACATGTTATTCAAGTGCCAGTCGCTGACGGGATTAGAAAAACGGAAACTCTTCTTAATCGAGCCGTAAAACAAGATGCACCGATCTTTAAAGGAATAAAAGAAGATGGGAAGACAGAAAGTGCAGAGAAAGAAAAAGGATTAGAAATTTATAAGCATTTAATGAGCGGTGTAAGTAATATGCTTCCATTCGTTGTTGGTGGCGGGATTTTAATCGCATTAGCATTTATGTTCGGTGGAATTAAGGCGGAAGGTCCTATTGCTGAAATGTTAATGACCATTGGTGGTGGAGAAAAAGGAGCCTTTTTATTCCTTGTACCAATTTTAGCTGGATTTATTGCAAGTTCTATTGCTGATCGACCTGGTTTTATGCCTGGTGTTGTTGGAGGATTTTTGGCGGCACAAGCGAATGCTGGCTTTTTAGGTGGATTAATCGCTGGTTTCTTAGCGGGGTATGTTGTTGTTGGGTTGAAAAAGTTATTTTCTAGTTTACCAGCGCAGTTAGAAGGGATTAAACCAGTCTTGCTTTATCCAGTATTGGGGTTATTAATTACAGGTGTTATCATGTTAAAAGTAGTTAATCCACCTGTAGTTGCGTTAAACGAAATGTTAACGAGTTGGTTAAATAGTTTAGGTGGTACGAATGCTATACTATTAGGTTTAATTTTAGGTGGTATGATGGCAATCGATATGGGGGGGCCAATTAATAAAGCGGCATTTACATTTGGTATCGCTGCAATCTCAGCAGGGAACTTTGGTGTTCACTCAGCAGTTATGGCCGGTGGTATGGTACCGCCACTTGCGATTGCATTCGCAACTACATTCTTTAAATCAAAGTTTACAGAAGCGGAACGTAAATCTGGTTTAACAAATTATATTATGGGAGCATCGTTCATCACAGAAGGTGCGATTCCATTTGCGGCAGCAGATCCGGTTCGAGTGATAGTAAGTTGTGTTGTTGGTTCAAGTATTGCGGGTGCATTATCTATGTTATTCCAAATTACATTACCAGCACCACATGGTGGATTGTTTGTTATCGCATTAGTAAATAAACCATTACTATATATTTTCTCTATATTAATAGGGACAGTTGTTTCAGCTCTTATGATGGGGATTTGGAAAAAAAATTAAATAACAAATGAAAAGGGAGTAGCTGCTATTAGCTGCTCTTTTTTATTACAAAAAAGTAGGTTAATAATTGAAGAATGATGAATTTTGGTAAAAGATGTAATGAAATGTGAATTTTTTGTAACAAAAAAGTAATACTGTAATTTTTTTTGGAAAAAAATTCTGGTGCTTGTATGTGGAAAATATATGAAAACTATTGGGAATTCTATTGGAAATGGAATTTATTAATATGGAAATTTATGTTACAACTCATTAATCGTATATTACGAATGGTTTGTAATTGTGTGATTTCTAAAAATCCTAAAAATCTGTTGCTATAATAAAAATACGAAAACAAAGCAAATGGAGGCTATTCATGAAAAAATTATTAGGTATAGCAACGGCGGCAGTTTTTGGTCTTGGGATTTTTGCAGGTTCTGCGAAAGCAGAAACGATTGTAACAACAGATGTATTAAATGTTAGAGAAAACCCAACTGTAGAGTCAAAGCTTGTAGGTAAAATGTTGAGTGGAAATAAATTAGATGTGATAAATACAGAAAATGGATGGACGAAAATTAAGTTGGATGGTAAAGAAGCGTTTGTAAGTGCTGAATTTACAAAAAGTACATATTATGTAACGGCGAGCGTATTAAATGTTCGTGCTGGAGCGAATACTGGCTCTGAAGTTCTTGGTAAACTGAATAAAGATGATGTGATTGAAACGACAAATCAAGTTCAAAATGAATGGTTACAATTCGATTACAATGGAAAAGTCGGATATGTTCACGTGCCATTTTTAACAGGAACGGCACCTGTGATTGAAAAGAAAGAAGTTGTGACGCAAGATGAAGCGCTGGCTAGAGTAAATACGCCGGTTAAAAATAATACAGCAGTTAAGAGTAAGGAATCTGTTAAGAATGTAGAATCAAGTAAACCTGTAGGAAAAGCAAAGCCAGCTGCGAAACCAGTTGCAAAATCTACTGAAACTAGTGCACCTACAGGTGGTGGTCGTGAAATAACAGTAGAAGCGACAGCCTATACAGCAAATCCGAGTGAGAATGGTTCGTATGGTGGTCGTGTACTAACTGCAATGGGGCATGATTTAACGGCGAACCCAAATATGAAAGTAATTGCTGTTGATCCTAAAGTAATTCCACTTGGATCAAAAGTATGGGTAGAAGGATACGGAGAAGCGATTGCTGGAGATACTGGTGGTGCGATTAAAGGAAATCGTATTGATGTTCTAGTTGGTTCAGATGGTAGTGCTAATAGCTGGGGACGTAAATCTGTAAAAGTGAAAGTTATACAATAATTTACCTTTTATTAATGTGAAAAAAGCGGTTGCTTGAAAATATGTAAGCAACCGCTTTTTATTATTTTGTGATAGAACACTTTCGTCTCAAAAATGATTATTGAAATGGATAAATTGTTTTACCTGTAATAATTTTATATGCGCTGCAAAATTGAGTTTGCATATACTCTGTATGTGCATTTTCCGAATGTAAGGTTGTCTCTTGAAGGGTAGAATAAAAGGAACGTAGTAAACAATTTAAGGCGAAGTATAATTCTTCTTGTGAACAATTTTGTTCTTTTGTAGCGGTAGCCAAAATGAGGTCATTTGTTAATGCTGCAAAATTGATAGTGGATTGTTTCATAGTTAACGCATCCTCTCCGAACGATTTTTATCATGTATATGCAGATTTGGACAAACTATGTTCTTTTTTTATATGAAATTTCATGTACCGAATTGAAAGAACTTGCAATAATGTCGTTAAAATTGTTAAGATTGGGTATAATCAATAGATGGAGTACATTACATAAAGAGAGTTGAATGATATGGGAGAAGTGCAACGTGAAAAAGTTGCTGTCATCATTGGGCCAACGGCTGTTGGGAAGACGAAGTTAAGTATCGATCTTGCAAAAGCATTGAACGGTGAAGTTATTAGTGGTGATTCCATGCAAATTTATCGCACAATGGATATTGGAACTGCAAAGGTGACGAAAGAAGAGATGGATGGAATTCCACATTATATGGTCGATATAAAAGATCCGGAAGATTCATTTTCCGTCGCAGAATTTCAAGAACGTGTTCGTAAGCATATTCGAGAGATTACAGAGCGTGGTAAATTACCGATTATAGTTGGTGGAACCGGTCTTTATATACAATCTGTTTTATTCGATTATCAGTTTACAGATGATGCTGGTGATGTGATATACCGAGAACAAATGGAAAAGTTAGCTTTAGAACGTGGTGTAGAATATGTACATGAAAAATTGCAAGAAGTAGATCCAGAAAGTGCGGAACGTATTCATGCAAATAATGTACGACGTGTCATTCGGGCGTTAGAAATTTTCCACACGACGGGCGAAAAAATGAGTGAACAAATTGAGAAACAAGAAAAAGAGTTGCTGTATGATGTGTCATTAATTGGCTTGACAATGGATCGAGCAATGCTATACGATCGCATTAACTTACGAGTTGATTTGATGATGGAACAAGGTTTATTAGAAGAAGTAGAAGGATTGTATAATAGAGGGATACGAGATTGTCAATCTATTCAAGCGATTGGGTATAAAGAGATATATGATTATTTTGAGGATCGAGTCTCTTTAGAAGAAGCGGTATCACAATTAAAGACAAATTCACGTCGTTATGCAAAACGTCAATTAACGTGGTTCCGTAATAAGATGGATGTCACATGGTTTGATGTTACAGACGGTGAAAAAACGTCAGAAATTTTACGATACATAGAAGGAAAATTACAATTAAAGTCGAATAATAGTAAGTAGAGAAAAAGAGGAGGATTCGACATGAAGCAATCTATCAATATTCAAGATCAGTTTTTAAATCAACTCCGTAAAGAGAATACGTTTGTTACGCTGTACTTATTAAACGGTTTCCAGCTTCGTGGATTAATTAAAGGATTTGATAATTTTACAGTCCTACTGGAAACAGAAGGTAAGCAACAGCTTATTTATAAACATGCAATCTCTACATTTGTACCACAAAAAAATGTTTCAATTGAATTAGAATAGTAATGAATTATTGTACATAACAAAAAAGAGCGAATTTCTCGCTCTTTTTTTATTTGCCATAAATAATAAATAGTGAAATTTAAGCAATTCTAAATACAGTTAGACGAATGTTAGTGTTTCCTGTTGCAGGGATTGTAATCTCGTTAAGAGTGGATTGGACAGAAATGTTTGCACCAGCTCTTAACGTTTCGATTGTAGTAAATGAAAGTGAGTCGCCTATTAAATTTGAAGAGAAGTTATCAGTTGCGACTGCTCCATTAATTGAAATTCCTACTCCAAGAGGCGCGCATCCTGGCGCAGTTGTAGAAATAGATACGCTAATTACATAAATACCACCGTTGATAACTGTAACTGTATCTGTGCCATTAAAGATAATATTGTTTACGTTAATTGCAGTACTGAAAATAAAGTTATTAAATTGTAGTACTGTTTGTTGAATGTTGTTTGTTACAACAATTGTTGCTACAGGGAAGCTAGGTCCAGTAGGCCCAATAGGTCCGGTAACTCCGATACCAGTAGCGCCAGTAGCGCCAGTAGCACCTGT